>CAZWTL010000030.1:14046-32913 GCA_964637025.1 uncultured Syntrophaceae bacterium | reverse complement strand
CGCCGACCGTCTGATCGATCAGATCAACGTGAGTTACAACAATGCGCTTCTCATCCGGGAGATCGGGCAGGCGACATCATCGATTCTCGACATCAACCAGTTGCTCGTTTATATCGTGGATTCCCTGGAAAAAAGGCTTGATTTCGACCGCGGCATGATCATGCTGGCGGATCCGGAAAGGACGCGCCTGAAGTATACCATCGGCTACGGATACAGCCGGGAGCAGCGGGACTATATCGAAAAGTCCGAGTTTCATCTCGACAATCCAAACTCCCGGGGAACGTTTGTCGTTTCGTTCCGGAAACAGATCCCGATCCTGATCAATGACATCCGGGAGGTCGAGAAGGAATACTCTCCCAGAAGCGCCGCCTTTGCGAAACAAATGGGAACGCTCTCCTTCGTCTGCGTCCCGATCGTCTTCAAAGAGGAATCGATGGGCATCCTGGTCGTCGACAACATCTATTCCAAACGCGTCCTGAGCCAAAGCGATATGAGCCTTCTGATGGGAATCGCCCCCCAGATTGCGATCAGCATCAACAACGCCATGGCTTACCGGAAAATCAGGGAAAGCGAGGAAAGATTCCGCTCTCTGAGTGAAACCGCACCGGACATCATTTATACGGTCGACACCCGGGGAGTTTTCACATATGTCAACCCGGCCTGGGAGAGAATCCTCGGTTACCGCGTCGATGAAACGCTCGGCAAATACTTCATCGATTTTGTCCGGAAAGAGGACATCAGGCTGACCATCGACACATTCAAGAAAGTCAGAAACGGGAGACAAACCATCCGGGGAGGCGTCGGCCTCATCCCTCACAAGAACGGGTCAGACCGGTTCTTCAGCGTCAGCAGCGCCCCGAACTTCGATGCCGAGGGCCGCGTGGTCGGGGCCGTCGGCGTCTTCAAGGACATCACCGATCTCAAACTCTCCGAGGCGAAACTCCAGAAAAGCTATATGAAACTGAAGACCGCGATGGACAGCACCATCGAGACCATTTCCAAGATCGTCGAATCGCGGGATCCGTTTACATCCGGGCATCAGGAGCGCGTGGCGCGCCTGGCCACCGCCATCGCCAACGATATGGGGCTGTCCGACGAGCTGGTCGAGTCCATTCATATGTCCGCAACGCTTCACGACGTCGGTAAAATTCACGTCCCGGCAGAGATCCTCAGCAAACCCAGCCGTCTGAATGAAATCGAAATCGGATTGATCCGGATCCACCCCGAAGTCGGTTACGAAATTTTGAAGTCGATCGACTTCCCCTACCCCGTTGCGCGGATCGTCCTGCAGCATCATGAACGGATGGACGGCTCCGGCTATCCTACCGGCATCAAAGGGGAGGATATCCTCCTGGAGGCCCGGATTCTCGCGGTGGCGGACATTGTCGAGGCCATGGCCTCTCACCGCCCCTTCCGGCCGTCCTTGGGAATCGAAAAGGCGCTCAATGAAATCTCGACTCATCGCGGCGTCCTCTACGACGCGCAAGTCGTCGACACCTGCCTCAGGCTTTTCAAGAAAAAGCTGTTCACCTTTTGACGGCAGGGCAATGCGGACTATGTCCCGTACTGCTCGGCAATCCATGCCTGATACGCCCCGCTGCGAATCCGTTCGCACCAGCTCCGATTCTCGATATACCATGCCACCGTTTTGCGGAGACCCGATGAAAAGGATTCTGCGGGAGACCAGCCCAGTTCCCCGTGCAGCTTCGAAAAGTCGATCGCATAGCGCCGGTCGTGTCCTGGACGATCCTTCACAAATGTGATCAGCCCTCTCCGGGACGCCCCCGAGGGGACGAGTTCATCCACGAGATCGCAGATCATCTCCACGATGGATATGTTCTCCATCTCCGCATGGCCGCCGATGTTGTAGGTTTCGCCGCGCCTCCCCCTGTCCATGATGGTCCGGATCGCCTCGCAGTGGTCCGTTACATAGAGCCAGTCCCGAACATTTTTCCCGTCCCCGTAGACCGGAAGGGACTTTCCGTCCAGTGCATTGAGGACAACCAGGGGGATCAGCTTTTCGGGAAACTGATAAGGGCCGTAATTGTTCGAGCAGTTGGACATTGTGGTCGGCAGCCCGTAGGTCTCATGGTATGCCCGGACCAGATGATCGGATGACGCCTTGGAAGCGGAATAGGGGCTGTTCGGGCGATAAGGGGTCTCCTCGGTGAAATACCCCTCCGGTCCCAGGCTGCCGTACACCTCATCGGTACTGATATGATGGAAAATCTTGAAGCGGTCGCCTGCGGCCCTTGCCGCTTCGAGGAGGTTGAAGGTTCCCAGGATGTTGGTCTGAATGAAGCTATCCGGTTTTCTAATGGAACGGTCCACATGGGACTCGGCGGCAAAATGGCAGACGGCATCGATCCCATGTCTGGCAAAGATCGCCTTCATCGCCGGCAGGTCGCAAATGTCCGCCTTCTCGAAGAGGTAGCGGCCAGGGCAGGCCTCCGCGACGCCGTTGAGGTTGTCCGGGTTTCCCGCATAGGTCAGGCTGTCCGCATTGACGATCCTTCCCTTGAAATCCTCCCTCGCCAGCAGATGGCGGATAAAGTTACTGCCGATGAAACCGCATCCTCCGGTGACAAGCAAATTTTCAATATCCATGACTCTCCTTTCCGGGCCGATCGGTCCGCCCGTACCGGCGGACTTCGGGCTCCATGCTTCGGGTCAGTTGAATGAGGGCCGGAAAAACGTTACGGCTGCGTTTGAGCAGGATCTCCCCACGCACGCCCCGCCTTTCTCTCTCCTTACGGGACCGGGATGCGTCCCGACAGGGCACGCATGATCCCTGCCATGCCGCCGTCAATATTTCCCGGTCAGAACAAACGCCGCCCATGCGTACGGCGGCTGCCCCTCCCGGATCATTTGAAGCTGCATGGCCTGAAGGGCGTCGGCAACCGGTTCCCGCTTCCCCAACTGACGGTAAAAAATGTCCAATCCGTGGACCGCGGCCCTGTCCTCGACGAACCACAGGGTGGAGACCACCGAAGCGCTCCCCGTGCGCAAAAGGGCGCGATGCATCGCGATCCAGCCTTTTCCCTCCGGATCCGCCTCCGGCATCGGGTCGCAGCCGGTCAGGACGACGGCCCGTGCGTCGAAGCGGAGGTCAAAAATCTCCCGAGCGGTCAGTCGGCCGTCCCTTCCGTTCGCCGGCGTCAGCAGCAAAGCCGAGTCCAACGGATCCTCCGGGACAAACTGCCCCCGAACCGCAAAATGGAGAAGATCGTACCCGGCAGCCCGTTCCGCCGCATTCGCCTCGGTCGCCTCTTCACCGACCACTGCGGTCGTGCCGCTGAAGCGCTTTCGGATCCGCTCTATCTCCAGCAGCCCGTGATCGAGATCGAGCGCCTCGTTGTCCAGATCCGGTTTGCCGAAGGCCAGGACGTCCTGAGGAGCCGCAGAAACCCTCTTCACAGCCCCTTCGAGCAGACCGGTGCCCGGCAGATGAAAAATTCGGAAACCCTCGGCGAGGAACCGCCCCCTGTAATTTGTGGCCGCAAAAGGCAGATAAAGGAGCGCGTCGTCGGGAACGAAACCGATCCGGTCTCCGGAAACGAAAGGGATGACCGGTTTGAGCAGCACGTCGTAGGCGTTTCGGGACAGGGTTTCGATTTTTCTCTTGTCCTTGCCCCTTATGGCCTGGAGAAAGGAAAAGACGAGGCCTCGCAGCTCCTGGCGGGTCAGATCGATTTTTTCGAAATGGATCTTCGCCCGGTTGATCGCCCAGACATACAGACCGTCCTCCGCCGTTACGAAATAATCAAACAGTGTGGTGTTCTCATCCAGGAACCCCTGAAGGGACGACGGCTCGACAGGTCTGATTTCCACCAAAGGGAGGAGGCCGCCGTGCTTCGCCCCGATCCGACCGCGCAGGTCGCGGTACGCATCCTCGACAAGCATCAGCCGCTCCCGGAGCTCATCCGTCGCCGGCCCATCCTCGACCTGCAGGATCCGGCGCTGAATGCCATTGATGACCTCACCGAGTTCGACCTCCTCCGTCAGCACCTCCCTTTCGGCCGGATCTCTACCGATGTGCTCTCCGGCCAGGAGGTCCACGGCCATGAGCGCCTTGGCCTTCTCCGCGGCCATCAGGGATTCCCGAACCATCCCTTCCGCGGCGAACATTCGGACAAGGGATTCGTAGGTCGCGCGGCGCTGGCGAACACAGATCTCGTCGAGCATGACCGCCTCCGATCTGGATCGCCGTTCCTCGATCAGGACCGCGGCCTCCTCGAGGAATCGGATCGCCTCCCGGTTCCGCTTTTCAGCTTGGGCGTATCGGGCCAGAATGTGTCTCGCCCATATCCCGTAGGAAGCGGCCCGATACCGGTCCGCCTCATCCCGCAGCCGTTCGGCTGCCTCCCTGCCCTCGTTTCCGTATTCTCCCTGAAGACCGAGTTCGCCCAGAAACAGCAGGTTTCGAAACTCCGCTGTCCGGTATCCGGCCGTCCTCGACAAGTTTCTCGCATCACCCAACTTTCGGAGAGCCGCTTCCCGCTCCCCCTGCATCCAGGCCGACAAACCCAGGAAGCTGAGGATGTCGGCCTCGGCCCTTCGCATTGCGTCCCCATGCTCGCCAAGCCGTGTTTGCCGGATTTCCTGATGGAGGGCCAGCGCTTCTTCGAGGTGTTGACCACCGGCGTCGCTCGTCATGGGCGGAACCGTTGCACCCCCGCCGTAGATCGCCAGCGTCAAGGGCATATAATCCTCCAATACCAGGCTGATGCCGATGTCCCGTTCCGCATCCCTGCGGACCATGAGGAGGTAAGGATCCTGCGGAGAACCGCCGTTGTCCTCGAGGGAACGTGAAAGATGTGAAAGGGCGCGCGGCAGATCGCCCTGGAGCAGGGCGCGGTGGCCTGCGGCGTAACCGGCGAAGGCCCGAAGCGGCGGTGCCGTCCATTTGCCCTGGACCTCACGAAGGAGATCCTGAGCCTGGTGATCCCATCCCCAATCCAGCATGAGGATGAACTTCCGGCACCAGGCCGTGGCCTCACCCGACTGGCTGCGCATCTCGACAAATACCCCTGCAGCCCTGTCCAGAAAATGGAGCGCCTTTTCAACTTCCCCTTTTGCCGCAAAGTGGTCGGCCACCGCCATGAAGGTCAAGGGAACGGTCTCGTCGGTCGGCGAGACGGCGCCGCGAAGGCGCTTGATGTACATTTCGGGAATTTCCGCATCATGAACCCCTTCAAGCCGGACCGCCGGCGGCGCAGATACGGCCGAAGGCGCGTGGCTCTCCTGCGTCGCCGCCTTCATGCAGCCGGAGACGGTCACGATGGCGAGGATCACCCACAAGGCCGGGAAAGGCATCATCCGTCCGGATCGTTCCCGGAGAAGAACCGGAGCACAACGACTCTCGCCTTTCCGGGGACCGTCATGCAGGACTTTTGCAACGTTCAGGAATGCCATTTCAAAAACCTCGGGATTGCATCGGCGAGGTCATACTAAAAAAACAATCATTTATCAACCGGCGGCGAAAAAAACGCCCCCGGACCGGGGGCGTCACTGCGCGGGCGTTTCCGAGGCGGGCTATTTCAGGAATCCCTGAATGATCCGGTTGACCGCCTCTTCGTATGCCAGACCGAGGCTCATCAATTTCATCACCTGATCGCCGGCGATCTTTCCGATCGATGCTTCGTGGCTGAGTTCGGCGTCCGGGTGTTCGGCTTTCAATGCGGGGATCGTCTCGTTTGCGCCTCTGTCCATGATGATCGCATCGCATTCGATATGTCCGAAACATTTGGCGCGGGCCACCATCGTGGCGTAGAAGTTCTGCCGGGAATTCCCCTTGATGACCGATCGCGATACCATGTTGGAGCGGCTGTTGTCCCCCGCAAGGATGATCTCGTTTCGAGAAACCGCCTTCTGATCGCCTTCGGTCAATACGCGCTCCGAGATGATGAGCACGCTTCCCGCTCCCAGTGTTCCCTCGTTGAGCCTGTTGGCGTCGTCCACCCCGCCGATCTGGGTCAATTCCATTTCCGCCTGCGCGTTTTCCGCCAGGTAGACCTTGGTTGTCGGGTTCAACGTCCTTTTTCCGGAACCGGGGCCCGTCGCATAATGTTTTTCGACATATTTCACACGGGCCCCCTTCCCCACGCGGAATTCATGGATTCCCGCGTGTCCCTCGGGCGCCGAGCCCCCGCAGTGAATTCCGCAGCCGGCAACGATCGTCACGTCAGCGGCATCGCCGATGATGAAGGAATTGTACACGACATCGTACAGACCGGCCTGGCTCAGGATCACCGGAATATGAACCGACTCGTTGACCGTTCCCGGTGCGATCGTCACGACGATCCCCGTTCCTTCGGCGTTGCTTTCGATGTTGATGTTTGCGGATGTCGCGCGTGAAAGGAGCTTGCCGTTTTTCCGGATATTGTATGCGCCCTTGGGAAGATCCTCCAGATCGGCCACCGCCTTCAACAGGTCTTTATCTAAAGCATTCAGCATCTTCTTCTCCTTTGACGCATGGTCTGAAATTGCAGATGCTCAAATCGTTCAGCATCGGAAGGGCGCCCTCGAGATTGCCCACATAGGCGAAACGGCCCTGGCTCACCATCAGGACAATGTCCGCCGCCTTGAGAAAGGCCCGGTTGTGGCTGACCACGATCGTCGTCGTGTGGTGTTCGGCCTGCTCCCGCTTGAGGAGGCTGACCATCGGCCCTATCGTCCAGAGATCGATCCCCGTATCCGGCTCGTCGTAGATCGCGAGTTTCGGATTTCGGGCAATGGTGGTGGCCAGTTCGATCTTCTTGATCTCTCCTCCGGAAAGCTTTGAGTCGACCGCCTTGTCGAGAAAGGAGAGGGAGCAGATTCCAACCCGTCGGAGGAGTTCGAGGAGTTTCGCCTCCTCCTCCATTCCTGTCGCCATGGACAGGAGATCCCTGAAGCTGACCCCCTTGAAGCGTGCGGGATGCTGAAAGCTGTATGCGATGCCCGCCCTGGCCCTTTCGGTAATCGACAGCCCCGTGATGTCGTTCCCCTCGAACAGGATCTTGCCGCCGCTGACGGGATTGATGCCCATGATCAGTTTCGCCAAGGTGGTCTTTCCGCTCCCATTGGGTCCGGTGACCGCGTAGAACTTCCCCGGCTCGAACCTGAAACTGAGTCCGTCGATGATGTTCCGCTTGCGGCCGCCGTTCGTCTCGTCCGTTTCGGTTACGGTGAAATACAGGTCCTTCAATTCCAGCATATGCAACCTCATTTTCTGTGATGACGCCGATCCGTTTTCAGGATGTCCCTTGAGACCGTTCCGTCGAAAAGGTCCCGCGCGATTTCCTTCCGGTGCTACGGGACCATCTTATGTGAATGCGGGCCGTTGTCAATCCAAAACTGCGGGTGAGAATCCCCTGTCCCGGAACGCCGTCTTCTACAGATACGACCGGGCGCCGGCATAGGACCTGCTGAAATATTCCTTCCCCAGGGCATCCCGGCAGATGGTCCTTCCCCTTCCCGGGGCGTGGATGAACGTGCCGCCGCCGGCATAAATGCCGACATGCGACACCTTTTCGTCCGAGGCGGCAAAGAAAATGAGATCCCCCTTGGACAGGGAGGAGACGTCGACGGGGATTCCCGCCTCGAATTGCTCCCTTGCAGTCCGGGGGAGATCCAGACCGTTGAGCTGATAAACCGTCATCGCCAAACCACTGCAATCGAAACCCGTGTCAACGGAGCTTCCCCCCCAAAGATAGGGAACGCCGAGGAAACTCATGGCGGTCCGGACAATTTCCTCGCGGACGTAAGCCTCCCCACGGGCTTCCCTCTTCGCCAAAGCGTATTCCTCAGGGCGGACAAGGTAGAATTCCTCGATGACGCCTTCCCTGAGGAGCTCTTCGGCCCGGCTGCGCGCCCTCTCCTTTGTCGGAAAATTGCCGAACCGGACCTTGTAGAGTCCCCGGCGGGCCACGAAATAGGTGGAGTCCAGCCCCCGCTCCCTGAGGAGATCGGCGAAACGGGCGGCATTTTCCGGATGGGCAAAGGCTCCGGCCTGGATCGTGAATCCCAGGCGGGGAATCGGCTTCCTGTCTCCGGAACGCTCCGCAGTGGAGGGGAAGCGGTCCGTCGGCCGGACGGCGGGTCCTCCGCACCCGATCGCGAAGACCAGCGCAAACCCGCAGCAGAGAAGCAGCCCGGCGTAACGAAGCATGACCATGATGGGATCCCGACGGCAACCGTTCATCGGACCGAAGCGGTTTTCCGTCCCTGTCGTTGTTATGGAGACTTCAACCTTCGACCCTCTTGATCGGATCGCCCCAGCGTTCCCGGACGAAATCGCGGGCGGCCGCGGCATCGGCGATCTCGCCCCCGAGTTGCGCGTCCTCGACCGCCCTGAGGATCTCCGCGAAGACCGGACCGGGAACGAAACCCATCTCCATCAGATCTGTCCCGGTCAGCAGTCGGGGCGGCCGCAGCTCTTGCTCCGGATACTCCTCCAGTTTTCGCCTGCAGAATTCGTAGTGATCGAGCAGGCCATGGCTCCCGAGGCAGTCGATCCGATGAAGCTCCAGGTGAAGGTCGAAATCCGGTTGCCTGAGGAACCGTTTCAGGCGGTTCGGCCGCATCTCCTGAACGTTCATGAAGAGCATGTGGCCCCGGACCAGGGCGAGGATGACCTCCGTCGACTCCCTGGAAAAGCGCAATCTACGCAGGATCGCCTCCGCGATCTCCTCACCCTTCCGGACATGTCCGTAGAAATGGACGCCGTCCGCATCCTCGGAACGGGTGAGCGCCTTGCCGGCGTCATGTAGCAGCGCCGCCCAGGAGAGGCGCAGGTCGGCCTCCCCCTTCGGCCTGGGCAGGAGGTCGATCATCCTGAGCGTATGCTCCCAGACATCCCCCTCGGGATGAAATGCCGGGGGTTGCCGAATCCCCCGGAGGGCCTGAACCTCGGGCAGAACCACCGCGAGCAGCCCGCTTTCCTCCATGAGTTCCAGTCCCCGTCTCGCCCCTCCGCCCGTCAGCAGCCGGGAGAGCTCGTCGCGGACCCGTTCCGCGCTGATCCGCCTGATCGTTCCCGCCTGCCGGCGGATCGCCTCGAAGGTTTCGGGTTCGATCCGGAAATCGAGAGCCGCCGCCAAACGCACCGCCCTCAACATCCGCAGGTGGTCCTCGGCAAAACGATCCTCAGGCTCGCCGATCGTTCGGATGATCCGCCGGTCGATGTCGTCGATCCCGCCCACGAGATCGGTAATCCGGCCGGTGTGCGGATCCATCAGAAGGCCGTTGACCGTGAAATCCCGTCTCCGGACATCCTCCTGGGCCGACGCAAAATCCACCCGGGAGGGACGACGTCCGTCGTCGTAATCCGCTTCCGTCCGGAAAGTGGCCACCTCGTAATGGACCCCCTCCTCGACGACAATGGTGATGCCGAAACGCTCGCCCACGGGCACCGTGCGGGAAAAGATCTCCTTGACCTGCTCCGGTCTGGCCGAGGTGACGATGTCGTAATCCTCGGGCGTCCGTCCGCAAATCAGGTCACGGACGCAACCACCCACCCAGTATGCCTCGTGACCGGATTCCCTCAGCCTCCGGACAATCTCCGCGGCACGATCCCTCTGCCTGTTCAACGGTTCCCGCATCTCTTGGACCTCCTCGCCAAACGGAGAGCGCATCAACTCTTGGCCACCCTCCGTCCGGGTCCGGGAAGCCCCCTGGGGGTTTCCCGGGAACCTCATCGGCATGGCGGAATGGAGATTTTCATCGACGCACCGGTCGCAGGGTTCGAAGCGCCGGTGCGTCCTACCGCGCATTACGCCTCTTCAGAAGCTTTCGCAAGACACCATGCAATGCCGCGGTCGCTACAATGGTCGTCAGCGTGGACCCAATGGGGAACTCCAACGCCTTGACCAGATAATAGAAGACAATCCCGGAAACGAGCGAGACGGCGGCCACGGCATCTGCCCGGCGGCTCCGGCTGTCCTGCCCGATCACGAAATAATCGGTGAGAAGGATGGCGATGAGCGGTGAAAAGACCGATCCCAGGGCATAAAGGAAGTCCGTATACCGCTCGATCGGGAATACCAGGGCGATGGCCGTGCCGATTGCGGTGAAACCAACGGCCGCCACCCGGTCGTTCATCTTCGGGAAGATGTTGATGAGCGAGATCCCCGCCGAATAGACATCGAGAAACGTGGTGGTCACCGTGGAGAGGCACAGGATCGCCAACGCCGTAAGGCCCAGGTTTGCCGCAATCATGATTTTCGTCGGATCGGGGGATCCGGACAGGAGGCCGCCCGCCATCCCGATTCCGTACATCCAGCAGCTTCCGATAAAATAGCCGAAGAACGGGGCGACCAGCGCCCCCCGTTTCGTCCGAGCGAGAGAGGTGTAATCGGAAATCAGCGGAAACCAGCTCAGGGGCATGATGATCGACAGCTCGAATCCCATGCCGAAGGCCCCCTTCCGCTCCGCGGCGGCAGCGGCCGCGGCCGCCGCCGTCTCCGGTCGGCTGAACACGACCCAACTCATCAAAACGGTAAGCACCAGCAGCAATCCGGCCGCAAGGGTGTTGATCCGCTTGAATCCCCTCACGCCCCAGAAGACCCAGAGCCCCACCAGGAAGCCGACCAGGCAGTGAATCGCGGTCGGGTGGTCGAAATGCCACAGGGAGATGGCGATGACGTTCATCGCCGTGCCCCCCTCGATGATCATGATGGCTGTCCATCCGACAAGTTGGAGAATGTTGACGATCGAAATCAGGTAGGAACCCTGCTGCCCGAAGGAGATCCGTGTGGACATGATCGCCGGGAGCCTTTCCCGGAATCCGATCAGGCCGGCGAGGACCAGGAGAAGCGTCCCCGCGAGGTGGCCGAGGAGAATCGCCCATACCCCCTTGAGCGCCCCGAGTTCGGCCAGATACCCTCCCGTCAGGATCTCCGCTACGGAAACGGCCGCGCCGAACCAGAGAAAAAAGAGGTTCACACCGCTGAGTTGCGTTTTCTCCGCCATGATCCGCCCCTATCCGATCGTTTCACCGTTCTCCGGGTCCCGGGCCGCGGTTTCTCCGCCGGAAGCGAAGAGCGGCGCCAGGTGGTTCGTGGGACCGTGCCCGCCGCCCAAGCGCCAGGCCTTCCGTATGGCCTCGGTGATATAGCGTTTGGCCTCCCGGACCGCGCCGGGAACGTCCATGCCTCGGCCCAGAAAGGTCGCGATGGCGGCCGAGTAGGTGCAGCCGGTCCCGTGGGTATCCGTGGTTGCGATCCTCGGTGAGGCAAGGGCCGTGAATTCGCGGCCGTCGTAGAGCATGTCCGTCGCATCCCCGGAGAGATGCCCCCCCTTCACAACGACGTGTTTCGCCCCCATCTCCCGGATGATCCGCGCCGCCCTCTTCATGCCGGAAAGGTCCGCGATCCGGATCCCGGACATCGCCTCGGCCTCCGGGATATTCGGGGTCACCACGAAGGCAAGCGGAACGAGTTCGGCGATGAGCGTTCGTATGGCCTCCTCCCGGATCAGCATCGTCCCCCCCTTGGCCACCATCACGGGATCCACCACGAGCTTCTCGATGGCATACTGGCGGATCTTTTCCGCGACGACCCCCAGGATTTCCGATGTGGACAGCATCCCCGTTTTCGCCGCATCGATGCCGATGTCGGTCGCCACAGCGTCGAACTGGGCGGCCACAAAAGCCGGCGGGACGTCGTGGATGCCGTGGACTCCGAGGGTGTTCTGGGCGGTGAGCGCCGTCACAACGCTCATGCCGAATCCGCCGCAGACGGTGATGGTCTTCAGGTCGGCCTGGATTCCCGCGCCCCCGCCGGAATCCGAACCTGCAATCGTCAATACCCGTATCGGCTTCATTCCGTCGCCTCCCCCGGGAACGCCCCGGGCCGGAAATACCTCACGGCCAGGAGGATCCCGGAATCGATATCAATGGTCCCGCTCTCCGCCGCCAGGCGATTGCTGACCCCGTAGGGCCTTCCGATCTCCATGGCGGCATTCCGCAGCGGGAATTCAAATCCGGTCAGGGTGATCCCGGTCGCCGGCCCCGCAAACGGAAAAAGGGAGACGGTCTGACCGGGCTTGCCATCGAGGACCGTCCGCCGGTCGATCAGAAAAAGCTCGCCCCACCCGTCGATCAATTTGATCGTCACGCCCCGCTGCTTCCCCTGGAACAGGAGCGAAATGTTCGCCAGTGTGTGGTCCACGCGGTACCCCAGGGCGCCCCAGATCCAGATCTCCGCCGGCTCCATCCGGAAGGCCTCGTGAAGCGCCAGTTCCGTATCCGTTTCATCCTTCCGTTGCGGATGGCGGACGATCCGGAAGCCCTTGGCTTCATAGAGGGACAGATCCCGGTCGCTCAGAGAGTCCATATCGCCGACGATCAGATCGGGAACAATCCCCGCTTCCACGAGACGGAGCGCCCCGCTGTCGGCGCAGATCACCGCCACAGGGGAAAGCGCGGCCGCCTGTTGGCGGAGAAAGGCGGGGTCTCCGAGTTTCCCGCCAGATACGATAAAAACGATCTTCTTCATGGGTTCGCCCCGCTCGATCCCCCTCGGAAAAACGGAACCGGTCGGCAATGGCTCCGCTTTCAGTCCCGCCCCGCGAGCCGACAGGCTGAAACGCAAAAAAGGCCATACCCCCTGGGATATGGCCCCGCACTGAACACCGCAAACATGCAACCATTGCCATTCCCTACGCTGGCATTACCCAGGTCAGGTTCAAAGGGTATCTTCTCAGCCTGAAATTCGGCACCCCTTGCGTACGATCACTCTTTACTCCAAAACGTCCGCTGAATCAAGCCGTTTTTTCCCCTGGCAGACCGAAAAGCCGGCGGGTGTTCTCCTCTGTCAACCGGTCCAGTTCTCCGGCCGGTATGCCCCGGATTTCGGCCACGCAACGGGCCGTCTCTGCGACGTAGGCCGGCTCGTTTCGCTTTCCGCGCCAAGGTTGCGGGGAGAGATAGGGGGCATCGGTTTCGATGAGAAGCCGATCCGCAGGGATATCACGGACAACGGCCCGGAGCGGCTCGGACTTCCGATAGGTCACGGGACCCGCCACGGAAAGGAAAAAACCCATATCGATACACTCCCGGGCCATGGCCGCATCCCCGGAAAAGCAGTGGAGAACCCCGCGCAGACCGCCTCTTTTCCTGCGGATGATGCCGAGGGTGTCCGCATGGGCGTCCCGATCGTGGATGATCACGGGGAGGTCCAATTCCACAGCAAGATCGAGCTGCGCGGTGAAATGGCGGAGTTGGGTCTCTCGGGGGGAGTGGTCGTAGAAGTAATCGAGACCGATCTCCCCGATGGCAACGACCTTGCGATGCTGCGCGAGCTTGCGGAGGGCGTTATACGTGGCGGCGTCGATCCCCTTTGCCTCATGGGGGTGTATGCCTACGGAAGCATAAACCAGCGGGTAGCGTTCCGCGATTTCCACCGCCTTGAGGCAGTCGAGAATGGTCGTTCCGACGGTGATGATCGCCGTCAGTCCCGCGGCCCTGGCCCTGGCGATGACGGCGTTCCGGTCGGCGTCAAATGCATCCATTTCCAGATGCGCATGGCTGTCGATCATTGCGTTTCTCCCTTCAAGTCTTCAAGGACCGTCTTGACCATGGGGCTCACCCTTTCCTCCTCGGATTTCTCCGAGGATTCGATGCCGCGGGCTGCGTCCCGAGATCGCAGCGGTCAAGCGAAACGAACGATGCATAGCACACCCGAACGGCCGCCGCAACCGCGGAATGCCGGCCCCCGTTTCATGGTGAATCTTCTGTCTTTTATCCATAGGATTTGTTATATAGCCGACAGCATCACAATACGGATTTACAGGCGATCCGCGATGAATCTCAGGCAGAAAATGACCGATCTGTCCATGGAGGGGAAAGGGCTTTATTACCGCCTTTCCATCATTTTCTCGCTTTTCTTCTTCGTGCCGCTGCTCGGGCTCCTCTACTTCGGCCTGAAGTACGGCATCCTGGAAGACCGTTTCCTTCCAGCATACGTCCTGGCGCTCCTCGTCTCCTCGCTGGCCGGATATGTCCTGATCCGGAGGGTTTTCGACGCGATCCGGAATACATCGAAAAGGATTTCCGACACCCTGTCGAAGGATATCGCCGGGTTCACCCAACCGACGTCTTCAGACGAGTTGCAGGGAATCGTCCAATCCTTCCGGACCGTGGAGAACGAGCTCCGGAACAGCTTCTGCAATCTTGAAAAGCGGACCCAGCAGTTGACCACGCTGAAGGAGCTCTCCGACCTCTGCTATGTCACCTTCGACAGCAGGGACCTGTTTGCGATCACGCTGGAACGCGCCCTGAAGCTGACCAACTCCGATGTGGGTTCCGTCCTGATCCTGGAAGGCAAGAAGAGGGAGACCTTCGTGGTCCACGCCACCTACGGGCTGGGAGATCTCGTCAAGATCGGAGACCGGGTCGATTTCGCGACGAGCATTGCCAAGTTCGCCGTGATCAACAAGTCCCCTCTCGTCATCGGGGACATCGAGACCGACAGCCGTTTCGGACGGGGGAACCGCCCCCATTACGCCACCAAATCCTTTCTCTGCATGCCGCTCAAGGGCATCCAGGAGGTTTTCGGTGTCCTGACCCTCTCCAGACGGGCGGCGAACATCCCTTACTCCCCGGAGGATACCGACGCCCTGACGCCGCTTCTCTCCAATGCAGCCTTCACCTACGACAACCTGGAGCTGATGGAGACGAACCGCAGGAACCACAGGCACCTCGCGATCGTCGTCGGCCTCTGCCAGACGCTCGGATCGAGCCTTCGGAACGGCGAACTCCTCCATGCCCTCCTGAACCAGTGCCGGGAAGAGATCCCCTTCGATCTGGCGGTGATCCTGGACGCCCGAAAAGAGACGCCGGATCTGGCCGGCGTTCTGGACATCTTCTCCCCCGTTCCGATCGGCCTCGAATGGAACGGCACCTACAATTATGCCGGGTCCTGCCTGGAAGGGGTTGTACGCCAGGGGAACCTCCTGGCCGTTGACCAGCCGGCTGCGCTGCAGCATCCGATCGAGCGGGAGCTGTTCGTCAAACCGGGGATCCAAGACGCCCTGCTCGCGCCGCTGAAAATCGGGGGAACGGTCATGGGAATTCTCGTCCTCGGCGCCTTCCGGCCGGGCGCCTTGAGCGGATTTGAAGATCAGGTCCAAGAGATCGCCTATCCGCTGTCCCTGGCCATCGAAAAAAACCGCCTTGCCTCCTCGGTGAGCAGGCGCGATCAGGAGTTGGCCTCCATCCAGCAGATCGGGAGCATCCTCGCCGCATCGACCTTCGACCGGCAGGAGGTTCTCAGGCATACGATGGAGATGATCCAGAATTTGGTGAACGTCGAGGCGGGCTCACTGCTCCTCCTGGACGGGGATGAACTGGCGCTCACCTTCAAGGTCTTCTTCAATGACGATCCCGCCATCGACGCGACCCGGCTGGACGGCTTCCGCGTGCACATGGGCAGAGGGATTGCCGGCTATTGCGCTGCCCGCGGGGAACCGATCGTTGTACGGGATGTCCGTACGTCACGCCATTTCGATTCCGATTTTGATCGTCAAACCGGCTTCAGGACCCGTTCGGTGCTTTGCGTGCCGGTCATTTCACGGGGAAAGGTTCTCGGCGTGATCGAGGTCCTCAACAAGATCAGCGGCGATTTCAACGACGACGACCTCCATCTCCTCCAGTCCATTGCGACTTCGGTCAGTATCGCCCTCGAAAATTCGAAACTTTACGGAGAGACCGTCTCCATGGCCGAACACGAACGCGGCATCCGTAAGATGTTCCAGAAGTTCGTCCCGCGGGAGATCGTGGACAAGATCATTCACAATGTCGGAGAGGAAAAGCCGCTGATCGAGGAGCTGAAGATTCTGACCCTTCTGAACATCGATATCCGCGGCTTCTCCACCCTCTCCAAGAAAATCGGTCCACAGCGGACGGTCGCCCTGCTGAACCGTTTCTTTTCGGCCATGGGCGAGATCGTTTTCAACCATGGGGGGATCGTCGACAAGTACCTCGGGGACGGCTTCCTGGCCCTGTTCGGCGCCCCGATCGCGGGAAAGACTGACGCCGACAACGCCATCGCGGCTGCCCTTGAGATGAAGGAAAGTCTGCAGGAGGTCAACAACCGCGTGGCCGGAGAGGTTGACGCCCCGCTCAAGATGGGGATCAGCATCCATACGGGAGAAGCGGTCGTCGGCAACATCGGGTTTGAGAAGAAAATGGACTACACCGTGATCGGCGATTCGGTGAACGCGGTCTTCCGCCTTCAGGACCTGACCCGATCGCATCCGAACGGCATCCTGATCAGCGAAAAGACGTTGCAGGCCGTCGTGGACTCGGTTCTCGACGTCCGGGACATCGGCAAGTGCGACACGGGGGGCGCCCTCGGTGAACTCCGCATTTACGAGCTTCTCGGAAGAAAGGCCCGCTGCGAAAACGTCTCCTGACGCAGATGGCCCGGACCGATTCCCCTGCCCTCGGACCGGAATGGACCGACCTCCCTCCAAGGACGCCCATTCGGTGACAACAGGCAGATCCGCCGGGAGGCAGGCGGCAACTCCTGCATCGGATGACCCCATGGTTGAAGCGTCGCGAGATTTTCAGATATTTGCCAAACCCGCCGGATCCCTATGCAACCTGCGATGCCGCTATTGTTACTACCTCGAAAAGGAGCGCCTTCCCGGCCAGGGGGCGGCCTCCCGCATGGCCGACGATCTCCTGGAGCTTTACATCGTCCAGCACATCGAGGCCTCGCCCAATCGGTCGATCCGATTTTCATGGCACGGCGGCGAACCGACCCTCCTGGGCGTGGATTACTTCCGCAGGATCGTGGAGCTGCAGCGCGCGCACCTGCCCCCCGGACGGGAGATCCTCAACGGCATCCAGACAAACGGCACCCTTCTGAATGATGAGTGGTGCCGCTTCCTGGCCGCGGAAGGTTTTACGGTCGGCCTCAGCCTGGACGGTCCGCGGGAAATGCATGACCTCCACCGTCTGAGCGCCGGGGGTGAACCGACCCATCAGCAGACGATGCGCGGGTATGAACTCCTGCGGCGTCACGGAATCCCCTGCGATATCCTGTGCGTGCTCCATGAAGGGAACGTTCGCCATCCCCTCGATCTGTACCGCTATTTCAGGGAGCTCCAGGCATCCCATCTGACCTTTCTGCCCCTGGTCGAACCCCTACCGGACTCAGTCAGGGGGGTCAGCGACCGAACGGTGCCGGCCGATGCCTTTGGGGATTTTCTCTGCGCCGTCTTCGACGAATGGCTGGGCCACGACATCGGGCGGGTGCAGGTCCAGATCTTCGAGGAGGCGGCGGGAACGGCCCTGGGCCGCGAACATCAGCTCTGCGTTTTCCGGCCCACCTGCGGCGACATTCCCGTGATCGCGCACAACGGGGATTTCTTCTCCTGCGACCATTTCGTCGATTCGGACCACCGGTTGGGAAACATCCGCGAGACTTCGCTGGTTGCGCTGCTCGAAAGCAGCGTCCAGCGCTCCTTCGGGAGGGCGAAACAGGACGGTATGCCCCTTTATTGCCGGCAATGCGCGTTCCTGAGCATGTGCAACGGCGGCTGTCCGAAGGATCGTTTCATCTCGACGCCTGCAGGGGATGCAGGGCTGAATTACCTGTGCTCAGGCTATCGCCGCTTCTTCGCCCACTGCCAGCCTTTCCTGTCCGAGTTGGCCGGCCTGAGGTTCGATCCCTCCGCCGAACAGCGAACGCCGCTGCGCCGAAACGGCCCCGGCGGCAAAACGGGCCGCAACGACCCCTGCCCCTGCGGCAGCGGACGGAAATACAAGAAATGCTGTCTGGGAAAATGAGGGGCATCCTGCCGGAGGGATCCGCGGATGCCTCGGACCTCATTCTCTGAGTTTCTCCTTCAGAAAGGAGATGGTCCGCTGCCACGCAAGAAGCGCCGCCTCCTTGTGGTATCGGGCCGCATTCGTGTCGTTGTTGAAGGCATGGGCCGCGCCCTCGTACATGTACATGCGGTAATCGACGGACGCCTTCTTCAGTGCGGTCTCGTATGCGGGTATCCCCTTGTTGATCCCTTCGTCGTTTCCCGCATAGTGGAGCAGCAAGGAGGCCTTGATTCTTGCGACGTCCTCGGAAGCCGGCTGCCTGCCATAGTAGGGGACCGCCGCGGACAGATCCGGCGAACTGACCGCCAGCCGGTTTGCCACCGCCCCTCCCCAGCAGAAGCCGACCACTCCGACCTTTCCGGTTGTCATGGGATGGGCCTTCAGATATTGAACGGCGGCAAGATAATTCTTCAGGTTGGATGGTTCGTCCAGTTTACCGATCAGGGTTCGGGCCTTCTCCTCGTCTTCCGGCGTGCCTCCAAACGGAGACAAGGCGTCCGGCGCGACGGCCAGAAAACCCTCCAGGGCGATGCGCCGGGTGACGTCCTCGATGTGGGCATTCAACCCCCTGTTTTCATGAACCACCACGACGGCGGGCCATTTCCCCGTCTCTCCTCTGGGCCTTGCCGAATAGGCGCGGACTTCGACCCCCTCTCCGGGATATTTGAGATATTCCGTGGTCAGGCGGGGATCGTTTCCGGCAACCATCCCTGCATGGGCGCGACCGCTCCCCAGCAGGGGAAGCCATACACCGGCCGTCGCCGCACCCCCCGCGAGAACGGCCAGATACCTGAGCAGTTCCCGGCGGTCCATCCCCCCCCGGCACCCGTCGACGAATGCGTCAAACCTCCTCTGCTCCATATTCCCGCTCCTTTCCCTCCAGTCGGATTGTTCCGCGAGTCCGATGCGCCCCTCCTCTGCCGCATCCCGCCGCGGCGGCCCCATATCCGGGGCGAACGGTCATAGGGTGCGCGATCCAGGGTCACTTTAACCGCGGCGGCCCCATATCCGGGGCGAACGGTCCGAATCCGGCCCGAAAAACGAAC
>CAZWTL010000030.1:0-13946 GCA_964637025.1 uncultured Syntrophaceae bacterium | reverse complement strand
CCGCGGCGGCCCCATATCCGGGGCGAACGGTCCGAATCCGGCCCGAAAAACGAACGCCGCAGCAACAGATTAATGGGGTCGGCTTGATCTGTCAAATTGAAAATCGATTGGGTGAACCGCGTTTCAGGGACGGCTCCGCCAAGCCACTGCGACTCCGACGGGGTCCGGAACGGTCCGGGAAGCCATTCCGACCCGAGGACGCGAGAGGCAGGCGGCCTCACCCCCTCGTCAGCAGGGCGACGACCTCGATATGGGCCGTCTGGGGGAACATGTCGAGCGGCTGGAGACGATGCATCCCGTAACCGCGTCCGGCGAGAATCCTGCAATCCCGCGCCTGCGTCGCCGGGTTGCAGGAGATGTAGACGATCCTCTCGGGACGAAGGGCATCCACCCCTTCCAGAACGTCCGCCCCGCACCCGTCGCGGGGCGGGTCCAGCACCAACACGTCGGCCCTCTCCCGTGACAACGGACCTCTCAGGATATTCGCCACATCCCCCTGCAGGAAATCCGCGTGCCGAAGCCCCTCCCGTTGCAGATTGATCCCAGCGCAGCGGACGGCCTCCGGGTCCCCTTCGATGCCGACGAGTCGGGCGGACATCGGCCCGAGAAAAACCGAGAAAAGCCCGGCGCCGCCGTACGCGTCGATCACGGTCTCGGTTCCCGTAAGTCCGCACAGCCCGGCCACCTGCTCCACAAGTTCTGCGACCAGTGTGACATTGGCCTGGAAGAATCCCCTTCCCGGAACCGCCAAACGACGGCCGCGGACGATGCGTTCCACATCGGGCGGCCTTCCCGGTCCGATAAAAACCTCCGTCGGCGGCTCGCCCGGCTCGTCGGACCAGACGACCTGGCGGTCTCCAGGGACCGCCAGGCTCTGCCTTCGCAGGCCGTGCCGGAAGTCACGGTATTTGCGGTTGATCGATTCCTCGGCGATTTCACAGCGTTCAACCTCGACGAGGTCATGGCTCGCCAGGGCCATGAGCCCCGTTCGCCGAGGCCCGCCAAGGCCCCCGTCAAGATGAAACTCGACCTTTCCCCGCCAACCCAGCGGCCGCGGCGAGGGGATCGCCGCCGCAACGTCAGGAAGCGGGATGCCCGCGATCCGTTTGAAGGTCTCCTCGACCTGGCGGCGCTTCAGCTCGATTTGATGGCTGTAGGCGATGTGCTGCATTCGGCATCCGCCGCAACGCCCGTAATCGGGACAGACCGGCTGGAGCCGGTGCCTGGATGGGGAGATGACGCGGACAAGTCTCCCCCGCGCGTGGCGCTTCCTCATCGCCGTGATCTCGATCTCCGCATCGTCCCCGTCCACCGTGAAGGGGACAAAAACGACCAGATCCGAGATCCTGGCCACGCCGTCTCCCCCAAAAGCCACATCCCCGATCCTGGTTTCGATCCGGTCTCCGATCTTCAACCCCGTCTCCTGACTTTCCGGGCCCCTTCCCCCTTCACTCCGGCGCGAACCGGGAAGCGGATTTCAGGATCCTCGGCATTTTCCGAAATCTTCTTAGCATCTTCCGTCCCGCCCGTAAACCATTTCCCTTTACAATCTCGGCAAATGCTGCTATGGACCTCCCCCAAAAGCAGGAAGGAACGGAATGTTGGAGCACGAAAACGTCCACCGCATCGGCCTGGGGGATCGGGAGATCATCCTGATCGGCACGGCCCATGTTTCACGCGAAAGCGCCGCACTGGTCGAACGGGTCATCGAGGAAGAGAAGCCGGACACGGTTTGCGTCGAACTCTGCAGACCCCGCTTCGAGGCGATCCGCCAGCGAGACAAGTGGCAGCAGACCGATATCATCAAGGTGATCCGCGAGAAGCGAACGAGCATTCTGCTCTCCCAGCTCCTCATGGCATCGATGCAGCGAAAGATCGCGAAGAAATTCAACATCACGCCGGGTGAGGAAATGCTGCGGGCCATCGAGTGCGCCGAGGCCGTCGGGGCGGAGATCGTTCTCGCGGACCGGGAGATCCGGGTGACGCTGTTGAGGACCTGGCGCAAGATGGGGTTCTGGGGCAAGGTCAAGTTCCTCCCCGACGTGTTCCTCTCGCTTTTCGCCACGGACGAAATCACCGAAGAGGAAATCGAAAAACTGAAGCAGCACGACATGCTGGAGCTGGCGCTTCAAACCATCGGCGAGAAACTCCCGGGCGTGAAGGCCACCCTGATCGACGAACGGGATCTCTACCTCGCCCATACCATCGGCCACGCGCCCGGCGCCAAGATCGTGGCAGTCGTCGGCGCGGGTCATGTGCCCGGCATTCAAAGGCACCTGGGGGAGGAAATCGACATCGACGCCCTCAAACGGTTGCCCGAAAAGGGGCTCTGGGGAAGGCACGCGGGCTGGCTTTTTTCGCTGGCCATCGTCGGCATCTTCATCGCCGGCTTTTTCTGTTCCGGATCAGAGGCGAGCATCAAGATGGTGTCATGGTGGGCGGCGATCACGGCCTCCTTCGCCGGCTTCGGGGCGTTGATCCTGCTGGCGCATCCGCTCACGATTGCGGCCACGGCCATCGCCGCCCCGGTCACCACCCTGCACCCCCTGATTGCCGCGGGATGGGTCGCGGGGCTCACGGAGGCGACATTTCGCAAACCGCAGGTCAAGGATTTTCTCGCCCTCCAGGAGGACATCGTTTCGGTCCGGGGATTCTTCCGGAACAAAATCACGCGGCTGTTGCTGTTGGTCGCCATCGTCAATCTGACCACCTCGGTCGGCACCTTTGTCGCGATACCGGTGATTATGAGGTTCCTCTGAACGGGATCGACCGATGACGGAAAAGAAATCGATGCTCTGCCCGAATTGCCGCAGGCTGATCAGCCAGGACGAGCCGGTCTGCCCCTATTGCGGAATGGCCAGTCCGGGCGCTGCGTGGAAAAGAGCCTTCTCGGGCATGACCGCGCGGGGACGGATCGATCCGGTCATGGCGGTCATCGCCGTCAATGTCGTCTTTTTCCTCATTTCGATATTGATCCATCCGGGTGCCATCGGCCTGTCCGCCAATCCCATGACCTTCCTCTCCCCTTCGGATGGGAGCCTCTTTCTTCTGGGCGCAACCGGTACCCTTCCCGTTGCCTACGGCCGCTGGTGGACCCTGATCACGGCCTCTTACCTGCACGGCGGGATCCTTCATATTTTTTTCAACATGATGGCCTTCCGGCAGCTCGCCCCCTTCGTGGTCGACGCATTCGGCCGGAACCGTTTCGCGATCCTCTACGTGTGGACGGGCATCGCGGGCTTTCTCCTGTCATGTCTGGCGGGAATCCCCTTCACCATCGGCGCATCGGCGCCTGTCTGCGGCCTGATCGGAGCTATCCTATACTACGGTAAGAGCCGGGGGGGATTCTACGGCGAAGCAATTTACCGGCAGGCCATGGGATGGGTCGTGGGACTCGTCCTTTTCGGTCTCTTCCTGCCCGGAATCAACAACTGGGCGCACGGAGGAGGCATCGTCTCCGGCATTCTGATCGCATTCCTGACCGGCTACCAAGAACGGGGAGAGGAGAAATGGATCCATCGGCTGCTCGGAGCGGGCAGCGTCCTGTTGACGGCGACGGCCCTTTTGTGGGCGGTCATCCAGGCTGCTGTTCATCTGACCGCTTCCTAGGGCCGCGGATATTTCCGTTTTCGAAACTGAACCGCGAAAAACCGGGCCGGGCCGGGGGAGGCCACTGGCCCTGAGATGGATTCAGGGCGGGCTTGCAGCCCCGATTCAAGGCTCCAGTCGCGGCATTGACAAGACAGCTCCTGTGACCTATGATTTTGATCATCCCTGTCCCGGGAAGCCCGCCGGGGCTTCGCCGAAGATCAACACTCCGTGACGGCAGACGAGAAAGGATAGAAATCGACATGAAAAAAACGCTTCTGGGGTTGGTGTTCCTCATTCCGTCGCTTCTGCTGATGTCCGGCTGCGACACGGCCCTGACGGTCGGTGCCAAAACGATCGGCATCCGTTCCGGGGAGTTCGTCTACATGGACGGCTACCTGAGGGCAACCTACATCTTTCCGCTGGACAAGGTTTGGGAGGCATGCGACAAAACCCTGACCGACCTGAAGGCCACCGAGGTCGAGCGGATTCGGAAAATCTCGCAAAGAACCCTTTCAGCGATGGTCCAGGACGAAAAGGTGCGTATCCTGGTCGATTACGTGGAAAGGGATCTGACGGCCGTTTCCGTTATGGTTGGAATGGCCGGAAACAACCTGGCCTCGCAGCTCATCCATGACCGGATCGCAAACGCGCTGAAAGTGCCCTGAAACGCAGCCCCGCGCAGCAGGATCGTTCAAAACCTCAATCCGTAACCATGCGGAGAAGAAGGCCCTTCAGATAGCGGCCTTCCGGATGGGCGAGGTTCACAGGGTGGTCCGGCCCGGGGCCGAGCTGACCGAGCAGTTGAGCCGTCTTCCCTGCATCCCGCGCAGCGCCAAGGACGGTCTTCTCGAACAGATCCATCCCGATGGGATTCGAACAGGAAAAGGTGGCCAGAAGCCCCCCTTCAGTCAGGCGCATCGCCGCCTGGAGGTTGATCTCCTTGTAGCCGGCGGTCGACCGCCGCACATCCTTTTGGGATTTGGCGAACGCGGGGGGATCCAGGACGATCAGGTCAAAGCGCTCGTCCGTCTTGCGGAGGTATTCGAAAACATTGGCCGTGACCACGGGATGCCGCTCCGGAGAAAAGCCGTTTCGGATGAGGTTTCGGGCGGCGATGGCGTTCGCGTTGGCCGAAGCCTCGATGGAAACGACCCTCTGCGCACCCCCGCGGGCGGCATACACGGAAAAAGCGCCGGTATATGAAAAGCAGTTCAGAACCAGGGCGCCCCGGCCGAGTGCACCCACCATTTCCCGGTTTCTGCGCTGATCGAGGAAGAAACCCGTTTTCTGGCCGGTCAGCAGATCGACCTCGAACCGCAGGCCGTTTTCCGTGATCTCGGAGGTTTCGGGAACCTCCCCAAGAACGGAACCGATCCGGTCGGGGAGCCCCTCCATTTGTCGGGACCGTCCCTCGCTCCGCTCATAGATCCCGGAGGGGGATGCCGCCTCCGAAAGGACGCCGATCAGCGCCTCTCGCCATCGCTCGATACCCGCCGTCTGGATGCTCATCACCAGCCAGCGGCCATACCGGTCGACGACCAGGCCGGGCATCCCGTCTCCCTCCGCGTTGACCAGGCGATAGGCGTCCGTTTCCGGGGGAACGACCCTTCTCCGGAGCGCCAAGGCCCGTTCGATCCGGCGCCGCCAGAAATCGGCATCGATGCAAGAGGACGGATCGACGGTCAGGAGCCGGAACGCGATATCCCCGGCATTGAAAAAACCGAGGCCAAGGGGCAGGCCGCCGCTATCCTCGGCGAGGACGACGGCGCCCGGCTCGATCCCCCCTTCCACCCGGGCGAGCGCCCCGGAGAAGATCCAGGGATGGCCCCGGCGCAACGCGATTTCCCTACCCCGCTTCAAGCGGATCCGCGGATAATTCATGGCACCCTTCGACGACGGCATGCACGGACAGGCGGGCCGGGATTCTCCGGATCGAACGCGTTTCCGGGAAAGGCGCAGGGGACAGGCGAATCCCGCCGTAAAATCAAAACCGCCGTCAGGATCCGGAAAGGTATTGATGGATCGCCTTGGCGGCCTGCCGGCCGGCGCCCATCGCCAGGATCACCGTGGCTGAGCCGGTGACGATGTCGCCTCCGGCGAAGACCCCCTCGCGGCTCGTCCGGCCTGAGGTGTCCTTGACGGCAATGTAGCCCCTGCGATCCGTTTCCAGACCCGGCGTGGTCGCGGGAACGATCGGATTGGCCATCGTCCCGACGGCAACCACCACCGTATCGACCGGAATGTCGAACTCCGAACCCGCCACCGGCACCGGTCTGCGCCGTCCCGATGCGTCGGGCTCGCCCAACTCCATCCGCTGACAGCGGATGCCGGTCACCCAGCCTTCATGGTTCCCGAGATACTCGACAGGATTGGTGAGAAGTTTGAACTGCACCCCTTCTTCCTTCGCATGGTGCACCTCCTCGATTCTGGCCGGCATCTCCGCCTCCGTCCGGCGATAGACGATCGTTGCGTTCTCCGCTCCAAGACGCAGTGCGGTTCGAACGGAGTCCATCGCCACATTCCCGCCGCCGATCACGGCAACGTTGCGGCCCCGGACAATGGGGGTGTCGTATTCCGGAAAACGGTAGGCCTTCATCAGGTTGGAACGGGTGAGATACTCGTTGGCCGAATAGATGCCGCTGAGGTTCTCTCCCGGGATGTTCATGAAGACCGGGGCGCCGGCGCCGACGGCGAGGTACACCGCGTCAAATCCCTCCGCAAACAGTTCGTCCACGGTCTTGATCCGTCCGATCACCGCGTTCGTGACGATCTTGACCCCCATTTTCCGGAGATAATCGACTTCGGCCTCCACGATCGCCTTGGGCAGGCGGAACTCCGGGATTCCATAGACGAGGACGCCTCCCGCCTTGTGCAGGGCCTCGAAAACCGTTACATCATAGCCGAGTTTGACCAGGTCGCCAGCGATGGTCAGCCCCGACGGACCGGCTCCGACAATGGCGACCTTCTTGCCGTTGGCCTTCGCCGGCGGAGGGATTGCAACTTTGCCGGTGCGGCGCTCGTAGTCGGCGGCGAATCGCTCCAGCCTTCCGATGGCCACGGGCTCGCCTTTTTTGCCCAGGATACAGACCTTCTCGCACTGATCCTCCTGCGGGCAGACCCGTCCACAAACCGCGGGAAGGGCGTTGGTTTCCTTGAGTCTGTGCGCCGCTTCAACGAATTTACCCTCGGCGATGCAGGCGATGAACCCGGGGATGTCGACGTCAACGGGGCAGCCGGTCACGCATCCGGGCTTCTTGCACTGAATGCATCGCTTCGCCTCGGCCATCGCGTCCTCCTCGGAATAGCCCATCGGCACCTCGTCGAAATTCTTCACCCGCACCTTGGGATCCTGCTCGGGCATCCTGTGACGCGGAACCTTCTCCTTTTTCAGTTTGGTCTCATTATTTTCCATGGCATTGGCACCTGTAGGCTTCCATTGATTCCTTTTCCTGGCTCTGGTACATCCTGAGCCGGCTCGTCAGCAGCGCGAAATCGACCTCGTGGCCGTCGAACTCCGGGCCGTCCACGCAGGTGAATTTGGTTTTCCCTCCGACGGAGACGCGGCAGGCGCCGCACATCCCGGTGGCATCGACCATGATCGGATTGAGCGAAACGATCGTCCGGATCCCATGCGGTTTCGTCACGTCGCATAACACCCGCATCATGGGCACGGGGCCGATCGCGAAAACCCGGTCGATCCTCTCCTTCGCGTCGATCAGGTTCTGGAGGACCGCGCTGACGAAACCGTGGAAGCCGTAGCTTCCGTCGTCCGTGGCCACGAGCAGCCTGTCGCTGACCTTTCTCATCTCCTCTTCGAGGATAAGCAGGCTCTTGGTGCGCGCCCCGATGATGGAGGTCACGCGGTTCCCCGCCTTTTTCAGCGCCGCGGCAAGGGGATAAACGACGCCCACGCCCACACCGCCTCCGATACAGACCACGTGACCGAAATTTTCGATTTCCGTGGGATTCCCCAAGGGACCCTGCACATCGCTCAAGGCCTCGCCGGGCTTCATTCCGGCAAGGGCCGCGGTCGTCTTTCCCATCACCTGGAAGATGATGGTGATCGTTCCGGCTTCCGCATCCGAATCGACGATGGTCAAGGGGATCCGCTCCCCCTTCTCATCCATCTTCAGGATGATGAACTGGCCGGCTCGGCGCTTACGGGCGATATCCGGCGCCGCAAGAACCATCCGGACCACATTCTCCGACAAATCCTGTTTTTCAATGATTGGGTTCACCGTTTTCCTCCCATCCATGGATTAAGCATCAGATCAGCCCTGCGTCTCCTTTCCGGATCCGCCGCGCCTCAACAGATCGCGATTAGACCCTTTCTATTCCGGACTTCCAGGAGAGCGGCCGGCCCCCGTCGTTTTTTCGATTCCATTCATCCTGCCCGGAGGCGCGGCCATGCCGGGGAGTAGTGACCATATGCTTCTTCATTTATTTTGTCAAGATTGGGCAGGGAATTCTGGATAAAGACTGGCCGAGGCAAGCGCTGGAGTTTCCATTGCGAGACGGCGGGATGGATCAGTTGTGCCGATTCTGGTCCGGCTTTCTTCGACCAATGGCCCAGGGCCGCGTGTTGTCCAGGAGGTAATCGTCAACCTGGTCGAGCAGACAGCCCGGACACAGATGGACAAGAAGCATGCCCTCAATCCGTCGGACAACCAAAAGCCTTGCCGCAGGCCGACCGCAGGCGAAGCATCGATCCGGCAAGTCGTCTCCGTGAAATCGATAACCGTTCTCGTCAGCGTGATTCATGAATCCCGACCTTCATGGCGATTTGTAAAAATGTCTCTCGGGAGGATCGGGTCATGGCAAATGGACCATCCCGAAGATCAGCCCTGTCGAGGCATGATTGCAGTTTTTTCCCCGACGCACCTCAGCCGACCATGCGGGAACCGGCGGCAACGGCAAACATGGCGTCGATTTCCCTGGATCGGCCTGGAGGGCGATGTGGAATCCACAGACGGTCCGCGCGTCCCTGGGACTTACCGAATGGGATTGGGAAATTGCAGCAGAAACACCGAGCCTCGCCCTTCCTCAGATGCGGCGGTGATCTCCCCCCCGTGCCGTTCCATGATTTTTTTGCAGAAGGTCAGTCCGAGGCCCGAACCCCTTTGGCGCTCTTCCTTGCCCCGGACCCTGTAAAAGGGTTCGAATATGAAGGGGAGCTTGTCCGATGGGATCCCGGTTCCCGTATCGGATATGCGGACCATAACATAGTAATCGTCGTTTTGCGCCGTAACGGCGATGGTGCCTTTTTCCGGTGTATATTTCGTTGCGTTCCCCACGATGTTCGTAAAAACCCTCAGCAGACTTTCGGGATCTCCGAGGATATCCGGAAGCCGGTCCGGAAGATCCGTTTTCAGTCCGATGCCCTTCTCCATGCAGATGGGCTCCATCTCCTCAACGCTTTGTTTGATCAACGGGATCAGGTTCAAGGGCTGCTTACGGATGGCGAAATTTCCTTCCGTCATCCGGCTGATGTCGAGCCAGTGCTCGATCATGGCTTCGAGACCCCGGATGCGGTCGTCACACCTCCCGATGATCGTCGCCAATTCCCGATCGGAACGATCGCCTGCAATGGCCTTGAGCGTCTCCATATACTGACGGATCACGACAAGGGGGGAGCGCATTTCGTGGCTGACGAAGGTGATGAAACTCTTTTCCATCCGCTCCTTCTCTTCGCGCAGCCGCTTCGTTTCGATCTTCAGGTTGCGATGCTCGATGGCCCTCCGGACAACCGCTCTGAGTTGATCGGGGTTGAAGGGTTTCGGAAGATAGTCGTAGGTTCCCTTCTGAATCGCCTCCACAGCGGATCCGATCGTCGCATAACCCGTGATCATGATCAGAACCGTATCCGGCACATCGTGGGCAAGAATTTCAATGATCTCCATCCCCGATATTCCCGGCATCTTCAGATCGATCAGCGCGATTGCCGGTTTGCGGTCCCGGGCCATCCGGATTCCCTCGTTTCCTTCTCCAGCCTCCATAACGGCATAACCGGTTTTTTCAAGCGTCTGCCGACACCCGTCCCGGATGGCGGCTTCGTCATCGACGATCAGAACAAGAGGGGACAGTTGCTTCATCATGGCATCTTTCTCTATTTTTTCCTGTCCAATTCATGAGCGACGTATCGAAGCAGCTCCTCCGCTTTAACGGGTTTTTGCAGGACCGCATTGACCATCGGGAATTCGGGCGGCGGTTCAAAGGACCCGTGAGGTCCGTACGGCCCCTGAAGGTCCACGGCACTCAGCATGAACAGCGGTGTGTCCTTGCCCTCATCCATCGCACGGATCTTGGAAAGGACGGAAAATCCCTCCCCCCATGTCTCCATCATCATATCGATGATGGCCAAATCGGGCATCACGGATTTCCACGTTTCCACGCCGGTCTTTCCGTCCTCGGCCAGAAATACCTCATACCCCCCTTTTTCCAGAATCAGTTTCGTTGCACAAAGGAAATCCCTGTCGTCATCGATCAGCAGTATTTTTTTCTTTGCGTTCACGGCGTATCACCTCCATTGTTGATCGGGCGCCCACCCGTCCGTCAAGATCCCGCCAAACCCCTCCGAGCCGAATCGTACGACAGGCTCCCCGTTTCCACGACCTCAATCGCCAGGATGCTCATGATTCGGGAATCCAATGCCATCGGGCGCCTTTCAAAAAAGCAAGGATGATGCCATATCTCATGATATTGATTTATATATACTTTTATTTTTTCGGCGGCGTGACGTTTCTCTTCGAGGGGCGAAATTCCCCGTCTGCGAGGAGGACGGCCCCGGTCAATATTACAGGAATCATTTTTGAGATTCCGCCGTGATGCCGTAATTGCGCATCTTGATTCTCAGCGTCTTCCGATCGATCCCAAGAAATTTTGCCGTTTTGTGAATCTGGAATTGAAAATGGCGAAGGGCCTTCACGATGTGATCCTTTTCCACATCGACCAGGGTCATCCTTCCCGAAGAGGCGTCGGCTATCGGGGTTTTTGATCCATCGCTCTGTCCATAATAAAAGATCTCGGAAGGAGTGACGACCTCACGGTCGCACAGCACGCAGAGACGTTCGATGGTATTTTTCAGTTCGCGCACGTTTCCGGGCCACCGATAGGAAACCAGGGATTTCTTCGCCTCTTCAGAAAGGCGACGCACCCTGCTGCCGTGTTTGGCGATATAAACATCCAGATAGTGCTGGGCGATGGGAAGGATATCCGCCTTGTGTTCCCTGAGGGGCCGGATATGGATCGGAACGACCGAGATTCGGTAGAACAAATCTTCCCGAAACCGGCCGGAATCTATTTCCGATCTCAAATCCTGGTTGGTTGCCGCAATCAGTCTAACGTTAATCCTGTCCGGCGCTGATTTCCCGACCCGAGGAACCTCCTGTTCCTGGATCACCCGCAGCAGTTTCGCCTGGATGTTAAGATTGATGTTGGAAATCTCATCAAGGAACAGGGTTCCCAGATCCGCCATCTGAAACCGTCCCTCCCGGGATTCGGTCGCCCCGCTGAACGCCCCCTTCACATGGCCGAACAGTTCGCTCTCCATGAGGGATTCGACCAGAGACGAGCAATCGACGGGCACGAAGGGCCTATCCGCCCTGCAGCTCATGTTGTGAATGATGCGGGCCACCAGTTCCTTTCCGGTACCGCTCTCGCCCGTTATCAGGACGGTGCTGTCCGTCGCAGCGATTCTCCTCAACATCTCTTTGAGTTCATTTGAGTAATCACTTGTTCCGACCAGCAAAGGGAGATCTTGGTCCTGGTGTGCCGCACCCTTTTCTTTCAGTGCCTTTTCCACAGCGCCAAGCAGTTCGGCCGGGGAATAGGGTTTTGTGAGAAAATCAAAGGCGCCCTGCCGCATCGCCTCAACCGCCAACGGCACGCTGCCATAACCGGTGATGACGATGACCTTGGCCGATATGCCTCCTCCGCCCTTTAACCTTTTGAGGATCTCCATGCCATCCATCCGCGGCATCCGGATATCCAGCAGAATAACGTCGTAGAGGTTCCGCAGCGCATTCTCCAGCCCCCGGGAAGCATCCCCTGTGCTTTCCGCCGCATAGCCTCTCCGGGTCAGGACCTGGCAGCATCCGTCCCGAATAACGTCCTCGTCGTCGATAATGAGAATCCGCTGGATTTTTTTTGTCATGTCCCGATCATTCCTTCCTTAAAGCCGGACGGTGCATCGTCGTCGGTCCCGATGATGCCGCTTCCGGCCGAATGTGCGGGCAGGGAGATGACGAACGTCGTGCCCTTTCCGGGTGTGCTTTCCACATCGATAAACCCGCTGTGCTTCTGGATGACCCCATAGGCGATGGAGAGCCCCAGTCCTGTCCCCCGACCCGGGTCTTTTGTCGTAAAGAAGGGTTCGAAGATATGGGGCAGATGTTCGCTCTCGACCCCTTTGCCCGTATCCGCAATAACCACCTTGACCCTGCCCGCCGGGGCAGAAGTGGTTATCTCAAGTTTGCCGCCCTTCTCCTTCATCGCGTCAGCGGCGTTGATGAACAGGTTAAGAAACACCTGTTCCAATCGTGAAGGATCGCCGTTGACCTCGGGAAGATTGTCCGCAAAACGCGTTTTAATCTCGATGCCGTGGAAAATGGCCTGCTCCTTGACAAGGTTCAAGGCGGCCTGAACAATGACGTTGATCTGCAAAGGAACCATTTCGCCTGTCGGCGTCCGGGAAAAATCCAACAGCCCCTGTACGATGTTTTTGCACCTGTTCGTCTGATGTATGATCTTCTCCATGTTGGACCGTGCGGTGGCATTGTCCGCAAGGTCCTCAAGCACCAGATTGCCATAGAGAAGAATACCTCCAAGAGGATTGTTGATCTCGTGGGCGACGCCTGCGGCCATTTCGCCCAAAGCGGTCAGTTTCTTCTTCCGGTTCAGCAATTCATTGGCCTTCTGCAATCGTTCATCACGATCCTTCAGAGATTTCGACATCTCGTTGAATGCCTCGTCCAGGATGTCGAATCCGGATATTTTGTCCGGGGACAGCCGATAGTCCAGATTGCCCGCGGCAATCGCCTCGGCCGCCCCCTTGAGGATGCGCATCCGGCTGATGATCGTGTTGCCCATGCGCATGGAAATGATGAAAGCGATCATCATGCCCAGGGCGGTGATGCCCAGGATGATCCATATCAGCTTCCACATGATATCCCGGTATTTCGCCTCCAGAATCCCGGTATAGAGAATTCCGATGACCTTACGGTCGTTGTTGTGAAGAGGCGTATAGGTCGTGATGTACCAGTCGTTGACCACGAAGGCCCGGCCCACCCAGTCCTTGCCTTCCCTGATCACCCGGTTGTACACCTCTTTCGAAAGTGTGGTGCCGATCGCCCTTTTGTTCTCGGCGGTCATGACGTTGGTCGCGATCCGGACACCGCCCTGAAATATGGTAGCAACTCCGATCGCACGACCCTTATACTTCTCATCATGGTAAATGGTCTCCCTGACCTTGTCCACGATCGCCAGATCCTTGCTCAGGAGAATTCCGCCGACGAGTACGCCGACCAGTCTTTGGTGGTGATCCACGATGGGATAAGCGGCCCTCATGACCATTCCCTCCAGCAGCCGCCGCTCCGTCACTTCAATGGATTTCGGCGTTTCGACGATCTCGATGCTTGCACGATCCGCGAGTGAGGGATTTTCAAGGATGATCTTTTCGATGGGAATCAGTTCCGTGGATGCCTGCGGCGCGCGTGTTTCGATGCATTTCCGGACCACGGAATCCCAGAGCATGTCGTCCCCGCTGATCTGCGGATTTGCGGCCCGATAGAAGACTTTGCCCTTTTCATCGACCACGGACAGCATGTCGAGAAACAGATGTTCGCCGGATGTTTGTATCACCTGTGCATGCCGGATCAGACCGCCGAGTTTCCCCAGCCTTTGCGCGTTCTTTTCCTCCAGGTCCCTATACAGATCCGATCCTTCAACGGAAAACCGGATCAGGGTGACCATTCTTTCCAGTGTATGGTTGTAGATCAGCTTGGCCGTATTGATATCCTGGCGCACTCGGTTTTGGACCTCGTCGATCGTGCTTTTGTTGATGGTCCATACCCCGACCAAGGCGGCCACAAAACCGGTCAGGCAGGTTGCAATCAGAAAACCCATGACCAGACGGGTCTGCAGGTCCAGTTTCAATATCGGATTGATGCGTCTTTGATCGGCTCCCATCAGATGCGCTCTGAACAGCAACGTTGCCTGTGAAACCCACCCACCACGGAGTAAAGCATTTTCTGAATCAATGCGATCGCAGGGGATCAGGATGATACCATTGAACGGTTGAAATGATCAACCCATCATTGGATTCCATCCAAATGAACCGGCGCACGGGCCATGCCCGG
>CAZWTL010000029.1:0-33437 GCA_964637025.1 uncultured Syntrophaceae bacterium | reverse complement strand
TAATTTGTTGATGCCACCCCGAAAAGTCAAGACGGATGCCATCTTGGAATCAAGGACAGGGGAAGCCCTTCAAAATGATCGGATACCATCTTTCAGGAAAGGGCACAATCGCTTGATCGCCGGCAATATCGCCTTTCTCAAAGTGCATCTTTCAATCTGCCTGTATTCCGGTGAAAGCATGCGAGGAGAGGGGATGTACGGGTCAAGCGATGCGCCCCTGTCAATCGTGTCCGTGCATGACGGACGAAGATTGCGGCAAAATATCCATCCAGGAGTGCAGGATCGTTGCCGATCCTGCACTCCTGGATTCAGGGAATTGATCTTAAAGATTTTAAAATCCTTACGGATAAGGGGCATAATCATAATCGCCATCGACGACGATCTCCTTGCCACCGCTGATCGAGGAGTAATTGCCGCTGACCGTGTTTTTGTACCCGCCGCTGACCGAGGAAGCAACGCCACTGGGTGTGTTTCCGTACCCACCGGAGACGGAGGAGAAATCGCCGCCGGCCGTGTTGGTCCTCCCCCCGCTGACCGAGGAGAAAAGGCCGCTGGCCGTGCTGGATTGCCCACCGCTGACCCACGAATATGCACCGCTCGCCGTGTTGGTGGCTCCCCCGCTGACCGACGAATTTGCACCGCTGGCGGTGTTCACAGTCCCACCACTCACAGAGGACGCGGCACCTGTGACATGATTCCTGAAGCCTGCGACGAATCCGCCATAGGAGGTATACTCGTGTTCGGAACCTACGACGAGATTATGGGAGCCTGTCCTAGGTGCAGTTTGATACTGGTTTTCTTCATTATACCCAATAATCAGATTGCCCAGGCCCACAGGACTTAAGCCATCGGATGTTTCCCCCGATCCGCTTCGGATGTGCACATTGGCACCCGAGAAGATCACATGCGGTCCCGCCAAGCCGTTTATTTCATTCAAATCGACGGTCACGTAATCGAATAGCGCCTGATAGCCGCTCAACTGCGTTTCAAGGTCGTTGATGCGCGACTGAAGGGTTGAAACGGCCGCCTCCAATGCCGCTATCCTCGCTTGCAGTTTCCCATCGTCGTCCTTTGCCCATGTATCGGGGATTGATAAAATCAATGTCGTGACAACCATGGCCATGACGATGAATCGCTTTTTCATTGTTCCCTCCTTGCAGACCGAGCGCATGGGTTGATCGATCGGTTGGTCCGGAAATGCACGGGATCGTCAATGCCTCTCAGGGATAAATCACCCCTTGAGAGGCCTGAGTATCGGTAATTTTCGAGAGATCTTCCCCATGCCCGTTGCCTCAATGATCCATGCGATCGAAGGGGAGAGATTGCGGGTAACGTTGCCTCATCAAGGATGTAACCGAGGCCCGTTGTTCAGAATAAGAGGATCCGTATTTTCATGGATGGTTCATTTTTACAGAAATGGATTTGAAATTTCAAGCTTTTTTGAGATGGGCCCCGGCCTTGACAGCGGGCCGTTTTTGGGTGTAGAAGCCATGCCGATCAAAGACGCTGAAAGGAGAATGGATGTTCAAGACACCCATGGAGATTGCCGTCGCCGTTGCTGAAACGGGGAACCGTCCGGCTGTGGGTTGAGGCGCCTCTGAAGCAAGCGGCCCCACCCCGGTCTGACCTGTTTTTGCGGCCTTGATCCGCCAGAGGGTCTTCCGCCTGCGGCCTCTCGCGCTGCATGCCCTCCTCTTTCAGCAACACCCCATCACCCCACACACAGCCCATGGCTGAATCGACGTTCGATTGCGCCTTCCGGCGTTCATGGATTGCCGGCAGGGGATTCAGCATTCATCATTGACCCGATCTGACGGGGGTTCCCGCCTCGACAGACAGCCCTTCGAAAGGGCCGTCGGCGTCGGGACTGCCGGCAGTGATACATGAAAAGGTGAAAGAGGATCATGACCAACAGCATTGACCAATCGAAGATGATGCCCGGCGAATCACTTTTACGCCTGGGATGGGATGCCTTTTGGGAAACACAGCTCCGCAAGGGGGACCGCAGCCGCTGCGCCCTTGCCAGGGTGACGGGCACCCGGAAAAACAGCTTTGTCGTGAGCGATGGAGAGATGGAAAGACGGGTCACGGTTTCCGGAAGCCTCATCTACCGGATCCTGGACCTGTATCCCGTTGTCGGGGATTGGGTGCTTTTGAAGGATGCAGTGATTACGGAAGTGCTGCCCCGGAAAAATGCGATCTCCCGGGGCGCCGCCGGGGCGCGCGGCAAACAGGACGAGACGGCCAGGGAAGCGCAGGTGATCGCGGCGAACATCGATACGGTGCTGATCGTCTGCGGCATGGACCGCGATTTCAATGTAAGGCGCCTCGAACGGTATCTCACGCTGGTGTACAACTGCGGGATCGACCCGGCCATCGTTCTCACCAAGGCGGACCTGCACGAGGATCCGGGGCCATTCGAGGCCGAATTGGGCGGCGTGGCGTTCGGGATTCCGGTTCACCGGGTCTCGGCGCTGGAATCCATCGGCCTCTCAGCCATCGAGGCGTATCTCTCCCCGGGGCGCACCGTCGCCATGATCGGATCTTCCGGCGCGGGAAAATCGACCCTGCTGAACCGCCTTTTTGGAAAAAGCATCCAGGCCGTCGGCGCGGTGAGCGACGGCGACGGCAAGGGAATGCATACCACGACGACGCGAGACCTGATCCGGATGCCCCAGGGCGGGATGCTGATCGACAACCCCGGCATTCGGGAGATCGCCTTCTGGGACGATGAGGGAGGCATCGATGCCGTCTTCCCGGAGATCGAGGCCCTTGCCGGTTCCTGCCGGTTTTCCGATTGCAGCCATCTGCACGAGCCCGGCTGCCGGGTCCTTCAGGCCTTGAGGGAGGGGGAACTGGATCGGGGCCGGCTCGAAAGCTATCGGAAGATGAAGCGCGAACTCATGTACCTCTCCGAGCGGGAGCACAAGACCGCCGGACGGGTGGAGAAGGAGAGGTGGAAGAAAATCGCATCGGCGGTCAAAGCCATGAAGAAGAGGGATTGATCCCTGATCGGCGTCCGTGTTCAAGGCGGCCAGATGGCGTTGGAGGCCTGCAAGGGCTGAATCAGGGGCAAGGGCAAGCCCCCATGGTCGACCTGATCCCTGCCGGACACAGCGAAAAGCCGCCCTATGGCGGGATGAATGTGGATGAGTGCGACTTCGGCGCCGTTTGCGCCCGTGCGGTCATCAGTGGCGCAGAAGCGCCATCGCCGGAGACTGCCGCCGGGAGTCGGCGGCAGTCTCTTTTACGGAGCGCCGGCTGAAGGAGGCAGTGTCCCGATCTCCGCCTGCCGGCCGCAAGGTTTCCATCGCGTCCCGGGCCTTTGCCTCCCGGGCTTGATCATCTGCGAATCCCGTGGAGACGATGTCCCGGGCCCTCGGTCTGAACGGACACGGCATTCCCTTTCGCGTCCCTACCGGACCATAACCGGGAACATCTGCGGGAGGCACCCTGAAGAGATTCACCGCCCGCGCCGCGTCCGGATCATTCATTTGGGTTTCGGCGGCGGGGTAATCTCTCCGGCCCCTTCTTGCTGTTCGCCCGTCACCTGACGGGTTGGAACCATTCAGGTCCGCACCCCCAGTTTCGGCAGGATAACCGCCTGCAACAAAACCCAGAAGACCACCACCCCGACGATCAGTAGCAACCCTTTCATGGCCATGTTCCTCTTTTCCATTTTTTATTTCCTGATTACAAGGTAATCATCCCTGTCCGAAAGTCAAATCAATAGGTCTTTGCTTATCGCTCCTCCTGTGATATTAAACTCCGCCATCTGCAGCCTCTAAACGCAGTCGACCGTCATGGAGCGGCCGGGCCGTTGAACGGAGGTCTGCGGCGGATGCTTTGGACTTATGGCCGGTTTCGGCGGGTTGGAGAAGAACAGGCGATGGAGACCATAACGGGAACGCACGATATCATCGAACTCATCGGCAACACGCCTTTGGTTCGGCTCAGGAACGAAAACATCCTGGCCAAGGCTGAATTCCTCAATCCCGGGGGGAGCATCAAGGATCGCGTTGCCCTGGCGATGATCGAAGCGGCGGAACGGAACGGGGAACTCAGGCCGGGAATGAAAATCATCGAGCCGACATCGGGCAATACGGGGATCGGGATAACCCTCGTCGGGATTGCCAAGGGGTATGAGGTCTTTATCGTCATGCCCGAAGGCATGAGTGCGGAACGAAAGAACATCATCAAGGTGCTCGGGGGGCATCTGGTTCTCACCCCGGACAGCGAAAGCATCGCCGGCGCGATCAGGAAGGCGGAAGAACTGGTCGAAAGATTCAATGGATACATGCCGAATCAGTTCAAGAACCCGATCAACGTGCAGGCGCATTACGAACAGACCGCGCCCGAGCTTTGGGGGCAGGCGGGGCATAGAATCGATGCCTTCGTATCCGGAATCGGGAGCGGGGGGACCATCCAGGGGGTGGGATCCTTTCTCAAGGAACAAAACGGGGACGCCGTGATTGTCGCGGTCGAACCCAAGAATGTGTCCGCCCTGCTTGGCCATGAGCCCGGTTTGCATCAGATCCAGGGCATCGGGGATGGGTTCATCCCCGAAATTCTCGATGTGTCCCTCATCGACCGGATCATCGAGGTCACCGACGACGATGCGATCGCGACGACGCGGGGGCTGGCGGCGACCAATTCGCTCCTGTGCGGAACCTCGTCGGGGGCGAATGTCTGGGCCGCAAGGCAGATCGCCAAGGAGCACCCGGAATGGGTGATCGCCACCGTGCTTCCGGACAGGGCGGAACGGTATTTCAGCACCGGATTGCTCTGACCGCGCCGCTCCCCGGGATGGAAGAGGCTACGGCCGCTTCCGCGAAATGAAGGTGATCATGTTCGTCAGCGCAAGGTTGATGGGCGTTTCGATTCCCGCTGCCTTGCCCTCGCGCACGATGGCGCCGTTCATCATGTCGATTTCGGTCTCCCTGCCGTTCAAGATGTCCTGCAGCATGGACGACTTGTTGGAGGCGGTTGCCCGGCAGAGATCCTTGGTGTGTGCGACCGGATCGTCAAATCCCAGGACGATCCCCTTTGCCTTTGCAACGGCCACGCCTTCGGAAACGGCCTTTTCCAGCAGCGTTTCGATCTCCGGGTAATCCAGAAGCTCCCCGTTGTGAAGTTTCGTGATCCCCGTCAGGGCGTTGATTCCGACATTGACCAGCAGCTTATCCCACAGCAGCCCCGAGATTTTTCCGGAAACCGCGGTCTCCATTCCCGCCTTCTCGAGGAGGGCGGCGATCCTCTTGATTCTGCCGCTTTCGTTTCCGTCGAGTTCGCCGATGACCGTTTTGCCCGCGCCCGCGTGACGGATCTTTCCCGCGGAGAGCATCGTTGCGCCATGGGCCGTTGTGCCCGCGATGATCCGTTCCGGGCCGATGACGCTGCTGATCTGCTCGATGTTTCCCAGGCCGTTCTGAAGGGTCAAGGCAACGGTGTCCGGACCGAAGACGGCCGCGTGGGCTTCAATGGCCTTCCGGGTCTGCGTGGACTTGACGAACACCAGGGCCAGATCGCAGTCCCCGACCGTCCGGGCCGAGGTGTGGCCCCGGAGGTTTCGATAGAGGAGCAGATGGCCCCCCTCCTCCATCTGAAGACCGTTCGCGTTGATGGCGTCGATATGGTCCTTCCAGATGTCGAGGAGGTGCACGTCGTTATCAGGGTTGACCGACAATTTGGCGCCGTAAAGGGAGCCCATGGCGCCGGCACCGATGATGGCTATTTTCATCTCTCATTCGCCCGGGTCGTTGAACCGCGGTCCCGGACCTCCTCCTCATGGCAATGCGCCCAAATCAACCTCTTTGTTGAATGAATACTCGGGCGAAGGGAAGGTCCCCTCGACGGTTTCCCGGTGGAATGCGTTGAGGCCTTCGACCATCACCTTTCTCACCTGCGCGAACTGCTTGACGAACTTGGGTTTGAAATCGCCGTACATCCCGAGAAGGTCATGGGTGACCAGGACCTGGCAGTCGACGCAGGGGCCGGCGCCGATTCCCATCACGGGGATGGAGACGGCTTCGGTGACGGCTTTGGCGACTACGCTTGGCACACACTCGATGACCAGCGAGAAGCAGCCCGCGTTTTCCAGGGCCTTGGCATCGTTGATCAGTTTTTTTGCGCTTTCAGGCGTGCCGCCCTGGACCTTGAAACCGCCCAGCGCCGTTGCGGTCTGCGGCGTCAGGCCGATATGGCCCATCACCAGCACGCCGGCGTTGACGATGGCTCTGATCCTCGAAACCATCTCCACGCCCCCTTCAAGCTTGATGCAGTCGCATCCCGTTTCCTTGAGCATCCGGATGGCGTTGCGGATGGCCTGTTCATCGCTTTCCTGGTAGGAGCCGAAAGGCATGTCGCCCACAATCCAGGTATCCGGCGCGCCTTTGACCACCGGCCGGATGTGGTGAATCATGTCCTCCATGGTGACGGGCGTCGTCGACGAATAGCCCAGCATGATCATCCCCAGCGAATCGCCCACCAAAATGACCTCGATGTCGCTGTCGTTGACAATGGAGGCGGTGGTATAGTCGTATGCCGTAACATAACTGAACTTGATGCCTTCCTGTTTGAACTTCCTGAAATCGGCGACGGTCATCTTCTTCTTGTGGGACATGATGCCTCCTCCTTGGTTGGAATGATGGATATTCATTACTACCGGACGATCCAATCCGCAAGGCGCACTTTATGGGCAAACCGGGCGATATGGTCCGAAACCTCTTCCCCTCTTTTGACCTGGCGCCCTGATGATGTATAATGATGGCTGGTCCGGACGATCCGCGGCATGAGGTTCCGGTCCTGCGCGGAATGCGGGTAGGGATGGGAAGCCTCTGCGGCAAGCATGAGGCGGCCAGGGGCGGCGGCGATGCAGGTCCCGGCCGCGGATCGAAAAGGCGGGGATTCAATGAACAAGGCTCAAAAATGGGTTTTTCTGGGATTCATCGTGGTGGTCGCGGGCATGCTCCTCTTTCCGCCCTACCGGAATGGGCAGGAAAGCGTCGGATACCATTTTGTATTTTCCGAACACGGTTGGACCATAAACGCCACCATGCTGGCCGCCCAACTGATCGAGGTTCTGATTGCCGGGGTGATTGCCTATTTTGCCGTGAGAAGAGACGAATAGCGCCGGCGGGCGAGGGGTGCCGCGCCGCGACGGAATTCCGTACGGGAGCGCTACCGGCCTGAAGGGATGCCCTTCGGCCTCCGGATGGCGACTGGCCTCTCGACCGGCGCCGGAATCGGCAGGGCGTCGAAAAAAAGGCGGAGCAAAAAATCAGTTTGTGATAAGAAACCGGCCGTGCCGCGCGTAATGGGACAAATGATGCTGTGCGGGCAGGAGCAATGATGCAAAGGGTGCAGTGGGCAACCGCCCGGGTCCTCTTTCTGATCGTAACGCTGGCGGGAACGGCCTCCGGCGGCGTCGTCTCCTACCTGCTCGGGCCCCTGTATTCGTGGTATCTTTTCAACGATCCCCGTTTTCTCAAATACCACCGTTTTACCTTTCCCCTGGTCCGCGCCTATTGGAAACTGGTCTTCGAGTGGCTGGCGAATCCCGATTACCGGAGAATGTTCGCGATCCCCTGGACGGCTCCGCCGATGATCGGGCCGGACCGGTCCCTGGTTCGGATCAGCGCGGAATGGGTACAGAGCGACTCCGCCTGCAACGGCTGCGTCGAGTGCTGCGTCCGGAGGGCCTGTCCGATGCTGGACCGCGAGCGGCACTTGTGCCGGAGTTACGGCTCGTTCTTCTGGCGTTATTTCAACTGCGGGCGATACCCGGAAAACGGGGAGCAGATCCGCTTTTACGAGTGCCGCAAGTGGCAGGTCCGCGTAGGCGGGGCCCCCTGAACATCGCGGGAAAAGCCGCAACGGGCGGACAACGGCCCGGAAGGGAACGCGCGATCCCGGCACGGCGGCGCGCCGGGACCGTTGCAGAAAAAAGAAAGGGGCGATCCGCCTTTGGGAGATATGGAGATCGTTTTCCATCTGCCGGTCAAAAATGCCGAACCGTGGATCCATGCCATGGCCGCGGCCCTTCCCGAGGCGCGCGTCTGGCCGTGGACCTCTGCCCAAACGACGCGTCAGGCCGACTACGCGGTCGTCTGGGCGCCGCCTCCCGAACTTTTTACCGCACAACGGCGGCTCAAGGCCGTTTTCAACATCGGCGCGGGCGTGGACGGCGTGATGGCCGTGCCGAACCTGCCGAAGGGGGTACCGGTTGTCCGTTTGAACGATGCGGGCATGGCATCGCAGATGGCGGAATACGTATGCCACGCCTTGATCCGGCATACGCGAGGATTTGACGTTTACGATGCACAGCAACACGCCCGCCAATGGAAGAAGTGCCCTCCGGTCGACCGCGGGATGTTTCCCGTCGGCGTAATGGGGTTGGGCTCCATCGGCGCGAAGGTCGCCGAAGCCGTCTCCTCATTCGGGTACCCGACCTTCGGCTGGGCCCTGTCGCCGAAATCATTGCGCGGCGTCTCCGTTTTCTCCGGGCATGAGCGTCTGGATGAATTCCTCCATGCCGTGCGGGTGCTGGTCTGCGTTCTGCCGCTGACGCCGATGACGGAGGGGATATTGAACGCGGCCAACCTCTCGAAGCTGAAGCCGCAAGGCTATCTCATCAACGTGGCGCGCGGCGGCCATCTCGTGGAAGAGGATCTTCTGGCGCTGCTCGACGATGGAACGCTCGCGGGCGCCACGCTGGACGTGATGCGCGAGGAACCCCTGCCTGCCGGGCACCCTTTCTGGGGACATCCGAAAATCACGATGACACCCCACATCTCGGCCATCACCCTGCGGGAGCAGAGCGCGACGCAGATCGCGGAAAAGATTCGGGCCCTGGAGCGGGGCGAAGCCGTTAACGGCGTGGTGGATTTCGAACGCGGTTATTGACGGAATCCACCCGGTGGCAGGGGGGCTGAAGCACGCCCCTGCCGCCGAAGGATCATTCGTTGAAACGCCCCTTCAGCGAAAGAATGGGCAGGGCAGGGCCTGCCTTCGATACCGCACGATGATCGCCATCCCGAGGGTCCCCCTGGATCCGGACGGTTCTTTCCCTCGCCGGTGGAAAATCACCCTCGCGGCGTTTGCCTCTCTGGACTTGTCTGACGGCAGCAAATCGTGGCATAAGATCTCGAGATGATGGCATGCGCCCTTTTTGACGCGGTTGCGGTCCCCGCGACGCTTGAATCCGGGTGAGGCGGCCGCGGGAACCGGGGCGGCGGCGCCTTTGGGCGGGATTTGACGCGAAGATCACAGCGGCCACGGCGAGGGGCTTCCGATCGCCGTCTGTGCCGTGTTGCGGTGCAGGTCACCGGAATGTGGGAGGAAGCCGTTATGAACGATGTCTGGATTGCATTCGGGCTGACCCTGCTTGCGGGCATGGCCACGGGGATCGGCAGCATCATCGCCTTCAAGGCCAAAAGGACCAACTACCGCTTTCTTTCGGTGGCAACGGGATTTTCAGCCGGGGCGATGCTCTATGTGTCATTCGTGGAACTGTTGTTCCAGGGCCGGGAGGCCCTTGCGGCAATTTACGGCGACGGCTGGGGCCAATGGATCAATGCGGCGTCCTTTTTCGGCGGGATGCTGATGATCGGCATAATCGATTACCTGATCCCGGCAGCCGAAAATCCCCATGAGACCCATGGCGAAAGTGAAACGTTGCCCCTGCGCGACCCGAGAGCGCCGCTTCCGGACTTCGAGGCCGTGGCGGGAAATCGGCAGGTGGGGGAGGGCCTCCACGATCACGGGGCCCATCATGGCCTGATGCGGATGGGTGTCTTTACCGCGTTCGCCATCGGCGTGCACAATCTTCCGGAAGGGTTGGCCGCATTTACGGCGGCCCTTCAGGACCCCGGTCTGGGCGTGGCCATTGCGGTGGCGATTGCCCTGCACAACATCCCCGAGGGCATCAGCGTATCCGTTCCGATTTTCTTTGCCACCGGGGACCGCCGGAAGGCGTTCCGATACTCCCTGCTGAGCGGGCTCGCTGAACCGATAGGCGCCGGAATCGCTTATCTCGCGATCCGGTTCTTGGCCGGCGGCGAAGGAACGGTTCCGCTGCAGTGGACGGGAATGCTTTTCGGAGGGGTGGCGGGCATCATGGTTTACATCAGCCTGGATGAGTTGCTGCCGACAAGCAGGGCTTACGGCAAAGGCCACGACAGCCTGCTGGGTCTGGCGGCCGGCATGGGGGTTATGGCCGCAAGCCTTCTGCTGATGAAATAGAGGCTGGAAAAGGCCGGGCGATCCTTTCGATATCCATGCCCGGTCCGGCCGCGGTCGCAGGATCCCCGCTTCGGAGCGGACGGAGAACGCCCCTGTGCGGGTCGCAGACCCGTGCGCCTGCACGGGATCCGGGGGCCCCGGCCATGCATTTTGCCGCACCGTGATCGGTCGGCGGGATCTTGTTCAGACGTTTCCATATCCGGTCAGAATTTCTTCATGGCGAAGAAGGTTCCGAGGCTGCTTCCGCCCGCAAACGCCATGATATTCGCAAAGCCTTCCGTTACGGAGTCCTTGAGGATCACCGTGATCAGGACAAAGTTGGCGACGGTGATCAGCCCCGACAGCAGCGTCGCGCGGACGACTTTTTTCTGGGCGACATCGCTCGTGTACTTCGTGATCAGAAGATCCACGATGAAGCCCGCGATGAAAATCAGAACGATCTTGAGGACCATGGCACACCTCCTTGAATATATCTCAGGACCCGGAGACATGAACGCCCCGGGGCACGGACAATGGCATTCCTTGACCCTGGAGAAGCACCCGGATGGCGCTTCGCGATCTCAGGATTTCTGGGTCGGTTCGTTTTGGGTTTAAGGGGGGTTATGGGCAGGGGCCGTGAGGTGGATTGAATGAGGCGGTGCGATCAACGGCCCGGCTCACCCATAACCTTCCGGTTGTTCTATGGGGTCCATCATTTTCTCCCTGAAATTTTGGCGCATCATACCATATTTTTCGTCCAAGGGCAATGGAGAACCCCATCCGGGTCCCCGCCGCCCTTTGCCCGGAGCGTGTTTTTCGTCGAAGCGGTCGGACCGTGATCTCAAGGCCAGGGCCGTTGGTCCGCGCGGCTAGGAGGGCCGCGGGGCGGCCAACGCGGGGAGGGGATCAGGGGCGGTGCGAAGCGACTCCGGATCCACCCGGGACATGGCCATTTTCTCCGCTTCGTAGGGTTTCAGCATGGACAGGAGTTCTGTCCAGCGGCGGTTGTCCGGATCGATCCAGGCCGATTCCCCCTCTTTCGGCACGATGACCGGCATCCGGTCATGGACGGGCTGCAAGAGGCTGTTGGGTTTCGTCGTGATGATCGTACAGGTCCGGACGGGCGTTCCTTCCCGGGGAATCCAGGTCTCATAGAGCCCCGCGAGGCCGAACGGCTCTCCGGAGAGAAGCGAGAAGCGAAGCGGTTGTTTGACGCGGGCGGTTTTCGGCCATTCGTAGAAACCGTCGGCCACAATGAGGCATCGTCGTTTCCGGAATGCCTCCCTGAAGCTCGGCTTCTCCGCCAGGGTTTCCGCCCGCGCATTGAACATCCGGTTTCCGATGGCAGGGTCCCTGGCCCACGAGGGGATGAGCCCCCATCGGAAACCCACCAGCCGGTTCCGAACGTCATGGATCACGGCCGCGACTTCCCGTCCGGGGGAGATGTTGTGATGCGGCGCGTATTCACAGGCCACCTCCTGGATCCGGAACGCCTCGACGATGGTCTTCAGGTCGGTGAGCAACACAAAGCGGCCGCACATCTCGCCCCTCCTTCTTTCGACGTTGCGCGGGCAGGCGTTGCCGAACTCTCCGGCGCAGGGTGGCTGGCGCCGGTCTTCAGGGACGCAGCCATTTCCGGAGGAAGCCCCTGTCGCCCCTGCTCTGTTTCAGAAATCCTGCAAGCCGCGCCTTGCCGCCTTCATCGATTTTCATGAATGCAACGCCCAAAAGGCAGCAGGGGGATTCGGGGACATCGCGGGCAATGTCGTACCAACGGACTTCCCCTGTTGCCGTGATCGGCGGTTCGCCCGGATCGATCTCGATGGTGAGCCGCAAACGGTTCTGGCGCGCAAAAGGCTGTCCGGAAAGCAGGTTGATGCCGTTCACCTCGATGGATCCCGTCTCGAGACAGAGGCCGCCCATGGAGATGTTCCGGCTTTTTGCGTTCCCTCCGGGAATGCCCGTGGGCATCTCCCGGAGGGACACGACCTCGAATGCCACGTCCAGGGGGCGTTCCAGGCGCTGGAACGCCCGTCTCTCCAAACCGTCGTGCATGGCCGGCTCCCGTCTTGTTTTCCCCGGACGGTCTGAAAGGGGCGGCCGGGGAAAAGGCATTGATCCTGCTGCGTCGAACCGTGAGCGTTGTACGGCAGGGCAGACGCATCCTACACGAACGGGAACCGCTCCGTCAAGCCCCATGGGTTTTTGCCGTTGACAGGGAGGATATTATGGTCGATGATGAACCGCGTCCCGAGGCCTCGGAGACGCCCCCGGCGGGTTCGAGGGGGGGATGCGGGGTTGCGGTCTGCGTTTCCCATCGAAGGAGTCCGGCATGAAACTGCATGATTTGTTCAGGCTGAACGGGAAGGTGGCGCTCGTGACGGGCGGGGGCAGGGGGATCGGGAAGTTCATCGCCACGGGTTTTGCGGAAGCCGGTGCCGATTTGATCCTCACCTCCCGCAAGGTGAAGCATCTCGAGGCAGCGGCGGAGGGGCTGTCGAGCGCGTTTGGAGTGAAGGCGCTGCCCCTGGCCTGTGACATGGCTGATTCCGGGGCGATCGACGCGATGCTGGCGGCCGCCCTGGAGCAATTCCCCCGCATCGACATACTGGTGAACAATGCCGGGGCGACCTGGGGAGCTCCGACGCTGGAATTCCCGATCGAAAAATGGGACCAGATCTTCAACGTGAACGTCCGCGGCGTCTGGATCCTCACCCAGAAGGTCGCGAACCTCATGAAGCGGCAGGGCGGCGGGAACATCATCAACATTTCTTCGGTCATGGGATTCCGTGGGTCCGAGGAGATGGCCCATCCGGCAGTCCCCTACAACTCGGCGAAGGCGGCGATCAACCTGCTCACGATGAACCTCGCGGTGAAACTGGCGCCTTATCGGATCCGGGTGAACGCGATCGCCCCCGGTTTTTTCAGGACCGACATGATGTCGTACATCGAAAAGCCGGAATTCAGGGCGGCCTATGACCTGACGCTCTCCAGGATTCCTCTCGGCCGGATCGGCGATTGTGACGACATGAAGGGTCTTGCGGTTTTTCTGGCCTCGGACGCCTCGGCCTACATGACCGGCCATGTGGTCGTGAACGACGGAGGCCTGCTGGCCCGGTAGGGGCGGAGCGGAGCCGTTGGAGAAGATCAACCTGTACAGCAGAGGCGGGGAAAGGGAACACGGGTCAGCGGTGCGGGATTCCGCCACCGTGATCCTGCTGCGCGAGGCGGCGGCCGCGCCTTACGAGGTTCTTTTGATGCGGCGCCGGAGGAACCAGTCCTTCATGGCCGGGGCTCATGTCTTCCCCGGAGGAAGTCTGGAGGATGCCGACAAGGGACCCGAGCTGGCGGCCTGCCTGGGAGGGGTGCATTCGGCCGACGCGAAGCGTCTGCTCCAGGAACCGGATCTGCCCGAGGAGACCGCCCGCGGCCTCTTCGTCGCAGCCGTCCGGGAGACCTTCGAGGAGGCGGGTGTCCTGCTGGCCCGGGATGCCCGGGGGCGTCTGGTCGACCTGTCCGATCCGGGAATGCTTTCGCGATTCGCCGCCTATCGTCTGGCTCTCCATGGAAGCGAAATCACCCTTGCCCAGCTGCTCCGACGGGAGGGACTTTCCCTTGCCCTCGATCTCCTGGTTCCCTATGCCCATTGGATCACGCCTGAGGTCGACAGCCGGAGGTTCAGCACCCGATTTTTCCTGGCCAGGCTCCCGGAGGGACAGACCCCCGTTCACGATCGGATGGAACTGGCGGAGTCCTGCTGGATGACGCCGCGGTTCGCCCTCGCCGAGCATGGGGCGGGACGGATCGTACTGATGCCGCCCACCCTCAAGACCGTCGAGGAGCTTCTCGCCTTTCCCGATATCGGCCGTCTCTTCGACGTTGCCCGTTCCCGGCGGATCTTCGCCGTCCTGCCCCAGGCGGTCCGGACGGTGGACGGGTTCCGCCTCCTGCTTCCCCACGACCCGGAGTATACGCTGGACGGCTACAGGCAGCCACCCCATCGCGGCGAGACGACGCGGATCGTCATGGAGGGCGGGATCTGGAAGACCGGAACGGCCTGACGTCGGCCGATATCCCGGAAGGGATGTCGGCGCCGCCTCCGGCGGGAGATCGCGCCGGAGTCCTTGAGACGGCGAAACAACGAAACTCGAAAGGACGAATCGAATGGAGAGCATCAGAATCATGCCCTGCCTGGACATGAAGAACGGCCGGGTGGTCAAGGGGGTCCATTTCAGGGACATCCGCGATGCGGGCGATCCCGTCGAGAATGCCGCCTTTTATCAGAAGGAGGGGGCGGACGAGCTGGCGATGCTCGATATCGCCGCCACCCTGGAGAACCGCAAAACCCGCCTCGAATGGGTCAAGGCCGTTGCCGCGGTCCTCACGGTCCCCCTGACCGTAGGCGGGGGGATCAAGAGCCTGGAGGACATCGCGCTCGTTCTTGAGGCGGGTGCGGGCAGGGTTTCCATGAACAGCGCGGCCGTCAATCGGCCGGCCCTGATCGAGGAATCGGCGAAGAGATTCGGTCCGGAACGGATCACGGTGGCGATCGATGCCCGGCGGAATGCCGCGATGCCTTCCGGTTTCGAGTTGGTCGTCTCAGGAGGGACGAAGCCCGTGGGCCGGGACGCGATTGCCTGGGCGCACCGGTGCCAGGAGCTGGGCGCCGGGGTGATCCTCCCCACCAGCATGGACGGCGACGGCACGCTGTCGGGTTATGACATCGAGTTCACGAAAGCCGTCTCCGGGACGGTTTCCGTCCCCGTCGTGGCCTCAGGCGGCGCGGGCCGTCTGGAACATTTCTACGAGGCCGTGGTCGAGGGGGGCGCCTCGATCCTGCTGGCGGCTTCGGTCTTCCACTTCCGGACGTTTTCGGTCGGCCAGGTGAAGTCGTATCTGCGAGGCCGAGGGCTCGCTCTGTAGGTTTCCTGCGCCACCGCCCTCGGTTGTACCGCAACGTCGTGAGCGATGGTGCGGGGAAGGGATGCCGCCGTCAGCAGTCGACAGGGTCTGTTTCGGCTGCCCGCCCTTTCCCTGCCGGACTTGCCGTCCCGCATTCCCGTGATAGCCCGCGTGCACGTCAGTGCAGGATGACCAGGAGCATCCTCTTGTCGGAGATGGTCATCCGCGTCAACTTGACCTCGAAGAGCTTTTCGGGATTTTCCCGGTTGGCGATTTGAACATTCAGATGAAGGGTGACGCCGTTCCAGGCCTGGAACAGCTTCTGTCTGAAATTATCCCGCGAATCCGGAGGAAGCAGATCCATGATCGGGGTGCCCAACAGGGCCTCGCGGGATTTTCCCGTCTGATGCAGGGCGCGCTCCGTGACCCCCTCGACCCTCCCCGTTTTGTCCAGAAGAAAAGCGACGTCCTCTTCATAGAGGTATTGCCTGAACTTGTCCCGGCTGTCGCGCATCCACGCGTAGGCCAGTTCCAGCTCCTTGTTCGCTTTTTCGATCTGGAGGGACCGTTGCTCCAGTTCGCGGTGGGCGGCCTGCAGGGCCTGTTTGGCGGATCTTTGCGAATTGATCAGAAACTGGGTTAGAACACCGTAAATGCAGATGGCGAGCGCGATGATCGTTCGGGTGAACAGCTGACCTGCGACAAGGGAATCGAACAGCCAGTAAAGCGCCGTGATCATGAGGGCGATGATCATCAGCCCCCGTTTCCTTGTCCGGCGGAACCGTCCATCCCCCTGCGCGATCGGATTCCCCGGTACTGCCGTTTGCTGCTCCTTTGTCTCCCCGTTCATGGCGACATCCCCTGCCACGTCGCAATCCCCGGAGGGATCGATCCCGGTTCGTCCCTGGAAACGGCCGGCACCTCCCCGAATTCTATACGATTTGCATCATACGATCAAGTCCCATGGACGGACGCGGTCCGGCGGGCGCGCCGCGGCAAAGGGACCGGTCCGGATCGGGATTTCTCCGCGTCGCCCCAAAAGGACGACGCGGAGAAACGGGGTCACTTTTTCGCAGCGGCCTTGATCGCCGCATGGGCCGCCGCAAGACGCGCGATCGGCACGCGGAACGGAGAGCAGCTCACATAGTTGAGGCCGGTCGCATAACAGAATGCGACGGAGGCCGGGTCGCCGCCCTGTTCCCCGCAGATTCCGATCTTGAGGTCTGGCCGGGTGGCGCGGCCCCTCTCGACGGACATTTGGATGAGTTGGCCCACGCCGTCCTGATCGATGGTCTGGAAGGGATCCGCGGCGAGGAGCTTCTGGTCGATGTAGTCGTTCATGAATCCGCCGATGTCGTCTCGGCTGAAGCCGAACGTCATCTGCGTCAGGTCGTTGGTGCCGAAGGAGAAGAACTCGGCCGCCTTCGCCATGCGGTCGGCCAGAAGCGCGGCGCGCGGAATTTCAATCATCGTGCCGTACTTGTACTCCAGCCCGGCCAGCCCAAACCGCTCCAGGATCTCGGCATGGATGCGGTCCGTGACCCGCTTGGTGACCTCGAGCTCCGAAACGTCGCAGGTCACGGGCACCATGATCTCGGGGATGCACCTCTTTCCGGCCGCGATCAATTCGGCGGCGGACTCGAAGATCGCGCGGATCTGCATCTCGCTCACCTCGGGATAGGTGATCCCCAGCCGGATGCCGCGGTGACCCATCATCGGATTGGATTCATGCAGGTCTTCCCCCCGTTTGGCGACTTCTTCGGGCTTGATGCCCAGGGCCCGGGCAAGTTCGGCCTGCTTCTCGGCGCCTTGCGGAACGAATTCGTGCAGTGGCGGGTCCAGAAGGCGGATCGTCACCGGGAGGCCTTCCATGGCTTCCATCGTCCCCTTCAGGGATGCCTTGACAAAGGGGTAAAGCTCGTTCAGGGCCTTCCTGCGCTCATCGGCGGTCTTGCTGAGGATCATCTTGCGCAGGCAGAACAGCGGCTGGTCCGAACCCTCTCCGTAGAACATGTGCTCGGTGCGGAACAGCCCGATCCCTTCGGCGCCGAAGCCGCGGGCGACCCTGGCGTCTGCCGGGGTGTCCGCATTGGTGCGCACGCCCATCTTGCGGAACCGGTCAGCCATGTTCATGAACCTTTGGAAACGGGGATTTTCAGAGGCGTCCATCATCGGCATCGACCCCTGGTAGACATGGCCCCTTGATCCGTTCAAGGTGATGATGTCGCCCTCTTTCAGCACGATCTCGGATCCGGCGATCCGGGCCGTCCGGTTTTTTTCGTCCACGTGAAGGGTGCCGGCCCCGACGATGCAGCACTTGCCCCAGCCCCGGGCGACGAGCGCCGCATGGGAGGTCATGCCGCCGCGGGCCGTGAGGATGCCGGTCGCAGCGCGCATCCCCTCGACATCCTCCGGGTTGGTCTCTTCGCGCAGCAGGATGCACTTCCTGCTTTCCTTGAAGCAGGAGACAGCGTCCGCGGCGGTGAACACGAGCACGCCGCTCGCAGCACCCGGTCCGGCCGGCAGACCCTTCACGATCGGTCGGGCATCCTTCTCCGCCCTCGGGTCGATGATCGGATGCAGGACTTCGTCCAACTGCTTGGGTTCAACGCGTAAGACGGCGGTCTTCTCGTCGATGAGCCCCTCATCCAGCATGTCGATCGCCATGTTCAGCGCGGCGGTTCCGGTACGCTTGCCGACCCGGCACTGCAGCATCCACAGCTTGCCCTCCTGAATCGTGAATTCGATGTCGAGCATGTCGGTGAAATGCTTCTCCAGATTCGTCCGGATGCCGTCGAGCTCCGCGTAGATCTTGGGCATGGCCTGCTGCATGCTGATGAGGTGCTTGTTCTGCTCGTTCTTGGTGTCGTCATTGATCGGGTTCGGGGTGCGGATGCCGGCCACAACGTCCTCGCCCTGGGCATTGACCAGCCATTCGCCGTAGAATTTGTTGTCGCCGACGGCCGGGTCGCGGGTGAAGGCGACGCCCGTTGCGGAAGACTCGCCCATGTTGCCGAAGACCATGGTCTGGACGTTGACCGCCGTACCCCAGTCGTCGGGAATGCCCTCGATCCGGCGGTATGATACGGCCTTCTTGCCGTTCCAGCTTTTGAAGACGGCCGCGATGCCGCCCCACATCTGTTCCAGGGGGTCGTCGGGGAAAGGTTTGCCGAGATGCTGCTCGACGAGGGCCTTGAAACCACCGGCAAGCGCCTTGAGGTCGTCGGCGCCGAGATCGGTGTCGGCCTTGCAACCCTTTTCGCGCTTGACCTCGTCGAGCCTGTCGTCGAGAATTTTGCGGATCCCTTTTCCCAACGCGGGTTCCAGGCCTTCGGCCTTTTCCATCACCACGTCGGCGTACATCATGATGAGGCGCCTGTAGGAATCCCAGACGAAACGGGGGTTGTTCGTTTTCCGGATCATGCCGGGAATGGTGGTGGTGGTCAGTCCGATATTGAGGACCGTATCCATCATGCCGGGCATGGAGGAACGGGCTCCTGACCGGCAGGAAATGAGCAGGGGATTGACGGGATCGCCGTATTTCATTCCCATGATGGCCTCGGTCTTTTTGAGTGCATCCGTGACCTGGCCGTTGAGTTCGTCCGGGAGCCTGCAGCCGTTCGCGTAATAGGCGGTGCAGCATTCGGTGCTGATGGTGAAGCCCGCCGGAACGGGAATGCCGAGGGAGCACATCTCCGCCAGGTTGGCGCCTTTGCCTCCGAGCAGATTCTTGTCGCTGGCCGCGCCCTCGGCGCTACCGCCGCCGAACGTATAGACATATTTTACCATGACTCATTTTCCTCCTTGCATTTTGGGGCCGTTTCCGGCCCTTTCATGGTTGCGATTTCATAAAACGGCACAGCCGCGGACCCGAGGGGCCGGATGCGGCGCCCTCAGAACTTCACCTGGGGCGCTGTGCCGGCGGCTTTGGGGGCCTCGAAGAAGGCGGCCTTTTCGAAACCGAACAGCCCGGCCAGCAGGTTTGCCGGGAAGCTTCGGATAGCCACATTGTAATTCTGGACCGTCTCGTTGTAACGCCGTCTTTCGACCGCGATCCGGTTTTCCGTGCCCGCCAGTTCATCTTGGAGCCGGAGAAAATTCTGATTCGATTTCAGCTCCGGGTAATTCTCCACGACGACGAGCAGGCGGCTCAACGCGCCGGAGAGCTCGTTGTTCGCGTCGATCTTGTCGGGGATGCTTGCCGCCCCGCCCACGCGGGCCCTGGCATTGGTGACCTCCGTCAGGACATCCTTTTCCTGCTTGGCGTAGCCTTTGACCGTTTCGACGAGATTCGGGATCAGGTCGAAGCGCCTCTGGAGCTGATTTTCCACCTGTGCCCAAGCCGATCGGACCCCCTCGTCCAATGCCACGAAACGGTTGTAGTTCCCTTTGAAGAAGGAATAGGTCATGACCGCCAGAACGACGATCACGGCCACGACAACAAGAAGGACTTTCTTTCCGCTGGACATGCTGCACCTCCTGTATTGTGGGGGATGAATCCCCATGGGTTGCGGAAACGGCAGGGGATCATCCCTCTGTTATTCGATGTCCATCCGGTCGATAATTCTGCAGAGGCGGCTGGCCTCCTTGAGATAATCCCGGAATACCGCCGTCACCTCCGCCGATGTAAAATGGTCCCTCTTTCCCCGGATCGCCTCGCATTTCATGAAGACGCCTGCATCGATGCCGAAGGCTGCTGCCGCCGCCGCGATCACGTCGCGTTTGCGGTTCGGGATTTCCAGCCGTCTCAGATAGAGCAGGGCGCTGAAGAGTGAAACGAAGGCGGTCAGCGAAGCGGCGATCAGCTCGCGGATCTGTCCCGCTTTCCCCTCGGTCGCCAGGAATCCGCTCCGGAGGTGGATCAGTTTGCCCCGCAGCTCCCGTTCGAGCTGGAGTCGGATGTGGCGGGGATCGAAGGTCAGGGGCGCGAGGACGTCCTCACCCGTGACGACGACGTAGCTGAGCCTCATGTTCAGAAGTTCGATGGGGTAGGCATCCAGGGAACCGGCCAGATGATCGCGGGTCAAAAAGAGAGGGATCGCGACGTTGCGTCTGCGCCATTTTGCGACCGTCTCCAGGGCCATCTCGATCCTGTCGATACCCTGTTCGGTGAGAACGACCAGGACGTTGATGTCCGACTTTCCGGGGACGTAATCCTCGCCGGCGCCGCTCCCGTACAGAATGATGGAGATCAGGTCCTCTCCGAAGACGCCGCGATAATCGCCGGTGATTTCGGAAAAGATCTCCTGAGGTTTTTGAGGTATCTTCGCCATCCGTTCGCCTGGTCAGAATCCTCGGCTTGCGCCGCCCCCTCCGCTCGCTCCTCCGCCGAAGCCGCCGAATCCGCCGCCTCCGAAGCCGCCGAATCCGCCCCGGCCGTGGCGTCCTCCCCCGCCGCTGCTCATCACCACCAGCAGCCAGGGGAGCAAGGCCCTTCCCTGCCGGGTGCCGAGCAGAAAAATGACCGCCAGGGCCATCAGCAGCCATTCGCCGATGCCGGGCCCCCTTTCGACCCCGGTCGGCCCGGTCTGCAAGGGGCGGATCCCCGTGAGGGTCACACCGGCCGCCTTGGCCACAACGGCGGATACCGCGGCTGTCGCCTCGGCGAGCCCCTTGCCGTAGTCGCCGTTCCGGAAGTGGGGGAGGGCGTACCGGTCGAGAATTTCGCCGGCCAAGCCGTCGGGGAGGATTCCCTCCACGCCGTAGCCCGTTTCGATGCGGACGCGCCTCTCCTTGACGGCGAGCAAGATCAGGATCCCCTTGTCTTCGCCCTTCTTCCCGATGCCCCAGGCCTGATAGAGCCGGTTCGCGTAATCGTTCGGATCGTTGTCGCCGACCGTTTCCACAGTGGCCACGACGACGGCGGTTCCCGTCCTGTCCAGAACCTCTCCGGCCAGTTTTTCCATCGAAGCGGAGTCGGACGGGGGAATCACGCCTGCGAAATCGTTGACCGCACCGACCGGTTTCGGAAAGGGCTCACCGACGGCCGTCCACGCCGCGGCTGGGAACAACAGCACGACGAGAATCAACGCAAAGATCCATCCGGAGACGCGGCCTTTTCGCATGGCGGCATCATAATCGTCTTGCCGGAAAATATCAATCCCGGGTCTCACCGGAGCACGAAACGCAAAGGACGCTTCCCGCCCAGCGTCCCGGAAGCATCGGAGGACGTGCGGATATCCTGCCCACGCAAACACGCGCGGACGCACGAATGATGCGTCCGCTGCTTTCCGGCGCTGTGCCGCCGGAGGCCGCGATATGCGTTCCCCCTGCCGGGGAACGGAACAAGGCGGACGCGGTCCCTCGGCATCGAGAGCCCGGAACGCCTCGCCGAAACCCTGGCAGCGCGCTTCCGCTGCATTGAAAACGATGCTTCGTCAGTAATTCTCAGCCAGAACCTCGTAGTAGGACTGAGCATGCTTGCAGGCCGGGCAGATCTTCGGGGCCTTCGTCCCCTCGAAGACGTAGCCGCAGTTGATGCAGTGCCATTTGATCGGCTTTTCCTTCTTGAAGACCTGCTTCGCTACGAGGTTGGCGATCAGTTTCCGGTAGCGGGCCTCATGAAACATTTCCACCTTGGCGATCTGTTCGAAGGAACGGGCGATGTCGATGAAGCCTTCCGCCCTGGCTTTCTTCGCGAACCCTGCGTAAAGGGTCGACCACTCCATATTCTCGCCGTCCGCGGCGGCCTTCAGGTTGTCCTTGGTTTTCCCGATGACGCCAGCGGGATAACCCGCGGTGATTTCGACCTCGCCCCCCTGGAGATACTTGAAGAACACCTTGGCGTGTTCCTTTTCGTTTTCCGCCGTTTCCACAAAAATGTTGGCGATCTGCTCATATCCTTCCTTTCGGGCGGCGCTGGCGAAATAGGTGTAACGGTTCCTCGCCTGAGACTCCCCGGCGAAGGCGGCCAGCAGATTCTTTTCCGTCTGGGATCCCTTCAATGCTTTTGCCATGGTGAACTGCCTCCTTGAATATGATGTTGGCATGCCTTGGGCAGGAACGGCCGGATCCCCCCGGCTGATCGGCCATCCGCCCGCACACCTTTTGGAAAGTTTCAATGGATTCATTATACAGAGAATGCCTTTAAATTTGCAAATAAATTTGGTGTGGACGGGCCTTACACGCCGTGAAATGGGGTGCAAAAAATGGCCCGATGCAGTATCATGACGGTCAACGGGGAGACCTGTCGATGAAACTTCCGGAGCACAAGACCAAAATCGTTGCGACCATCGGGCCCGCATCATCGTCGCCAAAGGTCATGGAGGAAATGATCAAGGCGGGCATGAATGTGGCCCGGATCAATTTTTCACACGGCGATTTCGAGGGCCACGGGCTCGCGATCGAAAGGCTCCGCGCAGCGGCCGGCCGGCTGGGCCGGAGGATTGCCATCATGGCGGATCTCCCCGGTCCGAAGATGAGGATCGGCCGGTTGGCGGAAGAGCCCGTCGAGATATCGTCCGGGGCGCTGTTCACACTGACGACCCGAGAGATCGTCGGTGATATGGGGCGGGTTTCGGTCAGTTTCGACCGTCTTCCCCGGGTGGTGCGGCCCGGCGACACCATTTTCCTGAACGACGGCCTCATCCAGCTCAAGGCCGTCAAGGTCGAAGGCGAGGAGGTCGCCTGCCATGTGCTGGTGGGCGGGGAATTGCGTTCCCGGAAAGGCCTCAATCTGCCCGGCATTGATCTGGGGATCGGCGCCTTTACCGAGAACGACCGAAAGTGGCTGCGGTTTGCCTCGACGCAGGGGGTCGATGCGATCAGCCAGTCCTTTGTCGAGAATGCCGCGGACATCGACGCCGTCAAGGCGGCCGCCGCCGCAATGGGATACCATCCTTTCATCATCGCGAAGATCGAGCGCTCCCGCGCACTGGAACATATGGACGATATTCTCGCGGCGGCGGACGGGATCATGGTGGCCCGCGGGGACCTTGGGGTGGAAATACCCATCGAACAAATGGCCGTCGTACAAAAGCGGCTCATATGCAGCGCCAACCGGCAGGGGAAACCCGTCATCACCGCGACGCAGATGCTGGTGTCCATGACGGGCAACATGCGTCCGACCCGGGCAGAGGCGACCGACGTGGCGAATGCGGTTCTGGACGGCACGGATTGCGTCATGCTTTCCGAGGAATCGGCCATGGGCAGGTATCCGGTGGAGTCCGTCGCCATGCTGGCCAGGATCGCCGCGGCCACGGAGCCGCACCGATTCACCACCGGTTTCGGGGAGTCTCTTCAGGATCGCGCCGGAAACCATCCCATACGTGTCAAGGATCTGATCGCATCGAGCGTCGAGAGGGCCCTGGAACGGATTTCACCCGCCGCGATATTCGTTCCGACCCACAGCGGCGCCACCGCCCGTTCCATTGCCCGCTTCAAGCCCTCGGTCTGGATCGTTGGGGTCTGTTCGCTGGAGGAAACCTGTCAGCGGCTTTTGTTCAGCGGCGGGGTCTATCCGGTGCACGAGCCGAATCACCCGAAGGACTGGAACGCCTTTGTGGGAGGGTGGCTGAAAAGCCATGGTTTGGGTGGAGAGATCGCGATCCTCACGGAAGGCCCCTCCTCGGAACACCCGCAGGCCAACCACCGCATGGAGATCATTCAGCTCCGGGACGAAGCGGACGGAGGGAACCGGGCCCCTCTTCCCTGAGGCGCCGCGGCCCGAGGTCGGCGATGGAGGAACAAGATGAGCGTGCACGAACTGGCGGGGAAACCGGCTCCGAGATCCATCCTGGTCAATGTCCCGAGGCTGATATCGGCTTATTACACCCATAAACCCGATCCCTCAGATTCCGCTCAAAGGGTCTCGTTCGGCACTTCGGGCCACCGGGGCTCTTCGTTCCGGAACAGCTTCAACGAGGCGCACATTCTGGCCGTCAGCCAGGCGGTCTGCGAATACCGGAAGGCCAAAAGAATCACCGGCCCGCTCTTTCTGGGCATGGATACGCATGCCCTCTCCGAGGCGGCCTTGGCCACCGCTGTCGAGGTCTTCGCCGCGCGCCGGATCGACGTGATGGTCCAGAGGGGTCTGCGGTACACGCCCACGCCGGCGGTATCCCATGCCATCCTGACCTACAACCGGGGCAGGAGGACGGGGCTCGCCGACGGCGTGGTCATCACGCCGTCGCACAATCCGCCGGAGGACGGCGGGTTCAAGTACAATCCGCCCGAAGGCGGCCCTGCCGACACGGAAACGACCCGGGTCATCGAGCAGCGGGCCAATGCCCTCCTGGCCTCCGGAATCGGAAGGATCCGCAGGATGCCTTTTGAAAGGGCGATGAAATCGGGATCGATCCATGAGCACGATTACGTAGCCCCCTATGTCGAAGACCTCCGGCACGTCATCGACATGGAGGGGATTGCACACTCAGGGCTCCGGATCGGCGTGGACCCCCTGGGGGGGGCGGCCGTGGATTTCTGGGATCCCATCGCCGCCCGCTACAACCTCTCGCTTTCCATGGTCAACCGGATCGTCGATCCGACCTTTTCCTTCATGACGGTGGACAGGGACGGCAGGATCCGGATGGACTGCTCTTCACCCTATGCGATGGAAGGGCTGGTCCGTCTGAAGGACCGGTTTGACATCGCCTTCGGCAACGACACGGATGTCGATCGGCACGGCATCGTCACCCGGGAGTCGGGTTTGATGAACCCCAACCATTTCCTCTCCGCAGCGATTTTCTATCTCTTCCGGAACAGGCCAGGATGGAGAAAGGATGCGGCGGTGGGAAAAACGCTGGTGTCGACGGCGATGATCGACCGGGCGGCCAAACACCTCGGGATCCGTCTATACGAGGTCCCCGTGGGCTTCAAATGGTTCGTGGCGGGTCTGCTGGACGGTTCGTGCGGCTTCGGCGGTGAGGAAAGCGCCGGGGCCTCCTTTCTGAGAAGAGACGGCACGGTGTGGACAACGGACAAGGACGGCATCATCATGGATCTGCTCGCCTGCGAAATGACGGCCAGGACGGGGAGGGACCCCTCCGCACTGTACCGGGATCTCGAAGCGCAATTCGGCGCATCGTTCTACGAGAGGACGGACGCCGCGGCCACCCGGGAGCAGAAGGCGGCGTTCCGGCGGCTTGCACCGGAGAGGATCGCGGCCAGGGAACTGGCCGGCGAACCCATCCTTTCCGCATTGACCCGCGCGCCGGGAAACGGCGCCGACATCGGGGGGCTCAAGGTCGTCGCCGCGAACGGATGGTTTGCCGCCCGTCCTTCGGGTACGGAAGAGATCTACAAGATCTATGCGGAGAGCTTCCTGGGGGAACCGCATCTGCGGAGGATTCAGCAGGAGGCCATGGAGATCGTGAGCGGTTTGTTCGCGGCGGATCAGGGGCGGTAAAGGGCGCTCGTGTTCGTGCCGGTTGACTTTGGCCGCATGCGGTGTATATAACCAATCCGCGGCACACGGTCCGATGGGGTGCGGTCTTGTATCCCATTGCATCGATGTTTTTTGGACGTGCCGACCAAGAGGTGGACCTATGCTGAAGACCAATTCAGGGTACGGCGTTGTACTGCGGGTTGAACTCCCCAAGCGGCCGGGAATGCTCGGCAAGGTCCTGTCCGTCATCGGCAGGGCCGGCGGCAGCATGGGGGCGATCGACATCGTGGGATTCAAGGGCGGGTGTGTCATCCGCGATATCGAGGCCAGCGTAGCGGATCTCGATACGGCGAAGCTCATCGTCGCGGCCGTCCGCCGGATCAAGGATATCACGGTTCTCAACGTGGCGGACCGAACCCTGCTCATCCATCAGGGCGGAAAGATCGGACTCAAAAGCCGGGTTCCGTTGAAAACCCGAGAGGATCTCGCCATCGTTTACACGCCGGGGGTGGCCCGGGTGGCCATGGCCATATACGAACAGCCCGAACGCGTCTATGAACTGACCATGAAAAAGAACAGCGTCGCCCTGATCACGGACGGGACGGCCGTTCTCGGACTCGGCGATATCGGCCCGGCCGCGGCGCTGCCCGTCATGGAGGGAAAGGCGCTGCTCTTCAAGGAATTTGCGGGGATCGATGCGTTTCCCCTCTGCGTGAAGACCCGCAAGATGGAGAGGCTCATCAAGGTGGTGAAGTGCATTGCCCCCGGATTCGGCGCGATCAGCCTGGAGACCATCTCCAGCCCCCACTGTTTCGAGGTCGAACGCCGCCTGAAGCAGATGCTGGATATTCCCGTCTTTCATGACAATCAGCACGGAACGGCCGCGGTGGTGTTGGCGGGCCTGATCAATGCGCTGAAGGTGGTCGGCAAACGCATGGAGGACATCCGTATCGTCGTCTGCGGCCTGGGCGCCGCCGGCATCGCCACGATCAAGCTCCTGTATCATACGGGCGCCCGTCAGATCATCGGCTGCGACCGGGCGGGCATTCTCTTCCGGGGCCGCCGCAAGAACATGAATCCCTTCAAGAAGGAGATTGCCGGCCTGACCAACCCCGAAGGGATCCGCGGGGGGATCGGCCATGCCCTCAAGGGGGCCGATGTTTTCATCGGCGTCTCGGAAGCCAAGGCGGTCGATGTCGCCGACATCCGGAAGATGGCTGGGGACGCCATTGTCTTCGTATTGGCCAACCCCGTTCCGGAGATCATGCCCGAAGAGATCGAACCGTACGTCCGGATCATCGCTACCGGCCGACCGGATTACGAAAACCAGATGAGCGACATCCTTTGCTTCCCCGGACTTTTCCGGGGGGTGTTCGACTGCCGCGCCCGCGAGATCAACCAGGAAATGATGGTTGCCGCAGCCGGCGCGATCGCCTCCTGCGTCGTTCCGGAAGAACTCATGGAACAGAACATCGTCCCCAGCGTCTTCAACCGGAGGGTTCCCGAAACGGTTGCCCATGCGGTGGCCGAGGCGGCGATCCGGACGGGTGTGGGAACGCGGGAGCATCAATACGCCATGTTTGATTGAGATCGGAACCAAGCGGGGCGGCGCTTCCCTGAGAGGCGCCTTCCGGGAGACGTTTCATGGAAACGGACCATCGCCCATGGGGACACTACACGGTTCTGTCCGACGCGCCGGATCACAAGGTCAAGCGGATATGCGTTTTGCCGGGAAAGCGCCTGAGCCTCCAGCGCCACCGTCGTCGCAAAGAGCACTGGTACCTTGTCCGCGGGGAGGCGACGGCGACCGTTGAAGACCGCGAGATCGCCCTCAGTCCGGGTGACGCCGTCGACATCCCGTGCGGGGCGTCCCATCGCATCCGGAATACCGGCGAGGAGGAGGCGGCCTTTATCGAGGTTCAGACCGGGGAGTATTTCGGGGAAGACGACATCGAGCGGATTGCAGACGATTTCGGCCGCGTCTGAAGGGAGACTCGGCCGTAAATCCATCCCCGTTCGGTTGTTCTGAAGCGGCGCGACCGCTTTCCGCAAGACGCCGCAAGGGAAGACGTACGGACCCCGGCGCGGCGTTCGCCCCGGGTGAGGTGGGATGCGTTCCATCCGGAGTCCTTCGCGGACGGCCGCACGATGGCGTCGAAAGAACGGCCCTCAGCGGAGGCAGAGGCCCCCATGCGGCTGTTTTGCCGCGGAAGAGGTCAGGCTGCCCCGGACTTGCCCGCCTTCTTCAGACGCTTGGCCTCTTTCTTTTCCTTCATCGTCTTGGAAGGTTTTTTCTTCGAGTCTTTTTTAACGTCCTTGTCTTTGCCCATGACATTCCCCTCCGTTTGATGAGTTGATTCTCCGCATTTTCATACCCGAACCGGCCGGTTTCCGCAATCAAAATCTTCTTCTGCGTCTCCCGGCCGGCGGCCGTCTTTTCCACGAACAGCCTTTTCCCGCTCCAGGGATCCCGACCGGTATGGTACATCAGGGTCGAGATCGTCGCGGGAGACGGGGTGAAGATCTGGACCTGTTCGGGATGCAGGGCGAGTTCCTTCAGGAGGAAACGGCGAAGGGCCTCCATGTCTGCCTGCGTGCAGCCGGGATGGGCCGCGACCAGATAACAGGTGAGGAACTGTTCCTTTCCCGCCTCCCTCGTAAACCTGAAGAACAGATCGCGGAAGGCGAGCAGGGGGGCGGTGCCGGGTTTCCCCATGCAGCGGAGCACCTTTTCCTCCGAGTGTTCGGGGGCCACCTTCATCTGTCCCGAGACGTGGCTGCGTACGACCTCGCGCAGATAGGGGATCCCGTGTTTCCGGTCGGCGAGAATCAGGTCGTAACGGATACCGGACGCCACGGTCGCCTGTTTGACGCCCGGAATCGCCCGGAGTTTGCGAAGGAGCCCGATCTGACGGCCGTGATCGGGACGAAGGTGCTCGCAGACGTCGGGAAAAAGGCAGCCCCGGTCGGGACACGCGCCGCGGCTGATTTTCTTGCGGCACTCGAACCCGTACATGTTGGCGGTCGGACCGCCCACATCGTGAATGCGCCCCTTGAAATCGGGAAGCGATGCCAGCAATTCCGCCTCCCGGATGATGGAAGACTCGCTCCGGCAACTGACCGTCCGCCCCTCGTGGACGGCGATGGCGCAGAAATGGCAACCCCCGTAACAGCCCCGGTGGGTGGGGATGGAGAATCGGATGGTTTCCAGCGCCCGGACCTCGCCGTCCCGGAGATGGCGGGGATGAACCGCGCGCTCGAAGTCCATCGCGTGGACCTCGTCCATTTCCGCCTCCGAGAGTGGCGACGCCGGCGGGTTGTGGATGATCCATCGCCCGTCCTGCTTCTGGCAGAGCCCCTTTGCCGTCCGGGGGTCCTGGTTTCGCTCGAAGTCCAGGAACATCGTTTCAAAGACCGCGGGGTCCGCTGCCGACGCCTCCCATGAGGGGAGCTCCAGAAATCCTGGCTTCGGCCCGGATGCGGCATGGCAAAGGCCATTGAGTTCCGAGACCTCCCGTCCATCGCGGAGACGCGATGCAAACTCCAGCACCGTGTTGTCTGCCATTCCGTAGAGGAGATAATCGGCCTTGGCATCCATCAGGATGGAGCGGCGCACCCGGTTCGACCAGAAATCGTAATGGGCGATTCGCCGGAGGCTCGCCTCGATCCCGCCAAGGACGATGGGACGGGTTGCTTTGAAATGGTGACGGATCAAATTGGCGTAGGCGATCACGGCCCGGTCGGGACGGCGGTTGCCGATCCCTCCTGCCGTGAAATCGTCCTGCCGCCTTTTTTTCCCGGATGCGGTTCGGTTCGCGACCAGCGAGTCGATGCAGCCCCCCGTGACGCCCCAGAAGAGGGACGGTTCGCCGAAACGGGTGACGTCCTCGCCGGAATGGATGTCCGGCTGCGGGATGATTGCAACGCGGTATCCGGCGGCCAGCAGGCGATGGCCGATGACGGAGACGCCGACGTATGGACTGTCGAGGTAGCTGTCCCCGGTGATCAGGACCACATCGAGATTTTTCCAGCCGAGGTTTCGGACCTCGTCGGGCGTTGCGGGAATGAACACGTCGGGTCCTCAAACAGTCATATCAGGCCCGCGAGGCGAAGACCCAACAGGATCGCGATCAGGGCGGAGGCCGTCAGGAGCCGACCGCACCAGCGATGGGCTGCGCGAACCGTCTGCAAGCGATTCCGGATCCTGAACTGCAGGAAGCCGAGGACAGGCGCTGCAACGGCGCCTGCAACGGTCAAGGCGCCGATCCAGGAATGCGGCGTCCGGAAATGGCTCTCCCCTGAGAGGATGATCGCGGCCGCGGCCATCGCCGCCCCGCACAGCATCAGGACCGTTCCGGAGAGACCCGCGACCCGGTGGACCCGGAGCCACCATTTTTGGCTTCGTTTCGTCGCCGCAACAAACGCCGCGGCGACGAAACACAGGAATCCGGCCGCCATCAGCACGGCATGCACCTGGAACAGCGCCATCGCTCAGGTTCCTCCCTCTTCTGCGGATCGTGGATCCGCCAGGCAAAATGGCCGTTCGCGCTAATCCAGCTTGACGGTTTTGGATCCGAAAATGTTGCAGCTCGCCTTGACTTCGACGGTGTCCCCCGGCGCGACTTCCAATGGATAGCTGTACAGAAAGGAATCCTGTGGCGGCTGGTTCCGGTATTCGACGGTCGAGATCGTCTTGCCGTTCTTTTTGAGTTCGACCTTGCCGATGTAGTGGGCGGCCGGGTCTTTCGAACTATGGGAGATACGCACCTCCAGCGTCTGTTTCGCCCGGTCGTAGGAGAGCGTGACCTCTTTGGGCGCATGGGCGCCGGCAGGCGCGGCGATCAGGGTCGCCAGAAGGGCGGCTGCCAGGATGAAGGCGGCGACGGCCGCACCCCTGTGCAGATGCACGGGGGCTTTTCGATGGATCCGGGGACTTACGGTCTGGGTTTTCATGTTCGATCTCCTTTTATGTGGCTGTTCGCTGCGGCCCAAAGGGGGGTATCCTTCTTCTTCCACGCCGATCCCCCGCGCCGCTGCGGTTTCCCATCTCAAACGACGATCTCCATGTCCTGATGCACGGCAAAGCACTCGATGGGGAGGCTGTCGATGATCCGACGGCAGTCCGCCACGATTTCATCCAACTCATCATCCATCCGCTCCTGGTTGTGGTGAAACAGTCCGAGACGGCCGACGCCGGCATCGAGGGCGAGTCGCACCGCGTCCGTGTATACGGAATGGCCCCACGTCCTTGTCAGACGGTATTCCTCCGGACGGTATTCGGCGTCGTGGACGAGGAGGTCCGCTCCCTTGGTGAAGACGACGTAATCCTCGTACGCCAGGCCTCCCGGATGCCGGTACGAAAGTTCGTTGTCGGTCAGAAACACGAAGGATTTTCCCTCTGCTTCAAAACGGTATCCCGCTCCCCGATTCGGATGGCTGATCGGAATGGAAGAGACGTTCAGCCCGTTCAGATCGAATGGATCGCGGCAGACTTCCCGATAGCGGATATCCGCCTTGATGGCTTCAAAACGCACGGGGAAATGGGGGGGGGCCATGATGCGCGCGATCATCTCCCGCACGGAGGCCTGGGTGAAGGGGCATCCGCATATGTCGATGTGCGCGTTGGAACGATAGATCGGCCTGAAGAAGGGGAACCCCATCAGGTGATCCCAGTGGACATGGGTGAAAATCAGGGCATAACGGTAACGTTTTTCCTCAAGCAGACGGTTTCCCAGTCTCCGGATCCCCGATCCGGCATCGACGATGACGATGTCGTCGTTCGTGGCGCGGATTTCGATGCAGGGGGTGTCCCCTCCGTAGCGCAAATAGCCGCTACCCGAAACCGGGATCGATCCCCTTGCCCCCCAGAAACGGACCAGCATGGACTTTCCCTTCAAACCCGGGCTCCAGAATCTATTCCAGGCGGAAATCCTTTTCCCTGAAGATGCGCAGGCAGGCGTCAACCACCTCCGGATCGTAGAGGGTCCCCCGCTGCGAAGCGATCGTCTCGAGCGCCCTGTCCAGTCCGGGCATCGGCCGGTAAACGCGGTGGGAACACATGGCCTCCACCACATCCGCCACCGCCAGCACCCGCGCCTCCATCAGAATTTCGTCCCCCTTCAACCCCAGAGGGTATCCGGAACCGTCCATCCGTTCGTGATGTTGCCAGACGATCCGGGCCACCGGCCAGGGAAACTCGATGCCGTTGAGGATATCATACCCCGTCTGGGAATGGGTCTTGACCTGCTGAAACTCCGCTTCCGTCAATTTTGCGGGCTTGTTCAGGATTTCCCCGGGCAGAGGGATTTTCCCGAGATCGTGGAGAATGCCCGCCGTCCGTATCCCCTCCATGGATGCGTCGGAAAGCCTCATCTCCATGGCAATCGTCCGGGCCAGGTCCGCCACCCGTTTATGATGCCCCGCGGTGTAAGGCTCCCTCGTCTCGACCGCCAGGGCGAGCGTCTTGAACGTCGCCCCCATGGCCTGCCGCAGGTTTTCCAGTGTGCGGCGCATCTGTTCGCCGTCTTCCCGGTATTCGGTGAGCGATCGCTGCAAGGTTTCGGTTCGCTGACGCACGGCTTGGGTCAGATGCCCCCGGTAACCGGTCGCCAGTCCGATCAGCAGGGCCGCCATCACGGCCATGGCTAGGGTGATCCCGCGGAACTGAAAAAGGGGTTTTTGGACAGCCGCCATCCATCCCTCCGCAGGAAGTGCGGTCAGATTCCAGGGTCCGTCGGGTATGTCGATCGGAAACAACACGGGGTTCCCGTCGAGGGCAGCCTTGTTTCCGGAAATCAGACGGCCGGAACGGTCCAGCAACGCCACATGCAGATCCTGCGGCGGATTGTTCAGACCGGCTTCGGCAAAAATCGGATTGAGATCGATCACCAGGGAAACCAATCCCCACAGGGTTCCCTCCGGATAGACAGCTTGCCGAGCGACGAGACCCAGCCCCTTGGGTCGAAGCGTGTAAGGGCCGCTGACCGCCATCCGGCGCGTGCGGACAGCGCGCTGGACCTCGGTCCGGATCTGGGAGCGGGGGTCGTTGATCAGATCCCGCCCGATCAGCTCCTCATCGCTTTCCGCCGGAAAGACGATCTGGGTGATTCCGCCGGGCGCGATGGAGAGGGTGCGGATTCCGCTTGCGCCGCTGCGGATTCCCTGACCGAAGGCGGCGAATTCCGTCGGAGTGATTTCCATGTCCGCGCGCACGAACCCCTCCACGAAGGTTCTGAGGGATTTCAGCACGGCGAGGCGGCCGTTGATTGCCGTACCGAGAGCCCGGCCCTGGATCGTCAGAAATTCGTTGATTTGGAGACGCTTTCCGGCGATCAGCCGCTCTTCGTATCGAAGACCGATCCACCACCACACCGGCAACAGCAGGGCCAGGACGAGCAGGATGATGACCGCGGTCCGACGGTGGGGCTTGTTCTTCAATGGCGATTGCATCATGAACCTCGATGCCAAAAAGGAAAGCAGGTATCTGTCCGAACGGATTTGCCTGCCGATGGCTTGAGGTTAGCCCTGCGACAAAGTCCGTCCGGTCCGTGAAGATTGATGAGGGCTCCGTGCCGGGATGGGTCTGTGCCTGCACTTCACCAAAATTCGACGCCAAGAATGTTTCGGGGTAAAATAACCGGTAGGTCCGGTCCTGTCAAGAAGTAATCATAACAAACGCGACGTCAGACCGGATTTGCTCCCGCGTGGCACTATGCAACTTCGGCAGCGAAACCGCCGATGCGACCGGCCATATTCTGACGTATTGCTTGTCAACAGGGTGTCTTTTATCATCAAAAACGACAGAGAATCCTCTAGCCGCTTGACATGGCTGCTCCTTCCCTTTATTCCCGGTGCCAGGATGTCCTTGACTCCACCCCGTGAAGGGAGACGTCCGAATCCCTCCGTCATGTCGCTCCCCCGGCCAGCCTCGGCGTCAGGCAGGTCGCGGGAATTTTCTTTTTTTCTCCTCGTACATGGCGTTGTCCGCTTG
>CAZWTL010000028.1:28435-33805 GCA_964637025.1 uncultured Syntrophaceae bacterium | reverse complement strand
ACCTCTGACCTTTGGGTTATGAGCCCAACGAGCTACCGGACTGCTCCACCCCGCGCCAGCAATCGTACATATTTCAGATAACGAAATCTTTTAAACCACATGCGTCCGGTTGTCAAGATCTATTTGCATTTATTTGCATCAATATGGATCGATATCGATTCCGCCTCTTGAATCCGTGATTTCATGAGGCCGTCCATCGCTTGCCGGCCCGCAGGCCTGACCCGGGTAAGCGGGCGTTGTGAAAGCCAGGGATCGGTCGTAATGGGATTGACCGTCCGAGGCACATGATCACAACCGTTGACACGCCCAGTGCGCTGTGTCCGGGATGTCGCCGACAACAGGCCTGGATGCAGGCTTCCTTCTGGGAGGCTGGCTGTCGCCGACGGGACAATCCCCTTCACGCGCCTCTTCTTCGGCAGGGCAGTTCTACGGTCACGACCGTTCCCTTGCCCTCCTCGCTTTCAACATGAATAAGGCCGTTATGCCGCATGATGATCTCGTGGGACAGATACAGGCCGAGCCCCGTGCCCATGCCGGACGTTTTCGTCGTGAAAAATGGCTTGAAAATGTCCTTCATGGATGCCTTGGGAATCCCTGTCCCTGTGTCCCGGCAATCGAAGGCAACCGTGTCGGCCGACAGCTTCCGCGTGGTCAGGGTAATCGTCCCCTTCCCTTCCGGAAGCGATTGAAAGCCATTGCGGATGATGTTGATGATGACCTGTCCGAGATTGGCGAAATTCCCTTCGATGACCGGCAGGGAATCATCGTATTGGGTGACGATCTCCACCGGCATGTTCTTGTACTGGTTGCACAGGACCCGGAGCGCATCGTCGACGACGCGATTGAGGTTCACTGACTCCACGTAGGTTTGTGTCTGCCGAGACAGGTCGAGCAGGCTTCGAATGATGGCCGCCGCCCGCTGGAGTTCACCGATCGAAAAGCGAAGGTCATTGAGAATTTCATCTTTCTGGTCCCTGCGCATTTCCGCTTCTGCAATGGTCTCGACGCTGGTCTCGACCAGACTCTTTGCGCCGGCGATCGGGTTGTTCAGTTCGTGGGCGGTCCCGGCAACCAATTGGCCGATCGCCGCCAAGCTCTCCGTTCGGATGAGATGCTGCTGGGTCCTCTCTTTTTCCATCAGCGCCTCCCGCAGTGCGGCAGTGCGCTCCTCAACCTTCTTTTCGAGATCCCGGTTCAGCGCGGCAAGGGCTTCATAGCTTTTGGCATTTTCTATGGCCGTCGCCGCCTGGTTCGCCATCGTCGTCAAGAGTTCCAGGTCCTCGTCCACGAAGAGTTCGCCGGACCGCTTCTGGCCCAGGGCGATCATTCCGGAAAGCCTGTTCCGCGCGGGAAGCGGAATGAGCAGCACCGCGCCCAACCGTTCAAAAAGGCCAGCCAACGCTGCCCGATCCGACTCGCCGATGCGGATTCTCTCCAGGTTTGCCCGGCTCAGGGGCCTTTTCCCGTTCTCCGGTATCCGGCACGGCAAAGTGATATTTTCATCACCATGCCGGGTGTTCCCGCCTTCATAGATGCGGCAAACGCCTTCTTCAGACAGGACGAGGCTCACCCGCTCCACGTTCATGGAATTTTGGATCGCCCCGACAATCAACGCCCTGATTTGCGGGAGGCTCAACAGGGATGCCAGCCGTCCGCTGATTTCCCTCAGCACCTCCCGATAATCGTACCGTCCCCGGAAGAACAGTCGGTCGATGAATCCCTGAACCCACGTTCGCAGGGGTGTGAAGAGGAGGACGATCATCAGCGCCATGGCCAGAGAGATCGCCAAGGAATCGCTGCGATTCAATTTGAAAAAAGAGGTATGGAACAGGAAAATGATCAGGATATAGAGACCCGTGAGAATGCCTGTCAGAAGGAAATAGAAGGTTCCCCGGCGGATGAGGGCGCCCATGTCCAACAGATCGTACTTCAGCACCCCGAAAGCAAGAAATATAGCCGGTATGAAACTGAAATTTCCCACCGGATAGACGGGAACGCCGCTAACCGGCAGGATGGTGAAGGCAAGCATGAGGGCCGAAAATCCCAGCCCTCCGAAAATGTACTTGATCCGGTTTTTTCTCTGGTTGTCCGTGGATTCCCTCATTGCCCGATACAGAACCGCCAGACAATAAACGACGGTAAAGGCGACCGCAAGGGAAAAAAGATGGAAGAGCACGCCGGCGCGCGCGATTCGTCCGAAGGAGTAGTGCTGAAATCCGTTGAAATAGAGATCGGTCGGTACAATGGCCAGAAAAGCGACGCTGAAGAGCCACGCGGGGATCTCCAGCCACCTTCTGCCCTGGATCCCCAGAAACGCATGGACGAACCGGATGTAGACCGGAATGCTGAAAACGAAGAAGAAATGAACGGTGCGATCGATGCGCAGCGCGATCCTCTCGTCCGGGAAAAAGGAAACCAGGGCGACGTCGGCGTTCAGGAGGGCGCCAAGCAGACAGATGCCGGCAAACAGGATGTTCGCCGGCTTTCTCGCGCCCCTGACAAGCGAGATCAGGGCGAGGCCGAGCAGGACGGTGAATCCCAGTATCGGAGGAACGACATATGCCGATGCAGCCTTCAGAGCGTTCGGAACCATCTTGGCTTCCTCCCCGCAAATGACGATCTGCCGGGCGAAGTCCGCCGCCATAAGGCCTGCGGAGGCTCCAGATGCCTATCCCTGAATCAGCGGCAGTCAGAAGACGAAGACAGCGGCGGCGATGACCGTGGTGAATCCGTGCGACTGAACGATGCTGGACTGCGTGATGTTCCGGGTGCTGACGATCTTTCCGCTGATTTTGAAGATCTCCTTCTTCTCGTCCCAGCTCTCATCGATGTCGAAGTCGATGCCGAGCGTCGATGCAAGCATGGCGGCTGCAAGATCTTCCGCATAGTCTCCCGCCTGGCGTTCGGTCTGGCCGAACGCGTGGTGCTCGCTGATATAGCCGTAAGCATTTTTATCGGCGGGAATGGCGCAGCCGACCGAGGCGGCCAACAGACGCCGCGGCTCGTTGCTGCAGCAGCGGCTCATGACGCAATAGGTGATGGCGCCGGCCTTGAGTTCCTGAAGACCGCGCACTCGAGACATGACCTGGCAGCCAGGCGGCAGGATACTGGATACCTGTACGAGGTTGCATTTCTCAATGCCCGCATCGCGAAGCGCAAGTTCGAAGGAATGGAGTTCCTCCTTGTGGATTCCGACCCCCTTTGTAAAGAATATCCTTTTGGGAACATGATCATTCAATTTCTTCATCTCCTTCGACCAGGCGCGGATCGCGCCGGTGCCTAGTTATTGGTATTCATTCCCCACGCGGGGATTTTCATTGAACCTTCAGGCCTTCTCGGACAGATAGCCCATGATCCGATAGACCAGTTTTGCAACCAGAAAATCCGGGGCAACCATTCCGGGAATGGGTGCAAGTTCCACGACATCGAATCCGCGTATCCGGCACCGCTTCGAAACCTCCCGAACCAGGCGCAGGACATCGCGCCACGAGAGCCCCCCGGGCTCCGGCGTCCCCGTAGAGGGCATAAAGGCGGGATCGAGGACGTCGATGTCCAACGTGAGGTATACATCCCCTTGCAGACCTCGGCAGATCGAATCCAAACCTTTTCCTCCGTCGAGGATCAGATCCGCGCCATGGCTTCTGACCCGGCCCTCTCCCAGAAATTCGGCCTCTTCTACGCTCATGCTCCTGATGCCGGCCTGGACAAGGGGACAGATTTCAGCGATCCGCCGGGCCACGGAGGCATGGCTGTAGGGCGTTCCCTGATACGTCTCCCGCAAGTCCGCGTGGGCGTCGAGCTGAAAGACCGAGATATCCGGATAAACCTCCTTCATTGCCTGTACGGCGCCGAATGAGATGCTGTGCTCCCCGCCCAGCATGACCGGTATCTTGCCGTCGGCAACGATGCCGGCTAGGTTCCGGCGGACCGATTCGACCATCTCGGCCGGGCCCCGGGCATCCGCCTCGATCGGCGGGAGGGTGTGAATGCCGGACCGATAGGTCTCCTTTTGAAGCTCCTCGTCGTAGAGTTCCATGTTGCAGGAGGCTTCAATGATCGCTCCGGGTCCTCTCCGAGATCCTGAATGGTAGGTTGATGTCAGGTCGTATGGAACGGGAAGGACGACAAACGTCGCTTCCCGATATGATGTGAATACCGGCTCAATGCCCCCGAAATCCATTTTGCCCCCTGCGAGAAATGTGGTGCCGCTAACACACCTTGAGCGATCCGTCAATCTTTTTTTAAACCGTTTCCTGTCGTGACGGACGTTCCGTTTTCCCCTCTTCCTCTGCACCGAGGGGATTCCCGTTCACCTTCATCTCGCGGCGCAATTCCCGGATCGTTTTGTTGAGGCGGTTAATGGTGCGGTTCAGGCGGAACCGTTCAACGATTCCCAGCAGTCCCGTGTAAATGACACCGGCAAGGAACGAAAGAATGATCAACATGTATGTGGGGATCCATCTTTCGAAGAAATCGTAGTATCGAAGACGGATCGGTATCGTGTTCTGCAATGAAAAGGTGATGATGAAAATGACGACACCCAACACGACAATGGTATAGATCATCACCTTCATCCGCAGTCCTCCCCGTGAAGTCTCGTGAAATAGGGTCTGAGCTCCCGGGCTGTTCCTGGAGCATCCTCGGGAATGACACGAACCCCGCCGATGACGCTCATGAAATTCGTATCCCCTGCCCAGCGGGGTACGACGTGGAAATGGAGATGGTCATCGATCCCCGCACCGGCCACCTTGCCCAGGTTGATTCCAATGTTGTACCCCTCCGGCTTCATCGCCTCGCTCAAAACCCGTACGGAGAGATCCATGAAGGAGAACAGCTCGGCCCGCTCCTCCGGCAGCAGATCGCTCAGCCGGCTCAGGTGGCGGAAGGGAACGATCATCAGGTGGCCGCCCGTATATGGATAACGGTTCACCATGATGAATGCGCATTTCCCCTCGCAGACGACGAGTTTATCGTCTCTCATCGCATCGGAGCAGAGCACGCATCCGGCGGTCTTCTCCCCCCGGATATAGGGCGCCCGCCAAGGCGCGAATATCGTTTCCATAACTTCACCCCTGGATGCGGCCTTCGCGACCGGGAGGAATTATAGCGACATGGGTCAAAAAGACAAGGACTATTTGCTATATATTTAACTCATATCCGCGCACAGGGGCTGACCGCACAATGCCTTCCGGATTCCCCTCAGTTGAGAATCTCCACAGAGACCCCACCACGACACACCTCGTTTTCCGGGACACCGTTCAAGGTATACGCCCTTCGTATAGCCTCAAGAATCTTCGACTCAAACGATGCATTTCGACCCGCTGACTTCCAATCATATCCGGAAATTCCCCGTGGGCGGAAAATGGCTTG
>CAZWTL010000028.1:20321-28335 GCA_964637025.1 uncultured Syntrophaceae bacterium | reverse complement strand
GAAGTCACATACCTCTCTTTTGAGTAGGCCGCATTTTTTGCGTCACTCCAGTACGGCACGTGCATTGCAGCCCATCCCGGAATAAAATGATTTGTCTGACTGGTCGGAACATAGGTAATGAAATCCATATTGCCGCCACTCCAGATGTAATTGCCTTCAAACGCAGCAAAGGGAGCCTCATAATCGAGAGGTCCGAAAAACTCCCATCTTTCTTCGCAAACTGCGGAACCATAATCCAACCACGTGACTTCATCGGCCAATATTCCATAAACACTCTCCAGGTCACCATGACCTGTGCATGCGGTCCGTATACCTGTCTTCTTTATCGGACTGTTAGGAATCATGACCGTGCTTACACGGCTCTGAGGCGCCAGCCCCGGGAATCCAAACAACATGTTCGCTGGACTTGCAGCCTTGACGTCATAGGAAAAGGTACTCGACCATCCCTGCCCCTGTCCGCTGCAACTGCATGTAGGTCCTTCCCTTTCATCCATCCAAGTGCCGCAGGGCAAGTAGACGATTTCACACATTCCCGCATCGGTCATGCCCGAGGTCAGCTCCGGGCAAGATGAATCTTCAGGACCAAATCTTGTTTCTACAAATGCGTATAGCTTTCCACAGAGCACTGTGTTGCTGAATATCGGCTTCCCGATCGACGTTTTCCCGGCCACCCACGCCTGATGTTCCTGATCGGTTTCGACACAGATATCGCGTAAAAGAACATTGTTCAGAATATCCCAAACGAATGCGGTTTTTTCATTCTTTCCGATCAATGAGACCGTGATCAAGGCATATTCCTCCTGGGGCATGGTCTTGCAGGCTACGACGTTTTCCTCGTTTCCCAGTTTACCAATATATACCACGGTAATGGCTGATGCCCCTTGCGGCTCGGAAAATGCGATGGTCTGCTCAAACATATGATTCAGTCTTGTTACCGGGGCAACGGTCACGAGATTTCTCTCCCCGTTTGAATTGTCATAGTACAGCTCAAACTGTCCCCCGGTCATCGTCTCCCCCGATGCGTTCGTGATCTTGATCTCCCCTCCGGCTGTTTCAAAGGTCAACCGGCCGAGAAAGAAATGGTCCAGCAGCTTTGTTGAGAAATCGATGGCCAAGGGCAACAGTTTTCGGGCATAAGCATCGTGAACATTGTCGTCCAGCACAAGACGCAGGGATGATAAGTCCGCATTGGCGATCGTCTGCTCCTCGTTCAGAAAACTGACGGATGTGATTTTCGCCAGGGGGCCGGATTGATTGTTGCGGCATATATAACGGCGCACATTGGCTGTCCCCTTTTCCTCATCCTCACAGATATGGAATTCCGCGGCGCCGATCATCGGATGAGGGAAAAGGTGTTCGGTGGAAGGGGAATGGTTGGGTATCGTGTTGTCGCTGAAATAATTGGCATTGGTAATTTCCGCGAGTCCAAGGGTCGTCATGCTGGAAGGGTTGGAGCCATTGTATTGTTCGGTATCCCAAAAATCGGCAAGCCATGAACGTCCCGCCAATGGTTGGGAAGAAACGGCGTCCGATATGAGCTGGGAATGGCTTTGGACATAATGTTCGAATGGATTCGCGAACCAGTCGGTTGGATTGCCGGAGCATTGATCGTTGACGCACAAACCCGTAAAAACAAGATGAGACTGGAAATCGTTGCGGACATGTGCCGGCACCGACATGTCCTGCAGAAGATGCATGACCTGTCCCAAAGCCGAAAAGGTTTGAGCGAAATAGTCTTCCCTTTCCGCTTTTGTGGTTGCCGTCACTGCATGATAATAGAGACTTTTAGCCTTCTCCCAGAGACTTGGCGATTTGAAGTTGCCGGGGTTGTACGTTATGGGAAGGCCTTTCGTGACCGTCAAGCCTGTTGCCCACGTTACATTGGAATAATAAGGAGCCCATGCGCTGCATACGGCGTTTACCCACCAAGGGGAATCGTTCATTGCCGAAGAGGCCCATGGCTTCAATGGGTCGTGGAAATGATTCGCAGCGCGGCACATAGGGGAGTCTTCTTGCCTTGAGCCGTCGCGCAGCAAATATAATACGTTTTGCCCCCCACCATTTGGCAATAACGTGGACAACCCATTTTGTAAGTTTAATTTTGTTTTGAGAAAGTTATCAAGATAGGATTTTTCAACCGCAAATTGTGTCATAAGGGGATGAACCATCATTTGATCATGGGCAATGACATTCCCACAATCAACAAAGATGAGAATAGCACAAAATAGAATAGTCCTTTTCATATTCTGTGTCTCCTATTTTATTGAGTTTGATGGTCCTGTATTGAGTTCCTCTCTTTCGATGCCTCTAACTCTTCCCATCTAAAAGCTTTATAAATCATTTGTTTTTTTTCAACCGCCCCAACAAGTATCACCGCACTCACAAAATTTATGTGTTTAACGTAGCTATACTCCGGCTTGAATCTTTCCAGTTTAAACACATAATTGTTCTTCCACTCAAAATCGGTCCTCTTGTCCCATCCTGGAAAAATCAATTTATTGTTCCAGGCCACATAGCCTTTTTTATAGATGGTCAGGCAAGGGCCTTCAATGAACGGGCTGAACACGCCGTCAATGGATGCCTTGCCTTCGTTGTTCGTAACGGCTTCGACCACTTTGTAACTCTCGGCATAACTCATTCCGGGAACGCCTTTGGTTTGCGTCCATTCCACCAGAATTACAGCTCCCTCAATCGGCTCCCCGGTCTCTGAGTCAACGACCGTACCGGTAATGCTTTCATTGCAGCCAGCCATCATCAAAACGAACAACCCAATGAGTCCCCATTTGAATTTCATCTCCCCATCTCCCTCAACCGTATTTGAGAATTTCAGAATTCGAAAATCCGCCATATGCCATTGGCGTCCTGAATGAATGTGACCGGATACGAATACGTGCCTCCGGTTTCCTGACGCAACACACCGCCAGAGGCGACTTTCTCATACTGATCGGAAAGATGAATCGCCCCAATCCCCGAAAATATGGATCGGATCTTGTCCGGGCCGAGATTTGTAAATATTGCTCTGTATTTTTCGCGGTTTCCGGGTAAAAAGTGGTTCAATGCCGTCTCCACGTTTCCTGTCATGAGCTCCGTTTTCATCTGATCCCACTTGCCCCTGAGCAGATCTTCCAGTTGTGTTTTGGATTGAACGACGACGATGGTCTCCGCGGAATGGCCGTTGCCGGCGGAATCCGTAATGGTGATTCGTGGATGATAAATGCCTTCCGACGGGTAGGTATAATGCAGATTGCCCAATTTATCGCCGCTGTCATCGGCTGTGCCATTGCCGTCAAAATCCATCTGGTAATGGAGGATTGAATTCGACCATGACGATGAAACAACAAACGCGATTCTACGCGGCGCTGTTCCTGAAGAGGGATAGGCTTCAATCCGGATATGTTCTTCGGGGATGGTTGCATTCACGATGATGGTCTTTGTCGCCTGGGTTCCTTCCGTATCGGTTGCGATCACCGCGATGGCATTCGGACCTGCATTCAGGGGAATGTTGCTTGCCACGAATTGCCCACCGGTCATGCTGGCCAGGATGCCGTTGACCGTAACCCCCGTCTCCCTGCCGTTCAAATTGTCGATCGTTCCCGTCACCGCGGTTCTCGTTCCCGTAATGGAGCCTCCATCCAAAGGAGATGTGATCATGATATCAATCGCGACAGGCTTTGTCACGGCTGCAGTAATGTAACTCCCAGGTTTGCTTTCTAATTCTACATGCAGCGTGTTGGTCATGTTATTCAGTTGAACCGGCTTTTCCATCGCATAGACTTTTTTCTTGAAATCATCGGATCCGAATATTTTGATGCCGTTGAGTTGGATCTCCCCACTGGTAATGCGGTTGCCGCCATCAGGAGTTCCGTTTTGGATCATCAGGATCCCATTTCCTCCGGCAGTCTGGAACGTGTCCGTATAAACATCTGGCGATCCCGTGGTTCTCGTGTATTGCTTCGGACCGAATACCGTACCGCTCAATGCAGGGGAAGCGATGATGAACATGGTTACAATGAACGATAATAAGGCGAATGTGATTCTGAAACAATTTTTTATCATAGATTATCTCCTTTCTTATCGCACGCGCCACCGATAAATGCGCCCTCGGACCGCTGAGGCCGTCAACCGAAAATCTCCGATCACAGGCATTCCCAAACGGCAAGGGAACGCGAAGGGTCCTTGCCGTCCATGTCGATCCGGATCCATGTCAAAACGCGTCAGCCGAGACGGTGGAACTCAGTTGCAGGAGAGGATGGAATTTTTGACAGGATGTTTAACGATGCTTTCCTCTCGGCCTCTTTTAAGAACCACAGAAACAGTCGAGGAAAACCACGGGAGCGGAGTAGATGATCTGAGAATCAGAAGGATTTGAGCCAAAAAAAACACAATTTGTTCCATTTGTCAATTTTTCTTTCTGGGAGGTGGTTATGGGCATGGATGTATTGTTAAAATAGGTACGGTGTGGTAAAGATCACGCGCATATCGAAACTGAACTGAAAAATGGAACGGGTTTTGCTAAGTTTATCGCCGGGAGAATCCCACGAGACTGCAGGTTTTCCGCCGCGGATGTGAACGGCAAAGAGCGGTTGGGACGCCCAGCAGCATAACTTGGAAAGATCAACGGAGGTTTTAATGAAGCATTTTAAGGTCATATTGCTGTCTCTTTTCTTTTGCGTCATCCTTCTGCCGGCAGCCTCGTTCGCGGAGGACGGCAGAAGCTTCACGATTCTCGCCACCGGATCCGTAAATGGGGAAATCGAGCCCTGCATCAGGTGAGGGAACAGCACATCGGGCGGTCTGGCCCGACGCGCACATATGATCGAGTCGATCAGGAAGGAAAAGAGGCCCGTTCTGCTTCTGGATTGCGGTGCCGTCTTCAATCCGCAGGTGGATCCTGCCAACGCCGAACTTCAACTGAAGGCCATGGAGCGGATGGGGTATAACGCCTTGAACCTTGGGATTCCGGAACTCCTTTACGGAAAGGATTTTCTTGAACGCAGCCGTTCCCAGGTCTCATTCCCCTATATCGCATCCAATCTGCTGTATGGCGGGGTCCGGCCTTCCTGGGTGAAGGAATATGCGATCCAGGAGGTTGGGGGAATCAAAGTGGCCATCCTCGGCATCCTCGAACCGGAGGACCTCAAGCACATTCCCGGCCCGAACAACGATGGAGGTTTTTCGGCGACTCCCCCCAGGGCCACCCTGGAAAGGCTGGTGCCCGAGGTCCGGGCCAAGGCCGATATCGTCGTTCTGCTGACCCAGTTGGGGGAAATTGGCGAAAAGAAAACCCGCGCACTGGCCGAGGCCGTGCCGGGCATCGATGTCGCCATCATGTCGGAAAAGAATTATGCTGTACAACCACCCGAAAAGACGGTGTTGTTCCTCGAAACCAAGACCAGGGGAATGACGATGGGGCTGATGACCCTCGTTCTCGACGACAACGGAAGGCGCAGCCTTTACGAAAGAAGATACATCCAGTTGCTTTCCACGATCCCTGACCATCCCGATATCCTGGAGTTGGTCGAGGCGCATCAAAAGGGGCGCGGGACTTCGCAGGGGAAACAGAACCAGCAGTTGATTCAGGGGCCTGAATTGACCCCTGAGGAATTTATGGAACGGTTCCGGAAAGAACTGAACTGAAAGAACCGGGCCGATGATCACACGACATGGAAAGGGGAAAAAATGAAACGTTGGATGTTGCTGCCTGCTATTGTATCGGTCATGTGCTTCCTCCCCCTGCACGGCTCTGCCCAGTGCGTCGAGGGGAACTGCGTCGATGGCAAAGGAACCCTGATCAATGCAGACAAGGGGTTGAAATACGTTGGGGAATTCAAAAACGGCAAACGGAACGGCAAGGGGATCTTGTTCATGCAGGACCAGACGAAATCCCGAGGCCAGAAGCAATTTGAGGGCCTGTGGAAGGACCACATTCCTGAAGGCGAGGGAACCCTGACCTTCTACGACGGCCGTAAATTCGTCGGGCAGTGGAAATCAGAGACGCTGACCGTGGATCGAACCATCCCGATTGAGGGGAAATTGACCCCCGCCAAAGTCCGTCAGACCGTTCTCTCGGCTCAGGGAACCATGTACTATCCCAACGGGAAGAAAGAGGTCGGAGAATTCAAGAACGACGACTTCAAAAAGAAGTGATTCACGGCGGCTTCTCGGGCGGTGCCTCGCGCTCCGCCCCTGACCGCCGGCCGGGGGCACCAGGAGCCCAAGCAAACCCTGCCTCAAATTCAACGTCCCAAGCCAAAAGCGCAGATTGAGGTGAGCCCTTAGGGCGGTTCATCCGATTCCGGACGGGCAAGCCCATTCTTCCCTCGAACGGGGAAGGGATTGAAGATGCCCCCGCGACGGTCCGTCATTCACGAGTCCTGTCCCGCACTGCCGTCCGGGTGTGTTCGGCGCACCAACAAAAAAGCGGGGCCGAATCCGGCCCCGCTTCACACTACCGATAAACCTTCACTGCTTCAGGCGTTACAGCCCTGGCAGCCCATCCAGCATCTTCCCGTCGCCGCTGCCGTTGATGTGGAATCCCACGATGTACCTGTCCGATGAGTAGGACAGATAGGTGGCGCCGCTGATGTCCTCTGAAAAGATCTCTTCAGGGAATTGGATCATCTTGGCGCGCGGCGCGATGGTGATCGTCCGGGTTGCCACCGGCGCTCCGGCATCGTCATAGGCCTTCAATTCCACCGACGCTGCATCGGATTCGGTGTTGACGAACACGATCCCGGTCCAGCCGCCGTTCTTTTCGATCTTGGCCAACACCCCCTCCACCGGCCCGGCCCCTCCCTTTTCAGCGGGGATTGCCGTCCTGCAGATCCCCTCCTGGGCCAGTTTCGTGTAACCCTGGACCGCATCGGATTGCGCCTCGAAGGCGATGTATCCGATGTCCGCGTGTTTTTCAAACGCGCCGGCAACGTCGAGCTGTTTCCGGCCATGGGCGGGAAGTTCGACATCCACCATCTCTTCCACGACCTCGCCTTCGGCGTCCAGTCCCTTCAGCGTCCCTTTGAGGGTCTCATCGCTCGTATTGATGAGCGCGATCTCCGTCTGCCAGGGATCGCCTGTGGCGACATGGGGGAAGTAGAGCAGGGTATGGGGGCCCTTCTGCTTCACGGTAAAGGTCTTTCCGGCAATGGTCAGGGTCCCCGTCCTTGCGCTTATCCCCAAATTGTCCGCTACCGTATAGTAAACCGATCCATCCCCGGCTCCCGAATCTCCAGAGGTAATCGTGATCCAGTCCACATGGCTCTCGGCGCTCCAGGTGCATTCGGAGGAGGTCGAAACGTCCACCCTGCCTTTATTGCCCGAAGGGCCCATGGCCGTCTGGCGCGCCTCAGCCTCGAAGAGAGCGCTGCTCGGCGAGATGGAGAAGGTGCACGTCATGGTGGCACCGCTTTGCGTTACCGTGAAAGTCTTTCCCGCAATGGTCATGGTCCCGGTTCTGGCGCCTCCCGTGGTATTGGCGGCCACGGTATACGCGACCGCGCCGTTCCCGGTGCCCGAGGTGCCGGCCGTGATCGTTATCCACGAAGCGTTGCTTGAAGCCGTCCAAGCGCAACTTGATGAAGCGCCCACGGTAACGGTGCCCGTTTGCCTCGAAGCGTTGTTGAAGGATTTTGAGGTCGGAGAAATCGTAAAGCTGCATGAAGCAGACGTTTTTGCATACCTCATCAGGCGGTCATAAAATGCCTGCGGTCCGCTCAGGTCCCAAGAATTATACGTATACATGATTTCGATTGATCGATCCTTGAAAGTACCGTACGGGTCGTTCGGATCGATGATGCAGATCAGAGGAAACGTGTACCCCATCCCGGGGCCATAAGCGCTGCGTTCCCCGTAACTGCCCGCGTAAAAGGGAACATAATATTGCTGGATCAGGCCTCTGATGTTGGGATTCGTCAATTCACATACCTGGTTCTTCATATACTTCGTACGTTCACACTCAGGATTTCCTCCCACCAGCAATATCATTTTCCCCTGCTGCTTTGCCAGGGCCTGCGCGTCG
>CAZWTL010000028.1:0-20221 GCA_964637025.1 uncultured Syntrophaceae bacterium | reverse complement strand
TCCTCCCACCAGCAATATCATTTTCCCCTGCTGCTTTGCCAGGGCCTGCGCGTCGTTGTACGACGTCTCCCAGACCAACGCATTGGCGGATGACGCCAGACCGCCGATACACAGGAACGCCAATGCGGCAATCACCGCAATGAATCGACTCAATTTCATAACACCCCCATATTTGAGTTTTTGTTTTTCAAGGTCACAGATCCTATGCCTCTTCCCTGTTTCACGCAACCGCTATTTTTTGCTGTCTATAACCATGCAAGAAATATGCAAATATTTCAATAATGATAAAAAAGGATGCGATTCCCGAAAGCCGATTTCCCGCAAACCCTTTCCACGGGCCATTTCCCTCGGGTCTTAACCATTTATTGTTCATATTTTCAATGGGTTAAATTTCGTATCCCGCCGATGCCCAAGGATTCAGGCCGCCGGTCTGTTACGACGTCCGCCACCGCATTTCCTGCGTATTTGTTCGGATATAGCCTACTCAGGCTAGATTTAACCAATCTCCGTTCTTCCACGCCACCGAGAATCCCTGCATTGCTAAGAACCCGTTCGGCACGGTTGTTGCGGAGGATTCATTTCGCCTTGACTTTCCAAAGGTAATTTGATTAGCTTTTGCACAATGTTCAAAGAATGAACGCAATGGAGCTCCAGGATGACCGTTCAACTGCCCGGCTTGTCCGACCCCCGCGGAGACGCGGAGGTGTTGCGGATCTTCCGTGAGATCGACCGATCCCCTGCGATTACCCAGCGCGAACTGGCCTCCCGGCTGGGGATCAGCCTCGGCAAGGTCAATCTTCTCATCAACAGCCTGATCGGGAAGGGCTTGGTGAAGGTTGAAAACGTCAGGAAATCGAACAGCGCAGGCGCCTTTCTTTATTACCTGACCCCATCGGGCATCGAGGTGCGGAACCGGACGACCTGCCGCTTCCTGCAGCGCAGGATCGAGGAGTACGAGCACCTGGGGCTGGAGATCGAACTCCTGCGGGAAGAGGTGCGGCGAAGCGGATTTTCAGACGAACAAGACCGTAACGGCAGCGGCGAAACGCGGTAAACGGGATCGGATGATCGACTGTTGCGGGAATCATGGTGGAACCTCCGGATGGAATCCAGGGGGCGGAGCTGTATCCGGAGATCCGTGCAAACGCCCCCGTCCGGCCGGAGAAACGGCCAATGACCGCCTGCTGCGGATGAAGAGATCCCGCGGCGGGCCAGGAAGCCGCCCCTCGTTTCCCGCGACGTGGAACCGTTTTTGCAGTATTGTTCTTTTCCGGTGCAAGCAAAGGAACGACAACCGCCGCTTCCACCCCTTTTTCAAGGGATCGCCGGAGCGGGCGGAGGTCGAGCATGCCGAGGGGCCGCCGTTGACCCGACGGCCCTCTTCGCATGGCAAACACATTCGGATTGGGATGCCAAATGGCGCATATATCTTTTAACGAATACCCGGCGAAGCCGGTGGTCATCGGCAGTCTTCCCGTCATGTTCATGAAGCAGTCCCGGTTCGTCCCGCTGCAAATGGACAGGGAAACCCTGAGAATCGCCATGGCGGATCCGGGCGATTTCTACACCATAGACACCCTCAAGCTCGCCTGCAATCTGAACATCGAGGCATGCCAGGGCCGGGAGGAGGATATCCTCGCGGCCATCGAAAGATTGTACGGCAGCGGCAGCCAATCCCTGGAAATGATCATCGAGGAGGCAGGCCGGGACAGAGACGACATCTCCTCGGACGGGATCGTGGACGCCGACCATCTGCGGGATCTCGCTTCGGAGGCCCCCATCATCAGGCTGGTCAACCGCCTGATCTTGAACGCCGTGGAGGCGAGGGCCAGCGACATCCACTTCGAGCCGTTCGAAAACGAGTTCAAGGTGCGGTACCGGATCGACGGCATCCTGCACAATGTGGAGTCGCCGCCGAAACGGCTTCAGGATGCCATCATTTCCAGGGTCAAAATCATGGCGAAGATGGACATCGCGGAAAGGCGCCTTCCCCGGGACGGTCGAATCAAACTCAAGGTGTCGGACAAGGAGATCGATTTCCGTGTTTCGACCCTGCCCACGATCTACGGGGAAAGTCTCGTGATGCGGATACTGGACCGGGACGCCCTGATTCTCGATCTCGAAAAGCTGGGTCTGCCGGAGAATCTTCTGGCGCAATACGTCGATCTGATCACCAAGCCTTACGGGATGATCCTGGTGACCGGACCCACCGGAAGCGGCAAAACAACGACGCTCTACACCACCCTGGCCAAGATCAACTCTCCGGAAAACAAGATCATCACCCTCGAAGAGCCGGTGGAGTATCAACTCAGGGGGATCAATCAGATCCAGGTCAATACGAAAATCGGCATGACCTTCGCCAACGGCCTCCGTTCCATCGTGCGCCAGGACCCGGACATCATCCTGGTGGGGGAGATCAGGGACAAGGAAACCGCCGAGACGGCCATTCAATCCGCGTTGACGGGCCATCTGCTGTTCAGCACCCTGCATACGAACGATGCGGCGGGCGCCATTACCCGCCTGCTCGACATCGGCGTGGAAAATTTTCTCCTCAGCTCCACGCTGCTGGGGATCCTGGCCCAAAGGCTGGTCAGGGTGATCTGCCCCCATTGCAAAAAACAAATCCTGCCGGAAGAAAAGCTCCTGAAGGCGATGAATCTGAGCCCCGGCGAGCTCAGCCAAATCGCTTTTTTCGCGGGCGAAGGATGCGAAGAATGCAACCACACCGGGTTCAAGGGAAGGATAGGGATCTTCGAATACCTTCCCCTTGACGACGACATCCGAAGGGAGATCATCGCGACGGCCGGCACGGAAAGGATCAAGGACGTGGCGCTCCAGAAAGGGATGCTGACGCTGCGCCAGGACGGCTGGAACAAGGTCAAAAAGGGAATCACCACCATTTCAGAGGTGTTGAGGGTGACCCTCGACAAATAGGATGGGCACGTATTCATACAAGGCAACGGATTCCTCGGGCAGACTGATCACGGGAAGCCTGGAAGCGGCAGACGAAAGGGAGGCGGTCGCCAACCTCCAGGGCATGAGGTGCATCCCCATCCGGATCACCCCTGCCCGGCGCAGCCGCCTTGGGACCGACCTCGATCTCTCCCGGAGCGTCGCTTCTTGGTTCAACAGGATTTCCACCAAGGATGTCGTTGTGTTCACCCAGGACCTCTCGACATTGCTTGAAGCCGGGGTGCCCGTGGACCGGGCGCTATCCATATTGATCGATGTGGCTGAAGGGGACCGATTCAAGGAGATCATCAGGGACATTCTGAAAAACGTCCAGGGGGGCAGCTATCTGTCGCAGGCGCTGGCCAAATATCCCCGGGTCTTTTCATCCTTCTACGTGAGCATGGTCAGGGCGGGGGAAGCGGGAGGCGTCCTGGACGACGTTCTCAAAAGGCTGGCCGCTTTTCTGGAGAGCTCGCAGGAATTCAAGGAGTACATCAAGTCCACCATGGTGTATCCCGTGTTCCTGGTTCTGGTGGGGGGCATTTCGATCATCATCCTGCTGACCTTCGTCATACCCAAATTTTCCGTCATCTTTTCCGACATGCACCAGGCCATGCCCCTCTCCACAAGGGTTCTGCTGGCAGTAAGCGGGGTGTTCAAGACCTACTGGCCGCTTCTTCTGGGCGGCTTCGGGGTGATCTATGCCTTGGTGAAACGCTATCTTGCGACGCCTGCCGGCCGGTTGAAGCTGGACCGCTACAAACTCCGCTTCCCCGTCGTCAAAGGGCTGGTCCAGAAGATCGAAGTGGCCCGGTTCGCGAGGACCCTGGGGACGCTGTCCCAAAGCGGGGTCCCTATTCTGCAGGCCCTGAATCTCGTCAAGGACACGATCGGCAACCGGGTGATTGCGGCTACCCTTGGAAGTGTCTACGGCAGGGTGAAAGAAGGCGAAAAGCTCTCCAAACCCCTGAGCGAAATCGGAATGTTCCCATCCCTGGCCATTCAGATGATCACGGTGGGCGAGGAAACCGGGCGGCTGGGAGAAATGCTCCTGCGGGTTGCCGAGAATTACGAGAAGTCCGCGAGGGATACGGTCCGGAGGCTGGTCGGTTTTCTGGAGCCGGCCATGATTCTTTGCATGGGCGTCGTGGTGGGTTTTATCGTGATATCCATGATGATGGCCATATTCAGCATCAATGAGATGCCGTTCTAGAAGGAGTGTTGTTCATGAATAATCCGAAAAATAAACGGGGGTTCACACTCATCGAGCTTTTGATCGTCATGGTGATCCTTGGCCTTTTGGCGGCCATGGTCGGACCTCGCATGTTCGGAAAGGTTGGGACGTCCAAGCAGAAAGCCGCAAAGGCTCAGATCTCCCTCTTCGAGACGGCCCTGGATACGTACAGGCTCGACGTGGGCAAGTACCCGACAACGCAGCAGGGGCTGCAGGCGCTCCGGGTCAAACCGGACGGCGCGGACAAATGGGACGGCCCCTATCTGCCCAAGGACGTGCCTTTGGACCCGTGGGGCAAGCCCTATGTCTATGAATCGCCCGGGAAACACGGGGATTACGATATCGTCGCCCTGGGAGCCGACGGCAGCACCGGCGGCGAAGGCGAGGACACGGACATTGAGAGCTGGACCAACATCGGACAATGATCCCGGGGCGCTTTTGTTCAAGCGCCTCCGGAACTGCAGGGGCGTAACCCTTCTCGAACTGATCGTCGTATTGATCATTGTCGGCCTCATGTCCGCCGTCGTGGTCCCGAGGCTGGCGGGGCCGATGGGAAATCTGGATCTGAAGACCGCCTCCCAAAAAACCCTGGCGTCCCTGCGATACGTCCGAAGCCACGCGGCGGCGGAAAAGAAAACCTACGTCGCCGTCTTTGACTTCGACAACCGGAGGCTGACCGTGGCCCCATGGACCCCCCAGCCGGCCCAGGGGGATTTCCGCATGAAGGGCAGCGATGCGGGCGGACGGACGGACACGGCAGCACCCGACGGCGAGGCGCAGGCCACAGGCGCATCGAAGACCTACCAGTTGCCGGACGGGGTCAAATTCGCACGCGGGGTGTCGAAGGAGGGGGACTTCCATGAGGGTCAGTTCCGCATCTTCTTCTACCCCAGCGGCGGCAGCAGCGGCGGAGAGATCACCGTGGCGAACGAGCGGGACGCCCAGTATAGGGTGCATATCGATTTCATCACCGGCGCCGCCGAACTGTCGGAGGTTGCGGGTTCGTGAAGGCCTTCGGAACTCCTCACGCCTGTTCGGCTTCTCCGCGCGGCCGGGGCGCCGCTGCCGGCCCTTGGAAGGCGGACAGGGGCTTCACCCTGATCGAAACCCTGGTAGCCGTTTCGATACTCGCCATCTCCATGGCGATCCTGCTGCAGCTCTTTTCCGGCGGCTTGAAATCGAGCAGATTGTCGGATGATTATACGCACGGCATATTTCATGCTAGAGAGAAAATGGACGAGATCCTCCTGGCGAGCGACCTCACGGAAGGAGTCATCCAGGGGAAATTCGAAGACGGTTTCAGATGGAGGGCGGAAGCCTCCCTTCTGGATGCCCATGAAGGCAAGGATGTCAAACTGCCCATTCGCGCTTTCAATGTCAAAGTGGAGATCTTTTGGGGTGAGGAGGAGCAGGAAAAGCGTTTCGCGATCAGCGCCATCAAACTGATCGGGCCGGGCGGCAAGGACGCCCCCGGACCGGGCATCGGATCCAAACGCGATGAACCCAAGGCATAAAAGGGATCCATTGGAAAGACCGAAGTCCATGTTCAAGGGGTGCGGCAAGGGGTTCACCCTCCTGGAATTGATGATTGCCACCACCATCACGGCGGTGATCGTGGTGATCATATTCGGCGCCTTGCGCATCGGCATCCGCGCGTGGGAAAAGGGCGAACGGGATGTGGACGGTCGCCAGATGCAGCGCGTTGCCCTGGAGATGGTCAGGCGGCAACTGGCATCCGTGAGCGCTACCGAAGCATGGGGCAGCGAACGCCAACCCATTACTTTAAAGGGCGACGACAAATCAATTGAATTCATATCCAATATACCGATGACGCCAGGCAGCCCCTACGGACCGGTCTATGTGAGGTATGCCGTCAAACCGGACAAGAACGACGGCAAGGTGAGTCTGGTCTTTTATGAAAAGAATTTCGCGTTTCTCGACAAAATGAAGATGGAGGCGGACAAGCCGGATGAAGACGCATTCGCCGCATTGCTTTCGGGAATGCAAAGCATCGTGTTCGAATATCTGAGGGTCCGTCCGGATGAGGAGGCCTCGCCCTGGCAGAAAAGCTGGGATCCTGCGGTCGACAAGGGGGTCCCCCGGGCGGTCCGGATCACGGTCGCGGGGGATGACGCAACGCCCCCCCTCTACGTGATCGCGGCCGCGGCAGAGTAGGAGATGGGAACAGCGACCTGATGAAAGGCATTCCATACAACGAGCGCGGCATCGCGCTCTTCATCGTGCTTTGGGTCATGGCCCTTCTCGCGGTCATTGCCGGCGAGTTCTGCTATGCCGTCCGGACGGAGGCCAACATCACCCGCAACTTCAAGGAAGAGACCCAGACCTATTATCTTGCGGTGTCCGGTCTGTCGTGGGCCGTCGAGAATCTGGTCGTCCGCGAGCTGACCCCCGGGAGGGCGGTGGCGGCGGCCGACGGGGAAGAGCCGCAAGAGGATGTCCCACTGCGGATCAACGCCGCGCTTCCTCCGGTTGACTATGGGGACGGCCGGTTCACGGTGTTCGTCGAAAACGAGAGTGGAAAGATCAACCTCAACAAGGCCGGCTATCCTCTGCTCAAGATGATGCTGAGCCGCTTCGAAATGTCCGACGCCGAAAGGAACGTCATCATCGATTCCATCATGGATTGGCGCGACAAGGACAAACTGCACCGTCCCAACGGCGCCGAGGATGAATACTATCTCGCCCTTCCCAGTCCCTACCGGTGCAAGAACGGCGATTTCACGTCGACGGGCGAACTCCTTCTGGTCCGGGGAATCACCCCCGAGATCTTCTATGGAGGCCTCGAAGACATGGTCAGCGTCTACCAGGACAAGGAGGAAGCGGAGCGCGACATCCAGCGACCGGCCTGGGAGAGACGGAGAGCCGAACAGGCCGTCCGCCGGAAACCGGCGTTCGATTTCAACAAGATCAACATCAATTCGGCGCCTCCCCAGGTGCTGGCTGCGTTTCCGCGCATGACGGAGAACGCCGTGCAGGAAATCATGAAGTATCGGGAGCAGAAGGACATCCGCTCGGTGTCCGATCTGCGGGCCGTGGCGGGAGACGACATCTATGCGGCCGTCTGGCCATACGTCACGTTCAACCTTTCCCCCTATTATACCCTCAAGTCGGTGGGGACGGTCGCGGACAGCCGGACCCGGCGCGGGGTGCAGGCCGTCGTCAAGATCGACAGAAGGCTTCCCAAGGGATATGAGATCGTCCAGTGGATCGATGCCCCGGAGGAGCGATCGTAAACTCGCTGCCCGGCCGCGTCCGGCCCGGCAGAATTTCTGATGGAGGTTGGTTTTGCACATTCAGGCAAGCGTCGGCATATGCATTGAAAGCAACCGGGTTTCCCTGGCATGCCTGAAAAGCTCCTTTCGGGGACCCCGCCTGGCGGCCCATGCCGAATACCCCCTTCTCCAGGAGAGCCCCGAGGAAAGAACGGCGGAAATCAGGAATCATGTGAATGAATTCCTGAACAGGAACCGCATCGCCTCCGCCGATATTTATCTGGGGATTCAGCGGGACCTGGCCATCGTCCGGTATGTCGAACTGCCCCTGGCCGTCAAGGAAAACCTCCGCGGAACCTTGAGCTATGAGATGGAGAAGTACATCCCCCTTCCGGCCGGCGATATCCATTTCGATTGCCAAATCGTCGAGGAGGACAGGGAGGCCAACAGGCTCAAGGCCCTCCTGATCGGCGTCAAGAGGACATCGGTCGATCCCTACGCGGATCCGGAACATCCGCTGGGCGCCGGGATTTCGGGGGTGGAGATCCATACGACGGCCCTGGTCAACTTCTTTTCCTGCAAATCCGTTCCGCCGGGCCCGGAGACCTATGCGATCGCCTGTCTGGGAAACGGGCATGCGGAGTTGTGCCTGGTCAAGCAACGGCTCCTCCATTATTCGAGACCCATCCCCATGGAGGACCCGGAAGCCGCACGGCGGCTGGTGGTGGAAGGTCTGGATCAGATCAGGAAATCGCTCGGTTCCGAACCGGATCCGCTGGATGTGGTGCTGTGCGGACCCGAAGCCGGGGGCGTCGCCGAACGGATCAGGGAGCGCAAGGAAGAGGACCTCCGCCTGATGGAGGGCATGGGGCCGCAAATCTCTCCGGAGGTTTCAGAGGCGGCCTACGGCCTGGCCTTGAGGGGAATGCGGAAGATGCCGATGGAGATCAACCTCCTGCCCGCCGAACTCCGCAAGAAAATCAGTAAATTCGGTTATTATACCCTGTTCGTTCTGATCGGCCTCCTCGTGCTGTCGGTTTTCGCGTGGGGGGGAAGCCATCTCTGGCATCAGAAACGCATCTCCGACAGGCTGACCGGCGAAATCCAAAAGCTCAGCGCCGAGGTTGCGGACATCCAAAAGATGCAGACGCGGGCGCAGGAACTGGAAAAACGGATCGCCGCCATCAATGCGCTGCGCGGACGCCATGTGCCCGCTTTGAGCATCATGCTGGAGCTGACCAAGGCCATGCCCGACGGCTCATGGCTCGACCGGCTCACGGTGACCGACAAGGGGGGAGAGATGGAGGGCTATGCGGCCTCCGCCCCGGCCTTGATCCCCCTTCTCGCGGCTTCCCCCCTGCTGCAGGACGTGGCGTTCTTATCTCCGATCACGAAGAACAAGGACGGCAAGGAAAAATTCCGTATCGGATTCAAGGTCAGGCAATCCGTTGCGGGTTCGTAAAGGATCATTATGAAAATCCCCTCCTGGGAAGCATGTAAAGGCGATTTGCGGAATCTCGTCACGGACAAAAGGAGAAGGCGCCTTTTGATCGCCGGCGCCGTATTGCTCCTCATCGGTTTCGGCTACTGGGCCCTCCCCTTTCTGGACAAGGTTCCCGGAGGCGAAAACGATATCTCCGTCCAGATGAAGCGGGTCGCGAAGTACCGTCAGGCCGTCAAGGAAAGGGGGCTCCTCGAAGCCAAGATCACTTCCCTGAACAAGTCCCTGCAGCGGGCGGAGGCCGGCCTTCTGACGGGACAGACCGCGGCCCTTGCGGCGGTGGATATCCAGAATGTCCTCAATGAAATTGCCCTGGCAAGCGGCGTGGAGATCAGGAGCGTTCAGATCCTGAAATCCCAAAAACAGGATGCCGATCCCTACGTCGGCATCCCGGTCCAGTTCACCGTATACGCGACGATCCGGCAATTGAAGGATATCCTCTACAGGATCGAAACCTCTCCAAAATTCCTCTTGACAGTGGAAAGGATTGGAATTAGCGTTTTCGGCGCATCGGCCCCCGGTCAAATCCGTTGTGATATCACGGTTTCGGGCATCATGAACCCAGTCAAAGAATAATGCATAAGGATTGCGTATGTTCCCGCTATTTTCAAAAATTTGGTTGATCAACGCTGTCTTGGCGGCCCTGCTCGTCTTTTCAGGAATGATGGGTTTCGAGGCATGGTCGCAGGGGGACCGTGCGATTCCGGAGCCGCAGTCCGACAAGCGTCCCGCGAAGGCCATGCCCGTGCAAGGGGTCGCCGAAAGGGTCGTCCCCCCGGAACCGACCTTTGCCGTGGTGGTGGAGAAGAACCTTTTTTCATCGAGCCGGACGGAAGCCATCCCCGAAAAGAGCAAAAGCGGTCCCCCAAAGGTATCGGAGAAGACCATTTATCTTTACGGGGTGGTTGTGGCGGGTCACAGCAAACAGGCCCTGATCAGCAATCCCGATCCCGGCCCGGCGGCCGGAAAGCGCTCCGCCAGGGACAAATGGATCAAAGTGGGCGATACCCTGGGCAATTTCAGCGTGGCCGATATCCGACAGGACAGGATTATCCTGGCGGAAGGCGCCACGCAGCACGAAATCCTCTTGTACGACGCGAAAAAACCGGCCAGGCAGACGGTGGTCGCGCCGCCGGTCGCGGCGACGCCGACCGTGGTCACGGCCGGTGCGGAACCGGCGAAGGAAGGCACGGCGGCATCGGCGCCGCCCGCCACCCCGCCGCCGGTTGCAGCGCCGCCGGCCCGTGCCGCGGAAGGCAAAAGCGCGCCCGAAGGCGAATATCGAATCGTCAATACCCCATTCGGACAGATTAAACGAAGGATACCCTAGACGACATGAAAAAAATCATAACGATCGTTTTTTGCACCCTGTTTCTTGCCGCGCCCCTGCTGGGGGGATGCGCGGCACAGAAGGCCCAGATCAAGGACAACGGCGCCGGAATGGAAACGGGGCCCGTCGAGCAGAAATCTGCGGCAGGAATAGAGGCCGCTGCACCCCCCGCTTCCCGGGAAAAGGAACCCCGGTCCGGACCGCAACCGGCCGCTGCCGCGGAAACGCCCGCGGAGAAGAGCTACGTCGACCCGAAGGGGAAGATCGAAATCACCCCCACGCCGTTCGGCTATGTGAAGCGTGAGAGAAAACAGACGGAGAAGGAGCCGGACCGTCGAATCGCCGGGCAACAGGAACCGGTCGTTCCCCTGACGCCGGTCGTCACCCCCCCTGCCCCGCCCCCCTTGCCGGCCGCCGCCCCTGCCGCCGACGCCGCTCCGGCTCCGGTCTCGGCGCCTCCCCCTCCTCCGGCCGCGGTTCCGGCCGTCCCCTCTCCGTCATCTTATGAGACAGGGGCCGAGAAAACCCTCCCGGAGAAAACGGGCCAGATCAGCTTCGATTTCGACGATGCGGACATCTATTCCGTGATCAGGGTGATGGCCGACTTCCTGAAGATCAACTACCTCATCGATCCGAGCGTCAGCGGGAAGGTGACGGTCCACACCTCCAGCCCCCTGAAGGCGGCGGATGTTTTTCCCATCTTCTACCAGACGCTGGAAGTGAACGGCCTGACCGCCGTGAAGGAGGGCAATCTCTACCGGATCATGAAGATGAAGGACGCCACCCGCATGCCGATCGCCTCCCGCCTCAGCAGGACGGCAAAGGAGTTGCCGCCCGAAGAGCGGATCGTCCTTCAGATCATCCCCCTCAAATACATATCCGCCCAGGAGGCGGCAAAGGTGGTCACCCCTTTCATCTCGGCCGACGGAACGATCATTTCGGAAGGGGGAACGAACACGCTGCTGGTCGTCGACAAGGGGATCAATATCCTCAAGACGCTGAAGCTGTTGGAGGCGATGGACGTCAGCCTGTTCGAGAAGACCCACTACAAATTCTACAACCTCAAGAACGCCAATGTGGAGGATTTGTCCAAGACGATCGCCGACACGCTGCCCCTGCCCGCCGGCGCCCTCAAGGACAGCGTGAAGTTCATTCCCATCAAATGGCTCAACGCCCTCCTCGTGGTCAGCTCCAGTCCCGACCTGTTTGCCCGGATCGATCCCTTGATCGGCCAAATGGACGTCCCGAGCGAGGACGCCCAGCCCCAGATCTACGTTTACTCGGTCAAGAACGGGATGGCCGCCGAACTGGGCAACACCCTGAAGTCCATTTTCGGCAAGGGGGGCGAAATCGTCAAGGAGAGCAAGAAGAGCGTGCCCACGAACCCCTTTGCCAGAGGCACAGCGGCGGCCTCGGCCTCATCCTCCAAATCGACGGCGGCGGCGCCGGCCGCGGCAACGGCACCGGCGGCAGCCGCGTCAACGTCGGATACGGGCCCCTCGAGCACCCTGCGCGGCGACATCAAGATCACCACGGACGAGATCCGCAACGCCCTGATCATCGAGGCGATCCACGCGGATTATCAGCTCGTCGAAAAGATCCTGGCCCGGCTGGACGTTCTTCCCCGGCAGGTATTGATCGAGGTGATGATCGCCGAGATCACCCTGGACAAGGGAACGGATTTGGGCATTGAATGGACCTTCAAGAAGGACAACTGGACCGAATCCGGCTCCCAGAGCGCCAACATCGGCGCGGCGGGCCTCCAATACGCCCTGGGCCTGTCTCAGAAATGGCAGGTTGCCCTGAATGCCGCCGCCCACGACAGCAAACTGAACATCCTCTCCTCCCCCAGCGTCCTGGCCTCCGACAACAAGGAGGCCAAGATCGACGTGACGAAAGAGGTGCCGATCCCGAGCACCAACTACAACTATATCTCCGGCGGGGACAACCTGCTGGAAACCAAGGTCGAATACCGGAATACCGGGGTCATCCTCACGGTCACGCCGCACATCAACGAGTACGGTCTCGTCACGATGGAGATCAGCCAGGAGGTGAGCAATTTGGGCGCCCAGATCAAGGTCGCCGGCAAGGATTATTTTCAGTTCGACACGAGAAAGGTCTCGACCTCCCTCACCGTGAAGCACAATCAGTCGATCGTGATCGGCGGGCTCATCAAGGAGGAGGAGAGCGACTCGGCCTCCGGCTTGCCCTGGCTGGTCAAGATTCCGTTGCTTCGCTGGTTTTTCGGGAGCGAGGAAAAATACACGAAAAAGTCGGAACTGATCGTCATGATCACCCCCCACGTGATCACCAGCCTGGACGATGTGGACGCCGTGAGCGAGGAGTTCAGAAGAAAGATCGGGAATGTTTTGACGCCCAACGGAATCAGGAAATCCTATTGATCAACGGTCATCCCTTGTTATCCCCCGCCCGCTCGAGAGAGGGCAGATTCGGCGCGGATCCGCAGCGTCCTCCCCAATCGGATCCCGGCCGGGTCTGCCCGGGACGGGTCTCATGACGGGAGCCGCGATCGCCGGTGCGGCGCCTCCCGCCCGTCCGTTTAAAAGCCCTCCGGGTGAACATCGAAACGCGACCGGAATTGAAACCGCCTGAGATGAGGATCCCCGCTTTTTCCCCCGCCCATGGAAAGACCCGTGCCCTGGGGTGGCGCCTGCTGCTGGCGTCTCTCTGCTGGGTGTTGCTGGCGGCCCCCGTCCTGCGAAGCGAGGAGATCGATCCGCTGAGGGTGGCCATCCTGGTCTCCCGGGACATCAGGCCTTATATCGAAGCCGTCGAGGGGATGAGCGACCACCTCTCGGAAAACGCGGGCGCCAAGGTCCAGGTTTTTTCCCTTGAAAAGTTCAAGGGCAAGGCCCGGGACGCCCTGATGCAGGATCTGGCCTCGGAACGATTCGCCCTCGTCGTCACGGTCGGCCCCGAGGCGGCCGGCGCGGTCCTGGACAATCCCCTTCCGGGAAAAACCGCCTGGCTCTACTCGATGGTTCTGACCCCTCCCGCGATCTCCGGCCAGCCGGGGAACGTCTGCGGCATCCCCCTCGACATTCCCCCGAAAAAACAGATCGAGGTGATCCGTCAGGGGTTGAACGCCGTGAAACGGATCGGCCTCCTCTACGATCCCCGCTACAATTCCGAGTTTTTCATCAAAGCCGCCGCGGAGGCCTCCTCCCTCGATCTGAGAATCGTCCCCCTGCGGGTGTCGTCCAAGAAGGAGATCCCGGCGGTCCTGAAACAGAATTGGGAAAACATCGACGCCCTGTGGCTCATCCCCGATCAAACGGTCATCTCGGAAAGCATCGTGCAGTACATCATCAAGGAGGCCGTCTTCAAAAGAATACCCGCAATCGGCTACAACCGGTTCTTTTATGAAAGCGGCGCCGCCCTGGCCTTTGTGTTCGATTACGAGGAGTTGGGAAGGCAGACCGGACGGCTGGCGGCGGAGACGCTGCGCGGCAAATTCTGCGAAAGGGAGTCCCCTGTTTTCCACGCCTGGCTGAACATCCGGGTCATCGAGAAGCTGGGAATCTCCGTTCCCGCAAGGCGATCGCCACCCATTGAGGCGGGGCCATGAAAAATCCGGGCATCCATGTCAGAATCCTGCTGGCCACCTTCCTGCTCATCAGCGCGACCACGTTCACGCTGGGATATATCGGCGCAAACATCACCCACCAGTTCGCGCAGAAACGGTTCGAGGAACACATCTCGTTTCTGGCCAAGTATCTGGCGCTCACCGCGGAGTTGGGCATCCTGCTCGACGACCGCGCCATGCTGCGCAGGCTGGCCGTCAACCTGATGTCGGAAAAGGACGTGGCCGGGGTGGTCATACTGGACAGCCAGAATCAGGAACTCATCCGGACGCCCGATCAGATTTCCGGCGCCCTTCCCGTCATGGAAACGCCCGTTTTCCTGACGGAGTCGCGGGAGGAGAGCCAGGCCTTTCAATATCCCAGCGCGCAGGAAGACAACCGAATCGGCCGGGTGCGGATCCATTACAGCACCGAGGGCATCGACCAGCTCTGGGCGACGATGATCACCTACTTCATCTGGTTGGCCGCCGGGCTGACCTGCCTGTCGGGCCTGATCTTCTATTTCATCTCCCGATCCCTGGTGGCGCCCGTCAGGGGGCTGGCCGATGCGGCCAGAAAGGTGGCCCAGGGGGACCGCAATCTGCGGGCGCACCCGGGAACCCTGCCCGAGATCCGGGAGCTTGCGGTGGCCTTCAATGTCATGCTGGACTCCCTCGAACGAAACCGCAAATCCCTCGAGGAGGCCCGGGAACAGATGCGGCGGCAGAAGACGCTCGCCGAAATGGGAAAGTTTTCGCTGCTGATCGCGCATGAGTTCAAGAATCCGTTGAGCATCATCAAGAGCTCCCTGGATGTCCTGAAAAAGGATGTCGGGCTCTCCTCCGAAAACACCCTGATCTTTTACATCGAGGATGAAATTCAGCGTCTGAACCGGTTGATCGGAGAGTTCCTCACCTTTGCCCGTCCGGTAGCCCCGGCTTTCCGGCGCACGGACGTCAACGCCCTGCTCCAGGAAACCGTATCGAAGTTCGAGCTGCAGAAGGCCGGGATGGCCTGTCAAATCCGGCCCGACATCCCCTGCAGCCCCTGTTATGCCGACGTGGATCCGGATCTGCTGATCCGGACCCTCACCAACATCCTCAAGAACGCCTTCGAGGCCAATAACGGCGAAGGCATGGTGGAGATCACGGCCGCCCATCGCGCCGACGCCTGGACCGTGGAGATCGCGGATAACGGGGAAGGGATCGCCCCGGAGAACCTCCAGAAGATCTTCAACCCGTTCTTCACCACGCGGGCCAAGGGGGCGGGCCTCGGCCTCTCTTACGCCTTCCAGGCGATCAAGGCGCACGGCGGCGCCATCAGCGCGCAGAACCGGGCGGAAAAAGGGGCCGTATTCAGGATCGAAATCCCGCTGCCCCGGGGCGGGGAATCCGATGATCCCCCTTCCGGCGCGGACGGCGGGGAGCCGTGAAACCGCGCGGGCAACTAAAAGATTGCGGAAAATGGCCCTATGTTTTAAAAGAGGAGCCCTATGGCCCATATACTGATCGTTGACGATGAAGAAAGGATGAGGCACCTCCTGTCCATCATGCTGGGCAGAAAGGGGTACCATGTCGATCAGGCGGGAGACGGCGTCGAAGCCCTGGAGATGATCACCGCCGAACCGTTCGATATGATCATCACGGACATCAAGATGCCCCGGATGGACGGGATCGAGCTCCTGAAAAAGATCATGGCGATGGAGATCCCCTCCCCCGTCGTCTTCATAACCGCTTATGCCACCGTGGAGTCGGCCGTCGAGGCGATGCGGCAGGGTGCGGTCGACTACATCATCAAACCGTTCGAAGAGGACCGCATCCTGCTGACCGTGGAGCGGACCCTCGGCCTTTCGCGGATCATGGCTGAAAACCGAACGCTCAAGAGGGAGATCCGCAAGGCAGCGGGAAGCGAAGAGATCGTCTTCAACTCCAAGAAAATGGCCGCGGCCATGGAGCTGGCCTCCAAGGTCGCGGAAACCGATGCCGCCGTCCGGCTGAGCGGCGAATCCGGAACGGGAAAGGAGCTGCTGGCCAGGTACATTCACAACGCCAGCCCGCGCAGCAAGGAGCGGTTCGTGCCCCTGAACTGCGCCGCCATCTCCCCCAACCTGATCGAGTCCGAACTGTTCGGCCATGAAAAGGGATCGTTCACCGGGGCCGTGCAGAAGAGCCTGGGTAAGTTCGAATACGCCCAGAGGGGAACCCTGTTTCTCGATGAGATCGCGGATCTCTCCCTCGAGGCCCAGGCCAGGCTGCTCAGGGCGCTCCAGGAGAAGAAGATCCAGCGGGTCGGCGGGAACGAGGAGATCCCGGTCGATATCCGGTTCATCTGCGCCACCAATCAGAATCTCAGCGAAAACGTGAAGAAAGGAAAGTTCCGCGAGGACCTCTTCTTCCGCATCAACGTGTTTCCGATCGAGCTTCCGCCCCTGAGGGAGCGCGCCGACGACGTCATCCTGCTGGCCAGACATTTCCTGCACAAGCTCGAAGGCGGACTCGAGAAGACCCAGTTCTCGAGCGGCGCCCTGCGGGTGCTGAAGGAATACACCTGGCCCGGCAATGTCCGGGAGCTGGCCAATGCCGTGGAGAGGGCCATGATCCTGGCCGGGGGAACGGGAACGATCACCTCCGAAACCCTCTCCTTCCTCTCGGCGGGCCATCCCCTCAGCCCCGAATACGCCGGTTTCCGGCTTCCCCCCGGCGGCATATCCCTGGAAGAGGTCGAAAAGGACATCGTCCGGCAGGCCCTCGAGACGTGCAGGGACAACCAGACGGCGGCGGCGAAACTCCTGGGGTTGACCCGGGCCAAATTCAGGGTTCTGCTCAACCAGGTCAGGAAGGACGTGGGCATCGATTCGGAAGATCAGGATTCATGACGGTATAGGCGACACATGCCGATGCGCAAACCATTCAACATCCTGTCGACGACGCTGCTCATCCTGCTCCTCATGGTTCCGTTCGGACCGGTCCGGGCGGAGGGCAGGGATGCGGCCGGACAGAACGACACGCTTCTAATGTTCGTGGGCGAGGATCTGGACGTGCTTTCCATCGCCTCGAAACGCCAGGAGAGCGCGTGGCAGGCGCCCGCCGTGGCCAACGTCATCACCCGCGAAGAGATGAAGGAGCGGGGGATACAGACCGTCAGCCATGCGCTCGCCATGGAGCCGGGATTCTTCATGGCCAAGAAGGAGTGGGGCACGCAGCCCTACCTGCGGGGAATCCCCGATTCCATTCTGTTCCTCTACGACACGGTGCCCACCGGCTCCGACACCAGCAAGACCCTGCATCCGCTGGACAACGAACTCTCCCTGAACGCGATCAAGCGCATCGAGATCCTCCGCGGGCCGGGTTCCGTGCTGTGGGGTCCCGACGCCTTTGCCGGCATCGTCAACCTGGTGCCCCTGACCGGGAAGGACCTCGAAGGGGCGGAGACCGGCATCCGTTACGGCAGCAGGGGGAATCAGACGGATGTCTACGCCAATATCGGACACGACGCGGGACCTTGGGATGCGTTCCTGTCGATCAGCGGCCGCAAGGGGGAAGAGGACGGCACCCCCTTCAACGTCGTTCGTTTCTGGAAGGACGAAAAGACGGCGGTGGCCCCGGAAGAACGGTACGGTAGACAGACCCCGGAGGATTCCCGTTACGTCCATATTTCAGGACGCCTGTCTTACGGGGACTGGCTCGCCCTCACGGGCCTCTTCTCCGATTACCGCAAAAATCCCGTCATGACCCGTTCGGAAGGGGACCTCTCCTGGAGGGAAGGGCGCAGCGCCCCGTTCGGCCTGATCAAGCTGGAGGCCAAAAAGAACCTGGACCGCTCTTCGGCCCTGAGGTTCGCCGGCTCCTTCACCTCGCTGAATCCCGAGTACGAGATCATCGACAAGACCCTCAAGCAGCACGAACAGACCCTTTACGGCGAGGCCATCTACGACCGCTCCCTCTTCTCGGGACGGGGCCTGTTCACGGGAGGGCTCTCCTACCGGAACAAGTCCATCGACAACGCGCCGATCTGGAACGGCTACCTTCCCGATTACCTGGCGCCGGCCAACAAGAAGAACGTGCCGCTCCTGGAGGAAAAGAACTACAACGCCGGGCTCTGGTCCGTGTTCGGCCAGTACAACCAGAAGATCGGCAATCTCGATCTCTGGGCGGGGCTGAGGCACGACGCCCACGACGAATATGGCGATCACCTCAGCTACAATCTCGGGGCCGTCTGGTCCCCCGAATCGCGTTGGATGGTGAAGCTGCTCTACGGCGTCGCCTACAGGACCCCCTTTGCCAGGCAGCTTCTTGAGGAAGAGGGGGATCTGGATACGGAGGAGATCAAGACGCTGAACCTCCAGGTCGCCTGGAAGCCCTCTCCGCAGGCGTCGGTGAGCCTCTGCGGTTTCGCCAGCCGCATCGACCACCACATCCTTGAAGATCCCCATGCGGGCCGCTTCGACTGGTATGTCCCGAACCGCCAGAATGTCCGGGGCGTGGAAATCGAGGGGCGGTTCTCGCCCGTCCAGAGTCTCGATCTTTCCGCCAACCTCACCCTGCTGGACAACGACGGACCGACCGAGACCTACCACTGGAACGACTATTCCAATATCCGGCCCGACGGAACGGTGGTGAGGCATTACACCGATCTGGTCTATCCCTACGACATCGGCGCCGACACCCTGTTCAACCTGACCGGGACCTGGAGGCCGATCGAAAGGGTGACCGCCTTCCTGCGGCTCGGCTATTTTTCATCGCGGGAACTGATCGTTCCCCGAAAGAAGGATGTCGTCTCGGTCCCCGGCGTCTGGCTTGTGGATCTGAATGCCACGATCCGCGACATCGGCTTCTCCGGCCTGGATCTGGAGTTCGCCGTCAAGAATCTGCTGGACAGGGATTACGAAACCCCCGGCACCTACGGCCTCATCCAGGGCGATCCCGCGACGGTATGGGTGGGTCTGCGGAAGCGGTGGTGAGCAGAGGCGGTTTTCAGCCCGCCCGCCCTGTCGGCGCTGGGGCGTCGGCTGCTGCAGGGCGGAAACAGGGCCTTTCAGTGCGTGAAAGTGGACAGAATCAACCACATCTGGTCAAATATGACCAGAAACGACCGTCCCAGGCTCCTTTCAGCCATCGGCATGAGGACCCGCTCCGCTGGCCGGGCAGAAACAAGGGGCGGTGGCATTGCCGCCCCCGGGATCGATTTCCGCAAAACCATCCATCCATAACCGTCGATCAATATTGATTTTCCCGCCTTCATGTCCGGCGCCCGATGGGCTTCCCGTACCCGCTTCGCCTCCTTTATCCCCTTCCCCGTTCAAAACGTATAAAAAAATGGCCGAACCGCTCACTTTGTGCATGGATCTTGCTACATCATAAGGCACTATGACCAAACGGATGAAAACCATAACCCTTTTGATGCTCGGCCTCCTCTTTTTCGGAGGGGCGTGCGGGACGGCCTGGGCGGATGCGGCCGGGCCTTCGGTCCATGAAGAGGCCCTGCTGGCGCTGATCAACCAGGCGCGCCAGAACCCGCTCGCCGCGGCCGCGGCCATGGGTATGGATTCCGAGCAGATCCTGAGAGATCTTCCGGAACTGGAAACCATCCTGAGGGAAGGCCTTCCGCCGGTCGCCTTCAACGGGACGCTCCACCAGACCGCCCAGGCGCACATGCAGGACATGTTCGGAAACGGCTACTATTCCCACGACTCCCTCGACGGTCAGGGTTTCGACGCCCGCATTCGCAACAGCGGTTATCCCGCCGTGGCAACCGGGGAGTCCCTCGGCATGCTGGCCTTCGCGAATTTCATCGACCCTGAAGAGGCCGTCCAGAGGATCTTCGAGTTCATGTACTGGGATGAATTGAACCCCGGCCGCACGGAAAAACGGAACATCCTGAACCCCGATTTCGATGAGGCAGGCGTCAGCATCGATACGGGCGTTATGAACCTGGGCGGCATTCCCTGGAACGTCTACCTGGCCACCTGCGATTTCGGCGCCGCCATGTCCGTTCCGGAAGCCAGGCTGCTTTCGCTGATCAACTGGGCCCGCCAAAATCCCCTTGGGGCCGCCGCTCAAATGGGCATGGACCCGAACAAGATCCTGGCGGATTTCCCCGAATGGCAGGAGATGCTGACCCAGGGCCTCTCTCCGCTGGCGGCCAACGGAAAGCTTCTGAAAGCGGCCAGGCTTCATGCCGGGGAGATGCTGGCCAACGGCTATTACTCCCACGTCTCTCTGGACGGACGAACCTACGCGGATCGGATCCGGGAGGCGGGATACGATGCCCTCGATGCCGGCGAGTACATCAAGATTCAATGTCTGGGGCATGACTTCGCTGGAGACGACACGGTGATCGACAGACAGGTCGGCGCCATGTTCGAATACTTCCTGCTTCGCGAATTGA
>CAZWTL010000027.1:0-34549 GCA_964637025.1 uncultured Syntrophaceae bacterium | reverse complement strand
CACTTTCCTTAGGGTCGCCCCCAGTCGCCGTTAGCGACCATCCTGCCCTGTGGAGCTCGGACTTTCCTCCGATCCGGCATCCCGGACCGGCGATCATCTGATCCGCTCCGACACCTCTTTTTTCTTCAACAGGTCTTGAAACGCCGTTCTTTGGATTTTATACACGCTTTGGGGGCAGAAGGTCAAGCCCCGGGAAAAAATCCTCACGATACTGAACATTCCGGGATATGGAAAAGCGGAAGGGCGCCCCGTCCGTCTCAACAGCCTCGGCACGCAGGAGGACCACGCAAATCAGCTGTCCCGGTGCTCCCAATAAATGATCCGGCAACAATTCGGACAGGTGATCAGGGCCGTTGTCTTCTGCAACTCATTGTACAATTGGGGTGGAAGGGACATGTGGCAACCGCCACAGACCTCTTTCCAGGCCCCGACCACCGCCAAACCGCGTCCGATCCCCTTGATCTGTTCGTACCTTCGCAGGATCTCGGCGGGAATAAGGTTCTTGATCTCTTCGCTTTTCCTGGTGCAGACGTCAAGCTCCCCGACGAGCGATTCCATCTCATCAGCGATTCCCTTCTTCTCTTCCTCAAAGCGGCGACTTTGGGCGGCCAGTTCCGATTCCTTCTCCTTCATCGCCTTTTCGAGACGATCGAGTTCGTCGAGCAGGGAGATGATTTCATCCTCGATCTTGCCGTTCTTGGATTCGAACAGTTCAATCTCCTTCAGCATCGATTGGTACTCTTTGTTGTTCTTGACCTCGAAGAGCCTCTCCCGGGTGCGTTTGAGCGTCTGCAGTCCCGCATGCAACTGGGCATCCTTCTCCCGCTTCCGTTTTTGGACCTCTTCGAGCTGCTGCCGCTGAGCATCCACGATATCGCAGAATGACTTGAACTCCTCCTCCAGCTTTTTCATCTGTACCGGAAGTTGCTTCCGCCTTGTATTGATCTTCCCAGCATCCGATTCGACCTTCTGCAGTTCGATCAATCGCGACAACTGTTCTTTCAACCGCCTCCCCCTTTCATTCCAAGCAATGCGCGCCGGACTCTAAACAAAAAAAAATGCACCAGGCGCTGGTGCATTTTCATGAGGGTATCCCGCTACCCCACCCGAAAGTCCGTTCATGATCTTTTTAAATCCTCGTCTCATACGCGCTGGATTCCTCTCTCTTTTCATTCCTGGTGGGCCCACCTGGGTTCGAACCAGGGACCGACCGGTTATGAGCCGGTGGCTCTACCAGTTGAGCTATGGGCCCTTTCCGGAATGACCGCCCATCTTCTCGATGGGGCTTACTAATACTCCTCGCTGTATCTTGTCAATATTTATTTATTCTCCGGTCTCATAAGGCGCCGCCGCGAGGGATTCCGCAATTTCCGATTGGTGACGGAATCGATTGGCTTCGCACCGGCGCTTGCGATCTCTGTTGCCACCTGAGGCTCCTCAGCCGCGTAATCGCCCCGCTCGCTGATTCCGAAACGCATGCGCAACACCTTTTCCTCACGGGGCGTCAGGGTCGACAGGATCTTCCGGGTCTGTTCGGCCAGATCCATGCTGATGGTGGCATCAGCCGGCGACATGATTTTCTTGTCCTCGATGAAATCTCCGAGGTGGCTGTCCTCCTCCTCCCCGATCGGCGTTTCCAGGGAAATAGGCTCTTTGGCGATTTTCAAAACCTTCCTCACCTTTTCCAGGGGGAACTCCATCTTGTTGGCAATCTCTTCGGGATTGGGCTCTCTTCCCAGTTCCTGCACGAGATAACGTGAGGTCCTGATCAATTTGTTGATCGTCTCGATCATATGCACCGGGATGCGGATGGTTCTCGCCTGATCGGCGATGGCCCGGGTAATCGCCTGTCGGATCCACCAGGTCGCGTAGGTGGAAAACTTGTAGCCACGCTGGTACTCGAATTTGTCAACGGCCTTCATCAGACCGATGTTGCCCTCCTGGATCAGATCGAGAAACTGAAGGCCCCGGTTCGTATATTTCTTCGCGATGCTCACGACGAGCCTTAAGTTTGCCTCCACCAGCTTTCTCTTGGCGATCTCCGCCTTCTTCTCCCCCTCGTCGATGGTCACCATCGCACGCTTCAGCGCCGTGACGGAAAGCCCTGTCTCCTGCGTGATCTTCTTGAACCGTCGGTTCGCATCCCGAACAATCTGCTGCGCAGTTTTGAGCTTCTTCAGGGAGACCCCCATTTTCTTTGCCACCGCCTCGGCATTCTGGGGAGATTTGTTCATTTTAGCCCAGACTTCATCCAGTTGCGTAAGGGTAAGGCCCGTATCCTTCTTGCACTTCCGAATCGACTCCTCCAGCTGCTCCACCTCTTTGACGTAAACGCGGAGACCGGCCACCATGCGGTCGATCTGCCTCTTGCTGAACCGAACTTTACGGCAGAGTCGGACGATATTGCGGAGATTCTTGTCGAACTCCTCCTTGATCGCCTGTCTCTGCTTGAGGGACATCTTCTTTTTTGCGTTCAGCTGTTTCTTGATCGCCTCATTCTGACGGTTGAGGCGGGTGACCCGGTCGAGCAGTTTGATCACCCGATCCCGATGCATGTCCTCCACCATGACACCGTCCTCGTCCTCGATGTTGCCGACCACGCTTTTCACACGGATCGCCCCGCTTTTCAGCTGCGCCCCGAGATTGACGACTTCCCTGAGGGATACGTCCACGCTGAAGACGGTCTCCATGCTCTCCCGGGCCCCCTGTTCGATGATCTTTGCGATCTCGACCTCGCCCTCTCGGCTCAGCAGGGAGACCAGTCCCATTTCCCTCAGATACATCTTCACGGGGTCGCCGGTTCTCCCGACCGTGGGCAGCAGCCCCAGAAGATCGTCCCTCTTGCTTTCGACCCGCTCCTCGGCCGACTTCTTGACGACCAGCTTGGCTCCTTTTTCCGAGTCGATGATATCGATATTCTTTTCGCCGAAGAGCATGATGATATCGTCGATCTGGTCCGAGGAAATGACGTCGGAGGGGAGCAAATCATTGACGTCATCATAGGTGAGAAACCCCTTCTCCTCTCCCAGCGTAATCAACTTCTTGAATTCATCCGATTCGATTTCTTTTCCCATATCGGTTTCTCCCCATGTTCCTTTTTAAGATACGATGATCGTCCCCCGTTGAGGGGCAGACCATCGCTCCCGATCTTCAATGAAGGAGGGTGCAAAGGACCTCATTCCTCACGCAGCAGCCGGTTCTTTTCGGCAACGAGACGGTCGAACAATTCACGGTCTCCGATCCTTTCAGCCTCCTTGATCCGGCGCGTCAGGACCTTCCCCCTCTCCCGACCAAACCGTTCACGGATCTTCCGGATCGTATCGTCCATGAGACGATCGATCAGATCCTCCGGGCAGGAGGGCTCCCCCATCATGAGATCCAGCAGCCTCGCCTTCACCGATCCGTCTCCGAGACCGTCGATCAGAGAAAAAAGATCCGGGACCGCCCCCCCGTTTTCCGCTGCAGCCTTCAGCAGACTCACTCCCAGCGACTTCAGCTCCCCCGTTCGGAAGCACGAAAGGGCCTCGGACGCTCCCTCGGGAATCCGTCCCGGATACTCCAGCATCATGTGGATCAAATTCAGCTCAAGGGAATCCGGACCCCACTCCGCTTTCTTGCGCGCCGGCTCGGCCTGCGGGGCCCCCGGGTGCGAAAGGATGCGTTGGACCTCCCCCTTGAGCACATCCTGATCGACGTTCAGCCTCTCCGCGATCCTTTTGATGAAGAGGTTTCTCTCGACCGCATCTCCGATCCGGCCAAGCAAGGCAACAGCATCCCTCAGCTTGTCCCGATCCTCGTCCAGCGTTCCCCGTCCGCCGAGGATTTCATCGATGTAGTAGTCGACCATCGGCACGGCTCGGGCAATCTGCGACTCCATCTCTCTGCGGCCATGGGTCCGGACAAAGTCGTCCGGATCCCGGCCATCGGGAAGAATGACCGCCCTGGCCTGGACATTCCCGGCCAGGAACAGCTCCATGCTCCGGGCAAGCGCCTTCCTGCCGGCATCGTCCGGATCGAATACGGCAACCACGCGAGGCGCATAGCGACGGAGAAGATCCACCTGGGCTCTGGTCAGGGCGGTTCCAAGCGTGGCCGCCACATTCTGAATTCCCGCGCTCCAGAGTGCGATCATATCGAAGTACCCTTCGACCAGCAGCGCAAAACCGGCCTGCCGGATCGCCTCCCTCGTCCGCGAAATACCGTACAGGTTTTTCCCTTTCGTATAAACCGGCGATTCGGGGGAATTGAGGTATTTGGGTTCTTCGTCCCCCAAGGCTCGGCCGCCGAAGGCAATCACATGACCGTCGACATCTTCGATGGGGATCATGATTCGTCCGCGGAACCGGTCATAATGGCCTTTCGCCCCCCCGCCTGACCTCGGAACCGCAAGGCCCGACTGCTCGGCAAGTTGTGGCGATATACCCTTTTTCCCCAGAAATTCAAGCAGGTTTTGCCATCCATCCGGAGCGAAGCCGATCCGGAACGCCTGGATCGCCTCCATCGGAATCCCCCGACGACGGAGATATTCCCTTGCCCTTTGTCCCGCCGGTAAACGCAGCGCACCCGCAAAAAAATCGGCCGCGATCCCGTTGACGCGGCGTATCTGTTCCCCGAGGGTGTAAAGCTTCCTCTCCTCAACGGTCATGCCCCGCTCGGGGATGACGACGCCCGCTTTCACCGCCAAATCGCGTACGGCCTCGGGAAAGGTCAGATGGTTCAGCTTCATCAGGAAGGAAAAAGCGTTCCCCCCCTCGCTGCATCCGAAGCAGTAGAACATCTGCTTGTCGGGACTCACCGTAAAGGAGGGGGTCTTCTCCTGGTGAAAGGGACAGAGCCCCAGATAATTTCTTCCCGCCTTCTTCAGGGTCACGTACTCCCCGATTAGAGCAACGATGTCCGTTCTTGTCCGGACCTCTTCGACCTTATCCCCGGGAATGGACCCCTTCAAAGGACAACCCTCCTAGGCGGACAAACGGCTTTTGACCTTTTCGCCGACCATCTTGCCGTCGGCTTTCCCGGTCACCTTCGGCATCAGGATTTTCATCACCTTGCCCATATCACGGACGCCCGCGGCTCCGGACTCGCGAATCGCGTCGTCGATGATCGCATCGAGCTCCGCCTCAGACATCTGCTCCGGCATGAACTCGCGGATCACCCTGAGTTCCGCCTCTTCTTTCTCGACGAGATCGGATCGGCCTCCCTGTTGGAACTGTTCGATCGAATCCTTCCGCTGTTTCACCATGCCGGAGAGAAGTTGAAAAAATTCGGCCTCGTTCAGTTCGCGTTTCAGATCGATTTCGCGGTTATGGATGCCGTTCTTCAGCAGACGGAGCGCCGACAGACGGATCTTGTCTGCCGCCTTGGCCGCCGTCACCATTTCCTGATCCACCTGGCGTTTGAATGTCATCTCTCGAAGGCCTCCACAGAAGTGTAACATAGATCATCTTGGCGTTTTGTCAACGGGAAACGATGCTTTCACGAAAGGTCGCCCCTCAGCATGCGGCCACCCAGCAGATGCATGTGGAGATGGAAAACCACCTGTCCCCCCTCCTCATTGCAGTTGACCACCACCCTGAAGCCCTTGCCGTCCACCTTTTTCAGACGGGCAACCTCCTGTGCGGCGGACATCATCGCCTGGAGATCCGCCATCGCCTCCGCATCCACGTCCATGAGCGTTGCGACATGCCGTTTGGGGATGATAATGATATGGACCGGGGCCATGGGATGTATGTCCTCGAAGGCCAGTACCCGGCTGTCCTCATAGACCTTTTGGCAGGGAATCGTCCCGGCCGCAATCTTGCAAAATATGCAATCTTCCATCTGGCCGACCTCCTCTTGAAAAAAACCTTTCGCCGTTCACACCCCTTGCCCCGATCCCTTCCGGGTCAGGACAATCGCGTCCTCCAGGGAGAGCGCCCCCGTATAAAGGGCCTTGCCCGCGATCACGCCGATGACGCCCTGTCCCTCCAGCAGCATGACCCTTTCGATATCCTGGATACCGGATACGCCGCCGGAGGCGATAACGGGTATCCCGGTCGCCCGGGCCAGCGCCCCCGTCGCCTCGACGTTGACCCCCGTTTCGGTTCCATCCCGGATGATGTCCGTGTAGACGAGCGCGGCCGGCCGTTGCTCCACAAACCGGAGCGCCACCTCTGCGGCCGTCTCCCCTGTCTTCTCCGTCCATCCCCGGACGGCCACGCGTCCCTCGACCGCATCGATTCCCAGGATCACCCGGCCCGGAAAGGCGACACAGGCTTCCCGGACGAATGCCGGATCGTTCAGGGCTGCCGTTCCCAAGATCACCCACCGCACCCCGCTCCGGATATAGGCCTCCACGGTTTCCATGTTCCGAATGCCGCCCCCCACCTGCACCGGCAGACCGGTCTGCGTCACGATTTCGCGAATCTCCGCCTCGTGCCGCGGGAAACCGGCCAGGGATCCGTCCAGATCGACCACATGCAGACGTTCGGCGCCCCTGCTTTTCCACAGATTCGCCATGACCGCCGGATCATCCGCATAAACGGTCGACCGCCCGAAGTCTCCTTGGACCAGGCGGACGCAATGGCCCTCCTTCAAGTCGATGGCTGGAATCACAATCATCGAGAAACCTGTCGAATGGTGGCGCTTTCCTGCAGCACGCGTTCCCTCCCATGTGGAATCTGCGAGACGCTAAGGAAGACAGGGAAACGTCCGCAAAACCCGTTCCAATCCGCCTGAAACCAGCTCCTCCGCCGTGATCCATTTCCACGACGATGCGTGCAGCAGATCCTCCATCAGTGAACGCTGGGTCTGGTCAAAGACCTCCCGCCAGACGAGAGCCCCGTCTTCAACCCGGATGAGATGGATCTCGTAGGCCACCGACGCCGGTTTCACCACGGCAAAGGGTTCCCCCTCCCGCTCCCGGTAACGGTAGACGTGGCCGACGACGATCCCCTCTGCTCCCAGTTCTCTTCCCGCCGTACACAGGATTTGATCGAGTGGAGCCTTGAGGGATTCCGCGGAAATCCGCCGGTAGATCCCGGCGACGCGCTCTCCGGAGAGGATGCGGGATTTGGTCCCGATGCGTTCCAGATGCTTCAGGAAGAGGTTTTCAATCACCCTTTCCGGACTTCCGTCAGCCCGGGCACCGCTGAACATCGCCCCGCACAGGGGACAGCGCACGGGTCCTCCGTGAGGGTCCTCCAAAGCGATCTGCTGGAAGGGAAGAACGGCGATGCGCTCGAAGGCCATCTTGCCTTCTGGAAGGGGGGGTCCCGCGTCCTGGCGGTGGCGGCAGCCGACAATCGTTAAAAGAAGCAGGGACGCTACCAGGGCGACGCAGAAAAATGTTCGGAAAGAGAACGATTTTTCGATGAGATAGCCCCCTTTGGCTCTAACGACAGGCCGCTCCGTCCCCGCCTTTCGCTCATTCGTATGGGTGCGGGGACAACTGTTTCGTTCGTCAGCCCCGAAACAGCGGATGTTGAAATCGTTTGGGGACCCTATCCTTCCAGGGAGCCTTTGGTGGACAGCACCCCCTCAATCCGTCCATCAAGCGCAACCGCCTCCCGGAAAGCCCGGGCAAAGGCCTTGAAAATCGCCTCCGCCATGTGGTGACCGTTTCTACCATACATGAGGTTAACGTGCAACGTTATTCCTCCATGATCCGAGAATGACTTGAAAAACTCCCTCAGCAGCGATGGATCGAATTCCCCGATCCTCTCCTGTGCAATGGCCGCGTTCCAGATCAGATAAGGCCTTCCGGAGAGATCCATCACCGCTCCGCAGAGACTCTCGTCCATCGGTATCCAGGCGGCGCCATATCTGGCAATCCCTTTTCGCTCTCCGAGGGCCTTTCGGACGGCCTGCCCCAGGCAGATCCCCACGTCCTCCACGAGATGGTGGTCATCGATGACCGTGTCCCCCCGTCCCCTGACCTCCAGATCCGCAAGGCTGTGCCTGGCAAACAGGTTCAGCATATGGTCGAGAAAGGGGACGGAGGTGTCAATCCGTGCTTCTCCTTTTCCGTCCAGATGGATCTCCACCGAAATTTCCGTCTCCGTGGTCTTCCGCCGAACGGTCGCGTTGCGCATGCTTCGTTCCTCCTGTCAGATGACTTTGTTCAGGGGATACTCGATGATTCCCTCGGCGCCCGCCTCCTTGAGCAGCGGGATGAGATCCCGGACTACGCCGCTGCCGACAATGGTCTCCACCGCGAACCAGTCCTCCGAATGGAGGTTGGAAATCGTCGGCGCCTTCAGGGAGGGAAGCAGAAGCACCAGCCTGCCGAGGTTCTCCCTGGACACGTTCATCTTCAGACCGACCTTGCCCATCGCTTGGAGGGAGCCGTTCAGCAGAAGCCGGATCTGTTCGATTTTCTGCCTTTTCCAGGGATCCGCCCACGCCTCGCGGTTGGCGATCAGTTGGGTGTTGGTCTTCATCAACTCGTGGATGATCTTGAGTTTGTTGGCCCGGATCGTGCTGCCCGTCTCCGTCACCTCGACGATCGCGTCCACCAGTCCTTCGACGACCTTCGCCTCCGTGGCCCCCCATGAAAATTCGACCTGTACACGGATGTTCCGTTCTGCGAAGTAGCGCTTCGTGAAGTTGACCAGTTCCGTCGACACCCGTTTCCCCTCCATGTCTTCAATGGAGCGTATGGGGGAATCCTGCCGCACGACCAGGACCCATCTCGCCTGCCGCGTCGACGCCTTGGAGTAGATCAGATCCTGAACGGCCACGACATCCGATTCGTTTTCAATGATCCAGTCCTGGCCCGTCAGTCCGAGATCGATCGTACCATCCGCAACATACCGTGACATCTCCTGGGCGCGGACCAGGATACAGGAAAGCTCGTCGTCGTCGATGTCGGGGAAATAGCTTCGGCTGTCGTAGGTGATGCGCCAGCCCGCGTGCTTGAACAGCTCCACCGTGTTGGCTTCAAGGCTGCCCTTGGGGATACCCAATTTCAGTTTATTCATTTGTACACGTCCTTTGGATCGAAAATCTTTTCGCCGACGGAAACAAAGTCCCCATCCATCCATTTTCGATAGAAGCATGATCGATGACCGGTGTGGCAGGCCGCCCCCCCCAGTTGTTCCACCTTGATCAGGATGGCGTCTTCGTCGCAGTCCAGTCGAATCTCGCGGACGAGTTGCACGTGGCCCGACGTCTCGCCTTTGAGCCACAGACTCTGCCGGGAGCGGCTCCAAAAATGGGCCTTCCCCGTCTCCAGGGTTTTGCGCCAGGCGTCCGGATTCATGTAGGCCAGCATCAGAATCTCGCCCGTCCGATCATCCTGGACCACCGCAGGCAGCAATCCCTTGCCCTTGTTAAAATCTGGTTCCGTCATGTGTGTCTCCGTCGATGATTTATTTTCCGCAGGGGTGCCTTTGATTTCAAGGCAGTTTTTAATCATAGTTTTAAAAGTGCCATTAATCAAGCATTTTTTATCATGTTCGCGGATTCACCTTGCCTACATTGGCTTTTCTATGATAGGAGAATATATCAAGGCGTCACCCCACGGCAGGCAGATCTTTTTGAAGATCCCGCGGCCGAGGGTCGAGAATCCGGTCGTGCTCGGATCCGAAGACCGGTGCGCATGTCCCCAAAAGCCCGAGGGCTACAGCACCAGGAGGTAATGACAATGTCCCTGCTTATCAGCGGAATCGTATCGGTCATTCTGGGCGTGATCGGCCTGTCCCACTGGTCGAACGACTTCCTGATCATCCTCAAGGGAGGCGTTCCGATCATACTGATCCTGGGGGGGATCCTGGCGGTCTATATCGGCGTCGATGCCATGCAGGACCGGATGCGGGAAGAACGGCAGAAACAGGAAGAACAGCTCGACAGGACCAGGGAGGAGATCGAACAGGTCAAGGCCCAGGCAGCGCAGTATCGGGAGGAGATCGAAAGGCTCCGGGAAGAGGCAAAAAAAAATAACCCTTGACAGAACGGGAAAAATCGCATACGTTTCGCGACGTACAAACTATACTTTAACGGAACGACAGAACCATGAAATTATCCGCCGTCGCTTTAACCCACGCCCAGATCGATATCTACATGTATTGACGCCTGCTGTCCGTCCCTCGGGTCGGGCGAGCAGGCCTACCTGAAGCAATACCAGCATTTCATCCCGTTCAAACACGATATATGCCGCAAGGACAGCCAGTCGACCCGGAGGGGGTCCACGATATGTTTTACATCATCGACAACTTTTACCACATTTCATCGTCCCTGTACGCCTATCGCTGCCTGCCCGTCCCCGGCGGCGGGGATGGACAGGCTTCCGCTGCCTTCTCAAGGCAGAGCCGCATGTCGACCTCACGAGGGAACAACGCGAAGGACCGGTCATGAAATCCCTCCGGGATTTCGGTCAAAGGAAACGGCCTTCGCATCCCGCGTGTATTTGAACAGATTGCATCAGGACGAAAGGGAGACGATATGAAACAGAAATGGTTCAAGATGATCGCGACAATCCTTGTGACAGCCGCCATTCTGATTTCGGCCAACGGCTTCGAGGCCCAGGCCGCCGCGACGCAGCTCACTTACAGCATATTTTTTCCGCCGACCCACGGTCAAGCCAAAGCGGGCGAAGCCTGGGCGCGGGAGATCGAAAAACGAACCAACGGGCAGGTCAAGATCAACGTCCTGGCCGGTGGAAGCCTGACTCCGGCGGACCAGTGCTTTGACGGGGCGCTCAAAGGGATTTCGGATATCGGGATGTCGTGCTTCGCATACACCCGCGGGCGGTTCCCGATGATGGAGGCCCTGGATCTGCCGATGGGCTATCCCAATGGCCGGGTGGCGACCCGAGTCGCCAACGATTTCTTCGAGAAGTTTAAGCCCAAAGAGCTCGAAGGGGTCAAACTGCTTTACATCCACGCCCATGGCCCCGGACTCCTCCATACCAAACAGCCTGTCGCTACGCTGGAACAGCTCAAAGGGATGAAAATCCGGTCCACCGGCCTGAGTTCAAAGGTGGTGGAAGCCCTGGGCGCCGTCCCGGTGGCAATGCCCCAGGGACAGACCTACGAGGCCCTCCAGAAAGGGGTCGTCGAGGGCACCTTCGCACCGATGGAGACGCTGCAGACCTGGAAGCAGGGAGAGGTGATCAAATCGACGACGGATTGTTCCGACATCGGATACACGACGGCGATGTTCGTCGTCATGAACCTCAAGAAATGGAACGGTCTTCCCGCTGATGTCCGGAAGGTCATCGAAGAGGTGAGCGGCCAATGGATCGATATCCACGGCAAGGCCTGGGATCAGATCGATCAGGATGGACGTCAATACACCCTCGGACTCGGAAACAAGGTCATCACGTTGTCTGCGGACGAAAATGTCCGTTGGACGAAAGCGGTCAGGCCGATCATCAACGATTACATCAAAGAGGTTTCGGCGAAAGGCCTTCCAGCCGAAAAGGCGGTGAAGGAGATCGAGAGTCTGACCCAGAAGTACGGCAAGATTTACAAATAATCCGCTTTATACGGACAAAACTTCACCGGGATGGCGGCCTGATTCCGGATGGGACAGGCCGCCATCCCGGCGAGTATGAACAACAGACCTGCGAGAAAACATTTCATGTCTCGACTGTCCAAAGCCATCACGAGGATCAGCGCCGGTTTCAATACCGTTTCCGGAACCGCGATCGTCGTCATGATGCTGCTGACCTGCGCCGACGTCGTCCTCCGCCTGATGCGACACCCCATACCCGGGGCCTACGAGATGGTCGGTTTCATGGGAACGGTCATCATCTCCTTCTCCCTCGCCTCCACCTCGCTTTCCAAGGGGCACATCGCCGTCGAGCTCATCATGGAGAGGCTGCCCAAACGTCTGCAAAGCGGGGTCGAAGCCTTTTCTTCCCTGATCGGCGCTGCCCTGTTCGGCCTGGTTTCGTGGCAAAGCCTGATTTATGCCGCGGATATGCGGCAAAGCGGCGAGGTGTCTGTTACATTGACCATGCCGATTCACCCGTTCATCTATGGGTTGGCTGCAGGAAGCGCCCTGCTGGTTCTGGTGCTCATCCACGACGGCTTGCGCGCCGCGCTCCGGGCGGTGAAACCATGACGCCCGTCGCCATTGGCCTCTGGGGCTTCGTCCTCCTTTTCGTCCTGTTGTTTGCACGGGTCCCTGTCGGGTTCGTCATGGCCGTCGTGGGTTTTCTCGGTTTCGGCCTTCTGACCTCCTGGCCGGCTTCGCTGAACCTGCTCGCGAGGGATTTCTTTGCCACCTTCGGTTCCTACAATCTGACGGTGATCCCCCTGTTCGTCCTGATGGGGCAGATTGCTTATCATGCGGGGATCAGCGGTCGTCTCTTCAAAGCGGCTAACAAATTCCTCGGGCACCTTCCCGGCGGACTGGCCATCGCCACGATCGGGGCCTGCGCAGGGTTTTCCGCCATCTGCGGATCGACCAGCGCCACGGCGGCAACCATGGCCTCCGTGGCCTTGCCCGAGATGAAGAAATACCGGTACGATCCCGCATTGGCCACGGGGGTCGTGGCCGCCGGCGGCAGCCTTGGAATTCTCATTCCGCCGAGCACGATCTTCATCATCTACGGGATCATGACGGAACAGTCGGTAGGCCGGCTCTTCGTTGCCGGAATCCTGCCGGGGTTTCTGCTTACCATCCTGTTTATCATCACCATCGTGGTCTGGATTCGGATCAGGCCGGATCTCTGTGTTCCCGCGCCGAAGGCATCATCCGCGGAGAGGATCGCCTCGCTCAGCGGCGTTGTCGAAACCTTCATCCTGTTTGTTCTCGTGATGGGGGGGCTTTTCATCGGCCTTTTCACGCCGACGGAGGCCGCCGGGATCGGGGCCTTCGGCACGATCGTCATCGCAATGGTGGGGGGTCATCTGACTTGGCAGGGCATCATCCGCGCACTGAATGAAACCACCCGCATCTCCTGCATGATCCTCGTCATCGTCGCCGGCGCGACCGTATTCGGCCATTTCCTGGCGGTCACGACCATCCCGGCCCAGATCGGCCTATGGGTATCGGAACTGCCCCTGCCGCCCGCTGTGATCATCGGATTGACCATCCTTGTCTATCTCCTCCTGGGCTGCCTGATGGACTCCCTGGCAATGATCATGCTGACGATACCCGTTTTCTTTCCGGTGGTCACGGCGCTGGGCTATAACCCCATCTGGTTCGGCGTCGTCATCGTGCTTGTCGCCGAAATGGGGGTTATCACGCCGCCGGTAGGAATCAACGTCTACGTCGTCGCCGGCGTCGCGCGGGATGTCCCGCTCCAGACGATCTTCAAAGGCGCCATGAACATGATGATCGCGCTCTTCACGACGGCGCTCCTCCTCATCGCGTTTCCTCAACTCGCCCTTTTTCTTCCGGGATTGATGAAATAGGGTGCCGATCGGAGATGCTTGTATCTTTCGAAACCGGCCAGGAGTCGAAATACCGTTCCCGGAAGGCCGCCGTCCCTTTTTCGGGGAATTCCCGAAAAGGCCGCGCGACGAAGCCGCACCGAAGGCATTCGACGAATCCCGATCAAGCATTCTGGGGCCAGGAGACGATCGTCCGGGCACCCGTTTTATACAGAATTTGAGATCTTCTCGATCTCAGCGTCCTTCCGGCGGCGCCGTCCGCTTTCGAAGCAGCACCACGATCAGGATCGCCGCACCGACGGTGATCGCGGAATCGGCCACGTTGAACGCGGGCCAATGGTGGCCTGCTATGTGCACATCGAGAAAATCGACCACCTCTCCGAAGCGGACCCGGTCGATCAGATTCCCCACAGCCCCGGCCAGGATCAACCCGAGCGCCGAAGCTATGGAGAGGGATTCGACCCGGCCGATGCGGATGTAATGGAGGATCAGCAGGATCGCAGCCACCGTTACGACGATGAAGAACGTATGGCGGAACAGCGGTGGGGCGGTGGCCAAAAAACCGAATGCTGCGCCGGGGTTGCGAATGTGGGTGATGTTAAATAAACCTGCGATCACCGCGAACGTCTCGTGCAGCCGCAGCTCCGAAACGATCCAGGCCTTGGTCGCCTGGTCCAAAAGCACCACCGCAACAGCGATCGCCAGAAAGAGGATATTCTTATTCCGCAATCCCTTCACCCCGTTTTCTTGAACCCTGTCAGCCGCCCGACCATCCTCCGCGCACCTTTACCGAAAGCCTTTCCGCTCGCGGGCAGTCCATTGGGCGAGCACAATACCGCCGTGGATATGGCGTGTGGGAGAACAGGCTCAACGGAAGGGCATCTGGGAAACCCGTCCGCGGTCCGCGCTCGTTGCGCGTGAGGCCGGCCGCCTTGCATGGCGCCCTCGGCCCCACCTGCATGAAGAAATTGCGTGCTCAAGACCCTTCGATCGATCCGTCTACAGGTTCCCCACGCACCTGGCGCACAACGTCGGGTGTTCGGGATTCTGTCCCACCGTGCCGCTGTAGTTCCAGCATCGGTTGCACTTGGTGCCCATTGCCCGGCTCACGCCCACGAGGAGGCCGGGGATCTCTGTGCTTCGGTAGGGCGTCGCGCCGAGATCCCGCTCGTCCACCACGGACAGGTCGGAGACGATCAGGAGCGCCCGCAGATCCTGGGCATGCGTCTCCAGCAGGGTCCGGATTTTATCAGGCGCGGCAAAGGCAACGGCGGCATCCAGGGAATGCCCCAGAACCTTGGTCTGACGCGCCGCCTCAATCGCCTTGGCCGCCTCCCCTTTGATCGCGATCAGCGTCTTCCAGGTCTCGCCCAACTCCGGCCGGAGAAAAGATTCGTTCACCTCGGGGAACTGCGTCAGATGGACGCTTTCAGCCCTTCCCGGCCTCGCCGGCAGGGCCAGCCATACCTCCTCCGCCGTAAAGGTGAGGATCGGCGCCATCAGACGGACCATCGCCTCGAGGATCTCTCCCATTGCCGTCTGAGCGGAACGGCGGGCCGTTGAAGCCGCCTTGGAGGTATAGAGACGGTCCTTGAGGACATCGAGATACAGCGCTGACAGGTCCACCGTGCAGAAATTGTACAGGGTGGTGAAGACCACGTGGAACTGGTACTGCTCGTAGGCCTCCCGGACGCGGCGGATCACCTCCTGGAGACGGTGAAGGATCCAGCGATCCATCTCAGCCATCTCCGGATAGGGGACCGCGTCCGTTTCCGGTCCGAAATCATAGAGGTTCCCGAGGATAAACCGGCTCGTGTTTCGGATCCTGCGGTAGGCCTCGACAAGACGTTCGAGAATCTCTTCGGAGATCCGGACATCCTCCGTGTAGTCTTCGGAGGCCACCCAGAGACGGAGAATCTCGGCCCCGTACCGGTCGATGATCGTCTGGGACTCGATGACGTTCCCCACGGACTTGGACATCTTTTTCCCCTCGCCGTCCACGACGAAACCGTGGGTGAGCACGTTCCGATAGGGCGCACGCCCCCTTGTCCCCACGGATTCGAGAAGCGAGGAGTGAAACCAGCCCCGGTGCTGGTCGCTCCCTTCGAGATACATGTCCGACGGCGAGTTCAGATCCGGCCGGCGCTCCAGTACGGCCGCGTGGCTCACGCCGGAATCGAACCAGACATCGAGGATGTTCGTCTCCTTCCTGAAGGCCTCTGCGCCGCACTTCGGGCAGCGCATCCCGGGAGGCATCAGCTCCTTCGGGGCGCGTTCGAACCAGACATCGGCGCCATGCTCCCGTACAAGTCCCACCACGATTTCGAGGATCTCACGGGTCATCAGCTCGGCGCCGCAGTCTTTGCAGTAGAACATCGTGATGGGCACGCCCCAGAGTCTCTGGCGGGAGATGCACCAGTCGGGACGGTTTTCGACCATGCCATAAATCCGATCGCGTCCCCAGGAAGGAATCCAGGTCACAGAATCGATTGCCGCCAAGGCTTTCTTCCGGAGTTCGTTTCGCTCCATGGATATGAACCACTGCTCCGTCGAGCGGAAGATGATCGGCTGCTTGCAGCGCCAGCAATGGGGGTAGGTGTGCTGCATTTCCATCTGACCGAGAAGGGCCCCCTCATCCCGGAGTCGGGCGATCACCGCCGTGTTGGCGTCGAAGACGAACTGACCTGCGAAATCCTTGACGTCGCGCGTGAAGTTTCCATCGTCGTCCACCGGGGCATAATTATCCAAGCCGTATTTCATACCGATTTCGTAATCCTCCTGGCCATGGCCCGGCGCGATGTGGACGCAGCCTGTCCCCGCGTCGAGGGTGACAAAGGGGGCGAGAATCAGCAGGCTTTCACGGTCGATCAACGGATGACGGCACTTGAGACCCTCCATCACGGATCCGGGGAACTCGTCCAGTATCTCATGGGTTTCGCTGCGCAAGCCGAAGGCGTCCAGGCAATAATCCTGGAGTTCCTTCGCCACAATCAGCACCTCGTTTCTCACCTTCAGCGCCACGTACCGAAAATCCTCATGGAGGGCGATGGCCAGGTTGGCGGGAATGGTCCAGGGGGTGGTCGTCCAGATCACGACGGAAACGCGCTCACCGGCTAGCTTCGGAAGCCTTTCGGAAAGGGCGGAGACGCAGGCGAATTTCACGTAGATGGATGGCGTCGTGTGATCGTGGTACTCCACCTCCGCCTCCGCCAGAGCGGTTTTGCATGAAGCGCACCAGTAGACGGGTTTTTTCCCTTTATAGACGCTGCCGCCCAGGTAGAGTTTCCCGAACTCCTCGACTGTGGCGGCTTCATAATCGTAACTCATCGTGAGATAGGGATGGTCCCATTCCCCGAAGACCCCGAGGCGCTTGAACTGCTCCCTCTGAATTCCGACATATCGATCGGCATAAACCCGGCAGAAACGGCGTTTGTCGGCCTGGGTCATCGTCGTCTTCTTGTCGCCGAGGTCCTTGTCCACCTGGTGCTCGATGGGAAGGCCATGGCAGTCCCAGCCCGGGACATAGACGCTGTCCCGTCCGGTCATGTTCTTCGCCTTGATCAGGATATCCTTGATGATCTTGTTGAGCGCATGTCCCAGATGGATGTTCCCGTTCGCGTAAGGGGGGCCGTCGTGGAGAATGTAAGGCTTGCGGCCCTTGGCCTCTGTTCGGATCCGCTCGTAGATTCGCATCCCTTCCCAGCGGGCAAGCATCTCCGGCTCACGCTTGGCCAGGTTGGCCTTCATGGGGAAATCGGTTTTCGGCAAATTCAATGTATTCTTGTAGTCCATGCAACGCACCTCGGGATGACATTAATGGGTCAACGGCGCGGAAAACTAACATATATACCCGCCGCTTTCAAGCCAAGAATAGGGAAGAATAGGGGTCAAATCTTTATTCTTGACATTTGATAAGCCGGTCCTGGATCTGATTGAATTTATTCCCCCATTCCGGTTCTTTCTTCATTTTTTCACATAGCCGTCTTCTCGCCTGGCTGACCGCGCTATAGTCGATATTTCCAAGATACTCGCCAATTTCCCGTTGGGTGGCATTGCAGAGTCGATAAAGCAATTCCATCAATATCACCCTCTCGATCGATTGTTTACCCTTGGTGGTTAATTCCTCTCGGCTCTTTTGGACCATCTTCGCGTATCGAGCAATCAAATCATCCGGACACATGGTTTTTCCCAATTCCCGAAATGCCGGTTGCTCCCGACGGGCTCTTTTGTCTGTCCGCTCTTTCCCAAATAATTTTTTGATTTCTTTAATAAAATCATCATTCCCCAAGATACCGGTCCCTTTTCCTTTTTCCAGCGGACTTGCAATTTGATTCTCCTTTCCTTCAGCCATGAACTTTCGATAAAGATTCTCTGATGTTCCCCCATCGTCTTTGAAATAATCCAAGATTGTCGTGTAATGGATAAATGCCTTGCGATTGTTCCGATTCAAATATCCGGGCAGGCTGGTCGAATCACTCGCCAACACCTCCTGCCATCGCTTTTCCGAAGGTTCCTTTGATTTCATACGGAGAGGATTCAAATGGATGTAACGGGATACCTCCAGAAGGTAGCTATCCGCATCAATCAAGAAAGCCTGATACCGTCCCTGATACAGATGACCTGTCCTCATATGTCTCCGATTGAAAGATCCAGTATAGCTGATGTTGAAATGGCGCATGAATTCGGAAAGGTTCCCCTTGGGCGTACAGAGTAAAAGATGGAAGTGGTTTGGCATTAGGGCGTATGCCAAAAGGCGAACCCCAAAAATATCAACGGACCGGACCAACAGCCGTAAGAATACCTGCTGATCTTCCGAATCTCGAAAGATTTCTCGTTGCTCGTTCCCGCGGCAGGTGACATGATAATACGCATTGGGATATTGAATTCGCAAAGGACGACTCATAGGTATGCATCAACACCAAGCAAAGTGAAATGTCAATAGTAAAGATTTGACCCCTAAAAGGTCCCCTAAAAGGTGAATGAGACAGCGAACGCTCCGAAGTCCTGCTCGTCCTTCTGCGCTTCGAATTCCTTTGTCCGGTGAACATAGGAATAGGTGATTTTCACACGATGGATGATCATCCCGACACCGCCGATCAGATCGGCGACGAATGGTTTTTTGTTCACACTGTGGCTGTCGTGGAAGGTGTTACCATCCAGCAGGATGTTCCGGGCCACGGCATTTCCATCCACAGCCAGGAAAAGATGGATGCCGAAGCGGCGGAACGGCCGAAAAAAGCGGGGATCCGCGTCATCCACCGGGGCGCTGCTGTCCGATCCCTGACGGATCCGGTATGTGCCGAAATCGTTCGGCAGATTCCAGCCGAAGCGCACCTGGCCGCCCAGATTGACTCCGGTCAGGGCATTGCCCATGGCAACACCGAGGTGGGGAATGCAATCCAATCCGAGACCTTCCGGAATTCTGGCCCCCGGCATTCGCCATTTTCTCTCGAAATGGACGTTCAGCAGGGGTTCATCGTGGAGCTGATTCGGCCATCCCTTGGGCCTGATCGATTCAACGATGCGGTGCACCTCCTGCTGGCAGTCCTCAGCGTACGAGTGGCGACCCACGATGCCGAGATCGAATTCGAGCGTGTCCATCTGGCGTCTGTTCCGGCTATGGAGCCCCAGCCCCAGATAGGTCACCCCGGCGTAGGGACGGTCTTCAGGAATGAGGTCGACCCGCTCCTTGTCTTCAGGGGTGTAGATGTTCTGCCCCAGAGAGAGTGAAACCGAGCGCTGCTCCTCCGGATCGTTTACGAATGGCATCCGCTCCATGACGCGATGCATCCATATCGGCATCCCCTCGATATCGCGGTAATTCGAAAGATCCCTCGATATCCAGGAGATCTTGGTTCCGTGCGTGTAATGACGGTCATGGTTATCGGATGCGAAAAGGTCGTTCTCCAAATGGAGGGTCAGCGTGTTCGAAAGCCGCGCCCTTTCGTCCTCGGCCAGGGAGAACGACGGCAGGCAAAAAAGGAGGAGGATAAGGGCCGGATGGAATGCGGCGGACATTTTCAGCTTCATCGCGGTCTCTTCATCTGAATGCCCTTGTGTTACGTCTGCCGTCCCTTCTCAGGCGCCTCCTCCGAGCACCTTGTAGAGCGTCACCAGGTTGGCGATCCGTGCAAGGCGGAGGGCGACAAGTCCCTGCTCCGCTGCATAAAGGGAACGCTGCGCGTCGAGGACGCTAAGATACCCGTCGATCCCTCGGTCATAGCGCACCATGGCCAGGCGCAAGGTTTCCGTGACGGAATCAACCAGCCCTTCCTGGGCAGCGATCTGCCGGTTGACGGTGCCTTGCACGGCCAGGGCGTCGGCCACTTCACGGAACGCCGTCTGAATCGCCTTTTCGTACTGGGCCACGGAGATCTCCTTTTCAACCTTGGTCACATCATAGGCAGACCAGGTTCGGGCGTCGAAAATCGGCATCGCGACCACGGGAACGAAACTCCAGGTTCCGGAACCGCTTTTGAATAGCCCCGACAGATCGGCGCTTGCCGTTCCCAGGGTTCCGGTCAGAGAGATGCGCGGGAAAAAGGCTGCGCGGGCGGCGCCGATGCTGGCATTGGCCGCCTTGAGCCGGTGTTCCGCGGCCTGCACATCCGGTCGACGCAGCAGCAGTTCCGAAGAGAGGCCCGCGGAGATCTCCCGCGGAGGGCTTACACTGGCCATATTCTGCGGCAGGAGACTCGAGGCCACGGCCGATCCAACCAGAAGGTTCAACGTGTTTTCATCCTGCGCCGCCACTTGCGTGATTCGGGCGACCTCCCCCCTGGCTGCCTCCACCTGCCCCTGAGCCTGCCGCAGCTCCAGTTCTGATGCCAGCCCCAGGTCAAACCGCTTCCGGATCAGACGGTGGGTTTCTTCCCGGGTCCGAAGCGTCTCCTCCGCCAATCTGGAAATCTCCCGGTCGGCAGCCAGGGCGAGGTAGATATTGGCCACCGAGGAGATCAGAAGGATCTGCGCGCCGGAACGGGCCTGATCCGTCGCCAGGTACTCCTCCAGCGCCCTGTCCTTGAGGTTACGGATGCGGCCGAAGAAATCGATCTCCCAGGAGCTGACACCGAGCTTGACGTCGTATCGCTCATTGGTCCTGGCGCTTCCAGTGCTCGAAAGATCCGCGGGGACGCGTTCCCGGCTCCCGCTCCCCGCTGCGTTGACAGACGGCCAAAGTTCGGCCCTCTGGACGCCGTAATAGGCCCGAGCCCTCTCCGCGTTCAGGACCGCCAGGCGCATGTCCCGGTTGTTGCGCAGGGCCATCTCGATCAGTTCACGGAGTCGCGCATCCGTGAAGAATTCGCGCCAGGGCAGATCCGCAGCCGTCGGCGCCGCCGTAGCGGTTTTCGCATCCGAATAGGCTGAACCGGCCGGCCAGTCTGGAGGAACGGGAGAGGATGGCTTTGAATACTCCGGGGCAAGCGAGCAGCCGGAAAGCAAGCTCAAAACCAACCCCAGCACGACAAGCCGCCTTCCTTTCAGATCCAGCCCGCTGCGCGGTCTGAAAACCAGTTTCGTATCATTTCTCCAGGGCTTCATATCATCGATCCCCCAATGGCTGGCTGCCGGCAGGCGGGACCGGTTTCGCCTTTCCCCGCCTGCCGAAGATTTTCTCGATCAATACATAGAAAAGGGGGGTAAAAATGACCACCAGGATTGTGGCCGTCACCATCCCTCCGAGGACGCCGGTGCCGATCGCGTTCTGGGCACCCGCCCCGGCGCCGGTCGTCACGGCCATGGGCAGGACGCCGAAGGCAAAGGCCAGCGACGTCATGATGATCGGCCGGAAGCGCAGCTTCGCCCCTTCCACCGTCGCCTCGATCAGCCCCATCCCCTGCTCAAGCCCTGCTTTTGCAAACTGGACTATCAGAATCGCGTTTTTGGTGGTCAGCCCCAGTGTGGTCAGCAGGCCAATCTGAAAATAGACGTCGTTGGCCAGGCCTCGCATCCCCGATGCGATAACGCCCCCGATGACCCCGAGCGGCAGGACCAACAGAATCGAGATGGGAACGGTCCAGCTCTCGTAGAGGGCGGCCAGGCACAGGAAGATGACAAAGATGGAGAAGGCGTATAGCATGGGTGCCTGGGAACTGGACATCCGCTCCTGATAGGAGAGGCCGGTCCAGTCGAATCCGGTCCCCTTCGGCAGTTTGGCGATCGCCTCCTCCATCGCCTTCATCGCCTCCCCCGAGCTCTTCCCCGGAGCCGGTTCGCCCCAGACGCTGATCGACGGGAAGCCATTGTAGCGCGAGAGGCTTGGAGGCCCGCTGATCCAGCGGCCGGACGAGAATGCGGAAAAGGGGACCATCTTGCCGGCGTTGTTGCGGACGTACAGCTTATCGACATCCCTGGGAAGCATCCGGTAGGGAGCGTCGGCCTGCACGAAAACCCGCTTGATCTGTCCCCCCTGGATGAAGTCGTTGGCGTAGGCGCTGCCGAAGGCGGCTGCGATTGTCCTGTGGATCGAGGAGATGGGCACCCCCAGGGCGCCGGCCTTGTCCCAGTCGATGTCGAGACGGTATTCGGCCACATCCTCCAGCATATTGGGCCGCACCTTGGTCACCCGTTTGTCCTGGGCGGCCAATCCCAGGAGTTGGAAGAGGACCTCGTTGAATTTTTCATGCGAGAAGCCACCCCGATTCAGGAGCTGCAGGTCGAAACCCAGCGCCGTAGCCAGTTCCGGGACAGCCGGCGGCGGGAATACGAAGACCATGGCATTGCGGGTCTGCGATAAGGCCGCCGTGCTTCGGGCCGCCACGGCCTTGTCCCGCAGGTCGGCACGCTGGCGAAGATTCCAGTCCCGCAGCTTGATGAAGACCATGCCGTTGTTCTGCGACCGTCCGGAGAAACCGATCCCGGTGATGGTCATGCAGGTTTCCACCGCCTCCTTTTCACGGTCGTTGAAATAGCGCATGATCCCGTCCGTGACTTTCTTGGTCTGCTCGATCGTGGCCCCCTTGGGCATGATGACCTGGGCCAGCAGGATTCCCTGGTCTTCGTCAGGAAGATAGGCCGTGGGCATCCGCATGAACAGGAAGCCCATCGCCGCCACAATCACCAGGAAGACCGCCAAATAGCGGACCTTGCGTCCGAGGGTATGATGGACCAGTCGAATGTAGTATCTCCGCAGGCGGAAGAAGACAAAGTTGAATCGTCGGAAGAAGGGGCGCAGAAAAGGAAGCGCGTTTTCCGCCTCACTCCCCTCCTTGACCGGTTTGAGCAGTGAGGCGCTGAGGACCGGCGTGAGGATCAGGGCCACGACCACGGAGAGGAGCATCGAGGCGATGATGGTCACCGAGAACTGCCGGTATATGACCCCGGTGGAACCGGGGAAAAAGGCCATGGGGCCGAACACCGCCGACAGGACCAACCCAATGCCGATCAGGGCGCTGGTGATCTGCTTCATGGACTTGGCCGTGGCCTCCCGCGGTGGGAGACCCTCTTCAGCCATGATCCGCTCCACGTTCTCCACGACGACGATCGCGTCGTCGACCAACAATCCGATGGCCAGAACCATGGCGAACATGGTCAGCATGTTAACGGAAAATCCGAAAAGCCCCAGCACCGCAAAGGTTCCCAGGATGACGACCGGTACGGCGATGGTCGGTATCAGGGTGGCCCTGAAGCTGCCCAGGAAAAGCCACATGACCAGGAAGACAAGCAGGATCGCTTCGATCAGGGTCTCCACAACCTCCCAGATCGCCACCTTGATGAAAGGGGTGGTGTCGTAGGGATAAACCACCTTCATTGCGGCCGGGAAGAATTGGCTGAGTTCCTCCATCTTGGCTCTGACGGCGTCTGCGGTATCGAGGGCGTTGGCGCCGGCAGCCTGTCGGATGGCAAGTCCCGCAACGGGCTTCCCGTTATAGGCGCTCTCAATATCGTAAACGTCGGTCCCCAGTTCGGTGCGTCCCACGTCGCGGATACGCACCGTGGAGCCGTCCGGGTTGATACGGATGGGGATGGAGGCAAATTCCTCGGGGGTCTTGAGCATGTTCTGGACCACGATCGAGGCATTCAGCCGCTGCCCGGGCACCGCCGGCGCGCCGCCAAACTGTCCCGCAGAGACCTCGACATTGTATGCCTTGAGCGCTGCGAGGACGTCTTCCATCGTCAGGTGGAATTCCGTCAGTTTGTCCGGGTTGAGCCAGACTCGCATCGCGTATCCGGAACCGAAGACCTCGACCTCACCCACTCCAGGAACGCGGGCGATGATCTTCTCCAGCTGAGACCTGGCATAGTCCCTCAGGTCGTTGCCGTCTAGGCTTCCATCCTCGGAAATCAGTCCCACGAACATCAAGTAGTTATGCGTCGATTTGGTAACCTGCACCCCCTGACTTTTCACCGACTCCGGCAGGCCCGTCAAGGCCAGTTGGAGTTTGTTCTGGACCTGGGACCATGCGAGGTCGGGGTCTGTCCCTGGGGCAAAGGTCAGCTCAATCCGGGAGCTCCCCGAGGAATCGCTTGTTGCGCTCATGTAGAGGAGGTTGTCGAATCCCGTCATCTTCTGTTCGATGAGCTGCGTAACGCTGTTCTCCACGGTCTCCGCCGAAGCACCGGTATAGGTGGCGGTGATGGCGATGGTGGGTGGAGCCATCTGGGGGTATTGGGAGACGGGCAGATGATAGATCGACAGTGCCCCGGCGGCCATGATGACGATGGCGATCACCCAGGCGAAAACCGGACGATCCAGGAAGAATTTTGATAGCATGACAGCCCTCCGTTACTTCGTTTTGGGGGCCTGTGAAGCGGCCTGTGGTGGATTCGCCGGATTGGCCTGCCCCCTCTCCCAGGGCACGGCCTTTACAACCATTCCCGGTTTGACCCTGATTCCCCCCTCGACGATCAGGCGATCGCCAACGGCGAGCCCCGAGGAGACAAGCCACTGATCTCCGATGGCGCGGTCCAGCACCAGCGGCCGCTGCTGAACCTTGCTTTCCCGGTCGGCGATGAGGGCCACGGGATTCCCTTTGGGGTCGCGTGAAACCGCCTCCTGGGGGACCAGGATCGCCTGGCGGTTGATCCCCTCCTCAACAATGGCCCGGACAAACATCCCCGGCAGGAGGATTCCTTTCGGGTTGGGGACCGCTATTCGCAGGATAACCGATCCGGTCGTGGGATCAACCGTGACATCGCGGAACTGAAGTGCACCCGCCAAGGGGTATTGGGTCCCATCATCGAGCACGAGACGGACCCTATTGCGAATCCGGCTGTTCCGATCCAGGCGGCCTTCCTCCAGACGCTTTCGCAGACGGAGCAGTTCGGTTGTGGATTGGGGCACATCGACATTCATGGGGTCGAGTTGCTGAATGGTGGCAAGGGCAAGAGGTTGATACGCCGTCACAAGGGCGCCTTCGGTCACACTGGAACGGCCAATGCGGCCCGAGATGGGGGCGCTGATCACGGTGTATCCCAGATTGATCCGGGCCGTATTGAGCGCCGCTTCCGCCTGCTGGACAGCGGCTTCCGCCGCGGCAACGGCCTTCCGGTCGCTCTCCACCTGGGCTTCGGCGGCCTTCAGCCCGGCCTCGGCCACCTGGGTTTCGGTGACGGCCTGATCGCGCTGGCTGGCGGAGACGGCCCGTTCCTTGAAAGCCTCTTCGAACCTGAGGCTGTTCGTGCGTGCCAGATCCAGGGTGGACTGCTGCCTGGAAACATGGGCAAGGGACGCCTGCAGCGCCGCGCGGACCCGATCCGCGTTCCCCTTCGCGACAGACCGATTGGCCGAGGCGTTGTCCAGGGCGGCCTGGAAGGGTGCCGGGTCGATCTGGTACAGAGATGCTCCGGCCTTCACGTCGGCCCCCTCCGTAAAGAGGCGTTTCTGAATAAGCCCGCCCACCTGGGGTCGCACCTCGGCAATCCGGTTGGCCGATGTGCGGCCGGACAGTTCCGTCGTCACCACCAAGGATCTCTGTTCCACCGTCACAAAGGCCACTTCGGGAGGTCTGGCCTGCGGAGGAGTCCCTTTTTCACCCTGCTGTCCGCATCCAGCCAGAAGCGATATCCCGATGAGCAGCACGCCAAAGGCCATCCACTTTATCCTGCCATCCATGCACATATGACACCTCTACCATTGACAATGAAGATATTTTCCTTTGCACCAACCGCCCCTCATGAAACAAACCCATCACCTTTTGATGGCATCCCAGCTCGCCTCCGCCGTCCGCCTGATCAGGGACTCGTCCAAGGTGATGAAACCCAGGATATGATCGCGTATCAAGTTGATCATGGGCCCGAAGGCCAGGGAAAACAATACGAGCACCGGCAACTCCTTCAAAATCTTCCGGCTGATCCCCTCCGCGAAGAGTTCGCCGAGAATATCGTGGCCCCCGAGTTTTCCCGAAAGCCGCTCCCGGTGCATCTTGATCCCGTAAGGAGAATTGAAAAACTGCTCCATATAGCGAAAATGGAGCGGATGTTCGATAAAATATCCCAGGAGCGTCCGGAGCATGAAGAGAAACCTTTCCCTGAGCGGTTTCCCCAGAGGATAGCCTTCCTGCAGTACAGACAGGATGTTTCCTTCCAGTTCCCGATGCAATTGGGTGATCAAGACGTCCTTGTTCTCGAAATATCGGTAGATCGTTCCGGCAGCGACACCCGCCTTGCCGGCAATCTCGGACATCGGTGCGCCATGGAAACCCTGCTCGACGATGAGCTCCATGGCCGCCTGCATGATGTCGGCGCGTTTGTCTGATTTCTTCATACCGCTGTCTCCGCCGCAAGTGAATGAATATTCATTCATAAGGCAGCGCTTTTACACCTCCCCCGGGTCTGTGTCAAGGATTTTATGGCGTCCTCGACGCATGTGCACGAAATGTGTTTCCGATCAAAAACACGGAAATCCCTTGAACGATCTCTCACGCGCTCTGCAAACCCGCAACACGGGCAGGATCGGCGCCTCCCGCCACAAATGGGGTGTCCGGCCCCGCCGGAATCCCTGCATCAAACGTTATCGCGGCAACCCGCAGGTCATGACCGTCGGCCGGGACGCGAGCCATCGGGAAAATCGTCCACCCTGCCCCCGGTCCATGCAAAAGGCCCCTGTCGCTTACAAAGCGACAGGGGCCCCGGTGAGTCATCCGTTCAGGACCGGTGGATTACATCCCCATGCCGGGATATCCCCCTCCTCCCGGAGGCATGGCCGGCATCGCCGGTTTCGGTTCCGGCTTTTCCGCGATCATGCACTGTGTGGTCAACATCAGCGACGCGACGGATGCCGCGTTTTGCAGTGCGAAACGGGTCACCTTGGTCGGATCGATGACGCCAGCCGCGATCATGTCCTCGTACTGATCCGTCCTGGCGTTGAATCCGAAAGCGCCCTTCTTCTCCTTGACCTTTTCCACAACGATGCTGCCTTCCATGCCGGCATTGTTGGCGATCATCTTGAGGGGCTCCTCAAGGGCTTTCTTGATGATCCGAACGCCGATCTCTTCGTCGCCATCGAGTTTCATCTTGTCCAAGGCAGGGAGCGTGCGGAGGTAGGCCACGCCGCCTCCGGGAACGATCCCCTCTTCCACGGCAGCGCGGGTCGCGTTTAACGCATCCTCGACGCGCGCCTTCTTCTCCTTCATCTCGGTCTCGGTCGCGGCCCCGACCTTGATCACAGCCACGCCGCCGACCAGTTTCGCCAGCCTCTCCTGGAGTTTCTCGCGATCGTAATCGGAGGTCGTCTCCTCGATCTGGGCGCGAATCTGCTTTACGCGTCCTTCAAGAGCGGAACGGGCGCCCGCGCCGTCGATGATCGTCGTGTTGTCCTTGTCGATCTGGATGCGCTTGGCGCGGCCAAGGTCTTCCAGCTTCACATTTTCAAGTTTGTATCCCATCTCCTCGGAGATCATCTTGCCTCCCGTGAGGATGGCGATGTCTTCCAGCATGGCCTTGCGACGGTCTCCGAACCCCGGGGCCTTGACAGCAGCCACGTGAAGGGTGCCGCGGATCTTGTTGACCACCAGGGTAGCCAGGGCTTCGCCCTCGATGTCCTCGGCAATGATGAGGAGCGGGCGTCCCATTTTGGCGATCTGCTCCAGGATCGGAAGCAGGTCCTTCATGCTGCTGATTTTCTTTTCGTTGATGAGGATCAGGCAGTCTTCAAGCTCGACTTCCATCTTCTCGGCGTTCGTCACGAAATAGGGGGAGAGGTAGCCACGGTCGAACTGCATCCCCTCGACAATCTCCAGCTCGGTTTCCAGACCTTTGGCCTCTTCCACGGTGATGACGCCTTCCTTGCCGACCTTCTCCATCGCCTCGGCGATGATCGAGCCGATCCCTTCGTCGTTGTTGGCGGAGATGGTGCCGACCTGGGCGATCTCTTTGGCGTCCTTGGTCGGCTTGCTCAGCTTCTGGAGCTCCTTGACGACCGTCTCCACGGACTTGTCGATTCCGCGCTTCAGGTCCATCGGGTTGCTGCCGGCCGCCACGCTCTTGGCGCCTTCGCGGAAAATCGCCTGGGCCAGGATGGTCGCGGTGGTGGTCCCGTCACCGGCCACGTCGCTCGTCTTGCTGGCAACTTCCTTGACCATCTGCGCGCCCATATTTTCGAACTTGTCTTCGAGTTCGATCTCCTTGGCCACCGTCACGCCGTCCTTGGTGACATTCGGTGCGCCGTAACTGCGGTCAATGATGACATTGCGGCCCTTGGGACCGAGGGTCACCTTGACTGCATCGGCCAGGGTGTTCACCCCGTTGAGTATCGACTTCCTCGCTTCTTCATCGTACTGAAGTATCTTTGCTCCCATGTATACATCCTCCTTCTTATAGGATTATATGATCCATTATTTCTCCAAAATGCCGAGAATATCGTCTTCGCGCATGATCAGAAGCTCTTCGCCGTCGATCTTCACCTCGGTCCCCGAATACTTGCCGAAAAGAATCCGATCGCCCTCCTTGACATCGGGCTTGATCAGCTTTCCGTCGTCAGCGGTTTTCCCCTTACCCACGGAGATGACCAGCCCTTCCATCGGCTTTTCCTTGGCCGTATCGGGGATGATGATTCCTCCCTTGGTTTTCTCCTCCTCCTCGAGCCGCTTCACAATCACTCTGTCCTGCAATGGTCTGATTTTCATGCTTAAATCTCTCCTTTCCTCTTTATATTCTATTGACGAATCATCTCATGGCCTCATCAACGTGCCCTATCATATGCATCAATTTTTCGATGTCAAGACTTCGTATGTGAATATTTGGCTTCCCACGTCGCTCTGTCAGAAAAGGTGTTCCGGAAGCTCCCTCAGGGAGCGGATCGGTATCAATTCGATCCCCTTGTCCCGCAGACCTTCGCCTCCCTGGGTCCGGGGAAGGATGCAGCGGCTGAATCCCATCCGCGAGGCCTCCCGGATACGGAGCGCCGTCTGGGAAATCCCCCGAATCTCTCCGGTCAGGCCGACCTCGCCGAAAACGACGGTCCCGGGAAAGATGGGCCGGTCGAGGAAACTGGAGGCCATGGCCGAGACGATCCCGAGGTCGATCGCGGTTTCATCCACCTTCACTCCGCCCGCCACGTTCAGGAATACATCGCTGCCCCCCAAGCGGATGCCGCAGATCCGGTCCATAACGGCCGTCAGCAGCGAGACCCGGTTGTGGTCGACGCCGATTGCCGTCCGTCGGGGCATGCCGAAACTGGTGGGGCTTACCAGGGACTGGACCTCGATCAGGATCGGCCGGGTCCCCTCCATGCTCGGGACGACCACGGAACCCGCCGCCCCTTCGGGCCGCTCGGCCAGGAAGAAAGCCGAGGGATTGGGAACCTCCACCAGCCCCGTGTCCCGCATTTCGAAGACGCCGATCTCGTGGGTGGGACCAAAGCGGTTCTTGATCCCCCGGACGATCCGGAACGCATGGCCGGAATCCCCTTCGAAATAGAGAACCGTGTCGACCATGTGTTCGAGTACCTTGGGTCCGGCGATCGAACCGTCCTTCGTGACATGCCCGACCAGAAAGACCGGAACGCCCGTTTGTTTGGCCATCAGGATCAGCCTTCCCGACGCCTCGCGCACCTGCCCCACGCTTCCCGGCGCCGACGACAGAACCGGGGAATAGACGGTCTGGATCGAATCCACGACCACAGCGGCCGGGCGCGCCTCCTGGATGCGTTTAAGAATGTTTTCGAGTTCGACCTCGACCAGGATCAGGAGGTTCTTCGATAACGCGCCGAGCCGCTTTCCCCGCAGTTTGATCTGACGGGCGGACTCTTCCCCGGACACATAGAGCACCGACAGGTTCCGGCTCGCCAGCCGCTCCAGAACCTGCAGCATGAGCGTGGATTTGCCGATACCCGGATCCCCTCCGACAAGGATTGCGGAACCGCCGACGATCCCGCCGCCCAGCACGCGGTCGAGCTCCATGATCTCCGTCCGGAGCCTTTCGCCCTCGTCAGCGGTGATGGCCTCAATGGACTGCGGGATTCCGTCGAAACGGACATCCTCCGGACGCGCCGCATCGCTGTCACGCACCTCCTCTTCTACGAAACGGTTCCACTCGCCGCACGAGGGGCACCGCCCCAGCCATTTCTGGGATTGCTGGCCGCAATTTTGGCAGAAAAAAAGCGTCTTGATCTTCTTCACCGGGTGCCTCCGACCGCCTCGGGGGTACATACCCCCATCCATGCCCAGACGTCAATGAATATTCAAAAATGCTTGAGTAATCCTTCCGATGCTGATATGAATCATGATCGTTGGTCTTTCACAAATTACATTCAAGAAAGGAAATGGAAAGCGTATGAGCAACCCCAATTTCGCATCAGGCCCCTGCAGCAAGAGGCCCGGCTGGACCATCGACGTTCTGAGAGACGCCGCGGTCGGCCGCTCCCACCGATCCTCCCTGGGAAAGGAAAAGCTTCAACAGGCCATTCGAGACACCCAGAACGTCCTCGGTATCCCCGAAAATTATCTCGTTGGCATCATGCCCGCCTCGGACACCGGGGCCTTCGAGGCCGCCATGTGGAGCTGCCTTGGTGCACGGCCGGTCACCGTTCTGGTCTGGGAAAGTTTTTCGGAAGGATGGGCCACGGACATCGCCAAGCAGTTGAAACTCAAGCCCACGATCCTGCGGACCGATTACGGCAAAATCCCCGATCTGAAATCGGTGAACTGGGATCACGATGTCGTCTTTGTCGCCAACGGGACAACCAGCGGCGTCAAGATCCCGAACTGGAACTGGATCCCGTCCGACCGGAAAGGTCTCTCTTTCTGCGACGCCACAAGCGCCGCCTTCGCGATGGAGATCGACTGGTCGAAGGTCGACGTGGCCACCTTCTCCTGGCAGAAATGTCTCGGCGGCGAGGCCGCTCACGGGATGCTGGTGTTGAGCCCCCGCGCGGTCGAGCGCCTCGATTCCTATGATCCGCCATGGCCCCTCCCCAAGATCTTCCGCCTGAAAAAGGGGGGAAAGGTCAACCGGTCGATCTTCGAGGGGGATACGATCAATACCCCTTCTCTGCTTTGCGTCGAGGACTATCTCGACGCACTCAACTGGGCCCGGGGAATCGGCCTCGACGGCCTTATCCGGAGGAGCCGCGCCAACCTCAAGGTGATCGAGGACTGGATCGCGAAGAACGACTGGATCACGTTTCTGGCCGAAACGCCGGAAATCCGTTCCAACACCTCCGTCTGTCTCTCCGTGGTCAGCGCCAAGGTCAGGGATCTGCCCAAGGAGGAAAAAGCCAAGTTCCTGAAGGGTATCGTAAGCGAGTTGGGGAAGAGAAAAGCCGCCTTCGACGCAGGTTCTTACAAGGATGCCCCTCCGGGATTCCGCCTCTGGTGCGGCCCCACGGTCGAACCGTCCGATGTCCTCGCCGCCGTTGAGGAACTTGAGATAATATACCGCGAAAAATCAGCCGCTTTATAAAGCGCAAAGGAGCTAAGATGAAGAAGATTCTGATCAGCGACAACCTGTCTGCAGAAGGTATCGAAATATTCAAGAAGACCCCGGGGATCGAAGTGGATCTCCATGCCAAGATGACCCCCGAAGAACTCAAGGCCGTCATCAAGAATTACGACGGCCTGGTCGTGCGAAGTGCCACGAAGGTCACCCAGGAGGTCATCGACTTGGCCGAGAGACTGGTCATCATCGGCCGCGCCGGCATCGGTCTGGACAACGTGGATATCCCCGCCGCCACCAAACGGGGCATCGTCGTGATGAACACCCCCGGAGGCAACGCCGTCACGACCGGCGAACACACGATCGCCATGATGCTCTCCCTGGTGCGCCACATCCCCCAGGCGACAGCATCGATGAAGGCGGGAAAATGGGAGAAGAACAAATTCACGGGCCATGAGTTCCTCAACAAGACCCTCGGCATCATCGGCATCGGCCGCGTCGGCAGCGTCGTCGCCGAACGCGCCCAGGGGCTGAAGATGAAGGTCATCGCCTACGACCCCTTCATTCTGCCCGAGGCGGCGGAGAAAGCGGGCATCACTTTGGCTACCCTTGACGAGATCTACGCCCAGGCGGACGTGATCACAATCCACACACCCATGACGAAGGAGACCCGGGGCCTGGTCAACGCCGCGGCCTTCGCCAAGATGAAGAAGGGCGTCTACATCATCAACTGCGCCCGCGGCGGACTCGTCAGCGAGAAGGATCTCCACGACGCCCTGAAGTCGGGGAAGGTCGCCGGCGCGGCTTTGGATGTCTTCGAAGAGGAGCCGCCGAAGAATACGGATTTGATCGGGCTGGACAACGTCATCTGCACGCCCCATCTGGGGGCCTCCACCGACGAGGCCCAGGTCAATGTCGCCGTGGCCATCGCCGAACAGATCTGCGCCTATCTGACGACCGGAGAAATCAAAGCCGCCGCGAACTTCCCCTCCGTGAGCGGGGAGATCCTCGCGGTGCTGCGCCCCTATCTCGACCTGGCGGAGAAGCTCGGAACTTTCGAGGCCCAGCTCGTCACCGACGCAATCAAGGAGGTGGCGGTCGAGTATAGCGGTGAAATCCTGAGCTACAACGTCGCCCCCGTCACCATCTCACTGCTCAAAGGGCTGCTGACCCCCATCCTCAACGAGCACGTCAATTACATCAATGCCCCCCTGGTGGCCAAGGAGAGGGGGATCAAGGTCGTCGAATCTCGGAGCAGCGAGGTGAAAGACTTTACCAGCATGATCTCCGTCACCATCAAGACCGCCAAGGGCGAAACCACGGTAGGAGGCACAATCTTCGGACGCCGGGATCCGCGGATCGTCCGGATCAACAAGTTCACGGTCGAGGTGATCCCGGAGGGCCGGATGCTCGTCATGTACAACCATGACAGGCCCGGCGTCATCGGCAACATCGGCACCATCCTGGGCGAGAACGGCGTGAACATCTCGCGTTTCCACCTGAGCCGTGAACAGGTCGACGGGCAGGCCATTGTCGTTCTGGGCACCGACAGCGTCGTCTCGCCGGAGCTTCTGGAAAAACTGAAGCAACTGCCGAACATGATCTCGGTCACCGAGTTGGAAATGTAAACATCTTGAGGATGCATTCTAGACGATTGGAGAATCCCGGTTATGGCAAATGTGGTCGTGGTTGGCACCCAATGGGGTGATGAGGGAAAAGGAAAAGTCGTCGACATTTACGCGGAGCAAGCCGATGTGATCGCCCGCTTCCAAGGGGGCAACAACGCCGGCCATACCCTGGTCGTCGGGGGCAAGCAGACCATCCTGCACCTCATCCCCTCGGGCATACTCCACGAGGGGAAGATCTGCATCATCGGCAATGGCGTGGTCGTGGATCCCCAGGTCCTGATCCAGGAACTCGACGGCCTCCGTGGGCGAGGCCTGCTGCCGGAGAATACCCCCCTCTTCATCAGCGAAAAGGCGCACGTCATCATGCCCTATCACCGGCGGATCGATGTTGCCCGGGAATCGCACGGAGTCGGAAAGAAGATCGGCACGACCGGCCGCGGCATCGGGCCGACCTATGAAGACAAGATTGCGCGGACCGGCATCCGCGTCTGCGACCTCCTCGACGATGAAGTTTTCCGGGAAAAGCTGGAACGGAACGTGGCGGAGAAGAACTTCTATTTGACGAAGCTCTTCGGTGAGGAACCCCTCGACGGAAATGCGATCCTGGAGGAGTATCGGGTCTATGCGGAGCGGATCCGGCCTTACGTCACGGACTGTTCCCTGCTCCTGCAGCGGGAGATGGCCAGGGGAAAGAAGGTGCTCTTCGAGGGCGCCCAGGGATCCCATCTCGACATCGACCACGGTACCTTCCCCTACGTCACATCCTCCAATACCGTCGCCGCAAACGCCGCCTGCGGGACCGGTGTCGGGCCGCGGGTCATCGGGTCCGTGGTGGGCATCTGCAAAGCCTACACGACGCGGGTGGGGCAAGGCCCGTTTATCACCGAACTCCACGACGAAATCGGGGCCAAGCTCCAGCAGGTGGGACAGGAATTCGGGGCGACGACGGGCCGCAAACGCCGCTGCGGATGGATCGACATGGTGCTGGTCCGCCACGCGGTCCGGCTCTCCGGCGTCACCGGGATCGCGCTCACGAAACTCGACGTCCTGACCGGAATTCCCAAGCTCAAGATCTGCACCGGCTATCGAACGGGCGGGGAAGAGTTCACCGAATCCGTCCCCGCCAACCTGCATCTTCTCGCGACCTGCCAACCCATCTACGAGGAGTTGGACGGCTGGACAGAGGATATCCGCGGGGCGAGGCGGCTCGTCGATCTACCCCGGAACACCCGTCGCTATCTCGAACGGCTGGAATCCCTTGCCGGCGTTCGGATGGTCCTCGTCTCTGTGGGGCCGGATCGGGATGAAACGATCGGGCTGGCCGATCCCTTTGCGGATTGAATGAATAAGGAGAAATCATATCGCTGCTGCAGATTATCGCTTGACAACGGGACACCGTTCCTGTTAGGAGGAGCGCTTCAAAATCAGGGTCGTTAGCTCAGTCCGGTAGAGCAGCGGACTTTTAATCCGTTGGTCGTGGGTTCGATTCCCATACGACCCACCAGTAAAATAAAGGGGTTGCAAGGTGCATCCACAGCTTGTGACCCCTGTTTTTTGTCATCATTCCCTTTCCAAGTCACTCTTCAAAGCTACAAGCCTCGCCAAGAATCCAAGCATTCATGCACAGAGAGTGCTGAAGATGTTTTTTCCATAAGCCATCAGATTCATATATTATTTTGTCATCAATTCCGTTGTTGGCTCGCGGAAGGCATATCCGAGCATCAATACTAAATTTATTGGCCAGACCCTGGAGCTAATAACACAGGACCATTTGTAACACTG
>CAZWTL010000026.1:33561-35668 GCA_964637025.1 uncultured Syntrophaceae bacterium | reverse complement strand
CCAGAAGTTTTTCTCAGAAACCGGCAGAGAAAAATGTTGTAGTATTTAAGCAGAATTGCTGCTAAATTTTCTAGAAGACGCCTCATATTATTTCGTATCGGAACATCTGTGGATCGGGTGCGCCTCCTTCGATGAACATGGCCCTCTCGCACGGACGGGAACCCGGTGCACTCAGGCGCGATATGCTGTATTGTATGGAACAGGGCAAATGGGGTTCAACCGAAAAGAATCAGACAGGTGGGGCAAAGGGTTGCAGAATGCAACCGGAATGGGAGGGTATGGAAATGAATATCAGTGAAGTTCTTGGGGCGATGGTGCAGTCCGGGATGTCGGCCTCTTCCAACGATCGGATCAAGAATGCCCTGGGCGGCGACGCACTGGATCGTCTGACGGGCATGATAGAAACTCCGTCAGGGAAGGATCACGGCGGAGGGCTTGCGGAAATGGTATCGGGCGCTCTGCGCGGCGGCAGGGAAAGCGGTGGCATTGGCGATCTTCTTTCCGGTATGCTGGGTAGCAGTCAACAGGGGACAAGCGCTGCGGCGGGCGGAGGCATCGGGGATCTGCTGACGGGCATGCTGGGAGAGGCAGGCCGGGCAGTGGGTGGCCGTCAGAACGTTGCCATAGGCGGTTTGGGCGCGTTGCTCGGATCCCTTTTGGGGGGCGGAGGAAAATCCCTGGGCGGGGCTGTTGGTGGGGGGCTGATGGCCTTGCTCGGCGCTCTGGCGTTCAATGCCCTCAAGGGAAGCGCCGGTCACAGGGCCATGATGCCGGTCGGTCTGCTGGAACCGCAGACGCCTCAGGAACAGGCGCAGCTCGACGAGAACTCTGAACTGGTCCTGCGGGCCATGATCAATGCCATCAAGGCCGACAGCCGGGTGGATCAAAATGAAATCGAACGGATGATGGGAAAATTCAGCGAAGCGGGAATCGACGACGAGGGCCGACACTACCTGATGGGTCAGCTGCGGCAGCCGATGGAAACCGAAAGACTGATCACTGCCGCCGAGGGACAGCCTGAACTGGCGGCACAGATTTACGCGGCCTCTCTTATGGCCATCGAAGTGGACACCCCGGAGGAAAGAAGCTATCTGGATCGGCTTGCAGCCGGCATGGGGTTGGCTCCACAGGTTGCGAAACGCATTGAGCAGATGGTCGGTTTGCACATTCAATAAAACAGGGAGGTAAAAATGAAGAAGGTGTTTTTGGGGATCGTCCTGTTGGCATTTTCCGTCGTCGTTCCGGTCCCGGCCGCGGCAGGGGTGGATATCCGTATCGGCATTTCACTGCCCCCGCTTTTTTCGCTTTCAGCGCCTCCGAACGTGATCATCATTCCCGATACGGACAGCGTCTATGTGGTTCCCGATATCGATATGGACGTCTTTTTCTGGAGCGGATGGTGGTGGATGCCCTGGGAAGGACGCTGGTACCGTTCACGTTTCTATGACAGGGGATGGGCCTATTACAGCGGCATCCCGCGCTTCTACCATGATGTGAACCCGGATTGGCGAAGGTACTTCAGGGAGCGGAGTTGGTACGGGCACCGCTGGAATTATGAACGGATTCCCCACCACCAGTTGCAACAGAATTGGCGAAGCTGGCACAATAGCAGGTACTGGGAGAAGCGGGGAACCTGGGGGGTTCAGAACTATCGGCCGCGGCCGACGCAGCGAAGTTACGATGCAAGACAGCCCGGACAACAGCAGTATCAGCAGCGGCCCGGGGATCAACGGCATCTTCAGCAGAGACGAGACGACCCAAGCCGTTCCCGAATTCATCAGCCTCCGCGCCCGCCGGCTCATCGGCCGCAGGTACCGGCCAGTCAGGCTCCGCCGTCTCCGGGTCGTCCCTATCAGGATCGGCAGCCTCCGGGACAGAGGCCCCATGGAAGATAGAAAGCCGGCCGGCATCACGATACCCATCGACCTCAAGACGCATGGGGGGACAATGCGCCATAGGAGAATCGGGCAGCGGGCTTATTGATGGCTGTGAAGCTTTGGTTCGATCCGGGCGGGGATCCATATCGTTCGGCAGCGTCCCATGCCGCCGTCCGCCTTTCAATGGTCCGCGGCAGCGAAGGTTTGGGGATAACCGAAACACTGGAAGC
>CAZWTL010000026.1:0-33461 GCA_964637025.1 uncultured Syntrophaceae bacterium | reverse complement strand
CGGATGTGAACCCCCGATGCTGAGAATAATGGAAACACGGGCATGACGAATCCCATGCCTCTGAAGGCCGTTGAAGGTATCAAGACATTAGACTCGTTCACCTTTTCGCGCACCTTCACGAAAGAGGAAACGGAACGATTCGGCGACATGATCCGGGACTATAATCCGGTTCATTACGATCTCCGATGGGCCGAATCGAAGGGATTCGATCGATTGATCTGCCACGGACTGCTGATCGGCTCCATGATATGCGAATTTGGCGGACAGGTGGGTTGGCTGGCCACCGGCATGAATTACAACTTTATCAAGCCGGTCTATTTCGATGAAACGATCACCTGTAAGGTAACCGTCACAAAGATCGACGACTCCGGAAAAGCTGAAGCCGAGGCGTTATTTTTCAATAAGGCCGGGGATCAGGTTTGTTATTGTCATCTTCAGGGCAGATTGCCGCGAGGGCGCGAGAGAAGTCTGCTGCAACAGATCATCGTGGAAGGAGACCTGACCAATAAACTGGCATGATGCGCGGAACGGTGCCCATGACGACGCATGGAGAGCTGATTTTGGGTGTGGAAAAAAACGGTCATCCATGGTAAGCACGCCAGTTTGAAACGCGGTGCGGCGGCGATCTTGAACCGCCGGGGTGATCATGAGGAAGTGCAAGGGCGAGCGGAGGCGGCATGGCGTCACGGGGATTCGACAACGAGAAATACCTTCAGGAGCAGACAGCATCCATTCTGGAGCGGGTCCGCCGGTTCGACAACAAACTTTATCTCGAGTTCGGCGGCAAATTGCTGTTCGACTATCACGCCGCCCGGGTTCTGCCAGGATACGACCCCAACGTCAAGATGAGGCTTCTCCAGCAACTCAAGGACAAGGCCGACATCCTGCTCTGCATTTATGCGGGAGACATCGAACGCAAGAAGATCCGGGCGGACTTCGGCATCACCTACGACACGGATGCCATGAAGCTGATCGACGACCTGCGGGAGTGGGATATCGACGTTCTGGGGGTCGTCATCACGAGGTTCGAGAATCAGCCCGCCGCCAAGCTGTTCAAGAACAAGCTGGAACGGAGAAACATCAAGGTCTACACCCACCGCTTCACAAAAGGTTACCCGACGGACATCGACGCCATTGTCAGCGACGAAGGGTACGGGGCGAACGAATACATCCCAACGGATAAGCCTCTCGTGATCGTAACGGGTCCCGGTCCCGGCAGCGGAAAGCTGGCGACCTGTCTTTCCCAGCTTTATCACGATTACCGCCGCGGCCAAAACTCCGGATATGCCAAATTCGAAACCTTTCCGATCGCCAACATTCCACTCAAGCATCCGGCGAATGTCGCCTATGAGGCCGCAACAGCAGACATTCGCGATTTCAATCTCATCGATCCGTTCCATCTGGAAGCCTATGGAAAGACGGCCGTCAATTACAACAGGGATGTGGAGGTGTTCCCGGTCCTGAAGCGGATCCTCGAGAAGATCACGGGGATGAAATCGCCTTACCTTTCTCCCACGGATATGGGGGTAAACCGCGTCGGCTATGCGATCGTAGACGACGGCTGCGTGAGGCAGGCTGCCGAAAAAGAGATCATCCGCCGTTATTTTCGTTATCGCTGCGAATATGTGATGGGCTTCGCAGAAGCGGAGACGGTGCAGCGGGTGGAGCTTTTTCTGAAAGACTTCAACCTCAAGCCCGAAGACCGATCGGTGGTGGAGCCGGCGCGGCGGGCCGCGAGGGAGGCACAGGAGCGGGAGAAGGGCAACGAGGGGATTTTCTGCGGGGCTGCCATCGAACTGGCGAACGGCAGGATCATCACCGGGAGCAATTCCGCGCTCCTTCACGCGGCGTCAAGCCTGGTGCTCCATACCGTCAAGGAACTGGCGGAAATCCCCGAGAAGATCAAACTGCTCCCTCCCAGCATCACCGATTCCATTGCCACCCTGAAAACCAAGATCCTCAAGGAGAAAACCATAAGTCTCGATGTGGAAGAGGCGTTGATCGCCCTTTCCATCAGCGCCGCCACGAACCCGGCCGCTCAGCTTGCCATGGAAAAACTCAATGACCTGAGGGGCTGCGAGGTCCACATGACCCACATTCCCACCCCGGGCGATGAAGCCGGATTGAGAAGGCTGGGGGTCAACGTGACGAGCGATCCCAACTTTTCCACGAAAAGCCTCTTCGTGATCTGATGCCAGTGATGTTTCGCCTCCCGTTGTGAGGGAGCAAGAGGGGCCGTCCCGCCCGTGCAGGCGGCAGAGTCCGCCGATAGAAGCGCGGGGCCGTCGGGGAAACGCCGAATGCCTGTGAGGTCTTTGAACCCGTCGGCAGGCCCGGAGGCGCCGGCTTTCCCAATGGTCCTCTCACCAATGGCGTCGGTTTCAGGATTGGTGATGAAGGCGAGGCTTATGGCGAAAAGGGCAACGTCCGCCGGTTGCTGCAGTCCCCCGAAGGATCATGCCCCGCCCTGGGGGGATGGGGACAGCGCAGCCAGCAGGTTCATGTACGTCTTCATGAGTTCCCTGTATTTTCTCCGGATGTCGCCGATCATCTCAATATCCTTCGTCTCCAACTGCCGAAAGGGTCTTGCAGGGATTCCGAGGGCGAGCACGCGAGGCGGAATGACGGTGTCCGGGGAGACCACCGCGCCGGCACCCACGATCGACTCTTCACCGATCCGAGCGCCGTTGAGAACGGTCGCGCCCATTCCGATCATCGCGCCTTGACCGATATGGCATCCGTGCACCGTGACCCGGTGGCCCAGGACGACCCCTTCTTCCAGGGTCAGTGCAAATCGGCCCTCATCGGCATGGAGGACGCAGGCGTCCTGGATGTTGCAGCCCTTTCCGACCCGTATGGTGTTCGCGTCGCCGCGAAGCAGGCTGTAAAACCATATGTTCACTTCGGATCCGAGCTCCACATCGCCGATGACGGTGGCGTTCGGGGCGATAAAGACGGTGGCGTTGAACTGCGGGCGGTTCCCGTTGAAATCGAGTATCATGGTTCGTCCTTTTTGCACCGGACGGAGCCGGCATTCAAACACTCCGGAAAAAGGGAAGGGAGGCGGTCAGGTTTCCGGCGCGGCATAAGAAAGGATGCGGCCCCGATCGACCACCTTGACGTTTACCATCTTTATTCGGCCCTCTTCATCGAGAAAGATCACCCTGCCGATCCCGGCATTGAAGATCATCCGCCAGCACATGAAGCAGGGCATTCCGCTCCGGGGCTTCTGCCGCTCGTAACCGAATATGTAAAGTGTGGAATCGTCCATCAAGTCGAAGCTGGCGTGGATGATCGCATTCGCCTCCGCATGGACGGAGTGGCAGATTTCATAATTTTTCCCGCTGGGAATCTGAAGGCGGTCCCGGACACAATCGCCACGTTCGAGACAGCTACGAACGCCCGATGCCGCGCCGTTGTATCCCGTGCTGATGATGGTGTGTTTCTTGGCAATGACCGCCCCGAACTGGGCCCGCAGGCAGGTGGAGCGCAGGCACGCCGTTTCAGCCATCTTGAGAAAGTATTCGTCCCATGAAAGTCTCATCCGTACCTCCTGGCGGTGATCATCGGCCATTCCTTGCGGACGCTCCGACGGATGGCCTGGAATGCGCGGAAGCCGTTCCCGGCCCTGCCAGCCACAGACGCGCCGCACTATGACGCAGGAATGCCGTTTTGTCAACATTGCTCCAGAAGATCGCTCCAGAACCCGAACCGGGAATTCGACCTGTCGATTTCCACGGGTTCAGACCGGAGCCGATCGATTTCCGCGGCAGTCTTCTGGAGCATCGCGCGGTCTGTCGGCCGTTCTTTGCAGAATCCCTTCAAAAAGATATTGACTATCCCCACTTCCTATATTAATGATCTTTCAGGATGTTTTGGTGAGGAACGGGGAGGGTGGAGAAAAAAAGTCTTTATATTCAAACCTTTGGCTGCCAGATGAACGTTCAGGATGCCGAGAAGATGGCCGTTCTCCTGGAGCCGTCTGGATACGAGACGACGGATGACCCACATCTGGCGGACCTGATCCTTGTCAACACGTGCAGCATCCGCGAGAAGGCGGTCCAAAAGATCGTAAGCCAGATCGGACGGTTCCGCCTCTTGAAGGCGGAAAAACCGTGGCTCCGGATCGGTGTAGGCGGCTGCCTTGCCCAGCAATGGGGCGAACAATTCTTTCGGAAGGCGCCCGATGTCGACTTGGTATTCGGAACGCATCAGATCCACCGACTTCCCGAACTGGTCGGCAGGATGGGCGTTGCAGGAGGAAGGATCGTCGAGACCGGATTCGCCGACCGGGTTCGCTCGCTGGAGATCCCTGCACGACCGGCCGCGGGAGCGGTGAGCGCGTTCGTCACGATCATGCAGGGCTGCAACAACTTCTGCACCTATTGCGTCGTGCCGCATCTTCGGGGGAGGGAGGAGAGCCGGCCTCTCGCGAATATCCTCGAAGAGGCCGAGATGCTCGCCGAACGCGGTATCCGGGAGGTGACGCTGCTGGGGCAGAACGTCAACTCATACGGGCAGACGCTCGAGGGCCAAACCGATTTCTCGGACTTGGTCCGTGCCATCGGAAAGGTTGCGGGGATCCAGCGGATCCGTTTTACCACATCTCATCCCAAGGACCTTTCCGAGAGGCTGATCGACTGTTTCGCCGAGGTGGACTCCCTCTGCGAGCACATCCACCTTCCGGTGCAATCCGGATCGGACCGAGTGCTCCGGCGGATGAACCGCGGATATACGGCAGCCGAGTATCGGGACAAGGTGGCGGCTCTCCGCCGGTCATGTCCCGGGATCAGCATCACCTCCGACGTGATCGTGGGATTCCCGGGGGAGGATGATGTGGATTTTGAGGAAACCCTTGAATTGATGAGGGAGATCCGGTTCGACAACCTATTTTCCTTCCAGTACTCGGAACGAGAAGGGACGGCCGCTGTCCGGCTGGACTTGCCCGTCCGCGACTGCATCAAGCGGGAGCGCCTGAGAAGGCTCCAATCGCTGCAGGAGGAGCACACCCTGCTGAGGAGTCGGGATTGCGTGGGAAGGGTGGAGCAGGTGCTGGTGGAAGGACCCAGCCGAAACGGGAACGGAGACGTTACGGGACGGACGCGAGGCAACCGCATTGTCAACTTCCAGGGGTCGGAGGGGCTCGTGGGAAAAATGGCATCCGTAAGGATTGTGGAGGCCTTTCCCCATTCCCTGCGGGGCGAGATGGAGGAACGAGGAGGCGCTGATGTTCATTGAAATGAAGGTGTCGGGTTTAACGATGGACCCGATCACCAATACCCCCATCGTGATTCTGAAAGACCTCGAAGAGAAGAAAGCCATTCCGATATGGATCGGCATATTCGAGGCGAGCGCCATTGCGACGGAGATCGAAAAAATCAGTTTTTCGCGCCCCATGACCCATGACCTTCTCAACGAAATCCTCAAGTCCCTCAAGGTCGAGGTGAAGCGGGTGGAGGTCCATGACCTGAGGAACAACACCTTCTTCGCGAACCTCCACTTGCTGTTCCACGGGGAGTCCATTATCGTCGATGCCCGTCCCAGCGATGCCATCGCCATAGCTCTGCGGGCCGGAGCCCCGATTTTTGTGGAGAACCAGGTGATCGAAAAGTCCCGGAACGTCGATTTCGGGACGAAGATGACCGACCTGGACCGGCTGAAGAAGGAAAAACTCTCCGAGTTCCTCGAAAATCTCTCCCCGGAGGACTTCGGTAAGTACAAAATGTGATCTGTTCTGGAAAAATCGTTCGGTGGCGGTGCGGGAGTCCGGAAGGGCTTCTTGTCCCGCCATTCGGGCGAAGGGAGTTTTTTGCAGGGCGCTTGATCGGGCCAGAGGCGAAATGATGGGTCGGCTGGAAGAGGCCATCGAGGGATTTGGAAGATATCTGAAGGTTGAGAGAAATCTTTCTTCACACACCCTGGAAGCCTATCTGACTGACCTGAAACAATTCGAAACCTTTCTGGGAACTCTGGAGAGGCGGGACAAAGCGACGGGGGAGCTGCCGACGGATCCGCTGGCGATTCGCGCGTTTCTGGCCTCGCTTCACCGGGAAAAGCTTTGCAAAGCGACACTTGCACGCAAGGTCGCCGCGTTGCGTTCTTTCTACGGTTACCTTCTCCGAAACGGAATGGTGGCAGCCAATCCGGCGGAGCTGGTGCAACTGCCCCGCCGCGAACAGTACATCCCTGTGGTCCTGTCGGTGGATGAAATGCAGGCGCTTCTTGAGACGGCATTCCCGGAGGATGAGATCGGTCGCCGGGACCGGGCCATGATCGAGCTTTTCTATTCCACGGGGATCAGGCTGAGCGAGTTGACGGGGCTCAACATCGAGGATGTGCACCTCAGGGAAGGGCTGGTCAAGGTTCGGGGGAAAGGCAGGAAGGAACGAATCGTTCCGGCGGGCAGGCCGGCGCTGCAGGCCGTCGAGTCCTATCTGGAGAAACGTCCCCTGATCCCGGCCGGTTCCAGGGACGAGGCGGGAGCAGGGCCTCTTTTCCTGAGCACGCGCGGAAAAAGGATGAATCCGAGAGGAGTATCCCGCGTCCTGGAAGAATGGGTCCGCCGGAGCGGGATCGCACGAAAGATCAGCCCGCATGCGCTCCGGCACACCTTTGCGACGCACCTGCTGGATGCGGGCGCTGATCTGCGCTCCATTCAGGAGATGCTGGGGCACAGCAGCCTTTCGACGACGCAGAAATATACATCGGTCAGCATGAGCAGACTGATGGAGACCTATGACCGCGCCCATCCAAGGGCCAGGGGAGGAAAGAACTGAAGTGATGAAGATGCGGGGTACAACCATATTGGCCGTCAAGCACCGCGGCAAGGTCACTGTGGCGGGGGACGGTCAAGTGACGCTCGATACCACGGTCATGAAGCACGGGGCAAGAAAGGTGAGACGCCTTTACCACGATCAGGTGATCGTCGGATTCGCGGGTGCAACCGCGGATGCCTTTACGCTTTTCGACCGTTTCGACCAGAAACTGGAGCAATACAAGGGCAATCTGGTCCGTGCGGCCGTTGAACTGACGAAAGACTGGCGGACGGATCGCGTGCTGCGGCACCTTGAAGCCCTGATGATCGCTGTCAGTCGGGATTCATTCCTGATCATTTCGGGAAATGGCGATGTCATCGAGTCGGACGACAACGTCATGGCCATCGGTTCGGGGGGGCCGTTCGCACTTGCTGCGGCCAGGGCGATGGTCCGATATTCGGATCTGACGGCGACGGAGATCGCACGGGAGGCTGTGAAAATCGCTTCGGAGATATGTATTTACACGAACGACCACATTGTTGTCGAGGAGATCGATATCGAAAATGAACCGGAAGAAGAACCGGCGAGGGATAGGAAGGATAAGGACAGAAGATGACCATGTCACCGGATGATTTGACGCCGAGGAAGATTGTCGAGAAACTGGATCAGTACATCATCGGACAACACGAGGCCAAGAGGGCTGTCGCCATCGCGCTCAGGAACCGGTGGCGCCGGCAGAACGTTTCCAAGGAGATGGGTGACGAGGTTTCTCCGAAAAACATCATCATGATCGGACCGACCGGCGTGGGCAAGACCGAGATCGCTCGGCGACTCGCGAAGCTGGACAACTCTCCGTTCATCAAGGTTGAGGCATCGAAATTCACAGAGGTCGGTTATGTGGGACGGGATGTGGAATCGATGGTGCGGGATCTTGTCGAGCTTTCGATCGGTATGGTCAAGCAGGAGGAACAGGAACGTGTCCGGGCCAAGGCCGCTGAAATGGCCGAGGACAGACTTCTGGACATTCTGCTGCCCCCGAAGCCGGTGGAGAAGAAGGTGACGGAGGTCATCCCCGGTGGAAACGGGACGACGATCGAGGCGGAATATGTTCCGGAGACGGATACGACCCGTGAGAAGCTCAGGCGCCTGCTCCGCGACGGGCGTCTGGACAGCCGGTTCGTCGAGGTTGAAACGGCCGAGATCCGCAGCGGGCCCATGGTCGAAATCTTCTCCTCATCGGGGATCGAAGATATGGGTCTCAACATCAAGGACATGCTGGGCAACCTCTTCCCTCAGAAGAAGAAAAAAAGGCGCGTGAAGGTTCCCGAGGCGCTCGAAATCCTCGTCGAGGAGGAGGCGCAGCGGCTGGTCGACATGGACAAGGTGACGAAGACGGCCATTGCAAGGGTTGAGCAGTCCGGGATCATCTTTCTCGACGAGATCGACAAGATTGTCGGAAGCGACGCGACGCACGGACCCGATGTGTCGCGCGAGGGGGTGCAGCGTGACCTTCTTCCCATCGTGGAGGGATCGACCGTGAACACGCGGTACGGGCTGGTAAGGACGGATCACATCCTTTTCATCGCGGCCGGGGCCTTCAGCGCCACAAAACCGTCGGATCTCATTCCGGAGCTGCAAGGGCGGTTCCCTATCCGTGTGGAGCTCGATTCGCTGGGAAGGGATGAATTCATCCGGATCCTCACGGAACCCCACAATGCTCTCGTCAAGCAATACACCGAAATGCTGGCGACGGAAGGGGTTCGGATCACCTTTACGGAGGACGCGATTGCGGCGATCGCAGAGACGGCGACATTGGTGAACGACCGCATGGAGAACATAGGGGCGCGGCGTCTTTACACCATCATGGAAAGACTCCTGGACGAGATCTCTTTCGAGGCTCCGGAGATGCGTGGCCAGGAGATGGTGATCGACGCCGATTATGTCGCCGAACAGCTGGACGAAATCATAGAAGACGAAGATCTGCGTCGGTACATCCTGTGAGGTCAAATCAATGGAAGACATGAAGACATTCGTACAGCGTGCCGAAATCCTGGTCGAGGCCCTTCCTTACATCCGCCGTTTTTTCAACAAGACCATCGTGATCAAATACGGCGGCCATGCCATGGTGGATGAGGAGCTCAAGGACAATTTCGCCCGGGATGTTGTCATGATGAAATATATCGGGATCAATCCCGTTGTCGTCCACGGAGGCGGACCGCAAATCGGGAAGCTCCTGAAGCAACTGGGCAAAGAATCGCAGTTCATCCAGGGCATGCGGGTGACCGACGAAGAGACCATGGACATTGTCGAGATGGTGCTCGTGGGCAAGGTCAACAAAGAGATCGTCGGCTTGGTTAACCGCCACGGCGGTCAAGCCGTGGGACTCAGCGGGAAGGACGCGAATCTGATCCGGGCCGAGAAATACTATCTCAGCGCCGAGAAGGCAAAGGACATGCCGCCCGAAATCATCGATATCGGCCTGGTGGGAAAGGTCAAGGAGATCAACTCGGCCCTGATCCATTCGCTGATGAAGGACGGCGTCATTCCGGTTATCGCCCCCACGGGAATCGGAGACGGAGGAGAGACCTACAACATCAACGCCGATCTGGTTGCCGGTGCCGTTGCTGCATCCCTCTGCGCGGAAAAGCTGATCCTTCTGACCGATGTGCCCGGGGTGCTCGACCGCGACAAGCAATTGATCAACAGCATCAATGAACAGATGATCCGCCAGATGATCGAGGAAGGGACCATTGCGGGCGGGATGTTCCCCAAGGTCAAATGCTGTCTGAAGGCGCTGAGATCGGGTGTCCGGAAGGCCCACATCGTGGATGGCCGTCTGAAACACACCATCCTCCTGGAGATGTTTACCGACCGAGGGATTGGAACTGAGATTGCGGCATAGCCGCTTCAAGATCATGCATTGAGGTGAGAAAGCATGGACAAGCAGGAATGGATCGACCTCTCCGATCACTATATCATGTCGACCTACAAACGGTTCCCCGTCGTCCTGACGCGGGGGTTGGGCGTTCATGTCTGGGACAGCGACGGCCGGTCCTATCTCGATCTGGTCGGAGGGATCGCCGTTTGCGCCCTCGGTCACGCGCACCCCAGGGTTGCAGCCGCAGTCCGGGAGCAGGTGGAAAGGCTTTGTCACGTTTCAAACCTCTATTACATCCCGCAGCAGATTCTCCTGGCGCGCCTCCTTGTGGAAAACTCCCCGCTTGACAAGGCGTTTTTTTGCAACAGCGGGGCGGAAGCCAACGAGGCTGCGATCAAACTTGCACGCAAATACGCCTCGGAGCATATGCAGGGGCGGTACGAACTGATCACGATGTGGGACTCCTTCCACGGACGGACGCTGGCTACCATCACGGCAACGGGTCAGCCGAAATTCCAGGCGGGATTCGCGCCGCTTCCTGAAGGCTTCCGGTATGTGCCGTACAACGACCTGCAAGCACTGGAGGCGGCCGTGACGGAGAAAACCTGCGGGGTGATGGTGGAGCCGATCCAGGGGGAGAGCGGCGTTGTCATTCCCAGCAGCGGATATCTACAGGGGGTCCGGCGGATATGCGACGAAAAGGGGATCCTGATGATTGCGGATGAGATACAGACGGGTATCGGCCGGACCGGAACCCTTTTCGCCTGCGAGCGGGAAGACGTCGTACCGGATATAATCACGGTGGCAAAGGCCTTGGGCAACGGATTTCCCATCGGGGCGCTTCTCGCTTCGGAAAAGATCGCCTCGGCATTCGTTCCGGGGAGCCATGGATCAACCTTCGGAGGCAACCCGCTTGCCTGTTCGGCGGCCCTCGCCGCCCTGGAAACCATCCTTTCCGAAGGGGTGCTCGAGAACTGCCGGAAGGTCGGGGATTATTTCCTTTCCAGACTCGGAGAATTGAAGGAAAAACATTCCCTCATCCGGGAGGTCCGGGGACGGGGAATGATGCTGGCCGTCGAGCTGGGTGCGCCTGGGGCGGATATCGTTCTGAAGTGCATGGAGAAGGGGCTTCTGATCAATTGTACGAATGGGAATGTCCTGCGTTTTGTACCCCCGCTGATCCTGAGCCGGCAGGATGTGGACAGGGCGGTGGAGATCCTGGAGCAGACGCTGGGCGAGGCATGAGCGGAATCCGCGGCCGGCGATGAGCGGGGCATGAGATGAACGGGAAAATAGGCCGGCAGGGAACGGGACATGGACGGCCGCAACGGCTTTTTCCCCACGACGGATGCGTTTCATCGCATCAGGTTCGTGAAGTCGTTGCCATGTCCGTAAGGAATGGATCAAAATCTTGATGAGATAAGGAGGGTGTTGTCGTGAAGGAGGTCAAAAAGGTTGTTCTGGCCTATTCGGGGGGGTTGGATACGTCGGTCATCGTGAAATGGCTGATCGAAACCTACGGGTGTGAGGTCATCTGCTTCGCGGCTGATATCGGCCAGAAGGAGGAACTGTCCGGACTGAAGGAGAAGGCGATCAAAACAGGGGCTTCGAAGATATTCATCGACGATCTTCGAGAGGAATTCGTACGGGATTTCGTATTCCCGGCCCTCCGGGCGAACGCGATTTATGAAGGCACATATCTTCTGGGAACATCGCTGGCAAGACCGCTGATCGCCAAGCGCCAACTCGAAATTGCGAAAGCGGAAGGGGCCGATGCGGTCTGCCACGGGGCCACGGGTAAGGGCAACGACCAGGTGCGGTTCGAACTGACTTACTTGGCTCTCAACCCCTCGATACGGATCATTTCGGCATGGAGGGACGAACACTGGTCCTTTGATTCGCGCGTCTCGATGATCGAATATGCGGAAAAGCACGGTATCCCGGTTCCGCTGACCAAGGAAAAACCCTACAGCAGCGACCGGAACCTGCTCCATATATCCCATGAAGGAGGGATTCTCGAGGATACGTGGGCGGAGCCGAAGGAGGATATGTTCGTACTCACCGTCGCCCCCGAAGCTGCACCGGACCGGCCGACCTATGTCGAGATCGTTTTCGAAAAGGGGGTTCCGGTTTCCGTGGACGGCGTCCCGATGAGTCCGGCCTTGCTGCTGGAGCACATGAACGCAATCGCCGGGGCAAACGGGATTGGGCGTGTGGACATGGTGGAGAACCGATTTGTCGGCATGAAATCGAGGGGTGTTTACGAAACCCCGGGCGGAACCGTACTCTGGGCCGCGCATCGGGCCGTAGAATCGATCACGATGGATCGAGAGGTCATGATGATGCGGGATTCCCTGATCCCCAAGTATGCGCAACTGGTCTACAACGGCTTCTGGTATGCCCCTGAGATGGAGGTTCTCCAGCGGTTCATCGACGAAACCCAGGAACGGGTGACGGGGACGGCGCGTCTGAAACTTTACAAGGGAAACTGCATCGTCGTCGGGCGGAAATCCCCATTCTCTCTTTACAGCGAGGACTTTGCCACATTCGAGAGGGACCGGGTCTACAACCAGCAGGATGCGACGGGATTCATCCGACTGAATGCGCTTCGATTGCGTATCCGGGCGATGATGAAGGAACGGTGATGAGACAAACGGGAGCATACGGGAAGTGACATGTTGAAACGGGCCCTGTAGAGTTGTCCGGGGGAGGGGACGGGGGCCCGGAAGGATGGTCGGTGAAAGGAATGGAAAAAGACGAAAAGCCTTGGGGAGGCCGGTTCGGACAGCCGACGGATCGGGCAGTGGAGGCCTTCACGGCGTCGATTCACTTCGATCGCCGCCTCTATCGGCACGATATCGCGGGCAGCATCGCCCATGCCAGGATGCTGGCGAAGCAAGGGATCATCGGCAGGGTGGATGTGGAATCCATAGAGGCCGGTCTTCTCGGCATCCTTGCCGATATCGAAGCGGGGAATTTCACTTTTCAGGCCGATGACGAGGACATCCACATGGCCATCGAAAAGGCCCTGACGGCCAGAATCGGTGAAACCGGAGGGAAGTTGCACACGGCGCGAAGCCGGAACGACCAGATCGCGCTCGATGTCCGTCTATACCTGCGTGATGAGATCGGTCGCATCATCGGACTGATCCAGGGTCTGAAAGGTGGCTTCGTTCAACTGGCCAAAAGAGAACTGGGCGTGATCCTTCCAGGCTATACCCATATGCAGAAGGCGCAGCCCGTGCTGCTGTCCCATTACCTGCTCGCTTTTTACGAGATGCTTGCGCGGGATGAGGAGCGAATCCAGGATTGTCTGAAGCGGGTGAACGTCATGCCTCTCGGAGCGGCAGCACTCGCGGGGACGGGATTGCCCATCGACCGCCGTTATGTGGCAAAACTGCTCAGGTTTCCGGAAGTGACCGAAAACAGCATCGACACGGTTGCGGATCGGGACTTCATCGCCGAGTTCATTTTTGATGCATCGCTCCTCATGATGCACCTGAGCCGCTTCTGCGAGGATCTGGTGCTGTGGTCCACCGACGAATTCCGCTACGTGGAGATTTCTGATTCGTTCACGACGGGCAGCAGCATCATGCCGCAGAAGAAGAACCCCGATGTGGCGGAACTGATCCGGGGCAGGACGGGCCGCGTCTATGGAGACCTCGTCGCGCTGTTGACCATCCTGAAAGGTCTTCCGATGACCTACAATCGTGATCTTCAGGAGGACAAGGAGCCCCTCTTCGACACGGTCGACACTGTGGAATCCTGTCTGGGCATCCTGACCGCGATGATTGCCCATCTGACCTTCGACCGGAAGCGGATGGAAGCTGAAGCGGGCGGTGGATTTTCAACGGCGACGGATCTGGCGGAATATCTGGTTATGAAGGGGGTGCCTTTCCGGGAAGCCCACGGCATTGTCGGACGGATCGTTGCGTTCTGCATTCGCAACGGCAAAGAGCTGTCCGAATTGACCCTGACGGAGATCAGAAAATTTTACAGGGGATTTGAAAAGGATGTGTTCCGTTGCCTGACCGTCCGCCAGTCGGTCAACGCCCGGAACGTGAGGGGCGGTACCGCGGAAGAGGCGGTCCGCGCACGGATCGCGGAGATCGAGGGATGCTGACGCACCGAAGGTTCATTCTGGTCGTTCTGTGGCCGTTTCTGTTCAGCGTCCTGATCGCGGTGGGATGCGGGAAGAAGACAGACCCCGTCCCTCAGCGGATGATGCCGCCCCCTGCAATCATGGACTTCAGGGCGGAATCGTTGCCGGAAGGCATCATGCTCATGTGGTCGGCCAAAGAAAAGGATGGCAGGATTACCCAATTTCAGATCCTCAGGGGAGAGGAATCCTCGGACCGGGCCTGTGCCGGATGCCCCCACGAATACCGGCCTCTGACGACATTGAAGGCCGACGACAGAACATGGGGGGCGGATGGATTCGGCAGCTACCGTTACCTCGATTCCGCCGTCGTGGAGAACCGATTCTACACATATCGGATAACGGCATGCTCCTCTGGCGGGAATTGCGGGTCCTTGTCCGCTCCCGTGCATCAGCTACGGTAGAAACGATGGTGACGCGCGTCCTTAAGAAATCAAAGGGAAGGGAAGATGAATTACTTCAACTATCAGAATGACCGTCTTTTATGTGAAGAAGTCCCGGTGGAGGAGATTGCCCGTGAGACGGGTACGCCGTTTTATCTGTACAGCCACCGGACGCTCCTGAAGCATTTTCGAGTTTTTGATTCGGCTTTTGCGGGAGTTCCGCACATTGTCTGCTTCTCCGTCAAGGCCAACTCGAACCTGGCGATCCTCCGGCTTTTTGTGCGAGAGGGGGGCGGTGTGGATCTCGTGTCGGGAGGCGAATTGTACCGCGCGCTGAAGGCGGGAGCGGACCCGGGAAAGATCGTCTATTCCGGTGTCGGGAAGCGCGAGGATGAGATCGAATTTGCCCTGAAAGCGGGCATCCTGATGTTCAACGTGGAGTCGGATCAGGAGCTGGAGACGATCAACGACCGCGCGGCTGCGATGGGCGTCCGAGCGGGGATCGCGCTGCGGGTGAATCCGGATGTCGATCCCGAGACGCACCCCCATATCTCCACCGGTCTCAGAGAGAACAAATTCGGAATCGACGTTGAGGGCTCCCTGACCGTATACCGGCGCGCCGCTTCGCTTGCACATCTCGATATCAAGGGGGTGAGCTGTCACATCGGATCTCAGGTCACGAAGATATCCCCCTTCGTGGACGCCCTTGGACGACTGAAGGATCTGGTGAGGAGGCTCCGGGAAGAGGGGATCGCGATCCGGTATCTCGATCTCGGCGGAGGCTTGGGGATAGCCTATGACCGGGAGCAGCCGCCGCATCCAGAGGAATACGCCCGGGCGATCATTGACGCCTCGAAGGATCTCGGCTGTACGTTTATCTTTGAACCGGGGCGAGTGATCGTCGGTAATGCGGGGATTCTGGTGACGCGTGTCCTTTACACCAAGGAAAACGACGGGAAACGGTTCGTCATCGTGGATGCGGGAATGAACGACCTGATCCGGCCTAGTCTTTACGGCTCCTTCCATCGGATCCAGCCGGTCCTTCGAACGTCCCGCGAAGCCGTCACAGCGGACGTGGTGGGTCCGATATGCGAGTCTGGAGATTTCCTGGCCAAAGGGAGGACGCTGCCGGCCTTTGAGCGGGGGGAGCTCATGGCGGTCATGAGCGCCGGCGCCTATGGATTCAGCATGTCGTCCAACTACAATTCCCGTCCGAGGATCCCGGAGATTCTGGTGCGGGACGACCGCTGGTACGTCGTGCGGCAGCGGGAGAGCTACGCGGATCTGATCCGCGGGGAAAAGATACCCAGTTTCATGAACGATACAGAATCGATGTAAGGAGGATTTATGATCAAGGGCGCCATTGTCGCAATTGTGACGCCGTTCAGGGACGGAAAGGTGGATGAGGAGGCCCTGCGCCGCCTGGTCGAGGAACAGATCGTAGCCGGTACGGACGGCATCGCTCCATGCGGCACTACGGGCGAATCGACCACCCTTTCCCATGAGGAACATGACCGCGTGATCGAGATTGTGGTGGATGCGGTTCGAAAAAGGGTGCCGGTCATCGCCGGGACGGGCTCCAACAGCACCGTGGAGGCGCTTCGCCTGACGAAGCATGCGTGGGAAGCCGGGGCCAACGCCGCCCTGATCGTTTGCCCCTATTACAACCGCCCCACCCAGGAGGGGCTCTACCTGCACTATCGCGCCGTTGCGGAGGCGGTTCCGATTCCCATTGTCGTCTACAACATTCAGGGCCGGACCGGCGTGAACATGTCGACGGAGACGCTCGCCCGTTTGGCTGAGATCCCGAACATCGTCGGCGTCAAAGAGGCGTCGGGATCCATCAAACAGATGAACGACGTCGTCCAGATGTGCGGGCCCGATTTCACCGTGCTGTCCGGAGACGACATTTTCACGCTCCCGCTCCTGGCCATCGGCGGAAAGGGGGTCATTTCCGTTGTTTCCAACGTGGTTCCCGGGGATATGGCAGGCATGATCGATGCCTTTGCCTCAGGGGATCTGGAGAAGGCCCGACGGCTTCATGCCCGGATGACCCCACTGATTGATGCCCTCTTTATCGAGACGAATCCGGTTCCGGTAAAAGCGGCGCTCGCCATGATGGGAAAGATCTCATATGAGTTGCGCCTGCCGCTCTGCCGAATGGCGGAGAAGAACGAGGCGACGCTCCTGAAGGTGATGCAGAATTACGGACTGCTCGGATAGGGGGTTGGAATATGATCAGGGCCATCGTCATGGGCGCTGCGGGCCGGATGGGGGGACGGATTATCAACATCATTGATGAGACGGACGGCATCGAGCTGGCCGGAGCCGTGGAACGGAAGGATCATCCGGCCCTCGGGAAAATGGTCGGTACGGTATGCATCGAGGATTCCTTGGACGGCTGCATTGACCGCGGGGATGTTGTGCTCGATTTCACCTCACATTCGGCATCCATCGAGAACCTTGAAACGGTCGCGGCCAAAGGGAAGGCCATTGTAATCGGAAGCACCGGTTTCACAGAAGAGGAGATGAAGAGGGCGCGCGAGCTGTCTCACGCCGTTAGGTGCGTGCTCACGCCGAATATGAGCGTGGGGATGAATGTCATGTTCAAGATCCTTGCGGATGTCGCGGGCATCCTCGGCGATCAGTACGACGTCGAAATTGTGGAGGCGCATCATCATCTGAAAAAAGATGCCCCAAGCGGGACCGCCCTTAAGATGGCACAGGTGATTGCCGGAAGCCTCGGACGGGACCTCGATCGCGTCGGCGTATACAGCCGCAAGGGCATGATCGGGGAGAGAACGCAAAAAGAGATCGGGATTCAAGCCATACGGGCCGGGGATATCGTTGGCGATCATACGGTCATTTTCGGCGGGATGGGAGAGCGGCTTGAATTCACCCATAGAGCTCACAGCCGGGACAATTTTGCCCGCGGTGCTATCCGGGCGGCCTTTTGGGTCGTGGGCCGGAAGAACGGCCTTTACGACATGCAGGATGTTCTCGGCCTGAAGGTATGACGGCGGTCAGGGAAATGGAAACGCGGGAGCCAGAAGGGAACGCGGTATGGGGAGTGATCGCTTTTATCGGAATCGGTTCCAATCTGGATGAACCGGCCGCCCGATGCAGGGATGCCTTGAGGCGCCTCGCAGAGGTCCCGATGGTACACCTGCTGCGTTGCTCTTCACTTTACCGGACCGAACCCGTTGGATTCAGGGATCAGCCATGGTTCGTCAACTGCGTTGCGGAGATTCGAACGGAAATGAGACCCCGGCCGCTTCTGCATGCCTTGAAGAACATGGAGCGAGAAATGGGCCGGACGGAAGGCCGGCGCTGGGGACCTCGCGTGATCGACCTGGATATTCTGCTCTATGGCCAGGAAGTGATCGCCGAGGAGGGACTGATCATCCCTCATCCGGAACTGCACCGCAGACGTTTTGTGCTCGAGCCTCTGTGCGAGCTCGCCTCATATGCGATCCATCCCGCGTTCGGTGTCTCCCTCCGCGGCTTGATGGATCGCCTGACGGATCAGGGGAGGGTCGAGCGCTTCGAGCGGACATGACCCGGGGATGAGCGATCCATCGGATCGGAAAATGCAAAAACGATAACGGAAATACTTATGTTCAGGTTGATTATCGGCATCGTCGCGGTTTACCTGATTTACCGATTGATCCGCAAAAGCATTGCGGCCTTGGGGGAAAAGCCCGGACCGCAAAAGATCCAGCCTGCCGACGTCGGCGAGGAACTGGTGGAGGATCCCTTCTGCCACGCCTATGTGCCGTTGAGTCAGGCCATCCGGAGGGAAATCGGCGGACAAACCGTCTATTTCTGTTCCCGAAAATGTCTGGAACAGTATGAAAAGCAGTGAAACAGGTGAAAACGGCATGTTCCCCAGCATCATCGATACGCTGAAGCAGCTGTTTGACCGGCTGCCCATTCCCGAGGATCAAAGGGATGTATTTAACCTTCCCAACATGATCACCATCCTGCGCATCGGGGTGATCCCCGTTTTGTTTCTGCTCCTGTACGCCCCGGGTCCGGTGATGAGTCTTGTCATTACGGTTCTGTTTATCGCCGCCGCTCTCACCGATCTTCTCGACGGATACATCGCGCGCCGATACAAGATCGTGACGACGATGGGCAAATTCCTCGACCCGATTGCCGACAAATTGATCGTCAATACAGCCATGATCCTGATGATTCCGATCGGCAGGATACCGGCGTGGATCGTTGCCGTCATTATTATCCGGGATTTCGCCGTGGACGGGATCCGCAATATCGCCTCTTCAGAGGGTATGGTCATACAGGCGAGCGCACTGGGAAAGCGGAAGACGCTCTGCCAGATCTTTGCCGTTTCCGCGCTGATGATTCATTACCCGTTCATCGGCGCCGACGCCCATGCGGTAGGGATGGTGATCCTTTACATCGCTCTGATTCTGACCATTACCTCCGGGTTGGACTACTTCTTGAAATTTTACAGGACGGGAATACAAAAAAAAAGATGAGAAACCGCGACCGGTTCCCTGCGAACCGATGCAAACCGATCATTCATCAATCCGATGAATCATGAACATCAATACACTGGGAATCATTCGCTGCCTGCGGCGAGGAAATTATTTTATTGACAAACAGATGTTATCTGTTATAGTCACGCGCTATCTCAAACTGAGCGGGCGTAACTCAGTGGTAGAGTGCCACCTTGCCAAGGTGGACGTCGACGGTTCAAATCCGTTCGCCCGCTCCATTTTTTTATGGCGGCATAGCCAAGTGGCTAAGGCAGCGGTCTGCAAAACCGTTATTCCCCGGTTCAAATCCGGGTGCCGCCTCCAAAAAGCGAACGGGGCAGCAAGTTATGGCTGTCCCTTTTTTTGTGCCGGTTTCGGAGATCACGTCGTTGGTTTCGAACGCTTTGGCGAAAAAGCGGGGAAAGCCGGCCATCCCGTTTCAATAAGGCATCTGATCATCGGGATATTCGATATTTTCAACCCGGGTACGGATTTTGCGGGCAAAACGGACATCATGGGATGAACGGTTTCGGATCGGGCGGATGGATGATGGCGTCAATGCGGAGAGGAAGATAAAGATGAAGATCGAAGTCATTTGTGGCGACCTGATCGAGCATGAGAGCGAAGCTGTGGTGTTGACCCTATACGAGGGAGAGACCGATCTCTGCGGGGCTGCGGCGCTCCTGGACGAAACAAGCGGCGGCCTGATCCGTAATTTGCTCCGATGCGGTGATTTCCGGGGACTCCTGAACCAGGTCTCCGTTGTGTATGCCTGCGGTATCCCGGTCAAGCGGATCGTGGTGGTTGGTCTGGGGAAAAGGGCCGATTTTTCGACGGATCGTCTGCGCGGTGCCTACGCCTGTGCGGCGCAAAAGATCCGTACCTTGAATATCGATGCGTTTTCAACATCCTTCGATGTTCGAAATCAAAACGGCCCGCCCGGACCGACGGTTGAGGCCGCTGTGGAGGGGATCCTTCTCGGGCTTTACCGTTATTTGCCCTTCAAGACCGTTGATCGTGAACAGTACCGCGAGATGGTCCGCTTTACGATCCTGGAGCCGGATCCAAAGATTTGCACAAAGATCCGAGCCGCGGCAAGATCGGCCGAAATCGTATCGAAGGCGGTCACCTTCGCGAGGGATATCGTTTCAGCGCCTTCCAACGAGATGACCCCATCCGAGCTGGCGAGGATAGCCAGGGAAATCTCCAAGGGAAGAAAAGTCCGCTGCACGGTTCTAGACGCCCGTCGGATAAGGGCTTTGGGAATGAATGCGCTTCTGGGGGTTGCAAGGGGCAGCAATGAACCACCCCGGTTGATCCTGTTGGAGTATCGGGGAGGCAAGAAGTCGCGCCCGGTCATAGCGCTTGTCGGTAAGGGGATCACCTTCGACAGCGGCGGAATCTCGATCAAGCCGTCCGACAAGATGGACGAGATGAAGAATGACATGGCAGGCGGAGCGGCGGTGATTGCGACAGTCCGGGCAGCGGCGGAACTCCGTCTGCCGGTGAATCTCATCGGAATCGTGCCGGCAACGGAGAACATGCCGGGCGGCAGTGCCTACAAGCCGGGTGACATTCTCAAATCCCTCTCCGGCCGGACGATCGAGATCGTAACCACGGATGCGGAAGGAAGGCTGATCCTGGCGGACGCCCTGACCTATGCTGCTCGCTACAGACCTGCCGTGATCATCGATCTGGCAACCCTCACGGGGGCCTGCGTCGTAGCTTTGGGCGAACACGTGATCGGCATGATGGGAACGGATGACGGTCTCAAGTCGGGTATTCGAAAGGCGGGAGAGCTGACAGGAGAAAGGGTATGGGAACTGCCGCTCTGGGACGAGTATCATGAAATGGTCAAGGGGGATATTGCGGATTACCGGAATTCCGGGGGCAGGCCGGGCGCTGCCATCATAGCTGCCGCATTCTTGAGCAAATTCACGGAAGGGGTCCCTTGGGTCCATTTGGACATCGCCGGACCCGCCTGGCTGACCAAGGAGAGATCCTATATTCCCAAGGGAGCGTCCGGGGTGGGGGTCCGGCTTCTGATCCAGTTTCTCCGGGCCGGGTGGCGGCACGCAGGCGGTGGGACCGGTGATGATTTGGCATAATCCTCATTGCAAAAAATGCTTGATTTTTTAAAAAATCGGTGTTAGGCACACACATCCGCCCCATAATGGATCATTTCATCGGTCCTGATGAGATGACGGAGAGGGGCGGGGCAGGGTAAAGTTGGGCGTACCTATCTTGCAGACAATCAAACCACCGAAGGTCAGACGCGGGTCTGAAGAGGGGTGGTTTTTTTATGCCTCCGGGATAGGAACACCCGCTTGAACAAATTTTAGGAAAGGGGGGTGTACAGCTTTGGCAGAAGGAAAAGTGAAGTGGTTCAACGAGAAAAAGGGATTTGGCTTTATCGAGAATGATGAAGGCGGGGATGTTTTTGTACATTTCAGTGCCATTCAAGGCGAAGGATTCAAGACGCTTTACGAGGGTCAGCGGATTCGCTTTGACATCGAGCAGGGCAACAAAGGTCCTGCCGCAGTGAACGTACAGCCATTATAGGGTTAACGCATAAACCGTCGATGTCCCGGCCGCTTCAGCGGCCGGGACATTTTTTTTATCTTCAGAATCCGGCATCGTTCTGATGCCTTACCGGCGGATTCCACACGGGCAGCTGCGGCGGGATATTTTGATGCTGTCGAGAGACGGCAGGGGCGCGACCATGGTCATCGAGAACGGGGTGATCGCGGTCTGCAAAGAACGGTGGAACCTTATCGTCGTTCTGGGACCGACTGCATCCGGGAAAACAAGGCTGGCCGTCCGTCTGGCGCGGAAACTCGGCGGCGAGATCCTTTCGGCGGATTCCCGCCAGGTGTACCGCGGAATGGATCTGGGCACAGGCAAGGATGTCTCCGAATACAGCATGGGAGGAGACACCGTTCCGGTCCATTTGATCGATATCTGCAATCCAACTGAAGAATTCAGTGTTTTCAAATTCCACGGCCTCTTCCATGAGCACTTCCGAGATATTCTAAGGCGGGAAAAAATCCCGATTCTGGTCGGAGGGACCGGACTTTATCTGGATTCGGTTCTCAGGAGATATCGAATGCCCTCTGTGCCGTTCGATTCGGCGCTTCGCAAAAGGATTTCCGGAGAGGGCATGGAGGCACTTCGCGGACGGCTGCTGGCGCTAAGCCCAAGAACCCACAACACCACAGATCTCATCGATCGGGACAGGCTCATCCGGGCTATCGAAATTGCGACATTTTCCCTGGAGCATCCCGATGCCGTAAATGAGCCTGCAGCGGTGTCGCCACTGGTCATAGGAATCCGATGGGAACGCAGCGAACTTCGGCGCCGCATCACGGTTCGTTTGAAGCAACGTTTGGAGTCGGGAATGGTCGACGAAGTTCGGAGTCTTCACGAACGCGGCATCGAATGGGGCAGACTCGAGTCGTTCGGGCTCGAATACCGCTTTGTCAGTCTTTTTTTGCAGGGAAAAATCCCGCGGGAAGAGATGGTTCGTATATTGAACATCCGCATTCACCAGTTTGCCAAGAGGCAGGAAACCTGGTTCCGAAAAATGGAGCGCTGCGGTGTCCGTATCCATTGGATCGAAGGCGCGGATGAGGACGCCGCAATGGACCTCGTTGAGGGGCTGGCCAAATGAAAAACCATTGGTGCAAGGCCTCCAGATACCTTGAACAGTATGGGATTCGCATGAACCGCCCCTGCCGGACGGCTCCGACGGACGGTGTCGAGAGGGTTGTGGTCATTCCGGTTTTGGCTGAGAGTGCCATGGTCTTCGGCACCCTCGCCGGCCTGTCGGAAAATTCCCCGAATGAACTGGCCAAAACCCTTGTCCTGTGCGTCATAAACAACCGCCGGCCTCCACATGCCGATCCCGCTGAAATCCTTGACAATCGAGTGACGCTGACGCTTCTGAACGGCATCGTACGGGGAGACGCGCATCCGCTGTCTCTCCCGGATCGGACGCGGGACGATCTTGCAAGAATCGCCGGCAGCGAACTCCGTCTCGGCTGGATCGATGCCTCCTCTCCGGGCTGGGAGATGCCAGAACGCGAAGGGGGAGTCGGGATGGCGAGAAAGATAGGCATGGATACAGCCTTGGCCCTTCTGAACGGTCAACCCTCACGCAGGGGGCTGATTTGCTGTCTCGATGCGGATACTCTGGTCGAAAGGAATTACCTTTCCGCGGTTGGAAACCATTTTTCCGAGACACATGATGCAGCGGCGGTGGTCCGGTACGCGCATCAGAAACCTGAAAATCCGGGACTTCTGTCCGCGATCTGCTGTTATGAAATCTATCTTCGGTCTTACGTGATGGGACTGTCTTTCGCGGGTTCTCCCTATGCATTTCACGCCATCGGATCGACCATGGTCTGTACCGCCGAGGCGTATTTGGATGTCAGGGGGATGAACAGAAGGCGCGCAGCTGAAGACTTTCACTTTCTGGATAAACTGGCAAAGATCGGCAAAATCGGACTGGTGGGGACCACGACCGTCTTCCCTTCGCCGCGACCGTCCCGAAGGGTTCCTTTCGGTACCGGTCGGAGGATGCACAGGTTTCTTCAAAACGGAGGTCGTGACGAGTACCTCGTTTATCATCCCGTGATATTTTCTATTCTCCGGGAATGGTTGGCCGTGATGGACGCCGATCCGGACGAAGATCCCGACCTCCTCCTGAATCTGGCCCGCAAGATCCATCCCGAACTCCGGAACTATCTTGATCTTTGCCGGTTTTCAGACCGTTGGATGCAGGTCCGACGTAACTGCCCGGATCCTCTACATCTCCGACATCAGTTCCATGTCTGGTTTGATGGACTGAAGACCCTCAGACTGGTGCACCACCTCAGCCGGTCTTCCTATCCTCCCATGTCCATGTTCGAAGGTTTGAAACTCCTATTGAGCCAGATGGGACAGATTTTACCTTCGATCACGGATTTTCACAGCGGCATACCGGAGCCAGAAATGCAGTTCAGGATTTTGGAAGAACTGAGATCCCGCTTCCCGGAATCCTAGATCGATTCGGTTATGCCTGAAAAACATCAAGCCTTTTCCCTGCTTGACGTACTCAAGACTTTCGCATATAGTCGTCCGTCCATTTGCACGGTTTGCCATGCCGCGGTTGCCGACAGGAAAATCAGCAGTGGAATCATTCGGATAAATTCTATCGATGGGAGGATGGATCGTGATTCGAAAAAAAAGACTGAATGTTTTGATGGCGATAGCCCTTGCACTCTTCATTGGAGTGATCGTCGGCTGCGATTCGAAGGATGAGAAGGCGAATGCGGCGAAGCCCGTGATGGCTCCGGGCTCCGAAACAGCCGGATCGACGGATGCAGCGCCTTCGGCGAAGTCCGCTGCTGAATTGAAGGCGGACGACGCCGGCGTTGCCGTGGAGGTGGACGGGGCCAAGCTCACGAAGGCCCAGGTCAATGAAGAGATGACCAAGAGGTTGTCCAGGATGGAGGCGCAGATTCCTGCAGATCGGCTTGAACAGGTGAAATCGGAGATCAAAAAGGGGATGATCGATGGTTTCATCAACCGTACGCTTCTGATCCGGGAGGTCGAAAAGAAGAAATTGACGGCGACGGAGGAAGAGGTCGCGTCGTTCATGAATGAATGGAAATCCCAGCTTCCGCCCGGTGTGACGGTCGACGAGTTCGCAAAGCAGCAGGGGCTCGACGCCGCAAAGATGCGCGATGACATCGCGATGAGTATCGGGATCAAAAAGCTGATTGCCCAGGAATTGGGGGCCAAGGTTAAGATCGTGGACAAGGAAATCTCAGATTTCTATGAAAAAAACAGGGATAAGTTCAAGAAACCTGAAATGGTTCACGCGAGACACATCCTGGTTGAAAGGTCTCCCCAGGATACGGAGAAGGTGCTGAAGGACAAAAGGGACAAGGCCGAGGATCTCAGGAAGCAGCTTCTTGGGGGCGCCGATTTCGCGGAGCTGGCGAAAAAACATTCTGATTGCCCAACCAAGCAATATGGAGGCGATATCGGAACCTTCACACGCGGCCAGATGGTCAAATCCTTCGAGGATGCCGCATTCTCCCAAAAGAAGAACGCGATTGGCCCGATCGTGGAATCGGATTTCGGTTTCCATATCATCCAGGTTCTGGACCATCAGGCCTCACAGATGGCAAAACTGGATCAAAATACCCGGAAGCAAATCAAGGCCCATCTAGAAAACCAGAAAGATCAGGAGGTCTTGAACCAGATTCTGCAGAAATTGAAGACAACAGCCCACATTGTGGTTTATGGAACCTGAACAGGGTGGGGAACCATCCCGGAAAGACTGATGACGCATGAAAAAGGTTGATCTGCTGGTATTTGATCTGGATGGCACTTTGGTGCGTTCGGGGGATGATTTGGCCGCATCCGTGAATTACACGCTGGAGAAACTGCAACTTCCTGTCCTGCCACCTGAAACGGTATGGGGATTCGTAGGCGACGGTGTCCGGACCCTCGTGCAAAGGGCCCTGGGATCGGCTGGCGGCGCCTATCTCGACAGGGCCATGGATCTGTTTGCTTCGCACTATGCAGAACATCTGCTCGACCGTACCTCGCTTTACGAGGACGTGACTTTTGTGCTCGATCATTTTGAGGCCAAGAAGAAGGTGATCGTGACCAACAAACTGATGCGGTTCGCGACGCAGATCGCGAATGGACTTGGCATCGCATCCCGCTTTCTCGAGATCGTTGGTGAGGACAGTACCCCTTTCAAGAAACCGGATCCGCGACTGCTACAGGTCGTCATGGGCAAGTGGGGGGCAGCTCCGGAAGGCACCGTTGTCATCGGCGACGGCGTAAACGACATTCGTCTTGCGCAAAATGCGGGCGCCTGGAGCTGTGCATTTCTCAATGGAATCACCGGCCGGGAAAAACTGATTGCCCTCGAACCCGACATGACCTGTGAAAGACTGAGGGAATTGCCTTCTCTGATCTGTTGAAGCCTTCATGCCGGTCATGCTGAATCAAGTCATGAAAACGGTTGCCACCCACTCCATGCTCGGGTGGGGCGATCACGTCGTTGTCGCTGTTTCCGGCGGTCCGGATTCTGTCGCCCTGCTGAGCGTTCTTGTCAACCTCAGGGACCATTTCCAGCTGAATCTGACGGCGGCCCACCTCAACCATGGGCTCCGCAAAGAAGCGGACAGGGAGGAGGAATTTGTATACCGTCTCAGCGCCGGCATGGGAGTCCCCTGTGTCAGCAGGAAAGTGGATATCCGCGCTCTGAGAGAGGGGACGGGGCGGTCCCTTGAGGAGATCGGTCGGGACGAGCGCTACCGGTTCCTTTATGAGACGGCCGACCAGCACGGGTCCGCAAAGATTGCGGTCGGCCATCATTGCGACGATCAGGCCGAGACCCTGCTGTTGCACCTGCTTAGGGGCAGCGGGACTTCAGGCCTGAAAGGGATTGAGCCTGTGCGCGATGCCCGCATCATTCGTCCCCTGTTGGAGGTCGGAAGATCCGAAATTCTGGAATTCCTGAGGCGTGAGGGGATTGCCTTCGTGGAGGACAGCTCCAATAGGAACAGGATCTTTCTTCGCAACCGGATCCGGCATGAATTGATTCCGCATCTGGCAGCGGAATACAATCCTCGGCTGGTCGCAGGGCTCTGCAGAACCGCCGATATCCTGCGCAGGGAAGATGATTATCTTAACGGGGTCGTCCGGCAGATCATCGACCGGTGGAGAATTGTTCCCGGCCACGTTGAGGCGGACGTGCCACTCCCGGATTTCCTCTCCCTGCATGTGGCAATTCAGGCACGCATCGTCAAATGTATCTTGGAAGCCGCTGTGAGGCCGGGGAAGAGCATCTGTTCTCGCCACGTCGAAGCGGTTCTGGGGATGGCCCGATGTGTCGAGGAACGGAGGGTTTCCCTGGACCTCCCCTCCGGGATCCGCGTGGAAAGGGATAGGGATTCCCTCAGAATCGGGAAAGCAATAGATCGCGGGCCGTGTAAAGGGGTTCGGAATCGGCGCGAAACCCTCGGATACGAATACCAGGTATCGATTCCTGCTACGGTTTATTTGAGAGAGATCGGCAAGGCCATCCGCTTGGAATGGGTCGAAAAACCGACTTTGGATGAAATGAGGAGCGGGCCTCAAACCGCTTTCATGGACTATGATTCAGTAACGCCCCCACTGATCTTGCGAAACATGCGTCCCGGCGACAGAGTGCAACTTCTGGGGATGAAAGGAGTCAAAAAGTTAAAAGATTACTTCATCGACCGCAAAATCGCCCCAGGGCGCCGCAGAGAGATCCCTCTTCTTGCCGATGCCGGATCGATCGTTTGGATCGCAGGGGAAAGGATCAGCGAGCGGGTCAGGATCAAGGAGCGTACCCGAAGGTTTTTAAGGGCCGAGATCGTAGATCCAAGCAAGCCCTCAGAAATGATTTGAAATATGCGGACCGATATTATAAGAATCATCGATGAACGAGGAGCGGAAATGACCTGCGGAACAGGCCATCCGTCTTTGCCTCCTTCGATCAAAGGAGAATAAATTGAATCCCCTGCAGAAAAACATTGCTCTTTGGCTTGTGATCAGCCTGGTGTTTGTGATGGTCTATCACCTGTTCAATCAACCGAAGACCGCACAGACTGAAATGATATACAGCGATTTTGTGAGTTCCGTCGATAAGGGTCAGGTCGCGGAGGTCACGATCCAGGGAGATCACATATCCGGCCGATTGACGAGCGGAACCTTTTTCAAGACTTATGCCCCAAAGGATGCGGGTGTCATTCCTCTGCTCAAGGAGAAGGGGGTCCGGATCACGGCAAAACCCATTGAGGATTCTCCCTGGTATATGACCCTTCTGGTATCCTGGCTGCCGATGCTCCTTCTCATTGGCGTATGGATTTTTTTCATGCGTCAGATGCAGGGTGGCGGAGGGAAAGCCATGGCATTTGGCAAAAGCCGTGCTCGTCTGGTGACGGATAAATCGAAAAAGGTGACCTTCGCCGATGTGGCTGGGGTTGAAGAAGCCAAGGGCGAACTCGAAGAAGTCATCGATTTTCTTCGGGATCCTAAGAAATATACCAAATTGGGGGGAAGGATTCCCAAGGGACTGCTGCTGGTCGGACAGCCTGGAACCGGAAAGACCCTGCTTGCCCGTGCCATTGCGGGCGAGGCCGATGTCCCCTTTCTCAGCATCAGCGGATCCGATTTTGTCGAAATGTTTGTTGGCGTAGGTGCTTCACGCGTCCGTGATCTGTTCAACCAGGGAAAGAAGAACGCTCCCTGCATCATTTTTATCGATGAGATCGATGCCGTTGGACGCCACCGGGGTGCGGGTCTGGGAGGTGGCCATGACGAGAGGGAGCAGACGCTGAACCAATTGCTGGTTGAAATGGACGGCTTCGAGTCCAACGAAGGGGTTATCCTGGTGTCGGCCACGAATCGCCCGGATGTCCTCGATCCCGCCCTGTTGCGTCCCGGACGCTTTGACCGGCAGGTCGTCGTCCCCCTTCCGGATGTCAAGGGTCGGGAGAAGATTCTCCAGGTTCATGCCCGCAAGACCCCACTTGATCCGGATGTGGATTTTGCCGTCATCGCGCGGGGTACGCCCGGTTTTTCAGGGGCCGACATTGAAAACCTCGTCAACGAATCCGTGCTCTATGCCGCCCGGTTTGACAAGGACAAGGTGAGCATGAGCGATTTCGAGTATGCGAAAGACAAGGTCATGATGGGAACCGAGCGTAAAAGCATGGTCATCAGTGACACCGAAAAGAGGAACACGGCCTATCATGAAACGGGCCACGCGCTGGTCGCAAGGATGCTGCCCGGAACCGATCCGATCCACAAGGTGACCATTATACCGCGCGGGCGTGCACTCGGTTTGACACAACAATTGCCCGTCGATGAAAAACATACCTATCCCAGGGAGTACCTCATGAACAGCATCATGATCCTGCTGGGGGGACGTGCGGCAGAAGAACTCGTTATCAAGGATTTCACGACAGGTGCCGGCAATGACATCGAACGGGCAACCACACTGGCCCGGAAGATGGTTTGCGAGTGGGGCATGAGCGACAAGATGGGTCCATTGAGCTACGGTAAGAAAGAGGAACAGATTTTCCTCGGCAGGGAGTTCGCAACTCACAAGGATTACAGCGAGGAGACGGCGAAGAGGATCGATGAAGAGGTGTCCAGAATTGTCATGTCGGGATACGAAGGAGCAAAGAAGCTGCTGTCGGATCACCTGGATCTGCTGAACAGGGTTGCTGCGGAACTGCTGGAGAAAGAGGTCATCAATGGGCAGGAACTGGACGATCTGATTGGGATCGGACAAAAGCGGAATGTAGAGAGCCTGGTGCCGGAAACGGGAGCCGTTGCGTGAGATGATTGTCGGAGAGCTGAGGAATCACCCGGTCAGGATCCCGGATCAGATACACCTATCATAAACCATCTAGAAAGAAATCCGTTAGTTCCATGAATGGGATGGGAATCAGGCCGTTGCACCTGGCGTCGGAGAAAGAGGCTGCTGATGCCCTGAAGAGGGTGGATGTGGCTCCCTATGGCATTCAGGCCATGCTTCCGAAAATGTTTCATATCAATATCTTATTGGATGGCCTTGAATGCCGGGTGGCCAATATCATCAAGCAGGAGATGCTCGCCCTCGGGGGCGATGCGGCCGTTGCTCGTGGAACCGTTGATTGCAGCGTTGCGCGGTCGGACGTCATCCTGATGGGCACATTGAAACAGATACGGAGGTTTGCGGAAAAAATATCAGCGCAACCTTTTGGCATGGGCGCGATTTCCGAACGGGTACGGGAGGTCCTGAATAACGCTTTCACGGATATTTGCCTGCTCCGGACCTCCAGGCGAACGATGAACATCGGGGAACGAACGCTGATCATGGGAATCATCAATGTGACCCCTGATTCCTTCTCGGACGGAGGTAGATTCTCTTCAGCGGAAGAAGCAGTGGATGAGGGGCTTCGCATGGTGGAGCAGGGGGCCGATATACTGGACATTGGCGGGGAGTCCACCCGACCGGGTTCGGATCCCGTATCGCCGGAAGAGGAAATGAGGCGGGTTTTACCGGTTATTCGAGGCCTTGCTTTGCGGACCGATTTGCCGCTTTCAGTGGATACGATGAAGGGTTCAGTGGCGGCCAGGGCATTGACGGAGGGAGCCGAGATCATCAATGACGTCAGCGCCATGACTCACGATTGCGGGATGCTGAACATCCTGGCCGACACCGGCGCGGGAGCCGTTCTCATGCACATGAGGGGAACCCCCAAATCCATGCAGACGGGAAGTCTCGAATACCGTTCCCTGCGGGGTGAGATCATTTCCTATTTACAGGAGAGAATCGAGCGGACGGGAGAAGCCGGGATCGATCCAACACACATCATCATTGATCCCGGAATCGGTTTCGGAAAATCGTCAGGGGACAATATGAGCCTCATCAAGAATCTCCGAGAATTCAAGGCTCTCGGGAGACCGATTCTCGTGGGAGCGTCCCGCAAGTCCTTTATCGGCAAGATCACTGGAGGAAGACCTGCCGAGCGGGATTACGGAACCACAGTTGCGGTAGCGGCGGCGATCCTCAACGGCGCGCACATCGTTCGGGTTCACGACGTTGCCGCGATGAAGAAAGCGGCGACCATGGCGGATGCCTTGCTGAGGGCTTAGCATGATCCCGGAAGATCGAGCGTCCCTGGTGTTGAAATCGCAAGGTCCGGAGGAGACCTTCGAAATAGGCCGGGTTCTTGGAGGCGATCTCCGGGGGGGAGACGTTGTTGCCCTGATTGGAGAACTCGGATCGGGCAAGACATGCCTGACACAGGGAATCGCAAGCGGCTTGGGCGTTCCCGAGAGTTACCGTGTGGCATCACCCACTTTTACGCTGATCAATGAATATCCGGGGCGGGAGTTCGTCTTGTATCATCTGGATGTCTATCGATTGGCGGGATGTGACGACCTCGATGACATTGGCTATAGCGAGTGCATGTCCGGTGGCGGCGTCATGGTCATAGAATGGGCGGATAAGGTACGAGAGGCCGTTCCGCCCGATGCGTTGTTCGTCGTGATGACTTATATGGACGAGAGTATCAGGAGAATAGAGCTTTCCGGACGCCGCGACCGCATTGGCCTACTGGAAAGGACCCTTAAAGAAGGAGGATCTTAGCAAATGGCTCTGGTGGTTCAGAAGTACGGCGGAACCTCGGTTGGCAACATCGATAAGATCGCGAATGTGGCAAGGAAGGTGATCCGGACGAAGAAAGCGGGGAACGACGTGGTCGTCGTACTGTCTGCGATGTCGGGCGAGACAGACCGCTTGCTCCAATTGGCTCAGAAAGCCGCTGAAGAACCCGATCCCAGGGAGTGCGATTCGCTCGTCTCGACAGGCGAACAAATCACGGTCGCATTGCTAGCGATCATGTTGAACAGTATGGGACATCCTGCGAAATCGTTTTTGGGATTTCAGGTTCCCATTCTGACCGATCAGGCTTACAAGAAGGCTCGCATCTTGAGCGTAGGGACGGAGATGATCCGAGCCGAACTGCAGAAGGGAACCATCGTCGTTGTAGCGGGCTTCCAGGGGATCGATGCCGAACACAACATCACGACGTTGGGGCGCGGGGGATCGGACACGAGTGCCGTCGCCCTGGCCGCAGCGCTCGAGGCCGATGTATGCGATATCTACACTGACGTAGACGGCGTTTACACGACCGATCCCAATATTTGCAACAATGCCAGGAGGCTGGGCAGGATCACCTACGATGAGATGTTGGAGATGGCGAGAGCCGGGGCTAAGGTGCTGCAGCCGCGCTCTGTCGAGCTTGCCAAAAAATTCAATGTTCCTGTATGCGTAAAATCCTCATTCACGGATGAGGGGGGAACCTTGGTGACCAGGGAGGAAAAGGATATGGAAAAAGAAGTTGTGGCTGGCGTAACCTATGACCGGGATCAGGCGAAGATCACGATCATTCATGTGCCGGACCGTCCCGGTGTGGCTGCCCATTTGTTCACGCCCCTTTCGGAGCACAACATCCTTGTGGACATGATCATACAGAATGCAAGCATCGAAGGGTATACGGATCTCACTTTCACCGTTTCCCGCAAGGATATCCGCGAAGCGAAGCGGATCATTGCAGAGGTTGTCCGTGAAGTCGGTGCCGACAAACTGGAGATTGACGACAACGTGGCAAAGGTGTCGATCATCGGCGTCGGCATGATCAGCCATACCGGTGTTGCTGCCAGGATGTTCGATGCGCTGGCCCGCGAAGGAATCAACATCATGATGATCAGTACATCCGAGATCAAGGTGTCGTGCATCATTGAGGCTAAATATACGGAACTGGCCGTGACGGTTCTGCATGATGCCTTCGATCTGGGAAAGGAATCCCGGGCATGACCGTTTCTGAGGGACAGACGCTGGGCGCCCTGGCATTTCTGATGGTTTTGATCGCCGTTCACGGGATTTCATCGGTGAGTGCACGACAAACGGGCCCGGCATCAGCGATTCCCCTGGGACGGCAAGGACCGGGGATGATGGCGATCGCGATCTCAGGCGACCCTGAAAGTGAGGGTGTTTATTTTCTTCCTTCGGGGACAACTTTAGAGAAGTTGCTCGAAACCACCATGATTTCAAGACAACACAAGGATGTGGGGAGCGGAGGCAGAACGATGACCAGCGGTTCCCATATAACGATATCGAGCGGAGGAGGACCGGGGATCGGCAAGATGGATGTGACGATGCGTTTGGCGTTGGATCTTCCTGTCGAAGTCAATGGCGCGTCGGTGGCAGATCTTGCCTTGATCCCCGGAATTGGCGAAAAGCTGGCTTATGAGATCGTTGCCCTGAGGAAACAAAAAGGGGCGTTTCACGATCTGGCAGATCTTATGGAGGTTCCCGGAATCAAAGCAAAGAAGTTGGATGCACTGAAGCGTTATTTGACTACAGGGGATGTCCCGGGGTGATTTCACTGGGATATCTTTTGCCTGCTGTACCCGTCGAAATAATTCAGGACACGTTTGACATAGGTTTGTGTTTCCGGATAGGGAGGGATGCGGTTGTTGTAGCGGATGACGGCATTCTCACCCGCATTGTATGCAGCCAGCACAAGGGGCAGATTGCCGTTGAAAAGGTTCATGAGATAACGGAGATAACGGACACCGCCGTCGATATTGTTTTCGGGATGGAAGGAATCCTTCACCTGAAGGGATGCAGCCGTCGATGGCATGAGTTGCATGAGCCCCTGGGCGCCAACGGGCGATACTGCCCTGTGATTGAAGTTGGACTCGGCCTTGATAATGGCCTTGACCAGCGCGGAATTGACTCGGTATCTCTCTGAGGCGCGGGCGATCAGATCATCGTAACGGGAGATATCACCCTGCAATTGCAGCAGGACGCGCTTTTCCTTCAGGACGAGCACATAGGGTATATCGGGTTCCGTCGGAACATTGGTCAGATGGATGACCCCCTCCGGATCCGTGTATTTGTAAATGTCCGCACGGCATGGAAACGACACGAGCAAGAGGGACACCGCCGCGAGAGACAACGGCAACACGTATCGAAGGGCCCTCTGTTGAGTCATGGTCTTTAAGGTCATCGCAATCACCGGAAACACCTCAGAATATACTTTATTCATCATTGCAATTCAAGCATTTTTATTCTTCATTATTCTTGACATTGGGCCAAAATTGATGGTAAAGGGGGCAAAATTGAACGGATTCAAGTCGGGGCGTGGCGCAGTCTGGTAGCGTATCTGAATGGGGTTCAGAGGGCCGGTG
>CAZWTL010000025.1:3479-38162 GCA_964637025.1 uncultured Syntrophaceae bacterium | reverse complement strand
CGCCCATCCCGGTCGCCTGAAGGACCATGGCGCGGCAGCCGGAATCTACGGCTTGCGAGATAGCGTGAGCGCTGATGGCGGTACCTGCCCCCTTGCCGCGTGCCCCGGGAATGGTGCCGACGTTATAAAGACCTGCCGTATTCTCATGAATGAAAATGGTGGCACAGGCGACAGGGTTCTCATTGATGAAACAGGTGAAATGGCTGAACCGGGACGAGCCTCCAAGCCCTGCAAACCTCATCGCTTCTCTGAAAAACGGTATGATAAATCCCGGTATCTCGTAAGATGCCTCAAATAGGGACAACCATGTATCTAGCTCATCCGTGTCTGCCACGGGCAGGATGACGGTTGATGAAGAGCCGGCGGGATCGCCACTGTATCCACCGAGATCCATTCGCATCCCTGAGACCGTTTCAGCAAGAGCAAGGCCCTGATTCTCGAGTTCGGCACTGAGGCGTGCAGGTCTTGTGGACGGGGTTTCCCACCAGAGCATCGGAAGATTCCTGTTTCTGAAGAAATCCAGGGTCTCATGGACCTTGTCGGGCATGTTCCACTCTGGAATATTTGACCTCAAGACACTGTTGATCAGCGGGAAAGCTATCCCGCTGACGAACCTGAGCATCTCCGGTTCATCCAGGAGTTCGATGCCCGGAGCGCGCCCCAGATACTTCCAGGATTCTAAGAGGTTGTTCTCGATCTCTGCTATGATGTGGTCTTGATGCATTGCGCAAATCCCCCTGACACCGGCCTTCCCGTCTGTCTTCTGATAAGCATTTGCTTTTGGCACGGTTCGACAATAGGGAAAGCGGTCTTGCCTGTCAAGAAAATGATATCACAACATGTTGTGGCGGGGTGGGAGTTGATTTCAGTCGTGGCAGGAAAGATGACCGAGAAGGGCCGGGAGACAGATACGATCGATAGGTTCCCCGGGGATGGTCCGCAGATCCTGCAAATCGATCCTGTGAATCCTTGTTGCCCCGCCTGTCGAGGATATGATAGAAATAAACCCAATAAGGAGAAGAAGATGACGACAATCAAGATCGAAGGAATGAGCTGTCAGCACTGCGTGATGGCCGCTGCACGGGCGCTGGAGGGGATCGACGGAATCCGGGATGTGAAGGTGGACCTCACGAAGGGAGAGGCGTCCTTTACGGAAGACAAACCGGTGGACCGGGCGCTGATCCGCGAGCGGATCGTCAAGGCGGGATTCGACATTGGCGGCTGAACCGATCCTCAAAACGACCGTGTCTGTAGGCGGGATGAGCTGCGCAGCCTGCGTCCGCCGCGTGGAAAACGCGCTCCGGGAGATACCGGGGGTGACGGACGTCGCGGTGAACCTCGCCACCGGACGGGCGACCGTCTCCCACACCCCCGAATGGCCCGGCGTCGATGCCCTGAAGCGCGCCATCGCCGATCAGGGCTACGACTTTCTGGGAATTCCCGACGATGCGCTGGCGGACCCGATCGGCGCGGCGCGGGAACAGGAGATCCGGGATCTGAAGGTCCGTTTCTCCGTCGGGATCGTTCTTTCCGCAGCCATCTTCGCCGGATCGATGCAGCACTGGTTCCCCTTTCTGTCGGGGATTCCCCGACAACCTCTCCTGGTCGTCCTATTCTTCCTGACCACGCCCGTGGTCTTCTGGGTCGGCAGCCGTTTTTTTGCCGGCGCCATCAAGGCGGCCCGGCAAAAGACGACGGACATGAATACGCTGGTCGCTGTCGGGGCGCTCGCGGCCTGGCTCTATTCGTCCCTTGCGACCTTCTTCCCGAGGTTCTTCGCCGGTGCGGACATCATGCCCCACGTCTATTACGATGGCGCGGCCTTCATCGTGACGCTGATCGTCCTCGGCCGACTCCTCGAGGCCAAGGCGAAGGGAAAGACCTCCCGCGCGATCCAGCGGCTGATCGGATTGAAACCCAAGATGGCGCGCGTCCTCCGGGAGGGCGTAGAAATCGATATTCCCATTGAAGGGGTTGTCCCGGGAGATTGGGTCGTCGTCAGGCCCGGAGAGAAAATCCCCACGGACGGCGAGGTGGTTTCCGGAAGCTCCAGCGTCGATGAATCGATGCTGACCGGCGAAAGCATGCCCGTTGCCAAAGGGCCGGGGAATCCGGTCTTCGGCGCGACGCTCAACCGGAACGGGAGCTTCACGTTCCGGGCGACACGGATCGGGGCCGAGACGGCGCTGGCGCGAATCATCCGCCTCGTCGAGGAGGCGCAGGGATCCAAGGCCCCGATCCAGAGGCTGGCGGACCGGGTGGCCTCGGTCTTCGTTCCCGTCGTCTTCGTTATCGGCCTTCTGACTTTTGCCGTATGGCAATTCCTGGCTCCCGATCCCTCATTCAGCCGATCGCTTCTCAATTTCATCTCCGTCCTGGTGATTGCCTGTCCCTGCGCCCTGGGACTTGCGACCCCCACCGCGGTCATGGTCGGGACGGGGCTCGGCGCGGAGAATGGGATTCTGATCAAGGGGGGAGAGAGCCTGGAGAATGCCTACCGCCTGCGAACGGTCGTATTCGACAAGACCGGCACCCTGACCCGCGGGGAACCTCAGGTCACGGACATCCTTCCCGCAGACGGAATGGCGTCCGCTGCGGTCCTGCAGGCCGCCCTCGACATCGAAGCCGTTTCCGAGCATCCGCTGGCCAGGGCGGTGCTGGATCGCGCCGGCCGGGAAGGGCTGGAGCCGGGGACGGTCACCGGCTTCGAGGCCGTTTCGGGTCTCGGGGTGAGGGCGGTGCGTCAGGGGAAGACGCTGCTGCTCGGCAGCCGGCGGTTTCTGGAAGGGGAGGGGGTTGATCTTGGCGACGCCGCGGCGGGCGAGGCTGATCGCCTTGCCGGCGAAGGGAAAACCTCCGTTCTGGTAGCGGAGAACGGCCGCATCCTCGGTCTGCTCGGATTTGCGGACCAGCCCAAGCCCTCTGCGGCCGCGGCGATCGCAGCGCTCAGAAAAGCGGGGCTCAAAGTCGCGATGATCACGGGGGACAACGCCGGTACGGCCGAGGCTGTGGGCCGGATCCTCGGCATCGACCGGATCCTCGCCGAGGTCCTGCCGGGGGACAAGGCGGCGGAGATCCGGCGTCTCCGGCAGACAGGGGAGGTCGTAGCGATGGTGGGGGACGGGATCAACGACGCCCCGGCGCTTGCGGCCGCCGACATCGGGATCGCCATCGGCGCGGGGACGGATGTGGCCATCGAGGCCTCCGACATCACGCTGATGCAGGATGACCTGACGGCCGTGCCGAGGGCGATCCGGCTCTCCTCCGAGACGATGCGGACCATTCGCCAGAACCTCTTCTGGGCCTTCATCTACAACATCATCGGCATTCCCATTGCCGCGGGCGTTCTCTACCCTTTTGGGGGAATCCTCCTCAATCCGGAATTCGCCGCCGCCGCAATGGCGATGAGTTCCGTCTCGGTCGTCAGCAATTCCCTGCGTCTGCGCCGGCGATGGAAACGCATCGCTTCCCCCTCCTGACCCTGGCGTCCGCACAGGGAGGTTCGAAGATCCGGGATCGCTGACCTGCCGGCAACTTTTTCCGGCCAAGGTCTCCCGACATTTCGCTTGACAAGCCCTGAACCTGTTTCTATCCTGAAGTCGCCACAATACCGCGCAGGCCGAATTTACGGGGAAGGAGTGCCGCCCCGTTGCGTCGGATCCCCGCTCCGAGACGCGGCAAATTCCCGGCAGTCCGGGAATGGTCCCGACCCGTCCACCCTGGTGCCGACCCGATACGAAAGGAGGAAGCCATGGCCATCAAAACGCTCATCAGAAGAAAGGTGTCCCAAGCCATCGAAGATCCCCAGCTTGTGAGCCTGCTGAGGCAGCTTCGAACGCATGCCCTCTCCCAGCCGGGCTTCGTGTCCGGCGAGACCCTCCGGCGTGTCGACCGCCCGGGGGAACTGATCGTCATGGGCACCTGGAAAAGCCTCGAAGCGTGGAACAACTGGAAAACGAGCCCGAAGCGTGCAGAGATCCAGAAGCAGATTGACGCGCTGCTCAAAGAGCCCACCGAGTTCGAGGTTTACGAGTACCTGTAGCCGCCTCGTGAAACGCATGCCGTTATCGGGACCGGCCTGGGCCGCCGCAGCGGTCCCGGGCCGCCTGCCCCTGGAACGGGACGCACCGCCGGACCCCGGATGGCCGCTGGAGGTGAATCTGGAGGCCGTCGGCGGCCTCTGATCCCGGGGGTGTATGCTGGCGGCCTTGGGCATGTTTTGAGATCGTATCCCGAGATCGAGGAGCACGGGATGGTGCACGGCGGGCACACGATTGAATGAATCCCCGCGGCCAGCAGCGGGACGAACCGGGCGACAAGGAAGCGATATCTCCATCATGAATCAGCCACTCAGAGAAATCGGATTTGCCGATATCGAAGGGATCGAAATCGGCCATGAACAGAATCTGCGGGATGCGACCGGATGCACGGTGATCCTTTGCAGGAAAGGCGCGGTTGCCGGTGTGGACGTGCGCGGCGGCGCCCCGGGTACCCGCGAGACGGATCTCCTCGATCCCGCCAACATGGTTCAGAAGATCCATGCGGTAATGCTTGCCGGAGGCAGCGCGTACGGACTTGATGCGGCGGCCGGCGTCATGCAATACTTGGAGGAAAGGGGAATCGGCTTCGATGTAAACGTTGCCCGCGTTCCGATCGTATGCGGAGCGGTTCTGTTCGATCTGGCCATAGGGGATTCCATGGCGAGGCCGGACAAGAACATGGGCTACCGGGCCTGCCTGAACGCGGGGAAACAATGTCCGCAGGGCAATGTCGGCGCCGGAACGGGAGCGACGGTCGGCAAAATTCTGGGGATGGGACACGCGATGAAAAGCGGATTGGGAGCCCATGCCGTCCGGGTTGGAGATCTGGAAGTCGGCGCCTTGGCGGCGGTGAACTGCTTGGGGGACGTGATCGATCCGGAAACAGGCATGAAGATGGCCGGGCCCGTCATGGAGGACGGGGGCCTTGCCGATACGGAAGAAATCATGACCGCTGCGTATGCGGAAAAGAAAAATCTCTTCGGAGGCAACACGACCATCGGGGTAGCCGTCACGAATGCGCTGCTGGACAAGGCGCAGGCGACGAAACTCGCCTCGATGGCGCACAACGGGTATGCGCGAACGATGCGCCCGGCGCACACCCTGTATGACGGCGATACGATTTTCGCGCTTTCCACCGGCGCCGTTTCCGCGGATCTGAGCGTTGTCGGCCTGCTGACGGCGCGCGTCATGGAACGGGCGGTGGTCAATGCCGTCCAGAATGCATCGTCGCTTTGTGGATTGCCTTGTTACGCCTCGATTCGGGCGCGGTGAACCCGGGCCTGAAGTTGCGACTCAACCGTGTCCATCGCCTGCCGCAACCATCGGCCGATCCCGGACCGGCATAACGGAGCGCGGTTCGTGGTTCTGGTACCGCCGGACGTCTTCCCACGACAGGATACACCCCGCTGCCGATATGCGGAGTCCGTTGCCGACCGGGGGAAAAATCGCATTCCCGCCGGGAACCGGTCGCTCCTGCTTGCGGTCCTGTTGAAGCCGAAGGCGGCTGCCGTTATTCTGCCCTGGTGAACTGGTCCTTTCCGGCGCCGCAGACGGGGCAGACCCAGTCTTCAGGAAGGTCTTCGAAACGCGTGCCGGCGGCCACATTCCCCTCCGGGTCTCCCTTTTCGGGGTCGTAGACATAGCCGCAGACCGTGCACGTGTATCGGGCGGCCTTCACCACGGAAGCCGCGGCGGCCTTCGGCTCCTCCTTCTGGTAGGTCGGGGCGTTTTTCGGAGACTTGCCGCCCTTGACCGCGTGGTAGTAGGCATAGGTCATGGGCTCTGAGGCCGGTGCCAGGACGTCGCAATCGACCACGCGTCCGAGAAAGATCGTATGGGTTCCGCAATCCATCTCCCCGACGACTTCCGCTTCGATGAAGGCGACGGTGTGGTCGGTGACGACAGGGACTCCGGTCGTTCCGATCCTGACCCCGACGCCGTCGAGTTTGTCGATTTCCCGGCCGCACTTGAAGCCGAACCGGCCGATCAGGGTCATTGGCGTTGCCTCATCGAGGATGGAGACGGCGAACCGGCGGCTGTCCTTGATGTGGTCGTGGGTGAAGTTCTGCTTGTTGATGCTGACCGCAATGGTGGGAGGATCCGAGGTGACCTGGAATACGGTGTTTGCGATCTGGCCGTTGAATCTTCCCTCCCTGCCCGAGGTGATCACATAGAGGCCGTAACTGAGCTTGTAAAACGCGGACTTGTTCATCGTCGGTTCTCCTTTGTTTAATTTGGGCCGATGCCTACCGGATCTCCGGCGCCCCCGCGGGATCGAAGGGATTCGTCCGCATGGCGAAGGAGAAGAGGTAGGGATAATGCTCCCGCAGATATCTCATGTAGTCCAGCCATTCAACGGTCAGCAACCCGTAAATGCGCTTCATGTCCCCTGCGATGTGGTTGCGGTCCGCCTCAGAGAGTTGCGCGACATCCGCACGGGCGGCAAGTTCCTCCGTCAGGTGGAACACGGACATCAGCACCCCCGTGAAGATTTCATGTTCGAGGACATTCGGATTTTCGAGCAGCCGAAGCAGGAATGCGCGTTGCGCGATCAACATCTCACGCAAGGCCCCGATATCGCCGCGCTTCGCATCGATCCTGAATTCATGGCTCCGGACGGCCCCATCGGCCTTCTCGAACTGCCCCTTGGTCCAGTTGCCCGTAACGAGCAGCTCGCGGCGGATTTTCTCGACATCGGGATCGCACGCGGCCAGCTCGCGCAGCAGGCGGGTTCCCACCTCGCTGAAAAAGGCCCCGATGACCATATTGAGCTTCTCCATGAGGGCCCGTTTCTCTCGAACGTTCAGGAGTTCGTGGATGATCAGGGTGACCAGCAGGACCTCGACAAAGACGAAGGCGATGTCGCCGATCAGGTAGAGCATGATGTGGTGCGCATCACGAAAGAGCAGGTAGTGGATCAGGTAAAATAAGGCCGACAAGACGATCAGTGCGACGCCCAGCCAGATCTGCCAGAGCGATTTTTTCATCGTTGCCCCTCCTCAGGACCGTTCGCCGAAGATTCCCCGGCCGATCCGGACGATCGTGGCCCCCTCCTCGACGGCGATGGCATAATCCACCGTCATGCCCATCGACAGCTCCTCCATCCGCACGTTCGGGATCCCTTCGGACCGGATCCTGTCCCGAAGCTCCCGGACGGCTCGGAAATAGGGTCGGGCCTTTTCGGGATCATTGAACCAGGGAGGCATGGTCATGAGTCCACGGATCGACAGGTTCGGAAGCGGGGCGATTTCACGAATGAGGCCGACGGCCTCCGCGATCGGGACTCCGCTTTTCGTCTTTTCTCCGGCGACGTTCACCTCGATCAGGAGCTTCACAACGACGCCGGCCGCACCGGCGCGCCTGTCGATTTCGGCGGCCAGCTCCAGCCGGTCCACCGAATGGATCATGTCAAAGAGCCGCACGGCGTATTTGGCCTTGTTCGTCTGAAGCCGGCCGATCAGATGCCACTCGCAGGACCTGCCCATCGTCTCCAGCTTCCGCTTTGCCTCCTGCACGTAGTTCTCGCCGACGATGTCGACGCCGGCCCGCAAGGCCGCGGCGATCCGTTCGTCGTCGACCGTCTTGGTCACCGCCATCAGACGCACGTCGGCGGGTGACCGGCCTGACCGGGTTGCCGCGTCTGCCAGGATTTCCCGGATCTGCCGGATGTTAGCTGCGACGTCCATGACCATCTCCGGAATAGGCGACCGCCCCGACCCGCTTCAGGGCGCCGACCACCTCCCAAAGGGGGAGCCCCATGACGTTCGTGCAGGAACCCCTGATCTGGCGGATGAAGCGGCCGCCCATTCCCTGGACGGCGTACGATCCCGCCTTGTCGTAGGGCTCTTCCGTGCCCGTGTACCAGGCCATCTCATCGTCCCCGATCTCCCGGAAGCGGACGGCCGATTTCACAGCATCGCAGATGCGAATCCCCCGGTCCTGGCGCAGGACGCTGAATCCGGTGAAGACCTCATGCTCCCGATCGCTCAGTTTGCGCAGCATGTCTCTCGCCCCATCGGGCGATTCCGGTTTCCCGAGCGCCTCGCCCGCGACGACCACAATGGTGTCGGCTCCGACGACCCAGGCGTCCGGGTGCCGATGGGCGATGCAGAGCGCCTTTTCCTCGGAGAGGCGCAGCACGTGCTGCCTGGGGATTTCCCCGGGGCGGAAGGCCTCGTCCACGCTGCCCGGGAGGATATCGAATTCAAGCCCCAGAAGCTCCAAAAGTCCGCTGCGGCGGGGTGATGCGGAGGCCAGAATCAGTCTTCCCGAAACCTTGATTCCCATTCACGTCCTTTCGGTCTTCCCGTGTCGACCCCCCCGTCCCGTGGAGGATCGGCCGATCTTGCGTTTCCGTTTCATAAGCCAAAGGAGTGGTTCTCCGAGGGTGTCCCATTCCCCTACAGGTATTCCCGTGAATTCCTGTTTTCAAGGGTCTCGACAACCCTCCGGACATCCTGGGAAAGGCCGCGACGGCAGATGAGCAGGGCATCTTCCGTTTCCACGACGATGAGATCCCGCACGCCCACCAGGGCGACCATCTTCCCCGGGCTGTGGACCAGACAATCGTGAGCGTCGATTCCGATGAAGGGGCCCCGGACGGCGTTTCCCTGCCCGTCCTTCCCGGAAACCTCCCAGAGGGCGTCCCAGCTTCCCAGATCGGACCAGTCGAAGTCCCCTGGAACGACGAGGACGTTCTCCGCCTTTTCCATGACGCCATAGTCGATGGAAACGGCCTGCTGATCCGAGTAGAACTTACCGACCGTCTCCTCCTCTTTATCCGTTCCGAGCGCTTCCCGGACCCGGACGAGCCCGGAATGGAGGTCCGGAAGAAAACGGCGGATCGCATCGAGGATGACCGCGTTCCTCCAGACGAACATGCCGCTGTTCCAGAGAAATCCTCCTTGGCGGAGATATGCCCTGGCCTGTTCGAGGGGGGGCTTCTCCCGGATGGAGCGGACGCCGCAGGTGCCCGCTCCACCGCAGTCGGGTAAGGGGTCCCCCTGCTCGATGTAGCCGTATCCCGTTTCGGGGCTTGTCGGACGGATGCCGATCGTGACGAGGACATCCCCCTGGATCGTTGTTTGAACGGCCGCGGCGAGAACCCGGTGGAAGGCCTTCTCGTTGCCGATCCGATGGTCGGACGGCAGAACCAGCATCACCGCGTCCGGTGCGCGTTTTTCGATGTGAAGCGAGGCGAGACCGATGCAGGGCGCAGTGTTCCTTCCGACGGGTTCGATCAAGATATTCTCCGCCGGGATCTCCGGGAGCTGGCGGATCAGCTCGGCTGCGTGACTGCGGCCGGTGACGATCAGGGTGCGCTCGGGCGGCACCAGGGGGCGGATCCGGTCAACCGTTTGCCGGATGATCGTCCGATCGCCCATGATGTCCAGCAGGTGCTTGGGCATTTTTTCCCGGCTCCGGGGCCAGAAGCGAGACCCCTTTCCGCCGGCCATGATGACGGCATACATCGGGTTTTTTTCCAACATCCCGTTCCCTCCACGGAAAAGAGCAACAATCTCCTCGAAGACGCAAAACGAACGGGGCCACCCTATCAAAAGGCGCGGGGGTTCGCAACCTGAGGTTGTTCGCCGGCCCATCCCTACTTCAGAGACCGGCGCTTCCGGTGCCGGCCCGCCAGAGGCGCCACGGCGGTTGCGCCGCGCCTCAGGAGCGAAGCGGCGATCGCCACTGCCGCAAGCGTAGGGAGTCGCCCCCAAGCGGTGTCCAGGGACGTCTCTGCTGAGGGGCTGACGGATGGACAGGTCTGCAAGGATTCAAACCGGGATCCGGTTCGCATCCATGAAATGCGGTCCGGTCACTCCGCCTGCAGGGAGGCGATGAATCCATCGGCCTGGGCGATGGCGCTTTCCATCTCGCGGACGAGCTGGTCCACGTTCGTCTGCACATGAACCACCTCTTTGCTCAGCCCGGCGATCGCCCTGGCATTGAGGTTGTGCTTCATGAACAGCACCTGGTCTCTCAAGGGGGCCAGCGCCGGCTCCAGCTTCGCCTCGGCCCTCTTCATGACCCGGATGAGCTCGCTGTATTTCCTTTTCGTCGCATCGTACTTCTGCTGGCTCGATTTCCGCAGCGTGTCGCTGTTGTATTGCTTGATTTCCGCGCTCCATTCCCGGAACAACGCATCGGAGACGTCTTCGATGGCCCGGATGCGGTCGCGCACGTCTGCAGCCTTGGACTCGCTCTTCTGAAGCGTCGCGTTGAGCCGGTTGTATTCCTTTTCCAGGTCGCCTCCCTGGAAATTCACCACGCTCTTGAATTGTTCCATCGCGGTCAGGAACTGCTGTTTTGCCTCCTTCTGGGTCTCTCTCGCCTCCTTGACGCGGTCGACCATGATTTCGCGCTTGTGGATGCCCATTTTTTCCATGGTGCCGTAGTAGACGGTGCTGCAGCCGCCGAGGCTGAGGGCGAGGGCCGCCAGAATGAGCAATCGTTTTTTCATGAGCATCTCCTATTGGGCGGGCGGCCAAGGAAGGCACGGGGATCGGGCCCTCCGCCGCGAGCCTTCCCGAGCCGGTGAAAACACCGAAAAAAGAGGGCCGCTTCCGTTGAGTCGACAGAAGCGACCCTGATTCTGAGTCCGTTCCCCCGCCTGTCTATTTCTTCTTGGGCTCGGCCTTCTTGGCGTCCTTCACTTCGACGGTGGTCGCCTTCATCGTGTATTCGATGGTGACTTTCGATCCCACCTTGAGGTCGCCGGTGATCTTGGTCGCGGCATCACGGCCGATCTCCCATCTGTCCTTTCCCTTCTGCACGGCAATGACATCCGCCGTCACTTCAAGGACGGGTCCGGTGACCTGATAGGTCTTGGGCCCTGCCGCGAACGCAACCGTTGCGGCAAAAAGAATCACACATGCCAAAATCAGGATCTTTTTCATAACAAAGCCTCCTTGTTTGACGTTCATGGTTCGTGATGGCCATCGCACGTTGGACATCCGCTCACCGCTTGACCGGATCGCCTCCCCGATCTTTTTGAGGGTTTTTCTTATGTGTCTGATTTTTATCACTTTCGACCGCTTATACGCCCAAATTCATGATTTGTCAAAATGATTCTCCCGGGTTGATTCCCCGGGGGCTGTGCGGCAGCGGATTTCCGGTCAACCGGAGGGACGCCGCAGCCATGCTTCGGCCCCCGACCTATCTTTTCAGCAGGCGGTAGAGGATCAAAAGAAGCAGAGCGCCGCCGATGGCCAGCAACAGACTGCCCGCACTGAATCCCGTCACGGTCCCCAGCCCCAGACGGGACCCGATGAAGCCGCCCACGAACGCCCCGGCGATCCCGATCAGGATCGTCACGATGATTCCCCCGGGGTCTTTCCCCGGCATGATGAATTTTGCCAGCACACCCACGATCAATCCCATTACGATCCACGACAGAATTCCCATCTTTCACCTCCTCGATCCAGCGATTCAAGACATGACATCGGTTTAACGTTGAACGACGCGATCCGTTTTTTCCCGGTGATCGGAGAAGACCGGGCATCTATCCTCCTTCCATGCCGCCGCCCTTCATCTTTCGCAACATGAATCTGCCCACCTTCCGAAGGATGAAAAAGAGGAACAATCCGATCAGGATCAGACCGAGGGCCGGAGCCAGTACGGCCAGCAGGGATGTCACGATGGAACCGACGATCTCCAGAGTGGAAAACACGGGATTGGCGGCCCCCGCGGTCGACAACGATGATTTCAGGCGGAGCGCGGCTGTGGATCCCTGAACCAGTCCGGCAATGCCGCCGCCTGCGATCAACGACAGCGTCCATTTCAGGAAGGGGGGGAGATCGACGATCATCGAAGCCGTGGCGATCGTCCCGGCGATCACGGCGGCCGGCCCCGCGGCGATGTCCAGCAGGTGATCCACCCAGGGGACATAGTAGCCGACAACCTCGACGGCGGTGGCCGTGGCAAAGGCCGCTGTGGCGTAAGGGCTCCCGATCCATGAAAACTCGGGAGACAGATTGAGATATCCGCCCATCGCCATGAGGTTCATCATCAGCAGCGGGACAAACACCCTGAAACCGCATGCCGCGCTCAACCCGACGCCAACGGCTATGGCAAACACCGTATCCATTGTCACTCCATGGTGAGGCCCGGTCCCGAAGCCTCCGGGCGGGAGATCGATCGTTCCGGAACCGCAGGGGGGATCCCTGCTGCTCACGGGAACCCTATTTCTGATCGGCCTGCACGGCTCCGTGCAACGCACGGTCTCCATCCGGGATATCCGGTCTCTGACCCGGCCACGATTTCATCCGATCCGCGACGGCCCTGTATTTTTCGTGGATCATGTTCCGGTCGAACTCATGGAACTCCCGAATCATCCGATCCTGTTCCTCCCGGGTGAAGTAGTCCATGCAGGGGAAAAAGAAATGTTTATCCTCCTTTTCGATATGGACGGGGTAAAAACGGGCCAGCTCCGTGAGCAGAGCGGCCATCTCCAAAAAGGTGTCCTCTCCCCGGAGATGCCTTTCCCTGGCATCTGCCAGCAGGGCCACCCTGTTCCGGGCGTACCGATGCTCCTCCATCAGTTCGTCCATGACCCGGGCGTGTTCCGGTCGCAGCGGCTTTCCGGTCAGATCCCGAAAGAGGATATCCTCCTCCTTGCCGTGGTGCGTCCGGTCCGCGTAAGTCCGGATGAAGTCGATGACGGCATCGACGAACAGGGGGTCCATCTTGTTGCCTTCATGCATCTCCCGGGTCACGTCCTCAACGTAACCCAGCATCTTCTCAATCAACCGGTGTTCCCACATCAGAGGGCCGATCGGTTTCATAACGAATCCTCCTTATACCGTGGTTAGGCGGGCAGAGGCCCGCCGCCCGTCAAACGGGCCAGGTTTGTCGCACTTCGAGGTGCGGGACGTACGGCCTTCCGTCTTTGCCATTGCGGTACGGCGTTCCGCGCGTTCCGGACAGGGTGGGGCGTTCAGGGAGCCCCCCTTTCGGGGTCGCGATGGCCGATCTCCTTTTCGGCCTGCGGAATATCGAGATCCGGCGGTTTGTCCATGGCGACCCAGTCATGCCTCCGTCAGTTGAAGGTCGGTCCGCCCCTTTTCGCGACGGAACAAGCCGGCGACCATGTGGTAGAGGGCAAAGAGTTCGAGGGAAAAGGGGATGTAGCCCAGATAACCCGCGAGCGGCATCTCGAAGAGGTGAAGGAAGTCGGCGTAGGGAATCCGGTAAACCCATTTGGGCCAGGAATGGAGGTTCCACATCTCCCAGAAGAAACCGCAGACAAGGCAGCCCGCGGCGAGGCAGATCACCGGCCGCCAGTCGCCGCGGTCGAGGTCGTCCAGAAGCGAACGGTTGCCCAGTTTGGCATTCAGGGGTTCAATCATCGCGAAGACGGAGCCCCACACCAGGGGGAAGAACAGCTCCGGCCAGGCCACGACAAGCACCATCATCAGGACGCCTGCTGCGAAAAGGCCCTGAAGCAGGGCGGGCCTCTTCCGGATGACCGGGCCGGCGCCGATCCGCCGAATTCGAATCCAGGTTCCCATCCACTCCGCCGTTCCGAAGACCGCGGGCATCACGGTGGCGAAACTGAGGGTGGAAAACGCGGCATATTCGAGGGTGGTGAAACTCTCCTCTCCGAGATAGATCCAGTTCCGGGTCCGGAGGTTGATCAGTTCGAAGAGCCACCAGGCCGGCGCGGAGACCCCAAAGAGGCCGATCCATACCCCGGGCGTTCGGGTAAAGAGAGAGCGGCCCTTCTTACGGAAAACGAGGGCATCCACGGTGAGGCTGTAGCCGAGCCAGAGCGGGAAGAATCCCCAGTGGGTCCTTGTCCCGTCAAGAAACCAGTTGAGGCACCAGAAAAGGGAAATCAGGGCCAGTCCGATCCAGCCGTGGACCGGCCATTTCCCCGTGCGTTGCGGTTGCTCCACGGCCATTTCAGGCCTCCATTTTCAGTACGGAGCGGACCAGATTCTCCGTCGTGTACTGGCCGTTCGAAAGCGCGGCAAAGGCGTGCTCTTTCCCGAAGAGCTCACAGACGATCTCTGGAACGGTTCGGCCATCCCTCTCCAGCGCTTTCGCACGGCATGACAGATTCCGGAGGTATTCGATACAGTCCCGAAGCGCCCGCCGTCCGTCTTCGACGATCCTTCCCACGGAGGTGAAAAGGATCAGCCGGTCAGTGGGGAGATCGATCAGACGCTGCATCGAGGCGATTGTTTTGCCCATGTCCTCCTCGGGCCGGATGCATTTCATCTTCTCGCGGGCGAAGATATCCCCGGAGAAACACCAGCCCCGGCCCTTTTCCACGAGGGCGGCATGCCCTGCGCTATGGCCCGGCGTGTCGATGACGTCGAAAACATGCCGTTTTGTCCGGATGACGGCCGGAATCGGCCGTGTCTCCGAAGGCGCCGGGCATCCCCAGACCGCTTCCTGGTAAGGCAAGAGCTTTGCCTCCCGCGCGATCAGGGAAACGGAATCGGCCGGGGCGAAGATTTCGATTCCCAATTTCTCCTGCAGCAGACGGTTCCCGCCGATGTGGTCCTCGTGAAAGTGGGTGTTGACCGCCTGACGGACCGGCCGGCCTTTCAGAAAGGAGGCAAGCTCCGCGGCCGTATAACGGCAGCCGGTGTCGATCAGCAGGCCGTCCACAAGATAGGCCGCCACCCAGTAAATCGGCCTGCCGCCGATCTCACGACTCATCCGGATCTGCGTCACCCCTTCAAAAGACGCGGTCTCGATCATCGCCCTTCCCTCTCCAGCAAATCCGGATGTGACGCCGACGGTCAGGGGCATGGCGCCGTGTATCGACGCGACGGATTCGGCACGGGCCGGTCCCTTGCGGATCAGGGTCGCCGGGTCCCGAACAGCTTCCGGTACTGGCCGTAGCCCTCCTTTTCCAGATCCCTTGTGGGGATGAACCGCATGGCCGCCGAGTTCATGCAGTACCTCAGCCCGGTCGGCGCAGGCCCGTCGGGAAAAACATGGCCGAGATGGGAATCGCCGGCCCGGCTCCGGACTTCCGTCCGGCTCATGAACAGGCTGCGGTCCTCCTTTTCCACGATGTTCCCCGGTTCGAGCGGCCGGGTGAAGCTGGGCCATCCCGTGCCTGAATCGTATTTGTCCAGGGAACTGAAGAGCGGTTCGCCTGAAACCACGTCCACGTAGATTCCCTCTTCCTTGTTGTCCCAGTAGGCGTTGTGGAAGGCCGGCTCGGTGCCGTTCTGCTGCGTGACCTCGAACTGGAGGGGCGTCAGCCTGCTCCTCAGCGTCTGCCCGTCGGGCTTCCGGTATGTGTTCCCATCCGGATTCGGTGCGGAGGGGTTCGGTTTCCACACCTTGTCCAGGAACGTGTCGCGGCCGGATCCGTAACGGTAGTAACGGTACTGCAACGGATTCTTGCGGGAGTAATCCTGATGGTACGCTTCCGCCGCATGAAATTTCGTGAACTTCAGGATTTCCGTGACAATCGGCCTGTCGAATCGGCCCGATTCCCCGAGCTTTCCCCGCGATTTCTCGGCAACCCTCTTCTGCTCATCGTCGTGGTAGAAGATAGCGGTTCGGTAATGGCGTCCCCGGTCCGCGAACTGTCCCCCCGCATCCGTCGGATCGATGTGTCTCCAGAAGGCGTCGAGAATCTTTTCGTAAGCAATTTGAGCGGGATCGTAAAAGACCTGCACGGCCTCGATGTGTCCCTGCTCTTCGTAGGTTTCGTAGGTGGGATTCGGACCGGTTCCGCCCGTATAGCCGGAAACCACCTGAACCACGCCGGGCAATTTCGAGAGGTCTGCTTCCACGCACCAGAAACAGCCTCCGGCCAGGGTGGCGATCCGGGTTTTCGCATTGATCGTGTCCATCTTTCCAGTCCCCTCCGGCTGCGCGGCGCCAGTCGGTCCTGACACCATTATAAGCACAAACGCCGCAATGTGGATAAAGATTTTTTTCATATCCCTGTTCCTTTTTAAACTGTAATGGCGATATCCGCTGTATAAGCTAGGGATGAAACGGCCGATGTCAATCACCCCGCAGCGGAAAACGGATTGCGCTGCAGCGGGGTTGCAATGGCCAAAGCGACGTGATAAAGATGGCGCGCGACGATCAGAACCCCGTCCATTTGAAGGCGGCAGCGCGTCGCCATGGCGTCGGCCCTTGCGGCGGATCCTGATCGATGTCGGAATGCGGAACCCTCCGCGTCCAACCCCGTTGATCATGCCCGTTTGGAGAGGTATTGTAAGTTGACCCTTTTTCTGCTGACCTTTTTCTTGGTCTACGGCGGTTTCCACGCCTACTTTTTCATCAAGGTTAGGGCGGTGTTTGCCCCCGGACCCGTCGCCCAGATCATTCTGGTCGCCTTGCTGATCCTTGGCGTGATGACGCCGATCATCGTCCGCGTCTCTGAACGTTACGGTCTGGAGGCCCTGGCCTGCCTTGCCGCCTGGTTCGGGTACCTCTGGATGGCGTTCATCCTCCTCTTCGTCTCCGCCTCCTTCCTGTGCGAAATTTACCGAATCCTGGCCTGTCTGTCCGGTTGGGTTCTCCGGAACGATGCCCATGCGCTTCTTCCCTCGGCCGGGATCTTCTTGCTTATACCCGCTGCCGCCGCCCTGGGCGCGGTATGCTATGGCGCCATCGAGGCCCGTTCCATCCGGAGCGAACCCCTGGTGGTTCAGTCGGCGAAGATCCCCAGGGAAACGGGACGGGTGAGGATCGTTCAGATTTCCGACGTCCATGTCGGCATCCTGGTCCGGGGAGACTATCTGGCGGAGATCCTCCGGAAGGTCCGTGAGGCGGAGCCGGATCTGATCGTCTCCACGGGCGATCTCGTGGACGGGCAGGGAGACGATCTGACCGAAGCCGCATTGCAACTCCGGGAAATCCGCCCCCGATACGGGAAATTCGCGGTGACCGGGAACCACGAGTTCTACGCAGGCATCGATGAAGCGGTCGCGTTCACCGAAAAAGCCGGCTTCACCATGCTGAGGGGAGAGACGGCAACCGTTGCCGGCGCGGTCGATCTCGCAGGGGTGGATGATCCGGGGGTTCACCGTCCGGGCGCGCCGGAAGACGATTCGGACCGCGAGGTCCTTTCCCGGGCGGATGCCGGCCGTTTCAGGATTCTCCTCAAACACCAGCCTCGGGTCGAGAAAGAGGCCCCTGCCGCCTTTGACCTCCAACTCTCCGGCCACACCCACGGGGGGCAGATCTTCCCGTTCAGCCTGGCGACCCGCCTGTTCTTCCCCTTTCATCGGGGCACCTACCGCCTGACGGGCGACGCGATGCTCCACGTGAGCCGGGGGACGGGGACCTGGGGGCCGCCGGTCCGGTTTCTCTCGCCGCCGGAGATCACCGTCATCGATCTGCTCCCCGGTTGATCGACGATCGTTCCGGATTTCGTTTTCCAATCCCCAAAGGTCGCTTGCCTCGCTGTCTGAATTCATATAGAATTCATCCGAAGGTCGGCCGTTTCCCTCGGATCGCCTGAACAGCGGCGGCGCCGTGGCTGCGCCTGCACCGGCCATTGGACGGATGGGGAATCGAGGCCCCGGCCCGAATAAGGAGGTGCCTTGGTCGCGGCCTTCGTGAATGGAAGGAGAGAAACCATGAACCGCAGGGAGTTCCTGAAATCGGCCGCTGTCGCGGGCACGGTCCTGGCCGTGCCGTCCGCAGCGGCTCTGCTGGCGGGCCGCCTCGAGGCCGCGGTCCATCCCGATCTCTGCGTTGTCCGGGGCAAGGCCCCTGCCGCATCCGTTCAGGCCGCGCTGGAAGGGCTCGGGGGGATCCAACGGTTCGTCACCCGGGGGGATGTCGTTGTCGTGAAACCGAACATCGGCTGGGACCGGACCCCGGAGTATGCCGCAACCACAAACCCCGAGATCGTCGGCGCCGTGGTGCGCCTCTGCCTCGATGCGGGTGCGAAAAAGGTGAAGGTCTTCGACCATCCCGTCTCCGACGCCCGCCGGACTTACCGGCAGAGCGGGATCGCCGCCGCGGCGTCCGCGGCGGGGGCCGAGGTGAGCTTCACGGACGACCGCAAATTCCGGGAGATGAGGATCGGCGGCGAGACGCTCAAGACTTGGCCCCTCTATACGGAGGCCGTCGAGGCGGACAAGCTGATCAACATCCCCATTGCCAAGGTTCACGGGACTTCCCGGCTGACGCTCGGCATGAAGAACCTGATGGGGGTGATGGGAGGCTGGCGGGGGAGGATCCATCAGCGGATCGACGGGAGCCTCGTGGATCTGGCGGCCTTTGTGAAGCCGTCGCTCGTCATCATCGACGCGGTGCGGATCCTCACGGCCAACGGTCCCGTGGGAGGCGATCTCGCCGACGTCAGAAGGCTCGACACGGTCGTTGCCGGCGCGGACCAGGTCGCGGCGGACGCCTTCGGAGCGACGCTCTTCGGACTGAAGCCCGCGGATATCGGCTGTGTCCGGCTGGGCGAGCAGTCGGGTCTAGGTAAGGCGGACCTCGATAGACTCAACATCCGGAAGATCGAACTTTAACCCGTATGCTGAAAAATCTCCGTCGCGCCAGTCAGGCCCTCTTTCTGTTGATCTTCATCTATCTTTTCCTCCAGACGGAGTCGAAGGGGGCGAACGACCTCGGCTATCCGGTGAAGGTTTTCCTCGACGCCGATCCGCTCCTCTGGCTGACCACCCTGCTGGCTGTCCGTTCTCCGGAGGAGATCGTGTCGCCGGCCCTGATCGTCATCGCCGCGACCGTTTTCCTCGGGCGGGTCTTCTGCGGATGGGTCTGCCCGCTGGGGACGCTGAACGACCTGACGGGTCGTCTCAACCGCACCCGCCGGAAACCCCTTGGCTGGTTTGCCCTGAAATATTACATCCTGATTTTTCTCCTCGCGGCGTCGGTCTTCACCCTTCAGGCGACGGGTTTTCTCGATCCCCTGTCGCTCACAATCCGTTCGCTGGCGCTCGCGATCTACCCCGCATTCAGCCACGCCGCATCGTCCCTTTTCAACGGGCTTTTCGAGGCGGACATCCCTCTGATAACGGACGCCTCCGAGGCGTTGTACGGCCTGTTGCGAAGGACGGTGCTTCCGTTCAGGACGCCGCTTTTTCATCAGGCGCTTTTTCTGGGGGTTGTATTTCTCGGCATTCTCGGCCTGAATCTCGTCGAGAAGCGGTTCTGGTGCCGTTACCTCTGCCCGCTCGGCGCCTTTCTGGGGCTGCTTTCCCGCCGGGCGCTCCTGAAAAGGTCGGTGAGCGAGGGTTGCGACGGCTGCGGGGTCTGTGCGTCCTCCTGCCCGATCGGCGCAAAACCGGATTCGAAGGATGGATGGGCCCTTGAAGCTTGCATCGCCTGCATGAACTGCGACGACATCTGCCCCAAGGGGGCTGTCCGGTTCGGATTCTCCGCAGACAAGTCGGCGGGGCTCGACCTCGGTCGGCGGCGCGTCATCGCCTCTTTCGCGGCAGGGGCGTTGGCCGTGCCGCTGGTCAGGATCACGCCGCTTGCGAAGGCGGAGGCGGCCGATCCAACGCTGATCCGTCCACCCGGGGCTCTGCCCGAGAGGGATTTCTTGAGGCGCTGTGTCAAATGCGGGGAGTGCATGAAGGTCTGCCTGACCGGAGGCCTGCAACCGGCCCTGCTCGAGGGAGGATTCGAGGGGGTATGGACCCCGATACTGGTCCCGAGGATCGGATACTGCGAGTACCGCTGCACCCTCTGCGGACAGGTCTGTCCGACCGGGGCGATCGCGCGGCTCGGCCTGGATGAGAAGGCGGAGGTGAAGATCGGCCTGGCGATGATCGATCCCGGGCGGTGTCTTCCGTACGCTCACGGGATCCCCTGCTTGGTCTGCGAGGAGGTGTGCCCGACGCCGAAGAAGGCGATCAGGCTGGAAGAGACAGAGGCGCGGACGGGCGACGGAAAGACGGCCTCCCTGAAGAGACCCCACGTGGATCTCGACCGCTGCATCGGTTGCGGCATCTGCGAGGCCAAGTGCCCGGTCCTCGGACGTCCCGCCATTACCGTCACCAGCCTTGGTGAAACGCGTTCCAGGGAGAATCAACTCCTGTTGCGCTGAATGCGCCGCCTATCCTTTTACCGGGAAGCGCCGGACCCTGTCCGCGGGGAAAGAACCGCCGGACCGGCTGCTGTCTTGAGGGACCCCTCTTCCGGAATCCGCCGCGGCAGGCTCGTGGTAGGGATCCTGTTGCTGTCTTCGGGCCGGGGTGCCTGGTTTTCCGAGAGGAGGATACGCACCCCCTGATCGCGGCCATCCGGCACGCCGTCCGCCGGCATGGCGATGAAGGGCGAACCCTCCATCGCCATGCGTGGACTCGGGGCACAAAAAACCATTTCAGCTCAGGCGGGCAATGAGGTCATCCGGGCAAGACGGCCCTTGAGGTCACCGGGAATTTTAGGGTTCGCGTCCTCCAACTGCACCACGGGAACGCCGCCGACCAGGTCGTAGCTGCGCGCCAGGACCCTGTCGTCCCAGATCGTGTTCAGGTTGTGCTTGGTCATGGTTTCGGACGCCAGGGCCGGTTCCCAACCGCCCAGCCAACGGGTGACCATATGGTTGGCGATCCGGGCAACGAACGCGTTCGTGTCCAGAAAGCCGCCCCTTTCCGAGGCAGGAATCATGGTCCGGTTCTCCAGGAGCCAGGCCAGGGAGACCATGTCGTGGGCCACCACCGAATCCGAGGCGATGATCAAGCCGGTATCGGGGTCGAAGACAAATCCCTGGTCCGGTCCGAAGGTGGCCAGCAGCTTGTGCGCCGCCGAAACCACGAGGCGCTGTTTTCCGGAAAGGGTGGCGACCGTGTTGCCCTCGGCGGTCTTCTCATGCAGGGTGGCGGCGTCCCGATGGTACTCCAGGCGCGTGTCATGCCGCCAGTATCCCACGGCGGCCTTGAGTCCCAATGAGCTCCCGGTCAGCACATGCCTGGAGCATCGGGGCATCAGGACGATATGCTGGACCTCTTTGAGGATGTCCGGCATCATCAGGCCGCGTTTCCAGTTTGATCCGGAGGCGGGCGTCTCCTCGTAGAAGGCATCCCATCCTTTTTCTTCGAAGCAGTGAAGTTCGGCTCCCGAGGACTCAACGGCCCGGGCCATGCCCGAGGACGCCATCAAGGCGCGCGTGCTTCCCGAAAGGGATGACGGGGAGAACCGCAGGTACTCGACTCCGGACATGTCTCCCACGATTACCCTTCCGGCCCCCTTTTCCTTCAGGAGATCCGCCATCGCGGCAATCGCCGGCGGGCTCGTGGTGGCCGGATAGGGAATGCCCGAGTTGCTGACCGGTTTGATGAACACCGCGTCGCCTTTGGACAGCCACCCAAAGTCGGTTGCCGCCTCGGACGCCTCGCGGACCGCCATTTTGACAGCCTGATCGGAGGCCCCCTTGTCCACCCCGGCCAGAAAGACCCTGGCCCGGGAACCCGCCCTGAAGCCCCCGGGCGCTGCGGAACGCGGAGGACCTTCCGCCGTGACCGGAAATGGGGAGATGGCCGCTGCCGTGGCCCCCAAAGCCGCCTTCATGAAATCCCTTCGCTTCATCCCAATGCCTTTCTCTCTACCGGCTGTTTCGGGACGGATTCCCCGGGAGGGGCAGAACGCCCCCCCATCTTCCATGGCCAGCCGCGCTTCCGGGTTATGCGGCATGCATCTGTATCCTCAAATTCGCATGGTTTCCGCGTTTCGTCAATGGTCCCGAGGCGACCTTTCCGATGGCTCATTGAAATCGTTGGCGCGGGGTCTTCGCGCCGGCAGTGGTCATCGACCGACGCCTCGTCCCTTTATCGGCTTTGCCCTCCACGGAGACCTGCAAGGCCCAGCAGGGTGAGGGCTGCCGCAATCGACCACATCATGCCGAATCCCCACCGCTGGCTTACCGCCCCCAGAAGCATGGAGCCGATCACGATGCCGAGATCGAATCCCGTAAAGTATGTGCCGGTGGCCAGACCGCGCTGCTCGGATCGAACCCGGTCGATGAGCAGCGCCATGGTCGCAGGCTGGGCCGTTCCGAACCCGAGTCCAAACAGCGAAGCCGAAACAGCGAAATGGAGCAAGCCCTGGGCCAGAGGCAGCAGTGCCAGGGCCGAACTCATCAGGAAGATGCCCGGGATGATGGCGACTGCACGGCCGCAACGGTCGGCCAGGCGGCCGGCAAAGGTCCTGGAGACCAGCAGGGCAACCGCCTGAATCATGAAATAGAAGCCGGGATTCTGGATGTCGTGTAGCCGTGCGAAAATGGAAATGAAGGCATTGACCGCACCGAAGCCGATGCCCATGCAAAGCGCCATCCACGCCACCGGCAGCGCATCGAAAGCCACGATGTCCGTTCGCGGGGACCAGGGATGGCGGTCCGCTTTTTTGGGGCTCCGCCTTTCCCGCGTGAACATCGAAAGGGCGAGTGCCGTAAAGGCCAGACCCGCCGTGACCCAGAAAAGACGCCGGAATCCGATCGATCCGACCAGGATGAAGCCGACCACGGGTGCAATGATGAGGCCGACGGCCTGGGCCGCGGAGAAAAGTCCCACCGCTTCGGCCCGCCTTTTGAGCGGTGCGATGTCAGCCACGTAGGCATTGGCCGCCGTGGTGTAGCAGCTGACCCCGAAGCCGTGAACGAACCGCCCGACCACCAGGAACGGGAGGGAACCGGCCAGAAGATAGAACACACTGGCGAATCCGTAGGAGGCAGTGCCGATCATGACCACGGGGCGCCGGCGCCAGACATCGGTCAGCCAGCCGACCAAAGGGCGGAAGAGCAGAGCGGTAAGGGCGGTGGCGCCGCTGACGAGACCGGCGTCGGCTGTGCTCCCCCCCAGGTGGATGACGTAAACGGGCAGCGTGGCCACCAGCATCTGCATGCCGAAGGCGTTGGCGAAGTTGGCCAGGGTCGCGAATACAAAATCAGAGGAAAAAAGGCGATCCTCTGCTCGTCCGGTGCCAGCCGCGTCCCCGGGTTCGGCCCGATGAACGAAATCCCTGCCTGGTTTTCCCGAAGCCTGCTTTGTGACCGTCGTATTCATGGGACAACCTGTGGTTTCAAAGCCCGGGATCGAAAGCCGGTCCGATGGGAGGGGGCGCTGTCGCGGTTCCCGTGCATGGCGGGCCGGAAGGCCCATGGCTTTGTTGCGGGTCAAGAGGCGTCTGCGAACCAACCCTTGAGGCGCATCGGCCAGCGCAGGGGGTTTCGCATCGCCCTCCAGGCGGCATTGGCCTCCGCGAGCGGGGTGCCGCTCAAATCCGCCTCTCCGTAAATTTCCCTGTTGTAGGCGCCGATGATGCATTCGATCGGCGGTCTCAGTGGAGGGAAGCGGGAGGCCAGACGCGTTCCGAATTCGAGAGGGGTCTCGGTGTCACAGCGGGGAAGCCCGCTGCGGTCGGCCCATCCCAAGAGCGCCCCATACAGCTCGACTGCCTTGCGGCGGTCCCTCCAGCCGCTGCGGATCCTCCTCCAGATGCCGATCAGGAGAGACCAGAGCGCCGTGAACCGCGGAGCGATCGTCGGGGCCTGCTGGCGTGTGCTTTGCCTGGTTCTCGACAGGAGCCATTTCGCGATCCAGAAGAGGGCGATGGCCACGGCCAGGAACAACATGAGGAGCATCAGCCCCCACAACCCCCAGCCGATGATCTTTTCCATAAGGTCCGTCCACCAGCTCTGCGCCAGGGGAGCGGCCTCACCCCAATCGGCTTGGGGGGCGGGTCTCGAATCCAATTCAGCCCGGGAGTTCCGGGCCCCGAAGAGGAAGCGCAACACGGAAATCACCAGCGGGACAATCGGCTTTCCGACGAACGCGAGTGTGCGGTAGCCCATCTGGGCGGCCGCGGTCAAGGCGGGAAGGAAAAAGAGCAACATCCCTCCGGTCCCCAGCAGCACGACCGTGACGAAGCTGACAACGACCCCGAGCCTCCGGCGTCCGGGGAGAAACGATCTTGAACCGGTGTCCTGCACACGGGACATGCCGATCGACAGCAATCCGAACAGGAAGAAGGGGTAGACGAAGAGCAGGGTCACCGAATCCCAAGCCATTGCTTCCCCTTTGGTCAGCGCGATGAGTTTGACGAGGAAAAGGAGGAAAAAGGCCGCCAGCCCGATGTCGAAGCGGCCGCAGGCACGGTAATATTCCCGGGGCCTCAGGGCCAGGGTCACCCCCCCGATCCAGATCAGGGCGATCAGGATGAGGTCCACCGACAGGAGGAGCCATTCCATGACGCTCTTCGAACCGTTGAACAGCGTGTCGATCCATCCGCGGTCGAAAAGCGGCATGGAGCTGAAGTCGCTCGCATGAATCATCAGAGTCGCCGCGCACGCGAATGCGAGCAGTTCCACCCCGAGGACGCCTACCATTCGCCACCCTTGATCCGCCCAGAGACGGGTGACGGCGACCGCAAGGGCGAAGGAGGCGACGGTCTCGAAAACCGGAAAGGGGCGGTGAATGAGCGCCAGCGAGTACAGCATCGCCCAGGCCAGCATCCAGCTCAATTCCGAAGCCCCGCTCACCGTATACCAGAGCATCCCCTTGCGCGCATTCATCAGACGCGATCCTCCGCAGTCATGCGCCGGTCCATCGGGCCGTCTGCCCCTGTTGCCGGATCCTCGGTTTCGGTTGAGCCGGAAAAGGTCCGGCCCGCAAAAAAGAGAAACGGGATCCGTCTCCCCGTAAAGTAATGCCTCGCCCGAACGGCTGTTTCGTCTTCCGCAAGGGAAAAGTAGAGGCAGGTGACCCCGGAAGGCGCCTTCAGGTGAAGACGGAGCTTGTCGACCAGATCCTGATCCGGTTCCATCCGGATCCTGGCGAGCGCTTCGAGAAGGGCGGAAAGCTGGCGCGGATTTCTGGTCACGGAGAGGATGGAGGGGTAATCACCGGTCATTCGGCCGTTGGTGGCCAGACCGACGGCGCTGCCGCGCGCGGCGAGCCGCACTGCAACGGAAGCCGCCGTCTCGATCATGCGCTCGAAGGCCTCTTCCGCCTTCTGCACCGCGAACGGGCCGACGTCGACGGCCAGGAGCACCTTTTCCTGGGTCGACGGCGCGAAAATTTTTTCCTGCAGCTTGTGGTGGCGGGCGGTCGCCTTCCAGTGGATGTATTTTGCGGGCTGGCCGGGCTGATATTCTCGGGTGCCGAGGATGTAGACGGGGTCCTGAACGGGGCTCTCGGCTCCGGGCAGGCCGAAAAGGTCGCGGCGCGGCACCGCCGGAGGCTGGAGCGGTACGAGACGGGGATAGACCACCACTTCGAGCGTTTCGGCGGTCTCCTTTTGCCGGGGGAAAAAGCCGAACAGGTCGCCCGAGGTGATCCCGATCGGTCCGATGCGGTGGACCCCTCGACACGGTGGGGAAAGCTCCCATCTGAATTCGGCTTTCTGATACCACAACAGGCCGGATTCGGCCGTGACAGCGGCTTCGGGGAGATCGATGCGGACGAGGCCCTTCACGGGCGCATGGATCCGAAGCCACACGGGGAGGAATTTCCCGTTTTTCGCCGATGCCCTGAAGCCGATCTTCTCTCCCGGAAACACCCTGCTCCTGTCGATGCGGGCATCGCATTCAATGCCGGTCAGGCTCCACCCGGACCAGAGCTTCGCTCCGGCCGCGATTCCCAGCAGGATGAGCGAAAGGACCGTGAGGTCGCGCTGGCCGAAGAGCAGGGCCATGAACAGGAACAGGGCGACGATCACCAGGACAAAGGGGAGGAGGAAGAGGCTCGGCAGTCTTGGGTCCGTGGGGTTCATGGTTTCCCCCTCACGCGGCGGGGGCGGGCACGGGAATCTCACGGACGATCTCTTCGAGCAGATGCTCCTGGGCCTCTCCCCGCAGCCGCTCTTCTTCCTTCAGGATCAAGCGGTGAGCCAGAACCGAAACCGCCAGGAGTTTGACGTCGTCGGGCAGCACATAGTCCCGTCCGCGGAGCGCTGCCAGGGCCTGGCTGGCCCGCATGAGGCTCAGGGAGCCCCGGGGGCTCGCACCGAGCCGCAATGAGGCGCTCCGGCGGGTCGCATTCACGATGCCCGTGATGTATTCTTTCACGGGCAGGGAGACACGGATTCGTTTTCGCGCTTCCTGCAGCTCCACGATCTGTTCGGGCGTTGCAACGGACTGCAGGGTCCGCAGCGGGTCTTTTTCCCGGAAACGTTCCAGGATGTCGATCTCTTCCTGCTGTTCGGGATAGCCCAGGCTGATCCGCAGCAGGAAACGGTCGAGCTGCGCTTCAGGAAGCGGGAAGGTTCCCTCGAGTTCGATCGGATTCTGGGTGGCCATCACGAAAAAGGGATGAGGAAGGGGGTATGTCTTTCCGTCCACCGTGACCTGTCGTTCCTCCATGCTTTCCAGCAGGCTCGATTGCGTCCTGGGGATGGTCCGGTTGATCTCGTCGGCCAGAAGCACGTGGGTCATGACCGGACCCGGCTGGAAGGTGAAATGGCCCTCCTTCTGATTGTAGACATTGAATCCGGTGATGTCGCCGGGCAGCAGGTCCGGGGTGAACTGCACCCTTTTGAAGGAGACGCCGATGCTTTTCGCCAGGGACTTGGCGATCAATGTCTTTCCCAGGCCGGGTATGTCTTCGATCAGAACGTGTCCGTCGGCCAGCATGGCCACCAGAAGAAACTCGATCGAGGCTTCCTTGCCGACGATAACGCGGGATACGTTTTCAATGATCTTTCTGCACAGCTCAAAATGCACGATTCAACCCCTGGGGAACTTGTTCAAGCCGTGGTGACAATAGGAAAGGCCGTCCGATCTGTCAAGCGAATTGTGCCGTTCGGTGGCCGGGGACCGCCTTCCGGCTCAGGGAGGAAAAGGCGCCGTGCGATCGTTTCCGACGGGTGCGTCTCGCAGGCGGCGCCGATTCCCAGGGTGCCCGGCGCTGTGAAGTTTGCCCTTTTGCGCCGGGACCTCAATAAAAGTTCCTGCCGAACAGCTTGTGGCTCAGGCCGGTGAGGTCGGCCCACTTCATCGGCCCCCCCTTGTCCGGGGGGAATCCGAGCCCCCAGATCATTCCAACGTCGATCATCCGGATGTCATCGACGATCTTCCGGTCGAGGATTTCCTTTCCCATCCGGACCATCGCGGTGAGGATTCCCGTCTGGATTTCCTCTTCACTCCTTTCGCGGGGCGGCCGCTTGGCGATCAGGGGCAGGACCCCGGGATCGACCCTGCCGTCCTTGAGGAAGAAGCCTTTCCCGGATTTTTTCAGCCCGAGGCGACCCGATTCCACCACGTTTCTGAGGGTTTCCTGCCGGATGCCCATGCCGACGAAGATCTTATAAGGGACATCGATCCCGACCTCGTCCGTGAGCTTGATGGGCCCCACGGGCATCCCGAAACGGGTCATCGCGTTATCCACCTTTTCGATGGGGTTCCCCTCTTCGACGTACTGGAGCGCGTTGATGAGATTGGGGAAGAGCATCGCATTGACCACGAAGCCCGGGTTGTCGCGGCAGACGATCGGCCGCTTCCGGATCAGGTTCGTGAAATTCAGGAGGTTGTCGATCGTCTCCTGTGAGGTGTGTTCCCCCCGGATCACCTCGACGAGCTGCATCAGCCAAACAGGGGAAAAGAAATGGAGCCCTGCGAACCGCGCCGGTCGTGCCACATGCGGCGCCATCGAGGTGATCGGGATCGACGATGTGTTGCTGGCCAAGATGCAATCCTCACGGACAACACGGCAGAGCTCTTCGTAAACCTGTTTCTTGACGCTGATTTCCTCGAAGACGGCCTCGATGACGATGTCCATCTCCCCGAAGGCCTCGTTGTATTCCGAGACGGTCGTCAGACGGGCCATGACCGCGTCGACGGGTTCATTGAGCCGCTTTTTCTCCGCCATCCCTTCGAAGATTTTCCGGACAAATGCCTTCCCCGGTTCCAGTGCCTCCGGGAGGTCCTTCACCAGGACGGGGATCCGGGTGTTCCGGAGGATATCGATGGCGATCCCGCGGCCCATGGTCCCGAAGCCGAGGACCGCCGCCCTGTTCAGGGGTTTGGGGGCGAACCCCTCGGTCATCATCGTTTTGGGTTTGTCCGTCATCCCCTTGAGAAAGAAGGTGTGGATGCTTCCCTTCGCCTCCTTCGAAAGCGCAACCTCCACGAAGTGGGTCATCTCGATCTCCAGACCTCGCTCCAGAGGGAGTTTCAACCCCTCTTGCATGGTTTTGAGGGCGAGCATCGGTCCGGGAAGCTCCCGGCCCCTGGCCGCCTTGAGGACGCCGGCTTTCGCCGTTTCGACGACCGCGTCGATTTGCGAAAAATCCTGCGAGGGCCGCTTCAGGTCGGCTTTCCCTGTGATGATCTCCTCGATCAACGACCGGGCCGATGCAAGGAGATCGCCCTCGGCCGGGATCAGGCGGTCCACGATGCCCATCTCATAGGCTTTTGCGGCGGGCAGCATGGATCCCCTGAGGATCAGTTCAAAGGCGCCGTAGCCGATCAGGCGGGGCAGACGCTGCGTTCCTCCGCCGCCCGGGAAGAGACCCACGTTGCATTCCGGCAGGCCGATGAGGGTGTTCCTCCCCTCTCGGGCGATCCGGGCCGTGCAGGCGAGCGCGAATTCCAGGCCGCCGCCGAGGCAGTGGCCATGGATTGCCGCAACCGAAGGGAATCCCAGGGCGGCCAGGCGGGAAAAGGAGCCGTGAAAGCGCTCCAGCATCCCGCGCACCTCGTCCGCCGTTTCAATCCGGGCGATCATCTTCAGATTGGCGCCGGCCAGAAAATTATCCGGTTTCCCCGAGATGAATATGACCCCCCGGATTCCCTTGGCGACTTCCAACTCCTGCATGACCCGGTCAAAGCTGATGAAGGCCTCTTCCGTCCAGGTGTTCATCGCATCGCCCGCCATGTCGAACGTGACCACCCCGATTCCCGACTCGTCCACCGCCAGGCTGAATATCTTGGTCATCTCCCGTCTCCTTTCGTTTTGGGTAAGAAACAGAATGGCTTGACCTGTCGATATGCAATCATGCCTGGCTGCCCTTTAACACAAACGACCGAATGTGGGAAACGGGAATTGCAGGAAGCCGCCTTGCCGCCGGCGTGAAGGAACCCTGCGCCGGCCGGAATGCCCGAACGTCCGGCTCTCCGTGGACCGGCTTGCCTGAAGATCATCCCGTGCCGGGCCTTTCACGGCAGGACATCAATGGCCTTGAACATCGAACCAATATCCTCTATAAGGGGGGCGCGTTTATATTCCGGAACATGGAGGGGAAGTGCGATGGTCAAGGTGGCCAAGGCCGGCGGTTTTGTTTTCAGAGGGCGTCTGATCATGGAAGATGCGGACACCTGCGGTCCGGAGGCGATCGGCCGTCGCCTGAAAGAGGCGGGTCTCGGCCCCTGGGGAGGGGCTCGGATCGATCGCGATGCGGCGCGGCGCGGAACCCTGTCCCATCGGATCCTGGCCGCTCACGACCGGTCGGAAGATCCCCGGCTGCTGAAAATCCGTTTCGATTCGCTGGCCTCTCACGATATCACGTACGTGGGGATCATCCAGTCTGCCCGGGCCAGCGGGATGAAGGCCTTTCCCGTGCCCTACGTCCTGACGAACTGCCACAACAGCCTCTGCGCGGTGGGGGGGACGATCAACCGGGACGACCATCTTTTCGGCCTGTCGGCGGCGCGGAAGTACGGGGGGATATTCGTGCCGGCGCACCTGGCGGTGATCCATCAGTATGTCCGGGAAACCATGACCGGCTGCGGCCGGATGATCATGGCCTCGGACAGCCACACCCGCTACGGCGCCCTGGGCACCATGGGGATCGGGGAGGGCGGGCCGGAGATCGTCAAACAGCTCCTGGAGAAGACGTATGATCTGCCCCGGCCGGAGGTGGTGGCCGTGATCCTCGACGGCACGCCGGCCCCCGGCGTCGGACCCCAGGATGTGGCGTTGGCGATCATCGGGGCGGTATTCCCGGGAGGCCGGGTGAAAAACCGGGTACTGGAGTTCATCGGCCCCGGGGTGTCGAACCTTCCGATGGATTTCCGCAACGGGATCGACGTGATGACAACGGAGACCACATGCCTCTCCTCGATCTGGCGGACGGATGGCCGGGTGGAGGCATGGTACCGGATGCACGGCCGGCCGAAGGATTACCGCTCCCTGGAGCCGGAGGAGGTCTGCTGGTATGACGGGATTGTGGAAGTGGACCTCGGACGGGTGGAGCCGATGATCGCGCTGCCGTTCCACCCGAGCAACGTCTGGCCGATTGCGGAACTCAACCGCAACGCCGGCGATATCCTGCGCGAAGCGGAAGAGACGGGAAACCGGCTGCTGGAGAATCCCGCCGTGAAGCTTCGCCTGACCGACAAACTGGTCGGGGGCCGATTGAAGGCCGACCAGGGGGTGGTCGCGGGTTGCGCGGGGGGGACGTTCGGCAACCTGGCGGCCATGGCCGGGATCATGGACGGCCTCGCGATCGGGGACCGGTCGTTTGCGCTGAACGTCTATCCCGCGAGCCAGCCGGTATCCCTGGCCCTGATCCGGGACGGCTCGATCGAAAAGCTGATGAATGCAGGGGCGCTGATCAGGACGGCCTTCTGCGGCCCCTGTTTCGGCGCCGGGGACACGCCGGCCAACAACGCCCTGTGTATCCGTCACGTGACGCGGAATTTTCCGAACCGGGAAGGTTCGAAGCCCCATGCCGGCCAACTCGCATCGGTGGCGCTGATGGACGCCCGGTCGATCGCCGCCACTGCGGTTCGGGGGGGAATGCTGACGCCGGCGACCGAGGTGGAATGCCCGCCGGAATCGGAGGACTATATTTTCGACGGGGCGATCTATGAAAAACGCGTCTACCGGGGCTTTGGGGATGCCCTGCGGGACGAGCCCCTGTGTTTCGGGCCGAGCATCGCCGACTGGCCGAAGATGCAGCCCCTTGCCGAAGACCTTCTGCTGACCCTGGCCTCCGTGATCCGGGACCCGGTCACGACGACCGACGAGCTGATCCCGTCGGGGGAAACGGCATCCTACCGTTCGGACCCTGTGAAGCTTGCGGAGTTTACCCTGTCGCGGAAGGACCCCGGTTATCTGGCCCGAGCCAGGGCCTTCCAGAGGATCGAGTCCCTTCGCCTGCGCGGTCGGTCCGATGCAAAGCAGGATGCGGAATTGGAGGAACTCTTCTCGGCCGTTCACGGCGGGGAGCGGCCGGCGCCGGATGCCCTGCGCGGGTGGCTGGACAGAACCGGGCTCGGGAGCGTGATCTTCGCGCTGAAGCCGGGGGACGGTTCCGCTCGCGAGCAGGCCGCCTCCTGCCAGAAGGTCCTGGGCGGTCAGGCAAACATCGCCGTGGAATACGCCACGAAGCGTTACCGGAGCAATCTGGTCAACTGGGGAATGGTGCCGTTCACCGTCGAATCGGTGCCGGATCTGGCCGTGGGCGATCTGATTTACCTCCCCGGGATCCGTCAGGCGGTGAGGGAAGGGGCTGATGAGATCTCCGCCGTCTTGATACGCGGCGGTGTCCGAAGGCCCCTGATGCTGAAGATGGAGGGCCTATCCCCCGAAGAGCGCGAGATTCTTCTGGCCGGGTGCCTCATCAATTACTATGCCCGGTGATCGGCGCCTCAGCGCCCCCCGCCGGGATTCGGAAAGGGGAATGGCGACATTTCGTCCGGCCTTCTCCCTTTCGGCAAGTCCTGTCCGGGGTGATCGCCTTCCGACGCCTGTTCTCGCGGTAGAGGCTTCAGGCTGTGCACAGGTTCGTCGTTCCGGGAGGTGGCCCATCCGGAGTGGACCGCAGCCCGGTCATTGGCTGCCGCAGAGGGCGGGAAGGCCGTCGAGCATCGTTCCGTCCGCGCTGCCGTTGAGCTGGAATCCCGTAATGCGGCGGTCCGAGGAGTAGGCGATGTAGGTCGCGCCGCCGGCACCCTCAGCAAAAAAGGCTTCAGCGGGGTTGACCCCTTTGGCACGGGCTCCGAGGGTCAAATCGCGGATGGCCTCCACGGCGCCGCTGTCGCTGTATGCGGTGAGCCTGACGGCCGCGGCCGTTTCCTCCGTGTTGACGAGCGCGATTCCGGTCCAGCCGTGCTTTTCGATCTTCGGAAAGACGCCCTCGAATGCGCCGCCTCTTCCTCCGGCCGCATAGGCTGCAAGCTGCCGGCCGTCCGTGGTGCCAAAAAGCTCGAACCCGCTGATGGGGCGGGTTGCATCGATCCTGATCCACGCCGCCTGGCCGGAAAGGCCGAGGGCCGAAACCTCTCCGGAGTATTTTCCCATCCCGCCTACGGAACGGGTCAGGGCGGGGAGAACAATCCCGCCGTCGGTATAGGGCGTGATCGTGATCGCGCACCCCGACGACGACGGGTTATGGGCCACGATGCCGGTCCACCATTCATCGCCGGCCACGTGGGGATAGTCGATGGTCGAGGCGGTGTCGCCGGTCAGCGCGATTCCTTCAAGACGGTGGCTGCCGCCGACACTGCCGAACAGCTCCAATCCGATCACGCCGCTTGCGTTGGTGATGACCGCCGCGTGTATGTCCTCCCGGGGCTGACCGCCGAACAGCTCCCTGATGGTGAAGGCCCGATGCTCGTTGGCGGCGAGCGTGATGGACTTGCTCTGTTCGTTGTCGAAAGTGATGGTCAGCCCTTTCATTTTCGAGGTGGTGTTCGTCAGGCTGATTCCGGTCCACCATTCGGCGTCCGAGGCGATGTGGGGGACATAAAGGATCGAGGTATTGGACGCCGTGACCGCCGGCAAGGCCGCTCGATCGTATCCTTCCCGGTAAAATTTCGTATAGCCGCGGATCGCATCGGACGCCGCATCCAGAATCAGGTAACCGATGTTCGCAGGGTCCGCGAACGTTTCGGCGACGTCCATCTCTTTCCGGCCGTGGGGGGGAAGAACGACGTTCAGGGTCTCCAGAAGTTTGCCCGAATTGCCGTATGCCTTCAAGGTACCGGCCCATTCCTGATCGCCGGTATGGATCAAGGCGATCTCCGTCCGCCAGGGGACGCTGGCGGCCACGTGGGGGAAGTAGAGGGGCCCAGCGGACCCCGGTTGGACGGTGGTGAAGGTCGCGGTCACGTATTTGGCGGAATTCATCACCAGGGAACAGGAGGCATCGGCGCCGGTGCACGCGCCGCCCCAACCGGAAAAGGTCGAGCCCGGCGCGGGAACGGCTGTAAGGGTGATGCCGGCATCGCTGCCGAAGACCGCGCTGCATGTTGTCCCGCAATCGATGCCGCCGGGGGACGAGAGCACCGTGCCCGTTCCGTTGCCGGTCTTGGCGATTTCCAGCAGGAAGCTCGAACCGGCGCCTCCCAGCCACTGGTGCAACGCGGCGGCGTATGCGACATCGAATCGGCCGTAGCTGTCCGATCCATCCGGATTTTCGCAGCTCGAATTTCCACCGCGCAGCTGGCCGATGAGGGAAGGGGCGCCGCCGATCGTCCGAAAGAGTCCCGAACCGCTGCTGCCTCCTTCGGTGATGCCGTTGGTGAGCGTGATTTCGATGTATTCCGCTTTGGCCGGCGTCGTGGCGACGCACGTGTATTCGCCCCCTGCACCGGGCATGGTGCAGTCTGCAAACGACTGGACGGTTCCGAAACTGATTTTCTGGAGATCCCCCTTGGGATGGTGGATCCCCGCCACCGATGTCCGGAGCACCGGCGCAGCCGAGTCCCATCCGATATGGATGGCCCCTGCGGGCGGGGCCTGGGTCAGCCTCATGAAGGAGGTGTCGGTGGCCAAACCCGCATAAAGCAGCGTCGCTCCCCCGGTCCGCGTCGCGCTCTCCGGGTCGAGGACACCGCCGTTGCAGGACGTGGACCGGAAGAACCAGTAAGTTTGCAGCGTCGACGCCACGGTCTGTTTTGCGATGCAATGATAGGCGCTCAGGAAATAAGGCGTTCCGCTCGATGCCATGTCATTGAGCAGCGTGCCGCTGCACAGATAACTGTGTCCGTCCGAATCGACGAAGACCATTCTCGCCGTGGCGTCGCTGGCCGACTTCCAGGCAGGGTAACAGGTGGCGTCGATTTCACAGATGTCCGCGGCCCCTATTCCCGTCTTATGGGTGACCCTGTCCCCCTGCGCGGCCAGGGGGGGATGAAAAAAATGGGAAACCCGCGGAATCGAGATTTCCACGGAATCGGGTCCGATCCCGGGCGGCAGTTCGATTTCAAGGGTCGCTTCCTCCCCTTCGACGAGGGGCGACCAGTAGATCCTGGCAGCGTCCCCGCTGTCTCCCGCCTCCAGATTTCTCCGGATGGAGGCCGTGATCTCCGCCCCCGGGATCTCGTATGCGGAATCGGCCTCCTGGGCGTAAAAGCGAACCATTGACTCTCCGGGCAGCCGACGCACGAGCAGGCCGATGCGGATGCCGACGGCCTCCGGGGAACGGATGCTGATGGCTGCGATCAGGCCGCCCTGCGGAGTGATCTGCCAGTTCAGGCCGTTCAGGGCATCTGTCGCGTTTTCCAGTTGGGGAACGTCCCGGCCGAAACCGATCCGGTACGGCGTACCCGGAAGCGATGGGGCCGCGGCTGAAGAGGCCCTCCGGACCTCGGGAACGGGAAGCGATACCACGTGGGGTGCAGGGGAGACGCCGGACCGCCGGGGTTTCAGCGGCGAGGCATCGTTCGCCATATGAGCCGGAACGGTAATGGATTCCGTCCGATCGGAGGCCGTTCGGACCGGCTGCGCGAACGCGGGATGCGGTCCGAATGCCACGAGCATCATCAGCATGAAAGCGGTCCCATGTCGGGCAA
>CAZWTL010000025.1:0-3379 GCA_964637025.1 uncultured Syntrophaceae bacterium | reverse complement strand
GGTTCCTAAGATGATGGGCATGGGGCAGCCCGTCGGAGCTCCTCGAGAGTTTACCAACCCCGCCACGCCCTTGCCATCCCTCCGGAATTGTGACAGGATGCATCAAGGAGGTGTGCATGGGCGGATTTCGTCTGGTCAGCGATTTTCAGCCGCGGGGGGATCAGCCGCAGGCGATCGCCGGACTGGTCGGAGGGCTGGAGGACGGAGAGGGTCACCAGGTTCTCCTCGGCGTGACCGGCTCGGGGAAAACCTTCACGATGGCGAACGTGATCGCCGCGGTGAACCGGCCGGCACTCGTGATCGCCCACAACAAAACCCTGGCGGCCCAGCTCTACGGAGAGTTCAAGGCCCTGTTTCCGGAAAACGCCGTTGCCTACTTCGTCAGCTACTACGACTACTACCAGCCCGAGGCCTACATTCCCAGCACCGATACCTACATCGAGAAGGATTCCGCGATCAACGAGGAGATCGACAAGCTCCGCCACGCGGCGACCCATTACCTGCTGGATCGGAGGGACGTGATCATCGTGGCCAGCGTCTCGTGCATCTACGGCCTCGGCTCCCCGGAGGCCTACCAGGGGATGCTCCTGCTGATCGAGCCGGGCATGGAGATTCAGCGGGATGCAATGCTGGCGCGGCTCGTCGAGATTCAGTACGAGCGAAACGATGTCGATTTTCACCGCGGGACCTTTCGCGTCCGGGGCGATGTCGTCGAAATCTTTCCCCCCTATGAGGAAGAGAGGGCCGTTCGCGTGGAATTCTTCGGCGATACGGTGGAGGCGGTTTCCGTCGTCGATCCTCTCCGGGGGAAGAAGCTGGAGGCGCTCCAGCGCACCACGATCTATCCCGGCAGCCACTACGTGACCACCCAGGACAACCTCAGACGGGCGATATCTGCGATCCGGGAGGAGCTCGGGGAGAGGCTCCGGGAGCTGAAGGCGGACAACAATCTTCTCGAGGCGCAGCGACTGGAGCAGCGGACCCATTTCGACATCGAGATGATGGAGGAGATGGGGTACTGCTCCGGGATCGAGAACTATTCCCGCCACCTGACCGGCCGCAGCCCCGGCCAGCCGCCTCCAACCCTGATGGAGTACCTTCCGAAGGACGCGGTCATCTTCATCGACGAAAGCCATGCGACGGTCCCCCAACTCATCGGGATGTACCGGGGTGACCGGGCGCGCAAGGAGACCCTGGTCCAGTACGGATTCCGCCTTCCTTCGGCTCTGGACAACCGGCCGCTCCGCTTCGAGGAGTTCGATGCCTTTCCGAACCAGAGGATCTACGTCTCTGCAACGCCGGCGGCCTATGAACTGGGAAAGGCGGGCGGCCGGGTCGTGGAGCAGATCATCCGGCCGACGGGGCTGATGGACCCCGAGATCATCGTGAAGCCGGTGAACGGCCAGGTGGACGACCTGCTGGCGGAGATCCGGGAGCGGGCCGAACGGGGCGAGCGGATCCTGGTGACGACGCTCACCAAGCGGATGGCGGAGAACCTCACCGCCTATTATACGGAACTGGGCGTCCGCGTGAAGTACCTCCATGCGGACGTCCACACCCTGGAACGGGTGGAGATCATCCGCGACCTCAGAATGGGCGAGTTCGACTGCCTTATCGGCGTGAATCTGCTCCGGGAGGGGCTGGACATCCCCGAGGTCTCCCTGGTGGCGATCCTCGACGCCGACAAGGAGGGATTCCTTCGCTCCGCCCGCTCGCTGATCCAGACGAGCGGCCGGGCGGCGAGGAACGTGGGCGGGCAGGTGATCATGTACGCCGACGAGATCACCGATTCCATCCGGGCCTGCCTCGACGAAACCAAACGGCGGCGTCTCATGCAGGCGCGGTTCAACGAGGAGCACGGGATCACGCCGGAGACGATCAGGACCGAGATCCGCCAGATCCTCGGCTCCGTTTATGAGGCCGATTACGTGACCGTGCCGGCGGTTTCGGAAGAGGCGGCGGCCTATGCCTCCGAGAAGGAGCTTCCCGTCGTGATCCGTGGATTGAAGGAAGAGATGAAGCAGGCGGCCAAGGCCCTGGAGTTCGAACGGGCGGCGGAGCTCCGGGACCGGATCCGCGACCTGACGAAGCTGATGGTCGAGATGGGGGGCGAGGGGTAGGCCGCGGAAACAAATGACACGAGAGCAAAAAATGATTGCAAAAGGCGAGACAAGCGATTTATATGTACTTTAAATCAGTTGATATTATCAAACACGAGGGTTGTGGAAATGGACAGAGAGTTTAGCGTCGTTATCGAAAAAGACGGGGACGGATATTTTGTGGCTTCGGTTCCCTCGTTGCGAGGATGCCACACGCAGGCAAAATCACTGGATGTTCTGATGAAGCGGGTCAGGGAGGCGATTGAACTTTGCCTCGAAATAGAAGATCCCGCAACTACGGAGTTCATCGGGGTTCAACGCGTGGCGGTCTCCGAATGAGCACTTTTCCTTCTGTCACAGGCCAGCGCTTGATCAAGGCCCTTCGGAAACTCGGCTTTGAGGTCATCCGACGAAAAGGCAGCCATCGTTTTCTCAGGCATGACGACGGCCGATGCACGGTCGTACCCATACATGCCGGTGAAACAATCGGTCGTGGCCTTCTGTCGCAGATCATCCGCGACTGCGAAATCTCTGCAGAGGAATTGAAAAAATTACTTTGATCATTAAGCCGATACGGCCGTGTAGCCGCACACGCGGCTGATTTTATGTTGGAAGGAACTCAGAAAGCGGCTTAAGAGTGGCCAGGTGGTCACAATTTGTGACCACATGACCACGACTGCGTTTTGCTCCAACGTTGCCGAAAGCATTTACCGAACACGGGGCTTTGATGGAGAAAGCATGCTGATTCATAAAGCCGTATTTGCCAACTACCTGAAGGAGCTATCCGCCGTAACGCAGCAGGGCGACGCGCGGGAGGAGAGCTACTATCCGGTACTGGCCGGCATGCTGGAGGAGGCAGCCAAGGCGCAGGGCCGGACGCATGTGCACGTGACCACCCTGCCGAAATCCACCGATGCCGGAAATCCCGATTTTCGCCTGTGGAACGGCAAGGACCGCATCATCGGCTATGTCGAGGCCAAGAAGCCGACGGAAGACCGACTGGACTTTATCGAGGAATCCGAACAGCTCACACGCTACCGCGCCACGTTTCCCAATCTCATCCTGACCAACTTCCTGGAATTCCGGCTTTACAGGAACGGCGAGCGCGTGGAGACGGTCCTTGCCGCCCGGCCCGTGGTTCTTAATCGGCTGCACACGGCGCCGCCGGTGGAAAAACCGGATGAACTGCATACCCTCCTTGATAGATTTCTCGGTTTTTCGCTGCCCAAGGCGTTCACCGCCGAGTCCCTCGCCGTTGAACTGGCCAAACGCACCCGTTT
>CAZWTL010000024.1:0-40135 GCA_964637025.1 uncultured Syntrophaceae bacterium | reverse complement strand
TAGTATCGAAGGGGCAACGTTCCTGGAAGGGAAAAGGGGGGATGGCAATTACACCATTTCCTTTGACAACATCGACCTAATCTCTTATCGCATGCATGCCCAGCAATTGACCGCTGTAGTGAAATTACGCGACGGGACAGTATCCGAATTGACCTTGAAGAAGACTCAAAAAGCCTTCGGGCGGACCAAGTACGGCACCTTCCAGATCAGTTTGTCTGATTTAAAAAAAATGATCATACGGTCAGCAATGGCCACGCGTTGAGAAAAAAAAGAGTCGTGGCATCGAGATGCCACGACCGCAATCGCTTCATTACCATTCTTCTCAGACGGCCTTTTTGAGGAAACCGGATCGTATGCAGCGTGTGCAAGCCTTAACGCGCTTCACCTCTCCGGACTTGCCGTCAATGCAACGGATCTTTTGAAGGTTGGGATACCAGACTTTTGTGCTTTTGTTATTGGCATGACTGACTTTATGGCCTTTAACTGGTTTTTTCCCACATATTTCACAGATTCTCGACATAACCGCTCTCCTCTCTGAAAGCAATGTTTATTTATAATTCAAATCGATCTGAATTGCAAGTATTATTTAATTATTTTTCATTAAAGGAGGCTGGCCCGTAGCCTCCAGAACCCGCATCCAGATGTTTCCCTCCGGATCCACCTGGGTACCTGAACGGATTAAACGCAACGGGATATGGACGTATTCGTCCTTCATAAGTCCAACCAACATCCCTGTTTTTCCCGCCATTCCGGCATGGACCGCATACTGTCCGAGGGCGCCGCAATACATACTGTCGCTCGCGTTTGCCGGGACACTACGGATCATGTAACTTGGATCGATGTACTTTAGGTTAATCTCCATGCCGATTTTGCTGAAGTGTGCCTGGATGGCCGTTCTTAGGAAGGCTCCTACATCGAGAAGGCGGGGATTCCCAGAAGCGTCCGTTTCGACAGTTTGACCTGGCTTGAGTATATGCTCCTGACCAGTTCCTTCGGCTGTCAAGATCACACAATGCGAACGCGCCTTGAGGCGTTCCTCAACAGCCTTGAGGAAACCACGATCACCGTCCAAATCAAATGGCACTTCCGGGATCAGGACAAAGTTGACATCGGTTTGCGCCAGTGCAGCACCGGCGGCGATATGGCCCGACTGCCGCCCCATGATTTTGACCAGTCCAATCCCGTTTGGGGCACCCTTGGCCTCTACATGAGCGCATTGAATCGCCTTGACCGACTCGGATATGGCCGTATCAAAACCGAAGGTCTTCTGGATGAGATTGAGATCGTTGTCAATGGTTTTGGGAATACCGATCACTCCGATATTAAGTCCGCGGCGGGTAATCTCTTTGGTAATACATTCGGTCGCCCTCATGGTGCCGTCTCCACCGATACAAAACAGGAGATCCACGTTCATACGTTTAAGGGCATCGGTCATCTCTCCGACATCTTGACGCCCTCGAGAAGAGGAGAGAATGGATCCACCCACGGTATGGATATCTTTGACCACTTCCGGTGTCAGCTCCGTGACGGGATGGCGGTACTTTGGGATCAAACCTTGAAAGCCATATCGGATCCCCATAATATTCCGCACCCCGTATCGGTGATACAGTTCCATGACAAGCGCCCTTACCACATCGTTGATGCCCGGACAGAGCCCTCCGCATGTAACCAGTGCTGCCTTGGTCTTGGATGGATCGAAAAAAATCTTTTCTCTCGGTCCGGCAACCTCAAGGGACAGTGGAAACCCGTCTGCACCTTTGAGACGGTCGTATTGGTTGAGGTAAATGTTGAACAGGATCCTCTTGCTATCCGGTGTATAATAACTGACGTTAACTGGTGAAGGAATCACGCATTCCCCCAATTTCTGAATGGTGAAATCGTGCATCGAAGTTGCGTCCGTCATGTCAATACCCCTATTTGGCCTTGAATGCTGAATCTATGCCCGCGATGATCTCGCCCTCTAAACCCAGTCCTGCCCTCAAGATGCCGCCGGTCAGGTATACATTGGCGAGGCCGGTCTTGGGCGAACAGGTCCTTGTTCCGAAAAACGGTCGTCCCCGCATACGGTATTTGCGGTTAACCGTATCCTGACAACGCCTGGCCAGAGCAATGGACTGTTCCACCCGGAGGTAATCAATACTGTCGCGTAAAAACGGTAAAAAACCCTCCAGTGAATCGATCATGCCCATCGCAATCTCTTTAAGTTGCCGATCGCTGAGTCTCAAGGGAGAATCTGCAAGATAAACCGTGCAGGTGATCGCCCGTCGTCCTGCGGGGGCGGCATCGGTTTCTTCCCGACTACTCGTATTCAGGGCAACGAGATCTTGATTGGTGAACGTGCCTGTTCCATCACGGACCACCGCCACGTAAGGGGCCATGCTTTCGGGGAGGCCCCCTTCATGAACACCCATGTGCAGGCTAAAGGGATAAGTAGCCGGGTAGATGGAGGTAAAAGATCTCGAAGATCCCGGGAAAATTTTCCGAACAGGTAAAAGGAGCTCCAATTTTTCCCATAGGGCACTGACGATGAGATTCCTTCCGCGATGTGTGGATGGACATCCCCCTGCATCCAAATCCACAGCAATCTTCGGATGGGTTTCCACGCGCATTACTGAACATCCATCCATCAGAATCCCTCCTTGCCCTTGAAAGGTGCTCCGCATATGATCCATCAAGGCAGTCATTCCTCCACTTGGGGCAACTCCAACGCGCATTGGAGTTGCAAGGAGATATGCAGCTGAAACGGGGAAGGATGAGCTCTCCATCTCCAAAAAATGGGAAAGAAAATTCACTTGTGCTTCAACCACTCTTCTGAATGCACCTTTGTTGGCATCACCGCGAAAAGCAAGAGCGGAGCGGCCCGCAGCGGCATGTGGGAAACGCATCAGGCTGGAATGAAAATCTCCGAACGTCCCTCGCCTTCGAGCCAAATCCTCAACAATCCATTGTTCGACCAGATCGGCGAATCTTGCAACATCCCGATAATAATTCCGGATTCCCCTTTCCTGTTCAGGGAATTCACGAATCATTTCTTGAACCAGACGATCCCAATCCCTGAAAATATCCAACCGATGATCCGGCAGGATAACCTGAAATGCAGGATCCATTGCCTGCTTCGCTGATACACCTTTTTCCATCTGCGATTTTTTCCCAAAAAGGTGCGAAAGAACATTGCAATCCAGTCCCAAGAGAGGCCTCGGATCCAAGGGGAATGCATATCCGGCATCACGGTGAACCGCAACGTGATCGCCTTCGGTGATCATAAGCGTTTTCTGACCCTCCGACACAGAGGACAGGGCAGCCGACATGGAACTTAGATCCCGCCCGATAACGATTGTATCGTACATTGAATTTCACCCATCCGTATACATGGTCAGGTCGATGATGAACGCAATGAAACTAAAAATGGGAGAGAGGTGGATTCTGCAGGGTCTGCTCCGTCCTGTGGTTGAGATTACGAATACGAACCCTTCGGCCTTCGACCTCAATACGCTTCTCGGCATAATATTGGATGGCCTGCGGGTAAATACGGTGTTCCTCCCTCAATATTCTCTCGGCAAGGCTTCCCTCGTCATCTTCGTCATACACCGGGACAACGGCCTGAATGATGATCGGCCCCGAATCTACCCCTTCATCCGCAAAGTGAACGGTGCATCCCGAAAATTTGACGCCGTATTCCATGGCTTTCCGTTGCACGTGCATGCCCGGAAATGCTGGAAGCAGAGCGGGATGAATATTCATGATCCGCATGGGAAAGGCACGAAAAAACACCGGGGAAAGGACGCGCATGAAACCCGCCATGACAACCAGTTCTACCCCCCCTGCATTGAGGATTTCGATCATCCGGGCGTCAAAGAGTTCACGCGATGCAAATTCCCGATGCTCGACGACCGCTGTCTTAATCCCGTGTTTCCGACTTCGCTCAAGGGCGAAGGCGTCCGGTCTGTTACTGATTACGATCCTGATTTCCGCATCCAGCACGCCTTTACCGATATGATCGATGATGGATTGCAGGTTGGAACCACTCCCGGAAACAAGCACGCCGATGGCAACTTTATGAGTCATAATCCTTCGCTACCCTAGTAAGGGGAAAGGGAACCTACCCGTTTTAGTCGCTTGCGGTCATGAAATGAATGAAACCGTCGGCTGATCGTTTTCTCTCTTTTCTATCGTTCCAAGATGATATGCCTTCTCTCCGAGCTTTTCGAGTCTCTCCAGTATTTCGGTCAAATCTGACTCGGCAACAATGACGATCATTCCAATTCCCATGTTGAATACCTTGAGCATCTCTTCGTCATCCATGCCACCGACTCTTTGGATCAGATCAAAGATAGGTGGCACAGGCCATGTACCTTTGCGGACAACAGCCCGGCAGGGAAGAGGAACGATTCTCGGAATGTTGTCATGAAAACCGCCTCCGGTGATGTGAACGATTCCACGGATATTGAAATTCTTGATGAGATTGATGATCGATTTGACGTAGATCCTGGTGGGACAGAGCACTACAAGGCCCAGACAATCATCAAGTTCACCGATTGTGTCTTCGGGACGGTATCTGCCCTCGTTAAACAAGACGCGTCTTGCCAGGGGAAAACCGTTGCTGTGCAGTCCGGAAGAGCCGATCCCGATGAGTTGGTCTCCGACTCTGATTTCCGATCCATCAATCAGTTTATCGGTATCAACCACGCCGACACAGAAACCTGCCAGATCATATTCGCCCTCAGGATAGCCACCCGGCATCTCTGCCGTCTCTCCACCAATCAGGGCGCAACCGGCTTCCTGGCAGCCACGCACAATACCGGTCACGATCTGAAGCGTTGTCTCTTCGATCAGATGACCCGTTGCAATATAATCCAGAAAAAAAAGGGGCTCTGCCCCCTGAACCACGACATCGTTTACAGACATGGCGACCAGATCGACGCCTACCGTATCATGCTTGTTCATCATCTGCGCTATCTTGAGCTTGGTTCCTACACCATCGGTTGAGGAGACGAGGACGGGATCCCTGTTTTTACCGATATCCAGATGGAAGAGCCCTCCGAATCCCCCGATGCCACCCATCATCTCTCTTCGGGCAGTGGTCTTGATCAGAGGTTTGCTCCTCTCAACGAAAGAACTGGCCCGATGGACGTCGAATCCCGACTCCATGGATGTACTTTTGCCCTTCATATTGCTCCCGTATAACGCACAGCCATCCCCGAAACAAGCCGATTATTGTGAATTCAACGACCTACGTGATTCCATACCCGAATACCAAAATTTTTAATCCAAAATCCTTTGGAAGTCAATTCTTTCCTTGCAGATATAGGAAATGTCTGATAACAAAAAGTAGCTTTCTATTCAATATCATTATATGAATGATCTTCCCATCTCATGGGAGCGCAACGAATGGAATCCATGGATAATCTATTGGACAAAATCGAGGCACCCATCGCTTTTGCCATGGAGAACTCTTATCAGCGTTTGTCCATGGTTAGAAATCTCGAAACGGTCATGATGTCCCTTTTGCAGCAACTTCAGCAGGCGATCAAACAGGGAATGCATCCATCACTGAAAAGTGAACTCGAAAGGCTTTCCGACTGCCTCTTGGATCTATTTCACGGGTATGACGTTCTTCCGATTGAAGAGAAAAAAAAGAGACTCGCCCGGACGAACGCTCTTTTGTCTGAACTGAAAACAATAAAGAAACAGAGGTTGGTGGAAGAGGGCAGTGAACAAAGGCTGGGCACAGTAACAGGACAGACCGCAGGGGATGTTCTCTCCCGACCGGTACAGTTGATTCATGGAATCGGTCCGAGAATTGCTTCGCTTCTGGCAAGAAAAAATGTTTACACTGTCGAGGATCTTCTGTACTTTCTTCCACGAAGATACGAGGATCGTCGCACCGTATCCCGTATCGCAGATACGATTCCGGGGATCCGTCAGACTGTCGTTTGCCGGATCACTCGAGCTGAAATCCGTTTCTACGGCAGAAAAAAAATATTTGAAATGATCGCTGACGACGGATCGGGCAGCATCAGGGCCAAATGGTTCAAGGGGCATGAGTCTTTCCTGAGGAACGCCTTGAAGCCCGGAGCGCCCGTGATCCTCACCGGTGAAATCACCGGATTCCCCTTTGAAAGGGAAATGGTCCATCCCGATTTTGAGATACTCAACGACCGTCATGACCAACTGATTCATTTCAAGAGAATCGTACCCATTTATTCGGAAACGGAAGGCTTGCACCAAAAAACACTGCGGCAAATTCAGTGGAGGGTGGTTCGTGATTTTGCGTATTTGGTGCAGAGCCCCATTCCCCAACAAATCTGCGTCAAACGAGGTCTTGTAGATATCGGGAAAGCGATCCGTCAGGTCCATTTTCCTGAAAGCGATCAGGCGTTGGAGCCTTATCTCGAGATGCGTTCTGAAGCCCACAGAAGGTTGATCTATGACGAATTCTTCTTTTTTCAACTCGGTATGGCGTTGCGCAAGCGAGGAGAAATTCTCGAGCGGGGCATCTCTTTCAGGACAGATGGAACGATGGTTCGTAAATTTTATGCACTTCTGCCCTTCAAGCTGACACCCGCCCAACAGCGCGTCATTGCTGAGATCACGGCAGATATGGCTTCGACGCGGTCCATGAACCGTCTTCTGCAAGGGGATGTCGGTAGCGGAAAAACGGTGGTAGCCATGTCGGCCATGATTACCGCTTGTGACAATGGTCATCAGTCCGTCATCATGGCACCAACAGAAATCCTTGCAGAGCAGCATTACCGCAATCTTAAATCTTGGGCAGAGCCTTTGGGACTCAGCATAGCGTTGTTGACAAGCGGCAAAAAGAAGATGGACAAAAGATTGCTGCTCAATCGGATTGAGAAGGGTGAGCTTGACATGGTCGTTGGCACCCATGCCCTGATCCAGGAAGGGGTTGCCTTCAATAGTCTGGGACTCGCGGTGATCGACGAGCAACACCGATTTGGCGTTGTCCAGAGGGCGACGCTGCGTCAAAAAGGGACTGTACCGGACGTTCTCGTGATGACCGCCACACCGATACCGCGTACCTTGGCCATGACGGTGTATGGAGATCTGGATGTCTCGGTGATCGATGAGATACCACCGGGGAAGAAGCCTGTCCGAACAAAGGTTTTTTCCGAGGCCCAGAGGGGTCGCGTATACGATATCATCGGCCGTGAGGTGGCAAAAGGGAATCAGGTCTTCATTGTCTATCCTCTGGTGGAAACGTCCGAAAATCTGGATCTCAAGGATGCGACACGCATGGCGAAGCATCTCCAAGAGAAGATTTTTCAGAAATTCAGTGTAGGGCTGGTACACGGACGCATGAAGGGGATCGAGAAAGACCAGGTCATGGAAAATTTTTTCAAAAAAGAAGTCCAGATACTCGTCTCAACCACAGTCATTGAGGTAGGGATTGACGTGCCCGAGGCCTCCCTGATAGTCATCGAACATGCGGAACGGTTCGGACTTTCGCAATTGCACCAGTTGCGCGGGCGAGTCGGCCGGGGCGATATCCAATCCTTCTGCATTCTCATGACACAGGCAATCGGTTCAGATGATGCACGGAAGCGGCTTCGGATCATGGAACAGACGGGCGACGGCTTCCGGATCGCCGAAGAGGATCTCGCCATACGAGGACCAGGCGAATTTATGGGGACAAGGCAATCAGGTCTCCCAGATTTTCGGGTTGCAAGTATCATCCGTGATGGACGCATTTTGTGTGAAGCCAAGGAGGACGCCTTTGGCCTTGTAGAAGAAGATCCCCAATTGGATCTCCATGATCACCGTCCGCTCCGCGATGAACTCCTGAAGCGATGGGGAGGCAGGTTCGAACTGGCCAAGACCGGTTGACAGATGAATTCTTTTGACAAAACGTGATGAATTGATATAGAAGTGCAGTCATTTTGGCCATAGCTGTCGACACCATCCAACGAAACAGCGGGTATAAGACATGAAGCAAAAGATATCTGTGGGACTCATCGGTTTCGGGACCATCGGTACAGGGCTCGTCAGACTGCTGCGGGAGAATGGAGATCTCATTGCTGACCGTCTCGGCGTCGAGATCCGTCTCAAGCGAATTGCCGACATTGATACACGAAGATCCAGGGGCATTGATCTTGATGATGCCATCCTCACAGCGGATGCCGCGGATATCCTCAATGATTCTGAAATTGATATCGTTGTCGAACTCATGGGCGGGTATGAACCGGCTCGCAGCTTCATCCTGACCGCCATGGCACGTGGTAAACACGTGGTCACGGCAAACAAGGCCCTCCTGGCTACACACGGAGACGAAATCTTCAGGAGCGCCGTTCGAAGCGGTATCAACATAGGCTTTGAAGCCAGCGTCGGAGGAACCGTTCCGGTCATCAAAACCATTAAAGAAAGTCTCATCGCCAACCGCATCCACTCCATCTCGGCGATAGTGAACGGAACATCCAATTATATACTGAGCAAGATGACGGATGAGGGTGAATCCTTCAAGACGGTACTGAAAGAGGCACAGATGCTGGGATTCGCCGAGGCGGATCCAACTTACGATGTCGAGGGAATCGACGCTGCCCATAAACTTGCGATCCTCCTATCACTATCGTATGGGAAAAAGGTGCGCTTGAATGACCTCTATCGTGAGGGAATCACACGGATCAGCGAACAAGACATAGCATTTGCTCGGGACCTGGGTTATCGAATCAAACTGCTGGCCATTGCGATCCGGAGAGACAAGGAAATCGAGGCAAGGCTTCACCCAACGATGATCCCATTTGATCATTTACTGGCCAACGTGAACGGAAACTTCAACGCCTTCCACATCATTGGAGACGCAGCTGATTCTGTTTTTCTTTACGGTCAGGGTTCCGGAATGATGCCGACGGCAAGCGCCGTAGTCAGCGATATCGTCGACATTGCCCGCGATTTAAGAAAAGGGAGTGCGGGACGTATTCCGCCTCGGGTCCTGGATGAAGAATCCATCGAGGAAATTCGTTTGATGCCTTTTGATGAGATCAGGACCAATTATTATTTCCGGTTCTCCGCCGTTGACCGTCCCGGAATCCTGTCACGGATATCGGGTATTCTGGGCGCCAACGATATCAGTATCGCCACGGTGATCCAGAAGGGAAGGAAGCAGGAAGGAAGTGCTGCCGTCCCAATCGTGATGACGACTTACAAAGCCAGGGAAAAGGATGTGCAGAATGCTTTGGATGATATCGACCGTCTGGATGTTGTCATGGGACAGACGGTGCTGATAAGAATCGAGGACGACAGGCTCTGATGAAATTTTTGTTATTGTTGGGGGATGGGATGGCGGATGAACCGCTGGATGTCTTGGGGAACAAGACCCCGCTGGAGTTCGCCCATACGCCCCATATGGACCGGATGGCTGCGGATGGCACCTTGGGTCTGATTGAGACCATACCGCCGGGAGTTCCACCGGGAAGCGATGTTGGTAATCTGTCCGTGCTCGGTTACGATCCGCGAATGTGCTACACCGGAAGAGGGCCTTTCGAGGCGGCGAGCATGGGAATCCCCCTCGACGCTGAAGATGTAGCCTTCAGATGCAATCTGGTGACGATCGCAGACGAACAGAACCCGGTCATGGACGATTTCACGGCCGGTCATATCTCTTCCAGAGAGGCCAGGCAGATCATCTTCGATCTTGACCAAGAGATTGGATCGGAGACATTCCGTTTTTACCCGGGAATCGGCTATCGGCATCTGATGGTTTGGAAGGCAGGAGAAGCGGAAGTTGTGGCGACGCCGCCCCACGATATCACAGGGAAAAACATTGGGCCTTTTCTGCCCGCAGGCAGAGGCTCTGATAAGATATTACAACTTATTCAGCGAGCTCATGATTATCTCATGGATCATCATGTGAATCGCGGAAGGATTGCCCGCGGCGAAAAGCCAGCAACCGACATCTGGCTCTGGGGTCAGGGAAGGGCACCCAGGATTAAAAAAATCACGGAACGATTTCATCTCCGCGGCGGTGTCATCTCCGCGGTGGATCTCCTTAACGGCATTGGTGTTTATGCTGGCCTTGAAGTTTTGCATGTCGAGGGAGCAACGGGTTATACGGATACAAACTACGTCGGCAAAGCGGAAAAGGCCTTGAGTGCATTGCACGACGGGTTTGACTTTATTTTTGTCCATGTCGAAGCCCCAGATGAGATGGGACATCAGGGCAACATCGAAGGAAAGGTCAAAGCCATCGAGGATTTTGACCAAAAGGTTGTCGGAACGATCCTGAACAGTGTTTCAAGCCTTCAGGATTTTCGAATAGCTGTTTTGAGCGACCATCCCACACCTATCCGCCTCAAGACGCACGCCGCCGGTCCCAGTCCATTTGCCGTTCTCTCTTCCCGTGCCGAAGAAAATCAGGCCAAAGGACAACCGTTCGGGGAAAGAAACGCAAAAGGAACATCCAATATGATATCTCCCGGTTATCAATTCTTGGGGCATTTTCTTGGAAACTGGAGGCTTTTTTTTGAATCGGACACCCGTTAAAATTCGGACCATCTATGCCGATACCGATGCCATGGGTATTGTCTATCATACCCATTACATCCGCTGGTTTGAGATAGGACGCTCAGAACTCCTACGGGATATGGGAATTCTCTATGCAGAAGTGGAAAAGGCGGGATTCAATCTGCCCTTGACACAGGTTTATTGTCGTTATCGGCTTCCGGCGCACTACGATGACGTGGTGCTCGTTGAGACGGAAATCGCCTATCTCAAAAAAGCCAGCATGAAATTCACCTATCTCATCTGGGATGAAAACCGGAAGAATGTCCTCACGGAGGGATATACGATCCACGCCTGTACGGATCGTTCCGGACGAATTGTCCGTATTCCTGTCGTCATTGCCGATCGTATTCGTTCATTTCATTCAACGTGTGAAGGAGCGCAGCTAAAACAATGATTACAAAAACAGACAAAAAAGACCTTACGGAACCTGACAAGGTGCAACAGATTTTGCTCGTCATTCGGACGTTCGTGGAAACGCAACGTACACGAATCTTTCTAGGAACAGGCTTATTTTTTCTGATTATTCTGCTTGCCGGCGGGATTTACCTGTACCACTTGAATAACGAAGCGAGTGCAGGCAGGATCTACGACCGAGTTTTTGAATCGGCCGCTCAAGCGGGGCCATCGGGTGATGCCATCGCCATCAAGGGATATAAGGACCTCATCGCCCAGTATCCGGGAAGTCAGGCGGCCGTAACAGCATACTACCGTCTCGGGAACCTCTATTTCAACCGACGTGAATATGATGTAGCGACCGAAGCCTATGAGGAGTTCTTGAAAAAAGTTTCGCCTCAGAGCGATCTGGTTTCTCTCGCTTACAGCGGTCTGGGAGCCTGCCAGGAAGGCAAGAAGGACTTTCGCAAGGCTTTGGAATCCTATGAAAAAGCACTGACAACGAATGCTGTCGTTTCTTTTGAAGGTTTGAACTTTTGCAACATCGCAAGGGTTCACGAGGCGATGAACAATGGGCCAAAGGCTGTGGAATTCTATCAAAAGGCACTTGGCAAAACGACCGATCCGCTCATCACATTGTATCTGAAGAGAAAAATCGCTATTTTGGGATAACAGCCGGTCTTCTTCTTAGCCAGGGGGAATGAAAGAACCGGAAAAGGGGTGTCATGTGAAAATATTGATGTCGGGAAACGAGGCAATCGCTCGTGGTGCCTACGAATGCGGGGCCGGATTCGCGTCCGGGTATCCGGGAACGCCGAGCACGGAGATCATGGAGGCGTTCGCAACGTATCCAGGAGTCTATGCCGAATGGTCGCCGAATGAAAAAGTCGCCATGGAGGTTGGTATCGGCGCCGCTCTTGCCGGTGCTAAGGCTATGGTGGTGATGAAGCACGTGGGAGTGAACGTAGCAGCCGATCCCCTCATGACCGCAAGCTATACGGGCACAAACGGTGCACTGGTCATCATCACGGCGGATGACCCTTCCCTTCATAGTTCTCAAAACGAACAGGACAACCGCCACTACGCGAGGTTCGCAAAAATCCCCATGCTCGAGCCCTCCGACAGTCAGGAGGCGAAGACATTCATCAAACTGGCATTCGAACTGAGCCAGCAATTCGACACCCCGGTGTTTCTGCGCTCAACAACGCGGGTTTCACATTCCAAGTCCGTCGTAACACTTGAGAAACCGCTGGACATACCCGACCAAACAGCGATCCGTTTCAACGCCGAGAAATTTGTCATGGTTCCCGTCAACGCCCGCAAGCGACGCGTAATCGTCGAAAAACGCTTGCAGGAACTGAGAACATTTGCCGAAACCTTTGTTGAAAACCGCATCGAGATCAACAACCCCGAAGTCGGTATCATTACATCCGGAATTTCCTATCACTACGCCAAGGATGTCTTCCCACAGCATTCCTATCTGAAACTCGGCATGGTATATCCTTTACCCGTGGGCCTGATCCGGAGTTTCGCCGCCCGTGTCCGGAAGATCTATGTCATTGAGGAGTTGGATCCGTTTCTGGAAGAACAGATCCGTTCCCTTGGCATTGACGTAACCGGGAAGGAAGTCTTTCCATACACCGGCGAGTTCGATCCCGGGATCGTCGCACAGTGCATCACCGGCGACTTGACACTGGAACGTACTCTTCCATCGACTCCGATTCCTCCACGACCTCCGAACCTCTGTCCCGGTTGCCCTCATCGAGGACTATTTTACGTTCTCGGGGTGCTAAAAATTTTCGTCACCGGCGACATCGGCTGTTACACCCTTTCCTATATGAAACCTCTTGAAGGGCTCCACTCCTGTATCTGTATGGGGGCCAGCATCGGCATGGCTCACGGAATGAACAAGGCCCTTGGAGAGAAGGGAAGGGGAAAGGTCGTTGGCGTCATAGGTGACTCAACATTCATTCATTCTGGCATCACGCCTCTGCTCAATATGGCTTACAACCGCAGCGATGCAGTGATCGTCATCTGCGACAACAGTACCACGGCAATGACCGGGATGCAGGAACATCCCGCAACCGGTTTCACCCTGCAGGGCAACAAAACAACCGGGATCGATCTTGAGACCTTGATTAAGGCATTGGGCATCGAAAGCGTACGGATCGTCGATCCCTATGATCTGACGGCTGTTCGAACCATACTGAAGGAGGAACTGGACCGACCGGGTCCCTCCGTCGTCATATCCAGGCGCCCATGCGTTCTGTTCAAACGGGAAAAGACAGCTCATCGGCACCCCTTCCGAATTAATCCTGAAAAATGCATTGGCTGCCGTCTATGCCTGGGTCTCGGTTGTCCGCCCATCGCCTGGAAACCGCTTACGCCTGAGGATGAGTCCTGCAGTGGAATCAATAAAGGGAAGGGGCAAGGGAAAAGAGAGGGAGTGGCTGTGATCGATCGAAATCTATGCAACGGCTGCGGTATCTGCGAGCAAATCTGTAAATCTGGTGCCATCACCGAGGAGAATCAATGATGGAAACCAAAAGCATTTTGCTGGCCGGCGTCGGCGGACAGGGTATTCTCCTGGCGAGCGATATCCTCTGCAACGTGTTCATGGCTGCAGGCCTCGACGTCAAGAAGAGCGAGGTTCATGGTATGGCGCAACGGGGCGGATGTGTAACGAGTCATGTCCGCTATGGGGAAAGGGTTCATTCCCCGCTGGCCAGAAAAAACGAAGTTGACATCCTCGTCTCTTTCGAAAGGATGGACACCCTTCGCTATCTGGATTATGTTAAAGAATCAGGCACCGTCATCATCAATACAGAGGAAATCTATCCTCCAGCCGTCAATCTTGGGACATCTCCTTATCCGACCAATGTGCTCGAAACGGTCCGTTCCTTTTTCGATACGGTCATTTCGATCGACGCCGCAACACTTGCCGATCGAGCCGGGAATATTAAGACAGTCAACACGGTACTTTTAGGCGCACTCTCCTCCTGCATGGACATCGACACGGCACTGTGGGAAAAGACCTTACATGAATCCTTCCCGAAAAAACTCATCGACGTAAATTGGAAGGCATTCTGTCTGGGAAGGAATGTCCAAACCCCTTAATCCGCATTGACAAACCCATTTCGATGGATATCGTAGGTACGATTGTTTTGAAGGAGGTCAATGAGTTCACTCATGACGGACGATTACTACAAGACACTGGGAATTGAAAAGAGTGCCGATGCGGAAGCCATCAAAAAAGCTTACAGAAAATTGGCGTTAAAGTATCATCCGGACCGCAACCCGAACAATCGTGACGCCGAGGAAAAATTCAAACAGATCAGCGAGGCCTATGCTGTTCTGAGCGACCCTGAAAAGCGAAAGCAGTACGACAGTTTCGGTTCTGATCAGTTTAGCCGTCGCTACAGTCAGGAAGACATTTTCCGCAATTTTGATCTGAACGAAATCTTGCGAGACTTCGGATTCGGCGGTTTGGGTGGCGGTGAAAGGGTGTTCAGGGGGGAAGGAAGGCGTAGAACCTATACATTCAATTCCGGTGGTGATTCTTTTGGGGATCTTTTCGGACGGGGAAGGGAGCAATACGCTCCTCCTCAGAAAGGGGAGGATATACATTACAACCTGTCCGTCACTCTCGAAGAGTCCATATCCGGGACCGAAAAGAAACTCTCGCTCAAGCGGGACCATGATGAGGTTCATGAAATCAGCGTCCACGTCCCCGCAGGTATCAGCACTGGAAAGAAGCTGAGGCTCACAGGAAAAGGATATCCAGGAATCCATGGCGGTTCTTCCGGCGATATTTACCTGAACATCACGGTTATCCCCCATCCCATCTTTGCCAGAGACGGAAACGACATCCACATCGAAAAATCGATTTCCTTCAGCCAGGCTGTCCTTGGAACCAGTATCGAGGTTCCAACCGTGGACGGAACGATTAAAAGAATCAAGATTCCTGCCGGAACCCAGAACGGGACCAAGATCCGGATGAAAGGTTATGGTGCTCCCGGTCTTAAAGGCTCTGGATCGGGAAAGGGTGACCAGTATGTAAAAATCAGCGTTAACGTCCCTAGAAAACTCAACGAAAAACAACTTCAACTCATTAAAAAGCTGGCGGATGAAGGGATATGACTGAATTTGGATCAACCCCTCCTCCACAAATGTCTTATAAGATATGTTATGTTAACATAGATTACGAATAAGCCATTAACCGTCCAATTCAATGTCGCCCATGGCCCCCAACTGATCATCGACAATAATCACAATTCCTAGAACACCCCCTATGCCCATTCCTTCCTTCAGGGCACCCAAAATATCCTTTTTCCCATGGACAAGATTTCCTATCGCTGTGGCTGCTGCATCGGCCAGTGCGACCGATTCAGATTTGACGCAGCATGCATCTGCACATCCAAAGCTCAGAGAATGTCCAATTGTTCCTGATGATGTACAAAGACCTATCGGCATTTCTTCTTTTCGAATCTTGATCGACACACGATGCGTTAACGGGGATTCCCCAGCATAAATGCCGACTTGAACATCGTTGAGGGACTGTATGAATATATCGCCGCCATTCTCAACGATCACATTACGCGAACAGTTCAAGAGATCCCGTCCGACGTGTTCAGCAACGGCGCCCGCCACAGCTGCCATGGGTCCGACACGGGCTTTTGCGGATGCCGTCATCATGTCGCGGATGATTTCAGGGGCAATTTCATCATAAGAAACGGGCGTCAAGGATGAGAGAAAATCAGTATGAAAAGCAATATAGGATTCAAGAGCAGAACGAATACGATGAACTGAGGACAGCGCCAGCTGAGCCAGATCCATATCGGATCTTATGAAAAGATCTGTTTCACGAACACTTATATTAAATGATCTCATGTTACTTCTTAAGATCAGGTTGCGGTATCTCCGTTCGCGATAATCGGAAGGATTTCTTTTCATCCTGTGACACCGAGCCCGCGTTAAACAAATTGAATCGCTCCCACCCCCAGGATACGTTCGGCCTCTTTTTTCAGGGAGGAAGCAATGTCCAATTTCAAGTCGGCTCCGAGATAGATCAAGGTTTCACTTTGTTCGTCGATCAATTTGATATAGCCATCCTGTTTACCGACGTGCCGCCGCAAACACTGAAGAAGTGCCTCCATATCCCCACCGTCGCATCGATTCGCGTGGACAGTAAAGTATGCCGCAGCATGTTGAGAGCTATCAGTGGCGGTGGATAGGAGGGTTGTCTCTGTAGCGATCACCTTGACGCTTTCCTCACCCACGTCCACCGCCCCTTTCACCAAAAGCGGCTCTTCACCATGCAGCATGTCGTAACCAACCTGATATATTTCCGGGAAAAAGATAGCGGTAACGGATCCCTTTTGATCCTCAAGCGTTACGTAAGCCATCGTTTCTTTTCGGCGTGTCTGTACTTCGCGTATGTTGCTGACAATACCTGCCAGCGTCACCGTTTCCCTATCCTTCTTGGAAGCAATGTTCGAGGAATCCGTTGTCGCGATCACTCCCAGACGTTCAGCATAACGAGACAGCGGATGTCCGGTCAGGTAAAAGCCGATCGTCTCTTTTTCATTTGCCAAAAGCTCTTTATGTTCCCACTCGGGGATATCCGGCAGGCGGTCATCGAGGAACCCACGACTCTGAGAGGTATCATCCTTCTGCTCAAACTGTTCCAACAGATTCGCCTGACCGCTTGCCCTCTCCCTTTGGCGTCTCTGAGCCTTGTCCATAATCTCTTCACAGCACGTAATCAACTGCCGTCGCCTATGGCCTGTCGAGTCAAATGCTCCGCATTTGATAAGACTCTCAATCATTCTCCTGTTGGCCTTTTTGAAATCGACACGATCACAGAAGTCGACAAGGGATCTGAACGGCCCTCCGGTCTGCCGGACGGCAATGATCGATTCTATGGCACCAACCCCAACATTCTTCACCGCCGCAAGACCAAAACGGATATTCTGCCCAACCACACTGAAATCACTCATCGAGTCGTTTATATCGGGGGGCAGAACACTGATTCCCATCTCCCGGCAACTGCCGATATGGCTGATAATTTTGTCCCGGTTGTCCTTCTCGCTGGTCAGAAGCGCCGCCATGAATTCTGACGGGTAATGGGCCTTCAGATAAGCCGTCTGATAGGAAACAACCGCATAAGCTGTACTGTGGGATTTGTTAAAGCCATACTTGCCAAAAGTTTCCATATTCTCCCAGATTTTCAATGCCTTAGATTCTGGGATCTTTTTCTTTCGTGCCCCTTCAAGGAACTTCGGTTTCTCCTTGGTCTCCATCTCGTCGGTCTTCTTCTTGCTCATGACCTTCCTAAGGGTATCCGCTTCGGACAGAGTGTATCCGCCTATGGCCACAGCGATCTGCATTACCTGTTCCTGATAAACTATAACGCCATAGGTTTCCCTCAGGATCGCCTCCAATTCAGGCACCTCGTACACAATTTTCGTCTTGCCCTGTTTTCTGGAGATAAATTCGGGAATATTGTCCATGGGACCGGGACGATAGAGAGCAATCAATGCAATGACATCCTCGATGCAATCCGGCTTCATCCGGTTCAGAACATCCTTCATGCCTGAACTTTCAAGCTGAAAAATTCCATCTGTATCCCCCCGCATGAGCAATTCATAGGTTTTTCGGTCATTCAGGGGAAGATTTTCGATATCCACAATTTCTCCCCCGCCCTCCCCTATGAAACGGAGGGCATCTTTGATGACGGTCAGTGTCTTCAAGCCGAGGAAATCGAATTTCGTCAACCCCACATCCGATATCTCGTTCATGGCAAACTGGGTCACCACATCCTCTTTAGGACCCCGGCAGAGGGGAACCCGCTCTACCAGAGGCAGGTCAGATATGACAACTCCGGCGGCATGGGTCGAGGAATGGCGGTTCAGTCCTTCCAAAGCCAGAGAAAGGTCAAGCAGCTTTTTGATCCTGGGGTTGTTTTTCTGCTCTTCCTGTAGACGGGGCTCCCTCTTGAGCGCATCGTCCAGCCGGATATTGAGAATATTGGGGACCAGTTTGGCGATGCGATCCACCTCGCCATATGGAATGTTCAAAGCCCTTCCCACATCGCGTATCACCGCCTTTGCCTGCATTTTTCCAAAAGTTATGATTTGCGATACCCTGTCACTGCCGTATTTCTGTGTGACGTAGCGGATGATTTCATCCCGGCCTTCCGGGCAGAAATCCGTATCGATATCCGGCATTGTAATCCTGTCGGGATTGAGGAACCTTTCAAAAAATAGATTGTAGCGGATGGGATCGATGCTGGTGATGCCGATCGAGTAAGCGACCAGGCTTCCCGCTGCCGAACCCCTACCCGGACCGACTGGAATATTTTTTTTTCTTGCAAACCGGATAAAATCGGAAACGATGAGAAAGTATCCTGCAAACCCCATGGAACGGATCATATCGAGTTCCTGATGGAGCCTTTTTTCATACACCTCAGCGAGATCCGTCCTTCCTCCGTGATCCTGCAGGATCTTCGGCATCAACAACGTGAGACCCGTTTTCGCCTCTTTTTTCAGCCTTTCATCAAGGGTCTCGTCCGGATCGATTTCAAACTTTGGCAGATAGAACTTCCCAAATTCCAACGTCAGATTACACTTCTCTGCGATTACAACAGTATTTTCGATAGCCTGGGGGCAGTAGGAAAACAGCCGTTTCATCTCTTCGGGCGAACGAAAATAGAACTGATCCGTTCCGAATCGCATCCGTTCCGAATCGTCCATGGTTTTACCGGTTTGAATGCAGAGCAGTACTTCATGTGCCTCGGCGTCCTCCTGTTTCAGATAATGGCAATCGTTTGTTGCCACCAGCGGCAGTCCGAGACGTCGACCGAGCTCGATCAAACCTTCATTGGCCCTCTTCTGTTCGGGAAGGCCGTTTTCCATGATCTCAAGGAAGTAATTTCCGTCACCGAAGATTTCCCGGTACTCTTTCGCCACTCGTTCCGCCTCAGCCGCATTCGCTCGCAACAGCAGGTCGGATATTTCCCCGTGCAGGCACGCACTCAATCCGATCAGACCTTCGTGGTACTGTCTCAGGATGTCTCGGTCAATACGCGGCTTGTAGTAAAAACCGTCCAAAAAGCCTGAAGTCGATAATTTCAAGAGGTTTCGATAACCTTGAATATTGCGCACCAGAACAATCAGGTGATGGGCTGTCTCCCCTATACCATAGCTGTTCTTGTCAAAGCGGCTCTTAGGGGCAACATAAAGTTCACAGCCGATGATCGGTTTGATACCATGCTGATAGGCATGCTTATAGAACTCGATCGCTCCATAGAGGCTTCCGTGATCGGTCATGGCCACGGCGGGCATTTGATACTCTTTAGCTTTCCGCATGAGATCGTCTATGCGGATCGTACCATCCAGGAGGCTGTACTGTGTATGAACGTGAAGATGAACGAAATCGGCATGTTTCATTTTTAATCCAGCCAATAGTTCGGAGCTTCTTTTGTAATGATCACATCATGGACATGGCTCTCCCGAAGCCCTGCGGATGTGATCCTGACGAAACGCGCCTTCTCCCTCAATTCACTGATCGTTCTGCATCCGACATACCCCATGCCCGCCTTGAGTCCGCCCAACAATTGATGGATACTGGCCGAAATCGATCCCCGGTAGGGGACCCTCCCCTCGATTCCTTCGGGAACCAGTTTTAGGCTTCCCAGATCGCTTTCCATATCATCCTGATAATATCGGTCCTTGCTGCCCTTCTTCATGGCCTCCAACGACCCCATTCCACGGTAGACCTTGTAACTTCTTCCTTGAAAGAGAATGGTCTCCCCGGGGCTCTCCTCCGTTCCAGCAAAAAGTCCTCCTATCATGACCGAATGGGCCCCAGCCGCCAAGGCCTTGGCAATATCTCCTGAATATTTGATCCCCCCGTCTGCGATGACGGGAATGTTGAATTTAGAAGCCATTTTATAGGCATCCCGGATCGCGCTCATCTGAGGGATACCCACACCGGCTATGATTCGTGTTGTGCAGATTGAACCTGGCCCCACACCGACCTTTATCGCATCAACGCCTGCCTCAATCAGCGCCTTGGCCCCCTCGGCCGTTGCAACATTGCCGGCAATCAGTTCGCATTGTGGAAAACGTGCTTTCGTTTCACGCACAGCTTTCAACACCCCTTTCGAATGTCCATGAGAGGTATCAATAACAACGACATCAGCGCCGGCCGCCAATAACGCTTCAATCCGTTCTTCCCGGTCAACAATACCTACGGCTGCTCCAACGCGAAGCCTTCCGAGCGAATCTTTGCTGGCCAGAGGATATTTTTTGATTTTTTCAATATCCTTGATGGTAATCAATCCCTTGAGGTTGTATTTTTCGTCAACCACGAGCAGTTTTTCGATTCTATGTTTGTGCAGAAGTTTCTTGGATTCCTCAAGAGAAATATGAGACGAAGGCACCGTAACCAGATTGTCTCGTGTCATCACGTTTGATACCGGCTGATCGAGGTCTGTTTCGAAACGCAAATCACGGTTTGTCAAAATACCAACCAGCAGTTTCTCTTTGACAACAGGAACACCGGAGATGCGGTACCGATTCATCAATTCAAGGGCATCCCTCACCTTCCGGTCTGGTTCGATGGTGATCGGGTCTACAATCATACCGCTTTCCGATTTCTTCACACGGTCGACTTCGATCGCCTGCCGCTCAATACTCATGTTCCGGTGGATAATGCCCATGCCCCCCTCTTGGGCCATACAGATCGCGGTCCGTGATTCGGTCACCGTATCCATTGCCGCGCTGAGTATGGGCACGTTAAGATTGATGTTGCTGGTTAATTTCGTCGCGGTGTCCACATCTCGTGGCAGAATTTCGGACTCGGCCGGAACCATCAGCAGGTCGTCAAAAGTCAATGCCTCAACGATATGATCATCAAGCATGGTTTCCCTCCATTTGATTTTCTGGATCTCCGCAAGGAGAGATCCATTGTGAACGTCCTCTTGACATAACGATCTTGACGGAAATCAAATTCGATATGTTGTACAGTAGACGGCTCTTCCTAAAATAGGCGTTTGCTGTCGAGCAGCATTGTTACAGGTCCGTTGTTGACCAGTTCTATCGACATCGTGGCTTGAAATTCCCCCTGAGCCACATTACCGGCTATCGCTTCAGTTTTCTGAATGAAATAATCGTAGAGCCATCTTGCGCGGTCCGGATGCTCCGCTGCCGTAAACGAAGGTCTTCTCCCTTTCCTGCAGTCACCCAACAGCGTAAACTGCGATACCACGAGGATTTCCCCCCGTATGTCAATGAGGGATAGGTTCATCTTTCTTTGATTGTCTTCAAAGATCCTGAGGTTTATGATCTTGTCTGAGAGATAATCCGCATCGCTCTGCGCGTCGCCCTCTTCGATTCCGAGAAGCACCAGCAGGCCTTTTCCGATTTCGGATATGCGATGTCCGTCAATCGAAACGCTGGCCCTTTCAACCCTCTGAACAACGGAACGCATTTGATATCCCTGTTAAATGCTGATTATTATCACCAAATGCCATTTTCTTCAAGTCAATTCTCAAGAACGAATAGTATCGGTATTGCATAGAACAGCCCTGCTTCAACCTGAAGCGCCATTTCCTTTTTCTTCGTAATTCCCCTTATAATACTGTAATTCCCCTGACCATGCACTCAACGAAAATTTAAGACCTCGGCAACCGATATTGCGGCGGTATCCTCCATCTCATAGGGTGCAATATTCGCGCAAGGTATCCAATGCGTGATCGGCGCATATGCCTTTTCAACCCATACCTGTCGCTCCCCTTGTTTCTGAAGGATTCCGTATCGCAATTGGTCCAGTTCAATTTTTTCCAGATGAATCAATAGTGTTTTTGTTGTCAGAATGGAACCATCTCGGGCGATTTCCGATAGCCGTTTGGCAACGCAGAAAATATCGCCGAAAGGCAGAAAGCCTATGTCTGAAGAAAGATGATCCGGACCAGAATATTCTTTTCCCTCTTGTATTCCGATATTTAAAAACATATCTATCAACCATTTTTTCCGCAATTTCCATTGCCGGTTCAGCTGTGACATTCTTGCCTTGATCTCCAGCGCACACGAAACGGCATTCATGCGATAGCTGCCTTCGTTATGCTTCAGGAAATAACCAGCCATGGCCTCGGCACCTCGAGCACACTGTATACCCCCGTAATGCTGAAGGGACCTTTGCATCACTCTGCAGATCTGATGTATCAGTTGAAAATATTCTTCAGGCGGCAATGCTGAACGGATACTGGCCGAATTCTGCAGCCTTGAGACCAGCATTGAGAGAGGAAGAAGAATATGCCCCGCGTGTCGGCGCTCATCCCCGCAGTTTGGTTTATGTGCTTTGTTCTGCAATAGTTTGGTATCACTTTCCGACCATTCCGGAAAAAGCGTTCCGGGCATATTTTTCATTAAAGTCACACGGGAAACGATTTCCTTCATGGAATATCCTTGCTGTTTATAACGTTTGATGCTTTCAATGGTCACCAGCACAGAGGGATTAAAATAACCAATCTGCCTTGCCTTGGTGGATGGTTCAACCGGTTTTCTGACCAACGGGGGGGGGATCATTCCCATCTTAATGTAATTATAGAGGGTGGCACGCGAAAGGCCAGTCTTGGCCATGAGGACCACGCTGCTGATCGGATCGTTTCTCCCATGTTCTGGCATGGTTCAAACTCCATATGAACGAATCACCGGTGTTGGGACTACTCCTTTTTGCTTCATCATAATACAGTTTACGTATATATTCAAATAATAATACATATCTAATGATTAGACAGTCCAAATTAATGTATATTGTTATTTAATAATTTATTGAACGTTGTTATGACTTCCAGGATATGTTAGGTAAATATCATGAACCGCCATATTCTTCTCGTCAATCCCTGGATTCATGATTTCGCTGCCTATGATTTCTGGTACAAACCGCTTGGGCTTCTGTATATTGCATCGATACTCCGCGTCAATGGTTTTCAAATCTCATGGATAGATTGCCTTGACCCATGGCATCCTGAACTACACCAAGAGACACACGTTCGGATGCCGAGAAGAAAAATTTCAGGAGAAGGATCATATGCATCGGAAATTATACACAAACCTGCGCCACTGAAATCGATAACCCGGAATTACCGACGTTACGGTATTACACCACGCATGTTTCTCAATGCACTGCATCGTTTGCCAAAACCAGACGTCATCCTCGTTACCTCCATGATGACTTACTGGTATACAGGTGTTTTTGAGACGATCAAGTATCTCAAGAAGTTTTATCCCGGCGTACCGGTTGTTCTGGGGGGTCACTATGCAACCCTCTGCCCATCGCATTCAAAATGTTCAGGCGCAGATTTCTCCCTGCCGGGACCAGCTGAACGGTCTCTTCCCACTCTACTGAAGAACCTGTTGGGGGTGGACATGACTTTCATGCCGGATGTGCATGATCTCGACGCATACCCCTACCCTGCCCTTGACCTGATTCGTCGACACGACTCCATACCGCTAATGACCTCTCGGGGATGCCCTTACCGTTGCAGCTATTGCGCCTCACACCTTCTCATGGACCGCTTTTGCAGACGTAATCCGAACCGCGTCGCCGATGAAATCGAATATTGGCATCACCGGTTCGAAACAAAGAACTTCGCCTTCTACGACGACGCGCTTCTGGTAAACCCTGGAGAAATGATCATTCCGCTTTTACAGGAGATCATCACAAGATGCCTGCCGATTCAGTTCCATTGTCCGAATGGCCTTCATCTTAAAGAGATCACGCCGGAAATCAGTTCTCTTCTTTTCAGAAGCGGTTTCCGAACCATCCGTTTCGGTTATGAAACATCCGATGCCGCGAGACAGCAAAATACAGGGGGCAAGGTCAACAACCTCCACTTGAGGGAGGCTGTCCTTTGCTTGACCTCTGTTGGGTACAGACCGCAGGATATCGGTATCTATATTCTCTGCGGGCTTCCCGGTCAGCATGCTGATGAGGTCCGAGACAGCATCCGTTTTGTTCGCTCCCTGGGGACACGACCTTTTCTGGCCGAATACTCGCCCATCCCGGGATCCAATTTATGGCGTGATGCGGTCGCATCGTCTCGGTATCCGATCGACGAAGAACCATTATTTCAGAACAATACGCTTCTGCCCTGCAGAAGTTCTTCACTGGATGAACAAACCTATAGAGAATTGAAAGCCTTGACCAAAGTTCCTCCAGAGGTTGAAGATCCTTGACAGAGGAATTGGATACCGCTATATAAAAAATTATTGATTATTATAACAGGATAAGACCGATGAAAGACCTTCACATCCATACAAATCGACAGTCCCTTCGTACAGACCGAAAACGGAAGATCAGGACACCATGGATTGCGGTTCGACACCAGCTCACCCAACATCACATCACCATCCACAATCGAAAGCGATGAAACTTATGGCCCCTTGTCTGTGGTGGGGAAAAATGATTTTGATCGGTTTGATCTCCATTTTATTTCTGATATTCGGCATAGAAACATTGATCGGCGCCTTTTACCTGCAGAATCCCCTTGAATTCATCATGTATTTTTTCTCGGCCAGTTTTATCATTCTGATTAGTGTTGTCGGTGTTCTCTATCCATCCTTTCAGATTTATATCCATTTCAAAACGGAGAGGTCCGACCATAATGAAAAATAGTCCTTCGTTAGCGCGTCGGTGCCTCTGTTGCCCGGGTCAGACCAGATGGCACATGGTGCTGAACGTACTCTATATCATCCTCATCGCTCTTCTGCTGGCGCCCCAGCTTTCGGCCAAGGAACTGGATCAAAGGGTTCAGCGTTTTACCCTCAAAAATGGTCTTCGGGTTCTCATGATGGAGCGACATATCAGCCCTACGGTTGCCATTTACATCCGATACCGCGCTGGGGCTGTGGATGAGGTGGACGGCAAGACAGGAACAGCCCATTTCCTCGAACACATGATGTTCAAGGGAACCAGAACCATCGGGACCCGTGATTACGCCCGGGAAGAAAAGATCATTCAGCGGATTGAAAACACGGGAAAGGCTCTGGATCGCGAAAAAGCGAAGGGAAAGTCTGCCGACTCTCAACGGCTATCGCAGCTCAAGGAGCAGTTGAAATCACTTCAGGCTGAGCAACGTCGGATCACCATCTCCAACGAGATTGACCGCTTTTACACCGAAAACGGGGCAGTCGGCCTGAACGCATCCACAGGTCTGGATCTCACTACGTATCATGTCAGCATCCCTTCAAATCGAATCGAACTCTGGGCCCGGATCGAATCCGACCGCATGACTCAACCTGTCTTTCGTGAATTCTTTACGGAACGAGATGTGATCATGGAGGAAAGGAGACAACGATCAGAATCGGACCCGGAAGGAAAACTCATGGAAACATACCTTGCCACGGCCTTCATCGCCCATCCTTATCGAAGACCGATTCTGGGATGGCCATCTGATATGCAATATCTGGATATGGACTACATGAGACGTTTCTTCAAAAAAACCCATGCACCGAACAACACGGTCATTGCCATCGTAGGAGACTTCCAGCCTTCCGAGATTCGCAAGATTGTGGAACGATACTTCGGACGTATTCCCCCTCAGCCATTGCAGGCCGACCGCATCACCGAGGAGCCACCCCAGTCAGGGGAAAGACGGATTGAGGTTATCCATGAGGCAGAACCGCAAATGATCATGGGTTATCACAAGCCTCCTCCACCTGAATTTGAGGATTATGTTTTTGATGTCATCGAATCCATCCTTACGCGGGGACGCACTTCAAGGCTGTTCAAGAAGCTTGTTGACGAAGGGCGCATCGCCGAAAATATCCAGGCGTTGAACGGTCTCCCCGGTGCCCGTTATCCGAACCAGTTCACACTTATGGCCACACCGCGTCATCCGCACAGCTGCGACGAACTGGAGCAGGCAATCGAGCAGGCAATCGAACAACTCAAACATGAACCCGTTCCAGTTTCCGAGCTCGATAAAGTGAAGAACCAAGTACGTGCGGATTTTATCAGGGGGTTGAATTCTAATGCCGGCCTGGCCAGCATGCTCTCCTACTATGAGGCGTTGCTCGGTGATTTTCAGTACATCGTCGATTATACCGACAACATCGCACGCATTACGCCGGAGGACATCATCCGTGTGGCAAAAAAATATCTGACCAGAGGGAACAGGACCATCGCAACGCTGACGAACGGCCTTTTAAAGCCATGATACACAAATCCATCTCGAATCATTTATGGTTTACGACCTATCTTTTTGTCGCAGCCTTCTTTATGTTTTTGCTGGCCTCCGTCCCGATGTCCGAGGCGGCAACTGATCCCCCGATTCCTCACCCGGACCACCTCCGCTATAAACCACTGTCATTTACCCCCCCGAAGGTGGAGCAAATCACCCTTGAGAACGGATTGCGGGTCTTCATTCTCCCCGACCGGGAACTGCCTCTTGTCGAAGTGAAGGCCGTTGTTTGCGCCGGGAGCGCATATGATCCGCCGGGCATGGAGGGACTAGCCGAACTGACAGCCGCAGCCATGAGAACCGGTGGGGTTGCTGGAACCAGCGGCAACGCAATCGATGAAGCCCTTGACTTCATGGCGGCCGTCCTCGGCGTCTCCACCAACAGAGATTACGGCATGTTCGATTTTTCCGTCCTGAAAAAGGACCTTGAACAGGGTTTCGACCTCTTTGCGAAGATCCTGATGAGCCCCACATTTGAACAAGAAAAAATTATCCGAGCCAAAGACCTTAAAATAGAAGAATTAAGAAGAATCGCCGATGATCCACAGAAACTGGCCTTCCGTGAATTCGGTAAAATCATGCATGAGGGGAGTCCCAGAGGAAGGGTTGCCACACAAAATTCGGTGCGTAGGATCCAGAAAGAGGATATCCTCCGTTTTCATGAACACTTTTTTCACCCGAGAAACATTCTCATTTCGATCACCGGTGATCTCCAGACCCATGAGGCAAAAAACCTCATAGCGCGCCATTTGGGTGCATGGTCGTCCTTCGAAGCAATACCCGCTCCAATCGCTCCTCCAACACCCCGAGTGGGAAATATCTTTTTTCTTGCGAAAAATGTCCCGCAATCGATTGTTCTTTTGGGTTGGCTAGCACCGGGCAAACACGACCCCTGTTTCTATCCCTTCACGATATTAGACTTTATCGCCGGCAGCGGCGGATTGCATTCACGGATTTTTCAGGAAATCCGCACCAACCTTGGTCTTGCCTACAGCACGGGCAGCTTTTATGAGGCAAAGGCCGATTATGGTCTTTTCGGAGCATACGCCATGACGAAATCTGAGTCCACCGTGAAAGTAGTCACTACGATTCTTGGGATGATCAGGGAGATGGCTGAAAAGAACGTCGCTCCTGAGGAACTCGACAGGGCAAAACAGGCAATCCTCAATAGTTTCATTTTTTCATTCACGTCCGCCGAACAGGTCGCATTGCAGAGCCTGATGATTGAATTCAATGGTCTACCCGACGATTTTCTGAACAACTATCGCTCCAAGATTGGGAATGTCAGCGTGGGAAACATCCGGGATGCCGCGGCAAGGTATGTTCGCCCGGACGGGGAACTCATCCTCATCATCGGTAACGAAGAGGTTTATCAAGACATTTTGAGAACCTTCAACAAGGTCGTGCGAATCAATGAAGCTTTATTCTAAGCTTGTCACGATCGCTGGGTCTCCACAAAAAATGATCTATAGGATGGCAAGATTTGAATCCCAAGATTAACGCCTGCTTCACCGAAAAGATCGATTTTACCAACAACGAAATCCTCCGAAACCTTTGTGGCGAGCAGGACCGAAACATCAAACTGCTCGAAAAACTCGCGTCGGTCAGCCTGTCCATCAGGGGCAACGTGATATCCATCAGCGGTGATCGCATCGCGGTCTTGCACAGTCGCAATCTTTTGCTCCAACTCTATGATATTTCGAAAAGAGGTTATCCTCTTTTTCCTGCGGACATCGAACACGCCCATCGAATCCTGTCGGAAGACGCAAATGCGCTTCTCGAACAGATTTTTTTAGACACTGTCTTCATTTCGTCTCAGAAGAGGATTATCTCTCCAAAGAGCATCGCTCAGAAACTCTATATCGATGCGATCCGTAACGCTGACATGGTCTTCAGCATCGGGCCGGCGGGAACCGGGAAGACCTACCTTGCCATGGCTATGGCTGTTGCCGCGCTGGTGGATAAAAAGGTGAACCGTATTGCGCTGGCCAGACCTGCTGTCGAAGCCGGAGAGAAACTCGGTTTTCTACCGGGTGATCTTGCCGAAAAGGTCAACCCATATCTTCGGCCGCTGTATGACGCCCTTTTCGATATGCTTGATTTTGAACGTGCCTCGTCCCTAATTCACAAGGGGATCATTGAAGTGGCGCCACTGGCCTTCATGAGAGGGAGAACCCTGAACGACTCCTTCGTTATCCTGGACGAGGCACAGAATACCACCTCGGAGCAAATGAAGATGTTTCTGACGAGGCTGGGATACGGATCCAAAGCCGTCATAACCGGAGATGTCACTCAAATCGATTTGCCGGTCGATAAAGTATCCGGACTCGTCGAAGCAGAGCAGCTCCTCAGCGGGACCAAGGGTATTCGTTTCATACACTTCTCTGAGTTGGATGTCGTACGGCATCCCCTCGTTCAGGAAGTGATCCGCGCCTACGATCACAGGGATGGTCATTCGGGGAAGATCGACAGGCGCAAGATCAATGGAGCGAAGAGGTTATAGTGGAATCGAAGGATTGCATAGGCGAGTTATGTCCATCTCCATTCAGAACCGACAAAAAAAAGAAAAGATCGACGTCCAGAGGCTCCGCAGAAGCCTGAAGCGGCTTCTGAGGGAACTGGAGTGTGGAGAAGTTGATCTGGGCGTTTTCCTAGTCGATGACGATCAGATTCGTGAGACCAACAGGGATTACCTTGACAGGGATCGCCCCACCAATGTGATTTCTTTTCCCATGAAAGGAGGGGCTCTTGATGATATCCACCCGGAAATGCTTGGGGACATCGTTTTGTCGATTGAAACGGCTGCCCGTGACGCGCGGGCCGAAAATTTCGATATTATGGATGAAGTTGAGTTTCTCCTGATTCACGGCCTCCTTCATCTCATGGGTTACGATCATGAAAACGGGGAGGCAAGAGAAACAACGATGATGCAACAACGGGAGCGAGAACTTTTTTACATGCTAAGGCATTACGATCTCGAGTAAAGCAACCGTTCACTGGAGAAGAATCACCTGTCCCGGATAGATATGATCTGTCTTCGCCATACGGTTCAGCGTTAAAAGATTTTCCAACGGGATGTTGTTGGCCCGTGCGATCCTATCCAGGCTGTCGCCCTTTTTTACCGTATATTGTTTCGAAGATTTTGAGTCGGATGCGCTGCCATTCGACGTTTCCTGGAGGTTTGTCTTTCCGTCGCGACCGATGCCCGTAAACCGTAGCACCTGACCGATTTGCAGAGTGTCATCCTGAAGTTGATTGATTCTTCGCATTTCCTCGACGGAGATACGATATGTTCTTGAAAGGGTTGAAAGGGTATCCCCTTTCTGAACTTGATACACGGTAACATTTTCTGTCCGAATCTTCTTTTTATCCGCTGCAGGGCCTTTCGCCATCCGCACAGGTATATTCAATCTGTGTCCAGCAACCAAACGGTTCTTCGACAAATGATTTGCCGATCGAATCGCGGAAACCGATGTATTGTATTTCTTTGCAATGGAACTTAGGGTCTCTCCCCGCCTGATCTTGTGTTTGACGTACCTTCCATTGGACGCGCGTAAAGAACCGCGCGGCTTCTCCACCCCAGGAATTTCAGCAATCACGCTGAGGAGCGTTTCCACCTTCTCGATCGGCAGCTTCAACGGATATGGGCGATCCGGGGTCATCCGATGCCGCAGTTCAGCGTTCAGTACGGATAGGGTCTCCTCCGACGCTTCCAGCTTCTGGGCAATATCACACAAACGCATGCATCGATCCGTTTGAACCGTCTCATATGAGACGATCTCCGTTTTGAGGTCTCCAGATCCAAGATCCATCCCGTACTGCTGCGGATTTCTGACCACGAGCAGCGTGGCCAGAAAACGGGGAACATAACGCGCCGTTTCGTAGGGCAGTTTCTGATAGAGGTCCCAGAACCGGTCCAGGTAGTTGATATGTTGCGCAGCGATGGTCCGCATGACTCGACCTTCACCGCAATTATATGCGGCCAGAACCGTGAGCCAATCACCGAACATTTCGTGCAGATCCTTGAAATAATCAATCGCCGCCCGCGTCGACTTCTCAACGTCCATACGTTCGTCCACCCAGTCGTCCCGATTCAGACCGTATTTATAACCGGTCGAAGGGATGAACTGCCACAACCCCAGAGCCCTCGCAGGTGAAAGCGCATTGATTTTAAAGCCGCTTTCGACGAGAGGCAGCCATGAAAGTTCTTCCGGCAACCCGGCCTTCCGAAGCTCCCGCAAAATTACCGGTCGATAAATCGTTGAACGCTGATAAGAGGAGATAAAAAAATCACGTTCGACGGTCTGAAAATTCCGGATCTCCTTCTCGACGTCCTCGTTGGTGATGATGGGGATCTCTCCCCGAGTTCCCGCTGTGGTAGATTGGAGCGAACTGTAGATAGCCAATATCCTCTTGGATATCATGAGTCGCAGGTCGTCTTTCTGACGCGCAATATCGGAATTTCCATTGGTGTCGATCAGCAGTGCGTATGCCTGATCCAACATGTTGAGCGCATCCTCCATTTCGCCTTTCACCCAATATTTATGGGATTCGTCAAGCAACAGGAGGGCCTCTTCCATGATTTCGCCTTCCGTCTCCTCCGCGTTTTGATTGCGCGCCTCGCCAGGTTCAATTTTCGATGGATTAGGCGCGGCGTCGTTATTCACCGTCTCATTCTTTAGCGTCTGCGGCGACACGGCACCCGACAGGGGCATTTTGGCAGGATCGGAAGTCTTTGTGGTCGTTTCCCCTTTCGAATGAGGCTGTGCCAGTGACAGCGGGGATGCATCCTTTGAGGAAGAGTCAGGCGGCACGGTTTTCTCATGTCCTGCAAATTGAATTGCATTTTGGGAAACGGCCTGATCCAGGGATGATTCCAAGGGTTTCGACGAAAATATATCCGCAGGTGCGGCATTTTGCACAGACGAAGCGTTCGGACTGTTCAATGCGGTTTGGTCGAATGCAGCACCAGACGCAATCGGACATCCCATGCATACGGTCATGATGATCAACAGAATCATGGACATCATAGCTCCGTGCATCACCGATCCCACCCCGTCCCACGTCACTTCAATCGTGAAATTTTTCTTCATTCAGGACTACTCTCGCTGATGTGATGACACCGATCCTTGGCACACGGCGGCTCTATACCATATTTTTCGATTTCACCCAAACGCTAATGCATCAAATACGCCTCTATGAAATCGTCGATATCGCCATCCAGAACCCGGTTCACGTTTCCAGTCTCAAGGTTCGTTCGATGATCTTTCACCATTTTATAAGGATGCAAGACATAGGATCGAATCTGGCTTCCCCAGGCAATATCCTTTTTGGTCTTGTTAACCTCCTGAAGCTTTTCATTCTGTTCCCTCAGCTTCATCTCGTACAGACGGGAGCGGAGATATTTCATGGCCATTGCCTTGTTTTTGTGCTGTGAACGTTCGTTCTGGCACTGGACGACGATGCCTGTCGGCAAATGAGTAATCCGAACCGCAGAATCCGTCTTGTTTACGTGTTGTCCACCTGCTCCAGTGGATCTATAAGTGTCGATGCGCAGATCCTTCTCATCGATCTCAACCACAATTCTGTCGTCGACCTCAGGATAAACGAAGACTGACGCAAATGACGTATGGCGACGTGCTCCGGCATCGAAAGGCGATATCCTTACCAGGCGGTGAATACCGATTTCCGCTTTCGCGTAACCATAAGCGTATTCCCCCCGGAGCGTCCAAGTCGCACTCTTGATGCCGGCTTCGTCACCGGGCAAATAATCGATAATCGTAGTCGCAAATCCTTTTCGCTCCGCCCAGCGCAGGTACATCCGCAAAAGCATCTCCGCCCAATCCTGTGCCTCCGTTCCCCCTGCACCCGCATGAATGGAAAGAATCGCATTCATGGAATCCTGTTCGGAACTCAGCATCAATTTCAATTCATCCTGCCGGATGGCTGTGTCGATCCTTTTCAACTCGTCCCGGATCTCTTCCTGGGCCTGGTCATCTTTTTCCTCCACGGCCATTTCCGCCAGGATCCCCAGATCTTCCAGGCTGCTTTTTTGTTTTTTCCATTGCTCGACCACATCTGCCAATTGGCTTTTTTCCCTGAGAACTCCGCTGGCCTTTTCAGGATCGTTCCATAAACCGTCTTTCAGGGATTCTTTTTCCAGTTCCCGGATGCGCAATTCCTTTTCAGGGATGTCAAAGACACTCCCCTAAATATTCGTTTCTCCGGACCAGGTCGCTCAAAGCTTCACGTATTCCTTCCAACATTTCTTCTCCTCCTGAATTCGATTAAAAAGTAAAGGCCCAATGCCGTTGCACACAGATAAACGAATACATCTCCATATGCAGCATAAATGGTCTTCTCGTCAATAAATTTTACCCCACATTGTTTGACGGTTCTTTCAAAAAGATCCGTTTGGATCAATATTTTTCCCAATGGATCAACGACTGCGCTGATCCCGGTATTTGCGACCCGAGCCAGGTATAGTCGGTTTTCCACGGCCCGGAAGACCGTCATCGCAAGATGCTGGTAAGGTGCGGAGGTCAGGCCAAACCAAGCGTCGTTGGTCATATTGACCAGAAGATCTGCTCCGCCTCGCTTATAATTTCTGGCGCCTTCAGGAAATATCGCTTCATAACAAATCAGCACACCGAAACGGTATCCATCGCCTGAGAGGGATTCGTACCCCTTCCCCGGCTGGAAATCACCAATCCCGGCGACCATTTTACTGAAGAAAGGAAACAACGTTCGCAGAGGGACATATTCCCCGTAAGGGACGAGATGCACCTTGTCATATCGACCTCCTACCGTTCCATCCTGTCGGATCAGGTAAGCGCTGTTCATGAAGGTGAGATTCCCGTCCCTCTCTTCAAAGTACGGGCTGCCGAAAAGCAGCGAGCGACCGGCTGCTCTGACTAGATCAATCATTGAATCCCTGAGCGTACCGGGCTGCTCAAAGTAGAACGGCGCCGCCGTTTCCGGCCAGAGAATGATGCCGCCCGGGGATGGAAGGGATTTCAGTGTTAGGTTTCGGTAGATATTCAGCGTCTCGGCCTGATAGCGTTTATCCCATTTGATATTCTGATCGATATTCCCCTGAACCAGGGAAACCTCGATGGCGGATGCCTCTTTCATCTTTTCACGGATTTCGCCTGTTCGATAATGACCATACACACCGGTGATCATCAGCGTCAAAGAGGCGATCACGATCCCTGACACGCACAGATTGCTCCTCTGTGATGAACAAGATGCCAGAACGGTACCAAGAATGGTATTGACCATAACGATTGCGAACGTGATACCGTAGGTTCCGGTCACATCCGCGATTTGAATGATGTTACCGAAGAGATACTGGGAATGTGCCAAATTGTTCCATGGGAATCCGGTTAGAAGGTGCGAACGGCCGAATTCAAGGACAGTCCATATCAAAGGCGGTACAACAAAGCCCGCCGCTCCCTGTGGCCTTAGGAGAACGACTCCTATAGCAAAGCATGCCGTGTAGAGGCTGAGGTAGGCGGCAAGAAGCAAGGTTGCTGCAACACCGACATATACGGGCAGGTAGCCGTATTGCACCACGACGTACGCAATCCAGTACAGTGTTCCCGCATGGGCTATCAGTCCGGCAAGAAAACCGGTTTTAAATCCCTCAGCCGGTTTTGCACCTTCCAGAGACAACAGCAGAGGAATCAGGGCCACCCATGCCACAAGTCCATTGCCGAATTTAGGAAACGAGAGAAACAGCAACAGGCCGGACAATGAGGCCATTGCCCAGCGCGAAAAGGGTTTCAAGTGCATCGGTGCTACATGGAATCTCATCGCTGTCGATTACACTAGACTGTCCCCAGGCAACTGCGGGACGACATCGCCTTTCCGCTGTCCGCAACGCGTTCGAGATTCACAGAGCCTTCCGGGGAGCCATGCATGGATAAATGTTATAACAGATCGTCTGGAGCAAAAGGGGGTTGACCATGGTTGGTCAACCCCCTTTTGCATCTGGCGGGGTCGATGGGACTTGAACCCACGGCCTCCGGCGTGACAGGCCGGCGTTATAACCAGCTTAACTACGACCCCGAATATGTCTCTTGTTAAAGTCGGATCCGGTGGTTCCCTGAGCCTGGGAACGGGCCAGCTTTCAGGCTTCACCTATTTCCATGGTAGGCGGAACAGGACTTGAACCTGTGACTTCCACGGTGTAAGCGTGGCGCTCTCCCAGCTGAGCTACCCGCCCCCGGATCATTTTCATTTTCGCGAGGTATCTAACAGCGATTGCTGCCGTTGTCAAGGGTTAATATTCGTTTCTCCTTCTGGAAGAAGCGCGTGCTTCAGTACGTCATCCACATGTTCGACCAGAATCACCTCCAGATTCCTCGACACGTTGGCTGGAACATCTGTCAGATCCTTTTCATTGTCCTTGGGTATGATCACTGTCCGAATGTTCCCCCGATGGGCCGCCAGTAACTTTTCCTTCAAGCCGCCAATCGGCAATACCCTGCCACGCAGGGTAATCTCGCCCGTCATGGCTAAGTCCCCTCTCACTTTCCTTCGACTGAAGGCAGAGGCAATGGATGTCGCGATCGCTATGCCTGCGGATGGCCCGTCCTTGGGGATCGCCCCTTCGGGGACATGAACGTGAAGATCCATCTCCTTGTAAAAGCTTTCGGGCAATCCAAACTGGCCCGCTCTCGCCCGCACATATGTCAGGGCAGCCTGTGCCGATTCCTGCATCACGTCGCCCAGTTTGCCGGTCAAGGTCATTTTCCCCGTCCCCTGCATGGTCGAAACTTCAATGACCAGCAGTTCCCCACCTACCTCAGTCCAGGCAAGGCCTATCGCAAGTCCAACTTGATCGCGGCCTTCAGTCTCTCCGTGGCGGAACTTCGGCACGCCCAAGTAGCCTGGGATGGATTTCGACGCGATCCGTATTCGCTTGTTGCCTCCGTCGTTCACGATCTTCCGAGCGACCTTACGGCAGACGCCGGCAATCTCACGCTCCAGGTTTCTGACCCCGGCTTCCCGCGTATACTGACGGATGATGGTGAGCAATGCCCCATCAGTAAAAACAACGCTGTCGCCCTTCAATCCGTTTGCCTCCATCTCCTTGGGGACAAGAAACCGCTTGGCGATATTAAGCTTCTCAGGTTCCGTATATCCGGCCAGACGGATGACCTCCATGCGGTCCTGCAGTGGAACGGGTATGGTCTGCAAAACATTGGCCGTGGTAATGAACATAATATCAGAGAGATCGTAGTCCACTTCCAGATAATTGTCGTTGAAGGCGCAATTCTGTTCCGGGTCAAGCACCTCCAGGAGGGCCGACGACGGATCCCCTCTGAAATCAGAGCTCAACTTGTCCACTTCGTCCAAACAGAAGACGGGATTGTTCGTTCCAGCCTTCTTCAGAAGTTGAATGATTTTGCCCGGCATGGCCCCGATATAGGTCCGTCGATGGCCGCGGATCTCAGCCTCATCCCTGACACCGCCGAGAGAGAGGCGCACGAATTTACGATTGGTGGCGCGGGCCACAGATTTTGCAATGGATGTCTTGCCGACACCAGGAGGTCCGACCAGGCAGAGGATGGGTCCCTTGTTCTTCTTCACAAGGGTCTGAACGGCGAGATATTCGATGATCCGCTCCTTGACCTGTTTCAGACCGTAATGGTCTTCCTCCAGCATGGCCTCGGATTCCCGAAGGGTGTATCTGTTTTCCGTCTGTTCGGACCAAGGCATATCGAGAAGCCAGTCTATATAATTTCGGACTACCGTCGCCTCGGCGGACATCGGCGCCATCATCTGCATTTTCTTGATTTCCTGTTTGACCTTCTTGTGGGCTTCTTCCGAAAGTTTTTTCTGTTTGAGTCTTTTTTCCAGTTCTGCAATTTCGTTTCGGAAATCATCCTTTTCGCCCATCTCCTTCTGGATGGCCCGCATTTGTTCGTTGAGATAGTAGTCCTTCTGGGTCTTATCCATCTGTTTCTTGACCCGTCTCTTGATCTTCTCTTCAACTTGAAGGATTTCGATCTCCGAGAGCATCAGTTCATAAATTGCCTCCATTCGTTCAGAGACGTCGCAGATTTCGAGAATCTTCTGTTTGTCTTCCAGCTTGGCATTGACCTGCGATATGACGACATCGGCAAGCTTCGAGGCATCATCGATCGAAGCAATGGTGCCCACCATTTCCAGGTGGACTTTCTTGGTCATTTTTGCATAGGTTTCAAATGACTCCCGTATATTTCTCATCAGGGCTTCAATTTTGACATCACTCGCATTGCCGATCTCTGCGAGTTCATTGACACGGACCAGGAAATACTCTTCACAGGGAAGGTATTCCCGGATGAGCCCCCGCTTTTTCCCCTCAACCAAAACTTTGACTGTTCCATCGGGAAGGCGCAGCAATTGGATGATGATGCCGATCGTTCCGATACGGAATATTTCGTCTTCGGAAGGATCATCCTTCTGTGCGCTTTTTTGGGCAACCATGAAGATTTCTTTCTCGTCCTTCATGGCGGACTCCAGCGCTGCGATCGACCGCTCCCTGCCGACAAACAACGGTACGATCATATGGGGGAAAACGACTACATCACGAAGGGGCAGGAGGGGGATATCCATCGTTCCCGATCCCCCTTCCCTGCAGGCTGTAAGATCTGACATCATTTTATCATCCCGTTATCAATATCAAGCTGTCTCGGACTTATTTTCGAAAAGGAGGATCGGTTTTTCCTTGTTCATCACGACCTCCTCGCTGATGACACACTCCTTAACGTCAGGCCTGGACGGCAGTTCGTACATGATATCAAGCATTGTATTTTCCAGAATGGCGCGCAGGCCCCTTGCACCTGATTTCCTTTCGGCCGAAAGGGTCGCAATGGCGCGAAGTGCGCCTTCCGTGAATTTCAGTTTGACCCCTTCCAACTCGAACAGTTTTTGATACTGCCGGACGATGGCGTCCTTGGGCTCCATCAGAATACGAATCAGCTCCTCCTGAGACAGTTCGCTCAGGGACGTAACCACGGGCAGCCTTCCTATGAACTCCGGAATCAATCCATATTTGAGCAGGTCCTCCGGCCGAACCTCCTGAAGCAATTGATCCGCCTTTTTGCTGTCCTTGCTGCGTATTTCAGCCCCGAAGCCCATGGCGTTGAAGCCGATCCGCCGGGCGATAATGCCGTCCAGATCGTTGAACGCCCCGCCGCATATGAATAAGATGTTGGTCGTGTCAACCTGGATGAATTCCTGCTGGGGGTGTTTTCTCCCTCCCTTGGGGGGGATGTTGGCTGTTGTTCCCTCTATGATCTTCAAAAGGGCCTGCTGCACCCCTTCTCCAGAGACATCCCGAGTAATCGAAGGATTGCCCGTTTTTTTTGCGATCTTGTCGATTTCGTCGATGTACACAATGCCCCTGGATGCCTTATCGACATCGTAATCGGCATTCTGTAAAAGGCTCAGAATGATGTTCTCCACATCCTCTCCGACATAACCCGCCTCGGTCAGCGTGGTCGCATCGGCGATCGTAAAAGGCACATTCAACATCCGGGCAAGCGTTTTCGCGAGCAATGTCTTTCCCGATCCCGTCGGTCCGATCAGGAGGATATTGCTCTTGTGGATATCGACCCCGTCCATATCGACGCGGGAAAACAAACGACGATAGTGGTTGTAGACCGCCACGGATAGAACCTTTTTGGTTCGTTCCTGACCGATGACATATTGATCAAGAAATTTCTTGATGTTCTTCGGCTCCGGAATCCCCTTGGAGAACTCCTCCATAGGGGGAATTTTACCCTCTTCTTCCACGATGCATCGGCAGAGTTCGATGCACTCGTCACAAATGTGCGCTGTAGGGCCGGCAATGAGTTTTCTGACCTCGTTCTGGTTCTTGCCACAGAAGGAACATGTAAGCAGGCTCCTGCCGTTCTGAGGTTCTCTTCCTTTTCTGACCATTCAATTGTCCCCGTCAATCAAGAGATTCGATGGATGATTGTCTCATCAATAATGCCATATTGCTTGGCCTGTTCACAGGTCATGTAATAATCCCGTTCCGTATCGGCTGTAACCTTTTCCAAAGCTTGTCCTGTCAGATCCGCCAGGATTCGATTCAGATCATCCTTTAAACGCAGGATTTCGCGCGCCTGGATATCGATATCCGTCGCCTGTCCCTGGAACCCCCCCAAAGGTTGATGGATCAAGATCCGGGAATGGGGTAGTGCGAATCTCTTCCCCTTGTGACCGGCCGCCAGAAGCAGTGCACCCATGCTTGCCGCCTGTCCCATGCAAACGGTACAGACTGCCGGCTTGATGTATTGCATCGTATCATAAATCGCCATTCCGGAACTTACATGCCCGCCCGGCGTATTCAAATAGAAATAAATTTCCTTGTCGGGATTGTCAGACTCGAGATAGAGCATCTGCGCGATGACGAGATTCGCCACCTCATCATCAATGGCCGTGCCAAGGAAGATGATGCGATCCTTGAGAAGCCGGGAATAGATATCGAACGCCCTCTCCCCCCTGCCGTCCTGCTCGACCACCATAGGGATCAGACTCATTTTTCCTCCTTCGGCATGTCGTTCTCCTGATGCCTGACGATCCGAACCTTGGCCTTGGCCTCCAGGAACTCATAAGTCTTGCGGTTTAAAATCTCGCCGCGAATGTCGTCGATCCGTTCTTCTTTTGCCAGAGATTTGCGCAATGTTTCGTAATCTTGAGCCCTTCTCCTGGCAATTTCCCTGATTTCGTTGTCCACCTCTTCGTCCCCTACAGTCAGGTTTTCTTTGGCGGCAATCCCCTGGATCAGAAGCGATGTCCTGACGATTCTGATCGCCTGCTCCCGGAACTGGTCACGCAGTTTGAAACTGAATTCGGCCGCCTTTTGAGGATCCATACCGCCAGCCGCCATTCTTCGCTGTGTGTCGGACATCATGTAATAAATCTGGCGCTCGACGAAAGAATCGGGGACCTCGAAGAAATTCTTGTCCAGCAGTCGGTCGCTGATTTGCCTCTCGAAAGCCGCTTCGATCTTCCGTTTCTTTTCCTCTTCCAGATTCTTCCGGACATCTTCACGGAGGGCGTCCAAAGACTCATACTTATCGAAATTCTTGATGAACTGTTCATCGATTTCGGGAAGCTTTTTGATCCTTATTCCCTTAACCGAGACGGAAAACTCAACATCCTTCCCGGCGAGATGCGCTGCATGGTATTGTTCCGGGAAACGAACGGATATGGATTTTGTTTCACCCTTCTTCATTCCGACAACCTGCTCCTCGAAACCGGGAACGAAGGTATGAGCACCGATTTCAAGCAGATAATTTTCTGAACTCAGTTCCTTGAGCGCCTTGCCGTCCGTCATTCCTGAAAAATCGAGGGTGACGAAGTCGCCCGCAACGATTCCCCGATCTTCAACGACCTCTTCCATGGTCGCAAACATCTGTCGAATTTCCTGCATCCTGGCCTCAAGATCCTCCGTGGTCACTATCGGCTCTTCTTTTTCCAGTTCAAGCCCGATGTAATCCGTGGGTTCGATGGCAGGTTCCACCTCGACCGTGGCCGAAAAGGTAAAATTTTTCTCCACCGTGATGCCTTCCTGCTTGATTTCCGGCTGCATCACGGCGGAAATCTTCTTCTGGTGAAGCACTTCCCAGTAGTATCGGTTTACAAGACTGGATACGGCTTCTTCCTCTGCCTCTTCATGATAATGCTTCTCGAGTATCGTTCTCGGAATCTTGCCCGTTCTGAATCCTTTGACTTTGGCTTTCCGGCCCACTTTCCGGTAAGCGGAATCCAACGCAATTTTGACATCCTCCCAGGGAATATCGAACGATAACTTCTTTTTAACGGTGCTGATGTCTTCAATTTTGACGGTATCGCTGATGTCGTTCACGGTGCAGGCTCCTTTTTCCAAATATCGCTCAATCGGATCATGATCAGACTGGTGCGAGAGAGGGGAGTTGAACCCCTATCCGCTCAGGCGGGCTGGATCCTAAA
>CAZWTL010000023.1:0-40213 GCA_964637025.1 uncultured Syntrophaceae bacterium | reverse complement strand
TGGGTCTGATCGCGGAGGAGGTCGAGGGGGTGGTTCCGGAGGTGGTCTCCCACGAGGGCGGGACCGCGATGGGCATCAATTATGACAGTCTCGTCGGGGTGCTCGTGGAGGCCGTGAAGGAACAGGAGCGGGAGCGGGGTCTCCTGGAGGCAACTCTCCAAGCGCAGCAGAGTGAACTGGCCAGGCTGCAAATGGAGCAACGGGTTGAGTTGGCCGGCCTGAGGGCGTCCCATCAGGCGGAACTGGCCGGCTTGAAGGCGGAGATGCAGGAGCTCAAATCCCTCCTGATGGGACGGTAGGGTTGCGAAGCCCTGTGCCATAGGGTGCTATAGGGTGGACTTGATGCGGAGGAAGTAAGGATATCGTATGCAGCCGGCAGGGAAAGAGAGAGAATCTGGTCTTCCCTTCAGCTAAGGGAAGCGGGGGGTTCGCCATAAGATGTTTTGAGGGTCACAGATGGACCCTTCACGAAAGTCAGGGGAAGCGTGTGACCATGAGAGATCTCAGAAGAGGTTGACCTCCATGGCCCGGGCCGGGCAGGCCGAGACGCAGAGCTCGCAACCGTTGCAGCGCTCCGGCTCGAAAAGGACCTTCCAGGTATCGCGGTCGAAATAGAGGGAGCCGGTCGGGCAGAAGGCCGTGCAGGCCCCGCAGTGAACGCACTTGTCCGCATTTTGGCTGACGCTTTTGGAGAGGGGTTCTACATTGAGCCCCAGCCCCTTCAGGTAGCGGATGCCGCTGTCGAATTTCTCCTTGTCGCCGCTCAGTTCGAGAACGAGCACCCCTTCGCGCCGGGGGAAGATCCGTGCCTTGAGGATGTTCAGCAGCAGGTCGTACCGTTTGACGAGCTCATAGATGATGGGCTTGTCCGCGAATTCGGCCGGATAGCGGATGACCACTTTTCGTGAATACATGGGGCGGCTCATCTCCTGAAATTTCGGCTGATGCTAAGGGATGCCCCTCTTTTTGTCAAGAAAATGCTTTGTTTGGGATTTCCAGCAAACCGTCCCAGTCCAGGTGCGGAAAGATCCGGTGGAGGTCGTGATCGTCGTCCACGCTGTGGTGGTCCAGGTTTGCGAACAGCTTGGATGCGATCCCGAAGGTCGGCTCCAGGGGGACCACATCGTCGAAACGCCCATGGTAAAGGGTGACCGGAATCTTCAGCGGACCGGGACAGCCGCCGAAATCGGCAAGGCCGAGCGCCGGCGCCAGCAGGATGAGGCGCCGGATGCGGCTTTCGTTGCCGCAGGCAAAGAGCGCCGCCATCAGCCCCCCGTAGCTGGAGCCGACGAGGATCAGGTTGTCCCTGCCGGCGAGATCCCTGCCGAGCTTGTCCATCCTCGCTTCCAGCGGCCCGGCGTAGTCTTCCAGGATCATCCCGGGGTAACGTTCCCGGAAGAAGGCGCCTTTGGTTCCCCGGCTGCTGCTGTCGAGGCCGTGAATGAAAGCGCGTACGACCTTTCCCATTCCGTCCCCCCCTTTCTGAACCGCGGCTCAAGAGACCGTATGCCCATCCTGTCCGGCGGATTTGCCCCTGCATTCCGTGCGTGGGTTCCAAGGGCCTTTGCCGTTGCTTTCCTTAACCCGGCGTGATAGGAGTTTGCAAATAAAAAATGGATCGAGGCGTCCAGTCGCCCGGGCTTTCCGTCGCTTTTCGAAGAGCCCGCCCGGCCGTCTCGGAAAGGGCAAACCCCATGTCCAGAGTCGTTCCGTTCCGCGCACTGAGGCCCGCAAAGCCGCATGTCCGCCAGGTGGCCGCCCCGCCCTACGATGTTCTGAACGTCGAGGAGGCGCGGGAGCGGGTTCTCGACAATCCCTTCAGTTTTCTTCACGTGGAGAAATCGGAGATCGATCTTCCCGACGCGTCGGGCGTGGATGACCTCCGGATTTATGAACGGGCCGGGGCAAATCTCCGGGAGATGGTCCACCGGGGGATCATGGTCCGGGAAGCATCCGATGCGTTCTATCTCTACCGGCTGCGGATGGGGGAGCGGACCCAGACCGGGATTGTCGCCTGCGTCAGCGTCTCCGAGTATGAGACCGGCCGGATCTTGAGGCACGAACATACGCGGGAGGACAAGGAGCGGGAGAGAACCCTTCACATCGATACCGCAGGGGCGCAGACCGGTCCGATTTTTCTCACCTATCGGGGAAAGCAGATGATCGACCGCCTGGCGACGCGGGTGGCCGAACGAAACCCCGAATATGATTTCAGGGCTGATGACGGTGTTCAGCACACGGTTTGGACCATAGCAGATCCCGGGGAGGTCCGAGAGGTGGCCGAGGGTTTCGCGACCATCGAGGCCGTTTACATTGCCGACGGCCACCACCGGGCCGCCGCGGCCGCGGCGGTTTCCCGGATCCGTGACGCCCGCAATCCCGGCGGCGGAGGGGAGGAACACCGCTTCATGCTGGGGGTTCTGTTTCCCCATGACCAGCTGCATATCCTGGATTACAACCGGGTCGTAAGGGATCTGAAGGGGCTGACGCCGGAGGCCTTTCTGGAACGTGTCCGCGAGCGGTTCGTCGTCACGGACCCGTATGGGGAAAAATCCCCGCGGAGGCTCCATGACTTCGGGATGTATCTGCGGGGGAGGTGGTACGGTCTGAGGGCCCGGCCCGAGATTCTGCGTGACGACGATCCCGTGGCCGGTCTGGACGTCTCGCTGCTTCAGGATCATCTCATCGGACCGGTTCTCGGGATTCAAGACGTTCGAAAGGATCCGCGGATCGATTTCATCGGCGGGATACGGGGCATGGCGGAACTGGAGCGGCTCGTCGACCATGCGGGCTATGCGGTGGCCTTTTCTCTCTATCCCCCCACGGTACAGCAGATGATGGCCGTTGCGGACCAGGGCAAGGTGATGCCGCCGAAGTCCACCTGGTTCGAGCCGAAACTCCTGAGCGGCCTGTTTGTCCATCTTTTGGCGGATGTTTAAACCTTCATCTGCCGTTGTGCGGCGGCTCCCCGCCGCGTCATACCGCGCGCCCGGAATGGCGGATTTCGGCGATCGCTGCCTGCAGGAGTATCATGGACCAGGAGGGGAACCCGCGGGAAGAGGAGACGGTGGATGGGATTCTCGGCGGCCGGCTTCGGATGATCCAGAAGAAGCGCGGCTACCGTTTCTCGGTCGATGCGCTCCTGCTGGCCCACTTCGCCGTCCTGAGGGAAGGGGAGGAGCTCGTCGACCTGGGAACGGGGTCGGGGATCGTCGCGCTGGTGCTGGCGAAGCGATTCATCTGCAGGAGGGTCCTCGGGATCGATATCCAGGACGGGCTCGTCGACATGGCAAGGCGCAATGTCGCGCTCAACGGCCTTGACGGGTGCGTCGAGATCCGCAAGGGGGATGTCCGCCAGCCTGAGTCCTGGTGCGGGCCCCAATCCTTTTCCGTCGCCGTTTTCAATCCCCCGTATCGGCGCCTCCGTTCGGGGCGGATGAATCCGGACACCGAAAAGGCCGTTGCCCGGCATGAGATCGCCGCCACGGCGGGTGATTTTATCGCCGCCGCGGTTTACGCGCTCCGGCCGGAGGGACGGGCGTACGCCATCTATCCCGCCGCAAGGGCGGTCCAACTGCTCTGCCGCATGCGCGATTTCCGGATCGAGCCCAAACGGATCAGGATGGTCCATTCCGACCCCGACAGTCCGGGGGCATTTGTGCTCGTTGAGGGGGTGAAGGGGGGCAGGGAGGATTTGAAGGTTCTGCCTCCGCTGTACATCCATTGCAAGGAGGGCGGATACTCACCGGACATGGAGGGGATCTTCAGGGCCCTTTCCGATTTTCCTGCGCACGGCGGGTGCTGATTTCACGGGTCATGACCCGTTTCAGGATCTCCCGGAGTTCGGGATCACCGATCGCCTTGAGGCTCCGGCGCAGCATCTCCCGGTCGCGGCTCCCCAATTCTGCGACCGGGACGGAATGCGTCGCACGGACCGCCTCGGGAGGGGGGGTCGGAATCTCGCCGATGGAGAAGAAAAGGCCGCGGATCTCCCGGCCGTCCGGAAGGCTGTTGATCTTTTGCAGGATCTCCTCCTTGAGGAATTGAAGCTGGTGCATCCAGACGGACGCGGAGACGCGAACGTACAGGGAGCCCCGTTTCAATGTTTCGGGGTGGGTCCGGACGGCGATCTCGGGACCGACGGCCTGCCGCCAGAGATCGATGAGGCGGCGGTCCGCGGCCAGGTGGGGGATGTTTTTCTTTTTAAAAATATTCTGGAGGATCTCCCCGACCCTTTCCGGCTTGGATGTCGATACCCTTTTCCGCATGCTGTTTTTTCTCACAGTTCCAACGGCGGGTCAAGGGGACTTTCAAAGATCGTGTTGGGAGGACGAAGATGGAGTTGACGGAGCTGATCGGCAGGATCAAGGCGCGTTCCGATTATCGGAACGTGGGGATGATCCTCTGCCACAACGGGGTGGTTCGAGGGACGGCGCGGGATGGCAGGCCCGTGACGGAACTGACCGTCAGGGCGGATCGCAAACGGCTGGCCGTGATCATCGCGGAGATGAAAAGGCGTCCCGGGATTGTGGAGGTGCTGGTCGAGGTGCGGGAAGGAACCCTGCGCGTCGGGGAAGACATCATGTACGTTGTCGTGGCCGGCGATCTCCGGGAGAACTGTTTCCCGGTGCTGGAGGAGACGGTGAACGCGATCAAACGGGAGGTCACGCACAAGACGGAGGCTTGACATCGGGCAAAGCCTTTGACCGCGTCGGGAGCTTGGCGCTTGAGAAATCAGGCGCATGATGATAATAAGGGGACAATGGCGGATCGATTTCTGAGACAGAGGATGAAGATGGTCGATGCCCAGATCCGGGCGAGAGGCGTTTCGGATCAGCGGGTTTTGAGGGCCATGGAAAAGGTGCCCCGCCACCTTTTCGTGGATGAAGGTCTGGTGGACCAGGCCTATAACGACAATCCCCTTCCCATCGGACAGCAGCAGACCATCTCGCAGCCTTACATCGTCGCCCTGATGTCCGAGGCGATGGAATTGACCGGACGCGAACGGGTGCTCGAAGTCGGAACGGGTTCCGGTTATCAGACGGCCGTGCTCGCGGAACTGGCGGAACGGGTCTTTTCCATCGATCGCATCGCTGCGCTCGCGAACGGCGCGAGGCGGATCCTCGAAGCGATGGACTATTTCAATGTGGCCATCCGGGTGGGCGACGGAACCTTCGGGTGGCGAGAGGAATCCCCTTTTGACGCGATTATGGTGACGGCTGGAGCCCCCCGCGTGCCCAGGCTGCTCGTCGAGCAACTCACCGTCGGCGGCCGCATGGTGATCCCGGTAGGAAACCGCAGCTCCCAGTCCCTTTTGAAGCTGACCCGCCTTTCTAATGATCCGGAGGAGCTGAAACAGGAGGACCTCGGGGGATGCCGTTTCGTGGATCTGATCGGGGAGCACGGATGGGGAAACTGACCGACACCATGCCCTGGACCGTGGCTTTGGAATCCCGTGTGACACGGCGAAAAATTTTCGGATTGCTGCTGATCGTCCTGCTGATGCTCTCCTGCTCGGGTTATCCCGTCAAGGGGGACCGGCCCCGGGGGGTCTATCACCGCGTGAAGAGCGGAGAGACCCTTTCGAGCATCGCGCGGGCCTACCGTGTCGACCTTCAGGAACTGGCCGAGATCAACAATATCGACAGTCCCGGCCGGATCGAAGTGGATAGCGTGATCTTCATCCCGGATGCGAGCCAGATCGTCGACGACGTGATGACCGCGGCCCGGCCCTCGACGCCGCAGACCCCGTCCCAGCAGGCCGGGGTTCGCGAACCGGTCAAGCCTCCGACTCCCCTTTCCAAAACGGAGCCACCCGAAACCGAGGCGGCGCCGGCGCCGGTGCCGGAGAGGCGAAGGGAGCCGGCTCCGGTAGAGGCGATGGCCAAAGAGCGGCAGGCGCCCGCCGCCAGCGAGACCGACCGGATGGATCCTCAAGCCGCCCCGACCGTAAAGCCGGATGCGGACAAACCGTCCCTCCAGCAGGTCGCGCCTCGAGAGCAGGCGGACAAGACGGAGCAGTTGCGGTTCGACAAGAGACGTTTCGTCTGGCCGGTGCAGGGAAAGATCGTATCGCAATTCGGGATCCAGCGGGACCGGACCAACAACAACGGCATTCGAATCGCGGCGGGGGAAGGGACGGCCGTGAAGGCGGCCGCGGACGGCTTTGTGGAATTCTCGGCCCCGATCAAGGATTACGGCGAAACCGTCATCATCCGGCATCAGGATCACTATGCGACCGTCTATTCGCACTTGGGGATCAGAACCGTCCAGCGGGAAATCCGGGTCAAGAAGGGGGACCGGATCGCCTTTCTCGGCAAGGGCGAGGGCGGCGAAGAACCCTATCTCCATTTCGAGATCCGCCACCGGAACAAGGCCCGAAATCCCCTCTTCTTCCTCCCCTGACGGGGTCGGGAATCCCCGTTGACCGGGGGGTGCCCCTCCTGGGGAGGAAGAGCCGCTCCAAACCTGCCTGATCCGGCGCTAAAACGCAGTGGAATCAAGAGGCCATCCCCTCATATCATCTTGACTATTGTCCCGAAATCTGGTATGTTCACAACTTCAAAATACAAACGGTCAGGTGGAACAATGTTCAAGGTAGGGGATTTGGCGGTATATCCGGCACAGGGGGTCGGGGTGATCGAGGCCATCGAAAACCGGGAGATCGGAGGAAGCAAGCAACCGTTCTACATCATGAAGATCCTGGGCAATGGCATGAGGATCATGATTCCCATGAGCAGTGCCAAGTCGGTCGGATTGCGCGAGGTCATCATGGAGACGGATATCCCCAAGATCTACGCGATTCTCCGGAACAAGGACGTGACGATCGACAAACAGACTTGGAACAAGCGGTATCGCGAGTACCTGGAAAAGATCAAGACGGGATCGGTCTTTGAAATTGCGAGGGTCCTCAGGGATCTCTTCATTCTGAAAAGCGACAAGAATCTCTCCTTCGGGGAGAGAAAGATGATGGATACGGCAAAGAACCTCCTCGTCAAGGAGATCTCCGTGGCCAGCAACGCAACGGAGACCAAGATTGAAGAGGATCTCAAGGTGATCTTTACCGTGCAGTGATGCCCGCCCGCTTGTCCCCAGCGATGTTCTGCATCGACCATGGTCCTGGGATTCTGTCTGAAACCATGACGTTACGCCGGATTGATGCCTTTGGCATCCTTGGGGGACACCGCTGACGGCACTGCACGAAATCGGGAAGAAAGGAGGTGATTGGATATGCTTGTGAAGGGGATGTTGATCGTGGCCTGCTCGATCAGTGGGTATTCGATCGGTTACCACAGTTACAATCATTGGTGGCAATGGTTGATTGGACTATTTTTAGGCTTCTTGATTGCGTTGTTCGTCATCAGGATTGAACAGACCATCCGTAAGGTATCCCTGAGGGTGATCTTGGGCGGCGTGGTCGGGATGATCGTCGGTCTCCTGATCGCTTTTCTTTTCGCGTACGGGTTGAGTTTCGTCAGCAATATCATGGAAAAAAGGCAGGTCGTTCCATGGATCTACACCCTCCTGACCGGCATCATGGGTTATCTGGGTCTCGTCATCGGATCGAAAAAGGTGGAGGAGGTCTCCCTGTTCGGCTGGGGGCCGGCCAAGGAGCTCTGTGATTACCGGATTCTGGACACCAGCGTGATCATCGACGGCCGTATCGCTGACATCTGCGATACCGGTTTCATGGAAGGCAACCTCATGGTTCCCCGCTTTGTCCTTGACGAACTCCAGTACATAGCGGATTCCTCGGATTCGATGAAACGGGCACGCGGCCGGCGGGGTCTGGACATCCTCAACCGGATGCAGCGCAGCAGCGACATATACATCGATGTGGTCGACCACGACTTTCCGAAGATCAAGGGGGTGGATGCCAAGTTGGTCGCCTTGGCCAAGAAGACGAACGGGAAAATCATTACGAACGATTTCAACCTGAACAAGGTGGCCGAATTGCAGGGCATCAAGATCCTCAATGTCAATGAACTGGCCAATGCCCTGAAGCCGGTTGTCCTTCCGGGGGAACAGATGACCGTCAAGATCATCAAGGAAGGGAAGGAACCGGGGCAGGGGGTGGCCTATCTGGACGATGGGACGATGATCATCGTGGACAATGCCCAGAAATACCAGGGAATGACGGTGGAGGCCCTGGTGACGAGCGTTCTGCAGACCACCGCGGGACGGATGATCTTTTCCGAGCTGAAAGCGGTGGTTTCGGATAAAAAACCCGGATCAGGCAGCGCGAAGTAGCGGCGGCACACGGGCCCGGTGACAGGCAGTCGCCGGGCCTTTCTTTTCTGAGGGCTGCTTTTCATGAAGACGTTGGCAATCATCCCGGCCGGAGGAACGGGGCAGCGCATGGGGAGGGGTGTCCCCAAACAGTACCTGTCGCTGGCCGGCGTTCCCATCCTTGTGCATACCCTCGATGCCTTTCAACGTTCCCCCTGGGTCGATGAAATCATCCTGGTTGTTCCCGCCGAAAGCGTTTCGGAGGCCAGAAGCGGGATGGTGGAGGGACCCGGTTTCACGAAAATCGTTTCCGTGATTGCCGGCGGGAAGGAGCGTCAGGATTCCGTGCGAAACGCCCTGGCGCAGGTGCGGGAGGATCACGGGATCGTCATGATCCACGACGGGGTCCGTCCTTTTGTGGGCGGGCCGCTGATCGAGCGGGTTGTTGACGCGGCCAGGGCGTTCGGCGCCGTGACCGTGGGGGTCAAGGTCCGGGATACGGTCAAGGAGGTGGACCCGGCGGGTCGGGTGGTCAGGACGGTCGACCGGGAAGGGCTCTGGCTTGCGCAGACCCCGCAGGCCTTCCGCAGGGAGGTGATCCTTGCCGCTTACGAAAGGGCCGGCCGGGACAGCTTCTACGGCACTGACGACGCTTCTCTGGTCGAACGCGCGGGGATGCCCGTCCGGATGATCTCCGGCGACGCGGACAACATCAAGATCACGACGCCTGAGGATCTGGAACGGGCCGAGAGGATCATCTCGGGGAGAAGGCCATGAGGATCGGGTTCGGCTATGACAGCCATCGCCTCGCGGCGGGCAGAAGGCTGGTGCTGGGCGGGGTGGAAATCCCTCACGATCAGGGGCTGCTGGGCCATTCCGATGCCGACGTCCTGCTCCATGCCGTGTGCGATGCGATTCTGGGCGCCATTGGCGAAAAAGATATCGGCCGGCAATTCCCGGACACGGATCCGGCCTATCGCGACATTTCGAGCCTGACCCTCCTGGAACGGGTGCGGGAACTGGCCGACGCCCGGGGCGCTCGGATCTGCAACGTGGATTCGACGGTTGTTTTGGAAAAACCGAAACTGGCTGGCCATCTCCCGGCGATGTCGCGGAACATCGCCGGGGTTCTGGGCATCGCCGCCACGCGACTGAGCGTCAAAGCCAAAACGAACGAGGGAATGGGACTCGTGGGCGCCGGCGAGGGCGCCGCCGCCTTTGCCGTTGCCCTGGTGGAAATGGACGATGACCCATGAATCCGTAACCTGGGTCCGATCGGTCATGAAACTCCCTTAAGGCTTCCCGGCCATGACGGGACGCGTCCGATCCTCGCCGGGCAACTTCGAAGCAGCCTCCGGATCTGCAAGGTCCACGGGCCGGCAGAACGACATACCATGGCATTATCAAGTTCAAACCCGTGAATATAGCGCCTGCAGGGATTTCGAAAGGTCCTCCGGTCGGGATGCGGGAACAGCCGTTGAATCTTAATATTGCGGAAGCATTATGATAAATATGAAAAATCCAACGGGTTCATTTTTTATGAGCATATGGCATCGCTCTTGCAAAATCTGTAATGCGCCGGAGGGAAGGGACGATTGAGGAGACGGACGGCGTCATGAAAGCCGGGCGGAGGCGACCCGGAGAACCTCTTTAAGGAACAGCGCGCAAATCCATGTGGGTGCGAGCCATGTATCGACGATGTGACGGGCAAAGTCGGAAAGGGTTCACGCTGATCGAACTCATGATCGTCATCGCGATTATCGGAATCCTGGCCGCTATCGCGATTCCGCAATTCAGCGTATACAGGGCGAAAGGCTACAACGCGGTGTCCAGATCGGACCTGAAGAACGCATACACCGCGGCCCAGGCCTATTTTACCGACTATCCGGACGGAACGTTCGACGCCGCGGTTCTGTCGGCCAGCGGCTTTCAGGCCTCCCGGGGTGTGGTCCTCACGATCGCCGATGGCACGCAGACAGGTTTCAATCTGACCGCCCTGAATAACGACGCCGGGGTGGCGGCCATCACCTATACCATCAATGCCTCCGGAACCATTACGCCATAACGCGCAATGAGGGTTCAGACGCGGGCCGGAATGGCGCAATGCCGAAATCCCGGGCCGCCTTGCGACCTCCAGCGGCTCTTCCCAGATCCATCCGTCCCTCGGGTTCGTCGCCTCGTCCTGACGGGCCACGGCGGTTCCCTGGCCGTCCGGAAGGCAGGGGCTTCGGCGGCCGATGGTTCAGAACAGCAACCGCACGGGGATCCCCAGCATGTCGAAACCCTGTTTCAGCCCTTCGGCCTGGCGGATAAAAAAAAGTTCTTCCATCGCCCACCCCAGACCGTTTGCCGCATAGATCCGGTTCGCATAAGAATCATTCATCTTGTCGATCAGGATGAAATCCACCTGATAAGGATCGCAGACCCCGCTCAGCCAGGTCCGGCCCATCGGTTTGCGCCGGAACGCTTTGGCCAGCAGGTCATGGGCGTTGATCTTGACATCTACGAATTCGCCCCACCTTTCCCTGTGTTCCGTGAACCGTCTCATGAATGCGGCGTAGCAATATCGGCAGCCATGGCCGCAGCCCACATAAGGATTGACGGCGTAGTCGTAGACCTGCGACCTGGAAAGGACGGATTTGGCGACGGTTTCTCGGGCGATCATGGCTTCCCGGCGTTATCCTCCACGATGGAACTCACAGACGATACCAGAAAAGGACGCTCCCAACCATCGCCATGATTTTGATTGGCGCGACCGGCCTTTGTTGCTATAAGCGGGAGTCGGGCCGCGATCCGGAAGGATCGCCGGACCCAGAAAACAGGGGAGCTCAAGGACATGAATCCGGAAATCCGCGCGGTCTTGTTCGATCTGGACGACACGCTTCTGGAAAACAACGTCCACCGTTTCGTCCAAGGGTATTTCGATCTCCTGACCCCTTATCTGGCGGGTTCCGTGGCGCCGGAGCGCATCGTACCGGCGCTTTTGCACGCGACCTTCGCCATGATCGGCAACGGGGATCCCTCCTTCACGAACCAGCAGGTGTTCATCGGCGATTTCTGTCCGCGGGTCGGACTCGGGCCGGAAGAGGTGATGCCGCTCTTCGATGCGTTTTATGCGTCGCAATATGACGGTCTCCGGTCGCTGACCCGACCCCACCCTCAGGCCCGGGCCGTTGTGCAGATCGCCTTCGATGCGGGTTGCGACGTGATCGTTGCCACCAACCCCATCTATCCGGAGACCGCGATCCGCAAGCGGATGGAATGGGCGGGGGTCGCGGATTTCCCGTTCAAGCTCGTCACCTCCTACGAGGTGATGCATTCCACGAAACCGAATCCCCGCTATTACGCGGAGATCAGCGAGCGGATCGGCCGGTCTCCGCGGGAATGCGTCATGGTGGGGGACGACTGGGACAACGATATCGCACCCGCGATGAAAGCCGGGTTGCAGATCTTCTGGACGCCGGCGGGTACCGGCCACGCGGCGGATGTCGATCCTGACGATCGGGGTACGCTCGCGGACTTCGGGGCGCGCCTGCTGAAGCTGCGCGAAGCCGCCGGCGGCAACGGTTGTGCCGGCCCGGCATAGAAGGAGCGCGGGCCGGCCATCGGGGACGGGACAATGCCCGTTTACCGGTGTTACAGCGGGATGTTGTTGTGCTTCTTGGGGAGCCGGATCTCCGTCTTCTCCCTGAGCGCGTCCAACAGCGCGACCACCCTCCGGCGCGTGTCCCGGGGGCGGATGATCTCCTCGATCATTCCGAGACCGGCCGCGAAATAGGGATTGTTGAACTTCTCTTCGTAGGACCGGACGAGTTCCGCCCTCCGCGCCTCAGGATCCGGCGCCGCCGTGATCTCCTTCCGGTAGATGATGTTGCAGGCCCCTTCCGCTCCCATCACGGCGATTTCAGCCGACGGCCATGCCATGACATAGTCCGCGCCCAGGTGTTTGCTGCACATGGCAATGTACGCCCCGCCGTAGTCCTTTCTCGTGACGACCGTGATTTTCGGGACCGTTGCCTCGGAATAGGCATGGAGGAGCTTCGCCCCGTGGCTGATGATCCCGCTCCATTCCTGGTGGGTGCCGGGCATGTAGCCCGGTACGTCCGAAAAGGTCAGCAGCGGGATGTTGAACGCATCGCAGAAACGGATGAACCGGGAGGCCTTGTCGGAGGCCTGAACATCGAGAACGCCGGCGTTGAATTTCGGATTGTTGGCGATCACCCCGACCGGGCGGCCCTGGATCCGGATAAACGCGACGACCATGTTTTTGGCCCACATCTCGTGCGGCTCGAACATGACGCCGCTGTCCGCGACGGCTGCGATCACCTTTTTCATGTCGTACGCCCGGTTGGCCCGATCCGGTATGATCGCATCCAGTTCAGGGCACTCCCGATCCGGGCTGTCCGTCGCGGCCGCGACGGGCAGCGGGCTGTGGCAGCTGTCGGGCAGGAAGGACAGCAGGGTCCGGATTTTGTCGAGGCAATCCTCGTCGCTTTCCGTCGCGAAGTGGCAGACGCCGCTTTTCGTCGCGTGGGTGTTGGCGCCGCCCAATTCGTCGTGGCTCACCTCTTCGCCGATGACCGCCTTGATCACATCGGGCCCGGTGATGTACATGAAACTGCTTTTCTTGACCATAAAGACCCAGTCCGTCAGGGCTGGGGAATAAACCGCCCCGCCGGCCGTGGGGCCCATGATGGCGGTAATCTGGGGGATGTAGCCGGAGCCGATGGTGTTGCGGTAGAAGATGCCGCCGTATCCCTCGAGGGAACTGACCCCTTCCTGGATCCTGGCGCCGCCGGAGTCGTTGAGAAAAATGAAAGGCTTGCGGGCGTCCAGGGCCATGTCCATCACCTTCCAGATTTTCTTCGCATGCATTTCGCCCAGGCTGCCGCCCGCGCTGGTGAAGTCCTGAGCCGCCGCGAACACCGTGCGTCCGTTGACTTGTCCGAAGCCCGTGACCACGCCGTCCGCCGGGATCTCCTTGCTTCCGAGACCGAACAGCGTGGAGCGGTGCTTCACGAACAGTTGAACCTCCTGAAAACTGCCCGGATCGAAGAAACGACCGATCCGCTCGCGCGCGGTGAGCTTCCCGGATTCGTGCTGCTTGCGGACCATCTGTTCCCCGGACATCTCCAGGAGCGCCGCTTTTTTATCTTCGAAAATCCTTATTTTTTCTTCCGTATTCCCCTTCGTTTCGTTCCCCATGTCGACCTCTCTTGAAATGGATTGCGGCCGTCAACCGGCCGCGGCATAACGGCATGGCCCGTGTTGAACCGCCCGCGGAAGCGATGGTCCGATCCCGGCCGGCCGTGACCGTTTCCCTTTGACCGGGACCGTTCCCGACACCCCAGGGGGTTTCCGGCCACTTTACGGCTTGACCGGAGACGCCCTGTTGGGATATGCGGTCTATAGCAGTCTTGCGGGGACTTTTTCAACCCCTTTCAACGCGGACCTGTATCGTCAAAGGATACACGCGAGAAAATCCGTTGCAGGGCTAGCGGCAGGTCCACCCCCTCACCGATCCGAGCTGGGGGATCGTCGAATCCGATGAGCCGGAAGGGGAAGATGGGGCGCATACGACCTGAACCCGGAAAAAACGGCGCCGGGCAGGGGATGGTCCCCTGTGGCATGCCCTTACAAGACGATGAGAAATCTACGGCTGACCATCGAATACGACGGCGCCGCCTATTGCGGCTGGCAGCTTCAGGAAAACGGACTTTCGATCCAGCAGGTCCTGGAAGAGGCCATCGGACGGATGACCGGCGAAAAAATCCGTGTCGTCGGGTCGGGGCGCACGGATGCGGGGGTTCATGCCCTGGGCCAGGTCGCCCATTTCCATACCGCCTCCGGTATTGACCCGAGACATTTTCTGATGGGCATCAACAGCCTTCTGCCCGCGGACGTCGTGATCCGGGAGGTCCGGGAGGTCGATCCGGATTTTCACGCCCGGTTCGACGTGAAGAGCAAAGTCTATCTTTACAGGGTCTGCAACCGTCCGGTCCGGCCTGCCGCGGGGAGGCAATACGCCTGGTTCGTCTGGGAGCCCATCGACCTCGACCGGATCAGGGGGGTGCTGGATCTTTTCCGCGGGAGACACGATTTCACTTCGTTCTGTTCCGCGCACACGGACGACCCGGATCATGTCCGGACCCTTCTCGCCATCGAAGTGGAGAGAAGGGGACCGGATATCATCCGGTTTTCGTTGGAGGCCAACGGATTTCTAAGGTATATGGTGAGAACCATTGTCGGCGCCCTGGTCGATGTCGGACGGGGAAAATGGTCAAGGGAGGATCTGGAACGCATTTTCGCGGCGAGGGACCGCAGAAGCGCGGGCATCACGGCGCCCCCGCAGGGCCTGTTTCTCAAGGAAGTGAGGTACGGATGAAGATACTCGTTCTGGGGCACAAGGGGATGCTGGGGAGCGATCTGATGCTCCGCATGACGGCCGATCACGAGTTGACGGGAAAGGATGTGGAGGATTTCGACATCACCGTTGAGGCGGACTGCAGGCGGATCATCGCGGAATCGTCACCGGACGTCGTCATCAATGCGGCCGCCTACACGAATGTGGACGGCTGCGAAACGGACGGAGACCGCTGTTTTGCCGTCAATGCCCTCGGCGTGAAGCACATCGCGCTGGCCTGCCGCGGAAGGGGGATCCGCATCGTCCATTTCGGCACCGATTACGTCTTCGACGGCCGCAAAGCAGCCCCTTATGTCGAGGGGGATGAACCCGCACCGCTGAGCGTCTACGGGTCCTCCAAACTCGAGGGGGAGCGTTTCCTCCAGGCCCTGGCCGACCACTGGCTTCTGATCCGGACGGCTTGGCTCTACGGCCGAAAAGGGCGGAATTTCGTGAAGACCATTCTGGAGAAGGCCGAGACGACCAAAACCCTTGAGGTCGTGGAAGATCAGGTCGGCAGCCCGACCTATTCCTGGGATTTGGCCGGGGCCGTCCAACTGCTTGTCGAGGGGGGCCATCAGGGGCTTTTTCATCTGACCAACCGCGGTCGTTGCAGCTGGTATGAATTCGCCTGCAGCATCCTGAAATTTGCCGGAAAGACGGAAGTTTCCGTCCGGCCGATCGCCTCGGAGGCGCTGACGCGGCCGGCGGCGAGGCCCGCCTGGAGCGTCCTGAGCAGCCGGAAGTTTTCGGAGGCGACGGGCAAGGCCATGAGGTTCTGGCAGATCGCCCTGCAGGACTACCTGGAGAGGCCGGGCTGCCGCAAATAGGATGGCGCCAAGGAGGAGCATTGCCGGGAAAAATCATCATACTGCCTGAGACGCTGACCCACAGGATTGCGGCGGGAGAGGTGGTGGAGAGACCCGCGTCCATCGTCAAGGAACTGATCGAAAACGCATTGGATGCGGGCGCGACCGACATCTCCGTCGAACTGGAAAAGGGGGGCTGCCAGGCCATCCAGGTGATCGACAACGGGGAAGGGATCGCTCCCGACGACATCGAACTGGCCTTTACGCGTCACGCAACGAGCAAGATCGAGGTCTTCGAGGACCTCTACCGGGTCCGTTCCTTCGGGTTCCGGGGAGAGGCGCTGCCCAGCATCGCCTCCGTTGCCCGGGTGGAGATGGTGTCCCGCCGGGCCGGGTCGACCGCCGGGGTCCGGCTGGTCGTGGAGGGGGGGGGGATCCGGGAACGGGTCGAGGCGGGATGCCCTGTGGGCACGACCGTGAGGGTTACCCGCATCTTCGAGCCCGTGCCGGTTCGGCGGAAGTTTCTCAAGAGCGACATGACCGAACAGGGTTATTGCCTCGACTGGATCACCCGGCTGGCCCTGGCCCGGACCGAAATCCGGCTCCGGGTGTCCGCGGGCGGCCGGACGCTTCTGAACGTGCCGGCGGCAAAGGACCTGGCGGAACGGATCGCCCTCACCCTGGGCCGGGACATCCGGGACCCGCTTGTGCCGGTCGCGGGAAGGCGGGACCAGGCATCGATCGAGGGATTTGCCTCCCGTCCGGAATTCACCCGCTCCAGCGCGGCACAGATATACGTTTACGTCAACGGCCGTTACGTCAGGGATTATCTCCTGAACCATGCGGTCATGACGGCCTACCGCCGGATCATCGAGCCGCGCCGTTACCCGGCCGCCGTCCTTTTCCTCAATGTGGCGGAGGGCGACGTGGACGTGAACGTCCATCCTACGAAGATGGAGGTTCGCTTCCGCGATCCCAGGGGGATATACGGCCTGATTGTGGAAAGCCTTGCTGCCGCTTCGGGAACGGTCCGGACGGCGGAAGGGGCCGGCGCGGGACCCTCCGGACCCCGCAGCGACTATGCCGCAAGGGTCGAGGAGGCCCTGAAGCGTTACCGGATCGCCTCCGGGCCGGCCAAACTCATCTTCGAAAAGCGGGATACACCCCGTCACGCCGAACCTCCGCCGCCGGAGCGGTTCGAACCGCCGGCCGAGGAGCCCCGTGCCGCCGCCGGCGAATACCGTCTCCAGGAAGAGGAACGGCGCTTTTCCGGTTTCGTCTATATCGGCCAGGTGGGAGGAACCTACCTGGTCTTCGAGGCGGAGGGGGGGATGGTCCTCGTCGATCAGCACGCCGCTCATGAACGGATCCTGTTCGAGAAGCTCAAGAGGGGACCGGCCGGGGAGTTGGGCCGGCCGGCCGGCCAGCGTCTGTTGATGCCCGAGGTGATCAGCCTGCCCCCCCGGGATCTGGCCTTTGTGAAGCAGTCCCTGCCGATCCTCGAGGAGGCGGGGGTTGAACTGGAGCCTTTCGGCGGGGATGCCGTCGTCGTCAGGTCCATCCCGGCGTTCCTCTCCGGCACGGAAGCACGAACCCTGGTCGCGGATCTCATTGAAGAATCCATGGAGGGCGATCCCGGAATGCCGCTCACCGAGAGGCGCGAGCGGATCTTCACCGCACTCGCCTGCCGCGGGGCCGTCAAGGCGAACCGGAGGCTCAGCGTCCCGGAGGTCGAAAGCCTCTGCCGCGATCTCGACGCGCTCTCCTGCAACGCCACTTGCCCGCATGGGCGGCCTCTAACGGTCGCCATCTCCAAAGGGGAGCTGGAAAAGCTTTTCAAGAGGAGATAGCCCGGGCATGACCGACTCTGAAAACGCCAAACCCCGTCTGATCTGCATCGTCGGGCCGACCGGCGCCGGAAAGACCGCGATGGCCCTGGATCTGGCCGAGCGTTGGGGCGGCGAGATCGTGGGCGCCGATTCCATGCAGGTCTACCGTTACATGGATATCGGAACGGCGAAGCCGAAGCCCCATGAGCGCGCACGCGTCCCCCACCACCTGCTGGATGTGGCCGATCCGGACGAATGCTTCGACGCCTCCCGTTACGTCGAGCTGGCCCGGTTGGCGATCGATGGCCTGCATCGCCGGCAAAGGCCGGCCTTCGTGGTCGGTGGAACGGGTTTTTACATCCGCGCGCTGCTTGGCGGGCTGATCTCGGCCGCCGGGGCAGACGAGGCCCTGAGGCAGGCGCTGAAGGATGAGATGGCCCGGTCAGGCCGGGAACATCTCCACGAAAGGCTGAGACGGGTCGATCCCCAGGCCGCATCCCGGATCCATCCCCATGACGGAATCCGGATAGTCCGCGCGCTGGAGGTGCTGGAGCTGACCGGGCGTTCCATCGTCGACCATCAGCAGGCGCACCGATTCCAGGATGCGCCCTACCGGTCCCTGCGAATCGGCCTCGGGCTGGACCGGGATCTGCTCAACGATCGGATCGACCGCCGGACGGTGCGGATGATGGAGGAGGGACTGGTCCAGGAGGTCGGGGGCCTCCTCGAGAGGGGCTATGGGGAGTCTCTGAGGCCGATGCAGTCCTTGGGATACCGGCATGTGATTCCCCTGCTCCGGGGGAGGCGAGGCCTCGATGAGACGATCAGCCGGATCCAGCGGGACACCCGGCTTTACGCCAAGAGGCAGATGACATGGTTTGCAGCCGACCGCCAGATCCAATGGATGGATCCCGGGGATGTCGAGGCGGCGTCGCGGCTGGTGGGGGGCTTCCTGGATCGACCCTGAGCGAACGGCGCACGGAGCCTTGCAAAACGGCATGAAGCGCGCCGGCGGCCGACGACGGGTTTCCTCAGGGACGGCTCCCGCTTGGAATCCCCTGCCGCGCCGATCCGGTTTTTGAACCCTCCCGGCCCGGGTCCGCAGGGAAATTCGCTTGACTTAACGGGGGGATAAAGATAAGAGTCGGGGCCAAGACCGCCCCTTGATTTTTTGGCCGTCGTTTCGTAAGAAAGGCCGGCGGGTAGCCGATTTCATCTGGACGGGAGAGGACGAATGGGAAAAGGTTCGTTAGCCAAGGCCTTTGAGCCTCGGGATGCGGAGCAGCGCTGGTATCAGTACTGGCTGGATCATCATTTCTTCCACGCGGAGGACAAGGGTTCGGAGAAACCGTTTTCGATCGTCATCCCACCGCCGAATGTTACCGGGATGCTCCACATGGGGCATGCCCTGAACAATGTCCTGCAGGACATCTGCTGCCGCTATCGCCGGATGCAGGGGATGAACGTCCTCTGGATGCCGGGGATGGACCATGCCGGGATTGCCACTCAGAACGTCGTCGAGCAGGAACTGGCCAAGGAAGGGCTGACGCGCCACGATCTCGGCCGCGAGCAGTTCATTGAACGGGTCTGGGAGTGGAAAGTCAAGTACGGCGGGGTGATCATCCACCAATTGAAGCGGCTCGGCTGTTCCTGCGACTGGGCCCGCGAGCGTTTCACGATGGACGAGGGGCTTTCCAAGGCCGTGCGCGAGGTGTTCGTCCGCCTCTACAACGACGGCCTCATCTATCAGGGAAATTACATCGTCAACTGGTGCCCCCGCTGCCGGACCGCGATTTCCGATCTTGAGGTCGAGTACCATCCCGAAGCGGGCCATCTCTGGAGCATCCGCTACCCCTTTGCCGAGGGGGAGGGAGGGATCATCGTGGCCACGACCCGGCCGGAGACGATGCTGGGCGACACCGCGGTGGCGGTGAATCCCGGGGATGACCGATACAGGGATCTCGTCGGCCGCGAGGTGATTCTGCCGCTGATGAACCGGCGCATCCCGATCATCGCCGACGATTACGTCACCATGGAATTCGGGTCCGGGGCCGTAAAGATCACCCCGGCGTCCGATCCGAATGACTTCGCGATGGCGGGCCGCCACGGGCTCGAGATCATCCGGATCATGGACGACAACGCCGTGATCAACGAAAACGGCGGCGTTTACCGGGGCCAGGACCGCTACGATTGCCGAAAGAACGTGGTCCGGGATCTGGAGCAGGGCGGTTTTCTGGTCGGCACGGAGTCCTATACGCACAATATCGGTCAGTGCTACCGCTGCAAGACCGACATCGAGCCCGCCGTTTCGCGACAGTGGTTCGTCCGGATCGCGCCGCTGGCCAAGGAGGCGGTCTCCGCGGTCGTGACCGGAAAGACACGCATCGTGCCGCCCTCCTGGGAGGCCACCTACTTCGAGTGGATGAACAACATCCGCGACTGGTGCATCTCTCGGCAAATCTGGTGGGGCCATCGGATCCCGGTCTGGACCTGCGAGGGTTGCGGGAAGGTGATCGTGGCCGCGCAGGACCCGGATGCATGCCCGGACTGCGGGGGGAGGGGGCTGCGCCAGGAGGAGGATGTCCTGGACACCTGGTTCAGCTCCGCGCTCTGGCCCTTTTCGACCCTGGGCTGGCCGGAGCAAACCGGGGCGCTCAAGACCTTCTACCCCACGTCGCTGTTGGTGACCGGATTCGACATCCTCTTCTTCTGGGTGGCCCGCATGATGATGATGGGGCTCTACGTCATGAAGGACGTCCCCTTCAGGGATGTCTACCTCCACGCCCTGGTCCGGGACGAGAACGGCGAGAAGATGAGCAAGTCGAAGGGCAACAGCATCGACCCGCTGGAGATGATGGACAAGTTCGGGACGGACGCCTTCCGTTTCACGCTTGCGGCCTTCACCGCCCAGGGCCGCGATGTCCGAATGTCGGAAGAACGAATCGAGGGGTATAAATTTTTCGTCAACAAGATCTGGAACGCGACGCGGTTCTCGATGATGAACCTGGAGGACTACGAGCCCTCGGTTGCCGTTCCGGAAGGGGACATGTCCATCGCGGACCGGTGGATCCGCGCGAGACTGAAGCGCACCGTCGCGGAGGTGGTCCAGGGGCTGGACGAATACCGGTTCAACGATGCGGCTGCGGCCATCTACCAGTTCGTCTGGCATGAATTCTGCGATTGGTATCTTGAACTGATCAAACCGGTCCTCTACGGGGGGGGGAATCCGGAGGCCAGACGGGCCGCCCAGAAGACCCTTCTGGAGGTGCTCACCGACGCCCTCAAGCTGCTGCATCCCTTCATGCCCTTCCTGACTGAGGAGATCTGGCAGACCCTCGTGGCGGACGGCACCTCGATCATGGTCAGCCCGTTCCCCGTCGCGGACGGCGCTTCTTCCGATGACGGCGCGGAGCAGGATATGGCGCAAATCATGGAGGTGATCACCCGCATCCGCAACATTCGGGGGGAGATGAACCTGTCGCCGTCGCTGAAGCTCAAGGTCGCCCTGGCGGCCCCCTCCAAAGCATCGAGGGAGTGCCTGGAGCTGGGCCGGGTCTACATCCGGAATATGGCCAACCTGGAGGAGATGGAGATCACCGCCGAGATGACCGAGCCGAAGGGGGCCGCCACCGCGGTCGCCGGACCCGTGCATGTTCACGTCTTCCTGGCCGGCGTGATCGATATCGAGGGGGAGAAGGCCCGCCTCGGGAAGGAAATCGCAAAGGTGGAAAAGGATCTGGCGGTCGTTCAGAAAAAACTGGCCAATCCGGATTTCCTTGCCAAGGCGGCGGAGGCGGTCGTGAAGAAGGAGCAGGAGAAGGCCCGCGGCCTCGGTGAGAAGAAGGCGGCCCTGGACGCTGCCCTGAAGCGGGTCGCGGCGCTCTGATCCCGGAGGAGGGATGCATGTGGTCGGCGCAGGCATTGGATGATCTGATTCGCAAGGCGCTCGCCGAGGATATCGGACCTGGGGACATCACCACCTCTGCGTCGCTGCTCGGGGACGAATCCGGTTTCGCCCGGGCGGAGGCCAAGGCCGGATTGGTCGTGGCCGGCCTCGCGGTTTTCGGTGAGGTGTTCCGTATCCTGGATCCGGGCCTGGAGTTCTTGCCCCGCTGCGGGGACGGCCAGAGGGTGGCCCGCGGCACGGTCATGGCGGAAATCTCCGGAAGCCTGGCGTCGATCCTGACGGCGGAGCGGGTCGCCCTGAACCTGCTGCAGAGGATGTGCGGGATCGCGACCCTCACGCGGCAATATGTCGATGCCGTCGCGGGAACCGGCGTGAAAATCCTCGACACCCGGAAGACCGCGCCCGGACTGAGGATGCTCGACAAGTGCGCGGTCCGTGTCGGCGGCGGTTACAACCACCGTTTTGCCCTCTACGACGGGGTGCTGATCAAGGACAACCACATCGCGGCGGCGGGAGGGATCGCCGAAGCCCTGGGGCGCGTCCGGACGCGGGTTCCCCATACCCTGAAGATCGAAGTCGAGGTGAAGGACCTGGCGGAGTTGGAGGAGGCCCTTGCGGCCGGCGCCGATGCCGTGCTCCTGGATAACATGGGACTCGATGAGATGTCGGCCGCGGCAAGGCGGGTGGCGGGCGAGATCCCGCTGGAGGCGTCGGGAAACATGACGCTGCAGCGGGTCCGCGCGGTGGCGGAAACGGGCGTGAACCTCATATCGGTGGGCGCGCTCACCCATTCCCCAGCCGCGGCGGATATCTCCCTCAACGTGGTCCAGACGGAACGCGGCAGCGGGCGGTGAAGCCAGATGAGACTCGATGCCGACGCCCTCCGGTCCGGGCTGGCCGGGAAAAGGATCGGATGGCCGCTGCACTGTTTCGAAACGGTCGATTCGACCAACCGGGTGGCCATGCGGCTTGCGCGGGAAGGCGCGGCCGAGGGAACGGCGGTGCTGGCCGACGGCCAGACCGACGGCAAAGGCAGGCTGCGGAGGGGCTGGCAGTCGCCCCCCGGATGCAATCTCTACCTTTCCGTCATTCTCCGGCCGGCGCTTGCGGTTCCGGAGATATCGAGGATCACCCTTCTGGCCGGGGTCGCGGCCGCGGAGACGATCGCATCGGCCTGCCCCCAGGGGGGGGTGGGGATCAAATGGCCGAACGACGTCCGGATCCGCGGCAGGAAGGCGTGCGGCATCCTGGCGGAAACGTCCCCGGCCGGTGGATCGCAGGTCGTGGTTCTCGGTATCGGCATGAACGTGAACATCCGCCGCCGGGACTTCGACCCGGGGCACCGCAACTCGGCCACGTCGCTCCTTGAGGAGACGGGGAAGGTGCAGAGCCGGGAAGCGTTGGCTTGTCTGCTCTGCGGACGGCTGGATCAATGGTATGCAACCTTCATGGGCGAGGGATTCCCTCCCGTGAGGGAGGCGTGGATGCAACGTTCGGACATGACGGGGAAGCGCGTCCGGGTTCTTTTCCGCAACGAGGTGAAGGAGGGGACGGCGACGGGCATCGACTTGGATGGGGCCCTGATTCTTGCTGGTCCGCAGGGAGAGATCCTGCGGATCGTGGCCGGCGATGCGACGATCCTGAAGGAGTGAAAGAGATGCTGCTGGTGATCGATGTGGGGAATACGAATACGGTTCTGGGGCTTTACAAGGGCGAATCGCTGATACGGGACTGGCGCATCCGGACGGTGATCAACCATACCGTAGACGAATACGGGATGCTCATCCTCAACCTGTTCAGCAACGGAGGGGTCCGTTCCGGAGAGGTGAAGAACGTCATCATCTCCTGCGTCGTGCCGCCGATGATCGACATTCTCGAGCCCCTCTGCATGAAATATTTCGGCATTCATCCCCTCATCGTCGGCCCGGGGGTCAAGACCGGAATGCCCATCTTCTACGACAATCCGCGGGAGGTGGGGGCGGACCGGATCGTCAACGCGGTCGCCGCATACGAAAAATACCGGCGCGATCTGATCCTCGTCGATTTCGGGACAGCCACGACCTTCGACTACATCTCGCCGAAGGGGGAATACATGGGGGGCTGCATCGCTCCCGGGATCATGATATCCAGCGAGGCGCTTTTTGAACGGGCGTCCAAGCTCCCCCGGGTGGAACTCAGCAAACCCAGGGCCGTCGTCACCAAGGATACGGTCAGCGGGATGCAGGCCGGCATCATGTTCGGATACGCAGGCCTCGTGGACGGGATCGTCGAGCGAATGAAGGCCGAAGTCGCCTCAGATCCGCTGGTCGTTGCGACCGGGGGGCTGGCAAGGCTGATTGCCCGGGAGGCGAAACACATCGATGCGGTTGACGAGATGCTGACTCTCGAAGGGCTGCGCATCATCTTCATGCGAAACCAAAAAAAATGTGAGGCCTGAGGTGCAATGGCCGTGGGTCTGTCCGGGTGAACGATGCTGAACGTGGGGCTGACCGGCGGGATCGCCAGCGGGAAATCGACGGTGGCGCGAATGTTCGCGACCAAGGGGGCCATCCTCATCGATTTCGACAAACTGGCCCATGACGTCGAGAAGCCGGACGGGCCGGTCTGGACAGGGATCGTCAGCCATTTCGGCGAAGGGATCCTTCGGCCGGACCGGAAGATCGACCGCCGCAAACTTGGCGACATCGTTTTCGCGGATCGTGAAAAAAGGGAGCTGCTCAACCGCCTGGTCCACCCCGCGGTATTTGACGAATGGCGCAGGCGTCTCGCGTCGATCGGGAACAACCGTGCCGACGCCGTCGTCCTGTCCGACATCCCGCTTTTGATCGAGGCCGGCATGAAGGGGATGGTGGACTTGGTCCTGCTCGTCTACATTCCGCGTGAAGAGCAGATTCGAAGGCTGATGGAGCGCAACGGGTTGACCCGGGAAGAGGCTGAAAAAAGGATCGCCGCGCAGATGCCGATCGACGAGAAAATCCCCGAGGCCGATGTCGTGATCGGAAACGAGGGATCACTGGAAGAGACCGAACGCCAGGTCGATCGGGTCTGGAAGACCTTGTGCCTGCGGGCCGGAATCGAAGACGGGCCGGCCATGTGACGGGAGAACGCAACGGGCTGAGCAACCGCGAACCGGCTCCGGAAGACGAGCGGACGGCGAAGCAGCGCGGCAGGACGCCTCGCCTGACGCAACGGAGTCTCGACGCAAAGGGAGGCTACTGTCCTTTCAGGAGGTGGACAACATGATCGGTCAAAATGTGATAACGGATTTTACGTCCAGGGCGTCTGATCCTCAGATCGATCCTTCAACCTACGTGCATCCACTGGCATCGGTCATCGGGAATGTGCGCCTGGGAAAGAATATCATGGTTTCGCCGGCGGCCTCCCTTCGCGGGGATGAGGGACAACCACTCTTCGTCGGGGACGACTCGAATGTCCAGGACGGCGTCATCATCCACGCGCTGGAGACGGAGATGGACGGCCAACCCGTCTTGAAAAACCTCTGCGAGGTCGATGGCCGGCAATATGCCGTCTATGTCGGAAACCGGGTTTCCCTGGCCCATCAGGCGCAGATCCATGGACCGGCCGTTGTCCTGGACGACACCTTTGTCGGCATGCAAAGCCTGGTTTTCAAGTCCACGGTCGGGAGGCACTGCGTCCTCGAGCCCCGCGTGCTGCTGATGGGGGTCCAGGTCGCGGACCACCGATATGTGCCTGCCGGCACGGTCGTGAAGTCGCAGGCCGAAGCCGACGCCCTTCCCATCGTCACTTCGGAATATCCGATGAAGGATATGAACCACGGGGTGGTTCACGTGAACGTGGCCCTGGCCCGCGGATACCTTGCCGCTAGCCGATAGCGCTTTCCGCATGCGATGAAGCACCTACGCGCGACGGATCCACGGCGCCTTCCCGATGCTCGGATGTATCAATGCTACGGCCGGTTTGCACGAACGGCTCCTGAAAAGCGCCTAGCACCGTCAACACGGAGCATCCCGACTTCAAAATTTCAAGCAGTGCCAGCGGATATCAAGATTTGCAGTTTCAAAAAGCAGCAGGTGACAGAAACTTTTTGAGCTCCCCAGCCGGATTGCTTGCTGAAATGTTCAATGACTCAGAGGGCAATTTATTTTTAGACAACAATTCCATTTGACATCAAGCATCATTTAGGGCCTATTCGTAAGCATATGATGGTATGGACATGATTGAGAAACAACAGATGGTCATGGTGCGGGCCCTGTCTCATCTCCCCACCTAATTGGAAGATCTCAACATATAGGGGATAACCTTATGAAAGATCAATCCAAGACAAAGCAGGCTTTGATTCAGGAACTGGATTCTCTAAGACAGGGGATTGAGGAACTGAAAAAATCGAAATCAGAGTGGGAGAATGAGAGGGACGGGTTAAAAAAGAGTGAGGCCCGCTTCCGCAGTTACTTCGATCTGCCTTTGTATGGCATTGCCATTACCTCCCCGGAAAAGGGATGGATCGAGGTAAACGACAGAATCTGCTCCATCTTGGGCTATTCCCGGGAAGAGATCGTCCGCATGACATGGACGGAAATGACGCAGCCCGATGATCTTGCGGCGGACCTCGAACAATTTAACCGCGTTTTGTCCCGCCAAACGGATCACTATCATATGGAGAAGCGTTTCATCCGGAAGGATGGAAAGGTCATCTGTACCAATCTCTCTGTGGGGTGTGTGCGGAAACCCGATGGCAATGTCGATCATATCGTTGCCGTGGTCGAGGACATCACGAGTGTAAAGTTGGCGGAGGAGGAACTGCAGGCAAGCGAGGAAAAGTATCGCTCGCTCTTTGACAACAGCATTGATGCCGTCCTGCTTGCGACACCGGATGGAAGCATCCTGGCCGCAAACCCGGAAGCGTGTCGAATCTTCCAGCGCAACGAAGAGGAAATATGCCGAATCGGAAGGGCAGGTCTGATGGATCTGACTGATCCGCGCCTGACGGCGGCACTTGAGGGACGGGCGCGCACCGGCAGGTTTCAGGGCGAACTCACCTTCATCCGCAAAGACGGCACCACGTTTCCCGGCGAGGTCTCATCGGTCATCTTCAGGGATCATGATGGCCAGCTAAAGACGAGCATGATCGTCCGCGACATGAGTGAAAAGCGTAAGAGAGAACAGGATTACCAGTCACTCTTTCGGGAAATGCTGAATGGCTTCGCAGTGCATGAAATCATTTGTGACACGCAAGGGAACCCGGTTGACTACCGTTTCCTGACCGTCAACCCGGCCTTCGAGCGCATAACCGGTTTGAAAGCCGAACATATCGTCGGCAGGACGGTTCTCGAAGTGCTACCGGATACCGAGCCTTACTGGATCGAGACCTATGGCCATGTGGCGCTGACCGGAGAACCGACCCTCTTTGAAGACTATTCAAAGGCGTTGAACAAATACTTTGTGGTAACGGCTTTTCAATCCGCACCCAACCAATTCGCTTGCAATTTCATCGATATTACCGAGCGCAAGCGGGCCGAGGTGGAACTCCAGGCCAACAAGGCTCAACTGTCCAGCGCTTTGGAAATGGCCCATCTCGGCCACTGGGAGTACGACGTTGCCAACGACCTCTTCACGTTTAATGACCAGTTCTATAAAATATTCCGCACCACGGCCGGGCAAGTTGGCGGGTATACCATGCATGCCGCCGAATATGCCGATCGCTTTGTCCATCCCGAGGACATGCATAGGGTCGAGGAAGAAACACGGCAAGCCATCGAAACAACCGATCCCCATTTCAACCGACAGCTTGAACACCGCATACTCTATGCAGACGGTACGGTCGGCTATACCACGGTCCGCTTTTTCATCGTTAAGGACTCGCATGGCAGGACCGTCAAGACTTATGGTGTGAACCAAGACATCACCGAGCGAAAGCGGTCCGAGGAGGCTTTACGAGAAAGTGAAAATAAATATCGCCTGCTTGCCGAAAACGTCAAGGACGTCATTTTCGTTTTGGATATGAATCTAAATTACACCTATATCAGCCCTTCCGTAAAAATCTTGAGGGGGTACGAACCAGAAGAAATATTGATGCAACCCGCCATTGCAAAGACATTGACGCCCTCATCCCTGGACCTGGCCATGAGGACCTATGCCGAGATCATGGATCTCGAAAAGTCCGGACATCGAGATATATACATATCCCGAACCCTTCAGCTTGAAATGATCCGAAAAGACGGGACCACCGTGTGGACGGAAGTAATGTTCTCACTGATCAGAGATGAAAATCAGCGACCGGTGGGGATTCTGGGTTTGACCCGCGATATTACCGAGCGTAAACGGGTTGAAGAATACCTGAGTCAGAGCGAGAAGAAATATCGTGAGCTGTATGATTTTTTGCCCATTCCGGTCTATGAGATGGACTTTGAATCCAATATTATTTCCGCCAACCGCGCTATTTATGAAACGTTCAGAGGGACGGAAGAGGATTTAGAGAAAGGCTTTAAGGCATGGCAGCTGCTTTCACCTGAAGAAGTTGATAAATCTGCTCAGAATATCAAGAGGCTGTTACAGGGGGAGCCAATAGGAGGGACTGAATATGCTTTAAAGAGGTTGGATGGGTCTGTCTTTCCCGCCATCGTCATATCCAGTGTCATTTACAGGGATGGCAAACCACAGGGACTCAGAGGGGCAATCATCGATATCACAGAACGCAAAAAGATGGAAGAACACCTTAGGGAAAATGAAGAGATCATGCGCTATATCATCCAATATGATCCCAATGCCATTGCCATCTACGATCGAAACCTCCGATACATTGCCGTCAGCAACCGTTATCTCCAGGATTATAATGTCAAAGAAGCGGACATTATAGGTAAACACCACTACGAGGTGTTTCCAGAGATGCCTCAACGGTGGAAAGATGTTCATGCACGTTGCCTGGCTGGCGCAATCGAGCGAAACGATGACGACCACTTTGAACGACCCGATGGTTCCATCACATACAATCGCTGGGAGTGCCGACCCTGGCACCGGTCTAACGGTGAGATTGGCGGCATCATCACATACACGGAAGTGACAACGGAACGCAAACAAGCAGAGATTGCGATAAAGGAAAGTGAGAAGAAATTTCGGACACTGACGCAAAATACGCCGGATATCATCTCTCGTATCGATCGAGAAGGACGTCATGTCTTTATCAACAAAGCCATCGAAAAAGTCACGAATCTCACCGTTGAAGACTACCTTGGAAAGACAAATGAAGAGCTGGGCATGCCAAGGGAAAGTTTAGTGCTCTGGAACCATCAATTCAAAAAGGCATTTGAAACGGGAAAACCGGTTAATTTTGAATTTGATTTTCCGTCCCCCGGCGGTATCAGAAGCTTTTTCTCGACGGTGGTGCCTGAGTTTGACGAAGAAGGCAGGGTATCCACGCTATTGGTATTGGCAAGGGATATTACAGACCGGAAGGAAAGCATGGAGAAGCTGAGGAAGGCCTTGGAAGCCACCGTGCGGGCCGTCGCAGTGACGGTTGAGACAAGGGATCCCTATACGGCAGGGCATCAGCGAGGGGTGGCTGACCTGTCACGTGCCATTGCCATGGAACTTAAACTCACATCTGACCGGATCGATGGTATCCAGATGGCTGCAATGGTTCATGATCTTGGAAAGATATCGGTTCCCGCGGATATTCTCAGCAAGCCGACGAAATTGACAGAGGTTGAATTCGAGCTTATCAAAGCCCATTCGCAGTCCGGTTACGACATTCTCAAGGACATTGACTTTCCCTGGCCCATTGCAAGAATGATCCTGGAGCATCATGAGCGGATGGACGGTTCGGGATATCCAAGAAAACTGAGGGGAGATGACATTCTTCTGGAGTCCCGTATCCTTGCTGTGGCCGATGTCGTAGAATCAATGGCTTCCCACCGTCCTTATCGTCCGGCATTGGGATTCAATGCAGCGCTGGAGGAGATCGAGAAAAATAGAGGGACTGCCTATGACGCGGATGCGGTGGATGCCTGCCTGAAATTAATTCGGGAAAACCGATTTCAATTCGGAAGGGCTTGAGTCCAAACGGTCATCATAACCGCAATGATGAACCCAAAGTTGTTGCTTTGCAGGTAGAGACAACGTTTGGCGCGTTTTATGTGCCCATGAACTGCACCCGATGACGTCAGATTATCATCATTGATCCGGAGAAGTCTCCCCATCGCAGGCCCTGTAAACGCAATCTGGAATTCCGATCAGAATCACGCCAGAGAATTCAGAACCATCGGTTTAACCCCAGATGTGAAATCGGGCACTTCCCATCTGTGATCATATTCACATGATCACAGAATCACCTGGCAGAGCCTTGTCAGAATCGACTTGACGGTTTGTACATATTGTGAAAAGTGATTATGAAATTCCAATCATTCGATCTCATTTTTTCTTTTTCAAAGCTCTCGAAAATGATGAAAGACGGATCCGGTCCAGAAAAAAATATGCAAATCGAAAGCGAAGAAAAATTTCGCCGGTTATTCCAAATGGAATCCGATGCGATATTTTTGATCGACAACGAAACCGGAGACATTCTGGAAGCAAACGATGCCGCATGCAAACTTTATGGATTCAGTCATGATGCGCTCATCAAAATGAAGCATACGGATTTATCCGCTGAACCCGATGAAACACGAAGAGTGACGCTTGCGGGAAAAACCTTTATTCCGGTTCGCTGGCACCGCAGGCAGGATCAGACGGTATTCCCCGTGGAAATCGTTGCCAACCATTTTTTATGGCAGGGATATGGCGTTCATATTGCGGCAATCCGGGATATCACCGAGCGCGTACATAGGGAAGAGGAAATCAGGACAGGTGAAGAGCGTGTTCGATCTCTGATCGATCATAACCCGGACGCCGTTTATTCTCTGGATGCTGAGGGCACGTTCTTGTCTGTGAACGAGTCGAGTTGCAGAATATCCGGTTACTCGCGGGAAGAGCTCATAAGGATGAACTTCGATTCCCTGATTGTTGCGGAAGAGAAACAAAAAGTGTGGACGTATTTTAAAAGATGTTTGCAGGGAGCCCCACAGCATTTCGAAACCACCATTCTGCGCAAGGATGGTTGCCGGGTGATCATACATGTGACCAACACGCCGATGACCGCGAAAGGCAAAGTTGTCGGTATTTATGCCATTGCGAAGGACATCAACGACCACGTAGTGGCGGAAAGGGCTCTTGAGGAGAGCGAGAAGAAATATCGCTCTCTGTTCGATCATTCAACGGATGCGATCCTTTTGACCAGGCCGGACGGCACCGTTCTCGATGCCAATCCGGCTGCCTGCCAGATGTTCGGCCGGTCACGAGAGGAAATCCTGGAAACCGGACGCAACCGCCTGGTGGATCATGGGGATCCCCGTCTGTACGACGCCCTGGAAAAACGGACTGCCCATGGTGGAGCAACGGCTGAGATCACGATGATTCGCGCCAACGGCGAGAGGTTTCCAGCGGAAGTGACGTCAACCATTTTTGCGGACGAGGGCGGTCAGCAAAAAACCAGCATGATCATCCGTGACATCACGGAGCGCAAGCACGCCGAAGAAGCATTAAGGGAACGGGACGTCCGTTACCTGAAGCTCTTTTCCCATGTCCCGGGAATGATATATCAATTCATGAGAAGACCCGATGGGACTTATGGTCTGCCGTATACGACCGAATCCATAAAGGATATTTTTGGTTGCTCGCCTCAAGACGTCCGGGAGGATTATTCTCCCATAGCGAAGGTGATCCTGCCCGATGATTTGAAGGATGTGATCCGGTCGATCGAATCTTCCGCCTCAAGCATGTCGATCTGGCGATGCGAATTCCGCGTGCAGATCCCGGGCCAGGCAGTCCGATGGATATTGGGCCATTCAACGCCCGAGAAACTGGCGGACGACTGCATCATGTGGCATGGATTCATTACCGACATCACCGAACGCAACCGGCAGGAAGAGGAGCTCCGAAAGAGCGAGGCGAGCTTTCAAGACCTGTTCAACGACGCACCCGTGGGTTATTTCGAGTACGATACCCAGGGCCGCATGAGCCGGGTCAATAACACCTTTTTGGAAATGTTGGGCTATCCACCGGAGGAAATGATCGGTCAGCCCGTCTGGAAGTTCATCATGGACGAGAAGGGCGAGCAGCAGATCATGGCCAAACTGGAAGGCACTTTGGCGCCTTTCAAGAGCGTCGAGCGTTTGTACCGCCGAAAGAACGGCACTTTCTTTCCGGTTCTCATTCAGGATCGATTGTTTCACGACGAGCAAGGGCGAATCAAGGGGATTCGCTGCACCGCCCAAGACATGACCGACCGCAAGCGGGCGGAGGAGGCACTGGCGGAAAGCGAGAAGCAATTCAGATTTCTTACGGAAAAGATGACGGATATCGTTTGGACTCAGGACATGAACCTGAAAACCATCTATGTGAGTCCATCGATCGAGGCCGTCCTGGGGTTCAACCCGGAAGAACGCTTATCCCAGGATGTTCGTGAACAGTTGACCCCTGAATCGATGTCCGTCGCCCTGGATGTGCTGTCAAAGGAGCTTGCGGTGGAGCAACAGGGGCAAGCCGATCCTGACAGAAAACTTGTCATTGAACTGGAATTCCGCCATAAGGACGGCTCCACCCGCTGGCTGGAGAACATGATCAGCGGGATCCGCGACGATCGGGGGGTGCTGATCGGGCTGCACGGAGTTTCCAGAGACGTCACCAAGAGAAAGAAGGCCGAAGAGGCGCTGGAAAGCGAGCATCGGCTTTTGCAGAGCCTCATAAACAACATCCCCGATCGCATCTATGCCAAGGATTCGAAAAGCCGGTTTATCATCTGCAACGATGCCATGATTCACCGCATGGGGAAAACCAGCATGGACGAACTCGCGGGAAAGTCGGATTTTGACCTTCTGCCCCAGGAGATCGCGCTACGATTCTACGAGGATGAACAGGAGATCATCCGGTCCGGCAAACCGATGATCAACCGCGAGGAACCCTTGGAGATCGAGGATGGCAAGATCACGCGTTGGAATCTGGCAACCAAGGTCCCCTTGCTGGACAAGGAAGGAAATATAACCGGGATTGTCGGCGTGGGCCGGGAAATCACCGATCTCAAGAAGGCGCAGGAAAATCTGCAAGCGGCAAGGGAACAGCTGCAACAGGCGGAAAAGCTGGCTGCGCTCGGCAGATTGTCCGCCGGAGTGGCCCATGAGATCCTCAATCCCGTGAACATCATCTCCATGGAACTTCAACTGCTGAAAGCAAAAGGGCATTTGCCCCAAGAAGCCATGAAGGAATTCAATATCTGCATGGATCAGATCGAACGCATTGTCAGAATAACCAAAGACCTCAAACAGTCTTCCCGTGTTTCCTCAAACAAAAAGGCCATGGCCGATATCAACGATACCATCGAGCATGTTTTGAATTTGTATGCGAGCCAGTTGAAGATAGACACTGTAGAAACAGAGGTGCAATATCAGCCTGATCTGCCGAAGATCTCCATGGATAAAGAAAAGATGGAACAGGTGATCCTGAATCTGATCGCAAACGCCGTGGACGCCATGGAGGGGAAAGAGAAAAAGTTGTTGCGTATTAGAACGGCCCTGGAGAAGACGCCGGAAGATTCCGATGACCTGAAAATAACCGTTGCCGACAACGGCACGGGCATCCTTGGCGAGCACATGTCCATCATTTTCGATCCGTTTTTTACCACCAAGGACCCCGGAAAAGGGACCGGGCTGGGGCTTGCCATCTCGTACAGCATCATCCATGATCATGGCGGGATGATCTGGGCGGACAACAATGAGTGGGGCGGCGCTTCTTTCCATGTCAGGCTGCCCGTTAAAATAGAGGTTTAGAAAAACAACATTGAAAGGAGAAGTTGTCGCTGTGGGGAAAATCCTTATCGTCGATGATGAAATCCATGTCGTAAGATTATTGCAGGATTATCTGGTGTCGAAAAACTATGAGGTGCACACGGCAACCAGCGGCCTTGAAGCCATTCAAAAAGTCAAAGAGGTGACGCCACAGATCGTATTGCTCGACATCATCATGCCCGGCATGGGAGGCATCGAAACATTGCAGGAGATCAAGAAAATCCATCCAAAGATCTGGGTTGCCATGGTTTCCGCTGTTGTTGATGAGGAGTTGGCTAAAAGAACCCTTCAGCTGGGCGCCAATGACTATATCGTCAAACCCCTCAATCTCGATTTCATCGGAACGTATGTGATGGTAAGGATGATTCAGCTTCTCTATTGATTATCGGAATGGCGGCACCATGACTACAAAAAAGGTCCTGATCATAGATGATGAAGAGTATTTTTGTCGCGCCGTCAAAAAGCTCATCGAGATGAATCGAGATCTTCTGGTATTGACGGCCACGCGGGGGGATGAAGGATTACGGCTGGCCAGGACCCGTAAACCGGATTTGATCCTGCTCGACATCATGATGCCCGGCATGGCTGGCACACAGGTGGCGGAGGAATTATCGCAGGATCCTGCCACTGCCTCCATTCCTGTCATATTTGTGACGGCGATTGTCAAACACGAAGAAGCCGAAAGGACCAAGGGCTTTTCGGGTGGTCGCATGTTTATTGCCAAGCCCGTTCTCATGGACGACTTATTGGATCAGATCGATTCTGCTTTATCGTCGAAGTAAGCAGCCAACATCATTTGAGAGGCCGAATATTTCCCCTGCCGTTGGGAGACAGGACAGTCTCCGGTGAGTTTGCAGTGCCGGAGGCATTTGATCCCCTCCGGCCAGGGCGGGTGATGTTGGTCTTGACTGGGTTCGGTCTCGGGCCGCCTCGATCTTCCCCCGCAGCACTTCCCGCTTGTTGCCCGCCTGGAGAAAGGCCTCCCTGATCTTGTTCAGAAGCAGGATGATCATGTCAATCCGTTCAATTTCCGGGATCCCCGCAGTCTTGATGTCGAGGGAGTTACCCCCCCACTTCCTGGAGTGTTGTCTTCTAAATAAAGACCATTCATTCAATATTCCCAATCGTACTTATTCATTTCCACGCCGATTTAACATCCTTGACAAGTATGGTGGCGGTGCGTAAGATTCAATGGAAGGCGAACCCTTCTTCACTCTCTTTCGTTTTGTCTTGGACCATTGGCGCTGATTCTCAAAATCCATATCCACCGCCTGTCACGTGCGCCACAGCGTATCGGGAACAGTATCATGCGAGAAGAAGTTCATTGCATGACATAGCATCGGCAAATATCATCAATCGCAGTTGTTATGCCAACGTGTGATGGGAACAATTCCCTAAAGCAGTGCAGAGGAGGTGCAAAATGTTGAAGGAATTAATGACGATCCCGCACGTGGTCTTCGGTGTATTTGGAATGCTTTTCGCCTTGTGGGTTGCTGTCGAAGCGGCAAACAGCTGTGAGGCGAATTGGCCCCGGCTGAAACTTGCCAGCATAGGGACCACCCTCTGTTTATGGCTCTCCTATCTGTTCGGTGGATGGTGGTATGTCGTCTATTATGGCATAGCCGTTCCCAACAGCGATAAATCTATCATCCTGGCTGGACCCTGGAAATGGTCCCACTCGTTTTTTATGGAGGCCAAGGAGCATCTTTTCTTCATGCTGATCCTGCTGAGCATCCTCCTTCCCATGGTGGTTTTCCGCAACCCGGCTTTCAAGGACAAAAAAATCCGGAACGTGACCATCGTGATCGCATTGATGATCGTGACTTTAGGGTTGGGCATGGAGGGTTTTGGCGCAATGATCAGCAAAGGAGTCAAAATAAGCCTGATGGGAGGGAAATAGCATGGAAAAGCGAACAGAGCATCCTGCATTGGACAAGTTGTCCATCGGATTTGCGGTATCGTTCCTGATCGCAAGTCTGTTCAATGGCCTGCTGATCGTTGCCAAAGAAAGTTACGCCCCTTTGAAGGACTGGATGAAATCTCTATTCGGCCATCATTGGACGGCCCACGGGATTTTTGTCATCGTCCTGTTTATTGTGTTGGGATACGCTTTATCCAAAGCAGACCTGGGTGAGAAAATCGACGCAGACAAAGCCTCCGGCCTGGTCATTGCGGGAACATTGCTGGGAGGATTGAGCATCGTGGGATTTTTCTTCAAGCATCTGTTTGAATAGGCCGAACTTTCATCATTGGCATGGCCAGAAATGGAATATGTTGTTGTCTGCTTAATCGCGTTGTTGGTATCCGCATTGACCCTTTTTTCCGGTTTTGGCCTGGGGACCGTGCTGATGCCTGCTTTCGCCCTCTTCTTCCCCGTACCCATAGCCATCGCTGCCACGGCGGTGGTTCATCTGGCCAACAACCTGTTCAAGGTTTTTCTCGTAGGCAGGGATGCTGATTGGGGGGTCGTGATGCGTTTTGCCCTTCCGGGTGCAGCGGCCGCCCTTGTCGGCGCTGCCCTCATGACTCTCTTCGCCGATCTTACACCCCTGACGTCCTATTCCTTATTCGGCGGTGTTCACCAGGTCACAACACTGAATGCAGTCATCGGTGGCCTGATCGTTATGTTTTCTTTTTTTGAGTTGGTGCCATATCTCCGCCAGTTGGCTTTTGACCGTCGACATCTCGTGCTGGGAGGAATCCTTTCCGGCTTCTTCGGTGGGCTCTCGGGAAATCAGGGAGCATTGCGATCAGCTTTTTTAATCAAGAGCGGTCTTGCAACAGAGGCTTTCATTGGGACCGGTACGGTTTCGGCCGTAATCGTGGATGCCGCCCGTCTAGTGGTTTACGGCCTGGGCTATTACAGCTCCCGATTCGTCGAACTGGAGGGTGTCTGGCCACTGGTTCTATCTGCGACCTTGGCAGCCTTTGGGGGAGCTTTCCTGGGAACACGGTTGCTCAAGAAAATCACTTACGGGACCATTCAACTCATCGTCGGAATCATGCTGGTCGGCATCGGATTAGGCATGGCGACGGGACTACTCTAAACACCCAAAATGGGGATGGCGATATGGGTACCAAGCCACATACTGAAAGTGATCAGCACAAAGATCCTGTTTGTAACATGACGGTATCGAATGACTCAGAATACCATTACCATGATTCGGATAGAGATTATTATTTCTGCAGCGAACATTGCCTGAACGAATTTAAAGCGCATCCGGAACGATATCTGGGCAATGATGCCCCTTCATGGATTGACGCACACGGCGAGTCAATAACCTATACATGCCCCATGCATCCTGAAATTCAACAGAAGAGACCCGGCCATTGCCCCAAGTGCGGGATGACATTGGAATCCATGGGAGTACCGGCAACTGCGACGAAAACCGAGTATACCTGTCCCATGCATCCGGAAGTGATACAAGATCATCCCGGTGATTGTCCCAAATGCGGCATGGCCCTGGAACCGGTATCCGTCGGCGTCGAGGAAAAAAATAACGAACTCATCGGCATGAGTCGCCGCTTTTGGGTCTGCACCGTGTTGACTTTGCCGGTGTTTTCCCTGGCGATGATTGCCGATATGAGGTCTTCCTGGTTACCGGATCGTCTTTCGCTGCAAGCGGTTCAATGGATCGAGTTTGTGCTGGCCACACCAGTCGTATTGTGGGGAGGATGGCCTTTTTTTGTACGCGGGTGGCGGTCCATCCGGACATGGAATCTCAACATGTTCACCCTGATAGCCCTGGGCGTTTCGGTTGCCTGGGTGTACAGCGTCATGGCGCTGTTGTTTCCGCGAATATTTCCACCCATGATGCAAATAGAAAATGGCTTGGTCGCAGTTTACTTTGAAGCGGCCGCCGTGATCACGACCCTGGTACTGCTGGGACAGGTTCTTGAATTGCGTGCCCGTTCACGAACCAATGCGGCCATCAAGATGCTGCTAAGCCTTGCTCCGAATACGGCACGCATCATGCACAATGATGGAAAGGAAGAAAATATTCCGCTAGAGCAGGTCCAGCCTGGTGATGTTTTGCGTGTTCGACCTGGAGAGAAGGTCCCTGTGGATGGAATCGTCATAGACGGAGAAAGTAACATCGATGAATCCATGGTCACCGGCGAACCCATTCCCGTGGCAAAGTCAGCGGGTGCGAAAGTCGTTGGATCCACCATGAACGGAACTGGCAGTCTATTGATGCGGGCAGAAAAAGTGGGTGCCAATACCTTGCTTGCACAAATGGTTAAGATGGTGGCCGAAGCTCAACGCTCGCGGGCGCCCATTCAAAAACTGGCAGATGTCGTGGCCGGTCATTTTGTCCCCGCTGTAGTTGGCGTTGCAGTGGTCGCCTTTATCGTCTGGTGGGTATGGGGACCGGAGCCGCGCCTGGCCCATGCTGTTGTGAATGCCGTCGCTGTCCTGATCATCGCCTGTCCGTGCGCGCTGGGACTGGCCACCCCCATTTCGATCATGGTGGGAACGGGACGTGGTGCCATAGAGGGAATCTTGCTCAAGAATGCCGAAGCATTGGAGGTCATGGAAAAGGTCGATACCCTGGTTGTGGACAAGACCGGTACACTGACCGAAGGCAAACCCAAACTGGTCGCAGTGAAAGCAGAAGAAGGGTTTAACGAAAATGAAATATTGCGGATAGTCGCCAGCCTCGAACGCGCCAGCGAGCATCCTTTGGCGGAGGCAATTGTACGGGGAGCGGAAGAGAGGAGGGTTGATCTGATCAAGCCCGTTCATTTTCAGTCTGTGACCGGCAAGGGTGTCACGGGGGAAGTGGATGGACACAGGGTGGCGACCGGCAATGAAAACCTGTTGGAAAGCCTGGGGATCGGCACGGGAGACTTATCTCAACAGGCTAACAGGAAACGCACCGAAGGTCAGACGGTGATGTGGATTGCAATCGATGGCAAAGCGGCGGGTTTGATCGGCGTTGCCGATCCCGTCAAGGACTCCACCGCTGACGCCATTCACGATTTGCATGCCGAAGGTATCAGGATCGTGATGATTACCGGTGACAGTCAGGTCGTCGCTAAAGCCGTCGCCGAAAGACTGGGGATCGATCAGGTCCATGCGGAAGTACTGCCTGAACAAAAAGCCGATCTTATCAAGAAGCTTCAAGCCGAGGGGCGGATCGTCGCCATGGCCGGCGACGGGATCAACGATGCCCCGGCACTGGCCCGGGCCCAGATCGGAATCGCCATGGGTACCGGCACGGATGTGGCCATCGAAAGCGCTGGTATCACTTTGGTCAAAGGCGATTTGCGGGGAATCGCCAGAGCCAGGCGCCTGAGCCAGGCCACCATGAGCAACATCAGGCAGAATTTGTTCTTTGCCTTCATCTATAACGCGGTGGGTGTCCCCATTGCCGCAGGAGTATTGTACCCGTTCTTTGGAATACTCTTATCGCCCATGATCGCTGCAGCGGCCATGAGCTTCAGCTCCGTTTCCGTGATCGGCAATTCGCTCAGACTCAAGAGGTTGACACTATGAGATACCTTGCCTGAGTCTCGGCCTGTTTCCTTTGGCGGTTTGCTCATCGTTTCAAATATAAATTGTCATAAATTCGGGATTGACAAGCTGCGTTTCATGCCCTAAAATGTAAATGTGCTTTCACATTAAAGATGGGTGATGGATATGTTGAAAGGATGTTCTAAAGTTGACACTGAAGTCAGGCGGGAGCAGATCACGCAAGCCGCCCTCGATATCATTGCCAGCGATGGTGTCAAGGGGCTCACGACTTCGGCCATAGCAGGGCGTGTCGGGATATCCGGCGCCAATCTCTACAGGCACTTTCAAAACAAGAACGAAATTCTCAACAGCGTCGTGGCTAAGATCGGCGCTGATCTTCTTCAGAATCTCAGGGCGGTGCGCGACGCGGCCCCCGAAGACCCCCTCCTGAAACTGACAAAACTTGTCAGACGTCATCTCGAATACACACAACATAACAAAGGAATCCCAAGGCTTGTATTTTCCGAGGAGATGCATATTACCAATGTGCCATTAAAGGAGAAATTACTAAGAGTAATAAATTCTTATACCCAAGAGATTTCTTCGCTCATTCGGGAGGGGCAAGAAGCAGGGATAATCAAGCAAAATATGGAGCCGCAGGCATTGGCGCTGACGATTGTCGGCCTGATCCAAGTCACGGTGCTGAAATGGTCTCTGAATGGCTTTTCATTTTCGCCCGTTGATCAAGGGATGCAGCTCTGGAAGAATTTTGAGAGATGTATCACGGCGAAATAATTCGGCTGTGGCAGATAGAAAATAGAAAGACCTTCGGTGCGGCGCGTCGTCTTGTAGGAGCCTTTTTTAAAATAATTTTAAAATTACAACAGAAACCAAAGGAGAAAGAACCATGAAAGGCCTCAAAATGAGTCCCTGTTTCATCGTACTGTCCGCGTTGTTTGTTTCCCTCTTTTTCTGTCTGCCCGCCGTGACTTATGCTCACTGCGACACACTTGACGGCCCGGTGGTGCAAACGGCAAGGATGGCGCTTGAAAAAGGCGATGTGACACCCTTGCTTAAATGGGTGCAGCCAAAAGATGAAAAGGAGATCCAGGCTGCTTTTCAGAAGACGCTTGCGGTTCGTGTCAAGGGCGCCGAGGCCAAGGAATTGGCCGATATGTACTTTTTCGAAACGCTCGTCCGTATTCATCGCGCCGGAGAAGGAGCACCCTATACCGGTTTGAAGCCTGGTGTCGCTGTAGACCCTGCCGTTGCCCTGGCCGACAAGGCTTTGGAAAGCGGATCGGTGGATAAGTTGGTTGATGTCCTGACGAAAGCCATGGCCAAGGGCATTCGCGAACGCTTTAAGGAGACGAGCGAAAGGAAAAAGCATGCTGAAAACTCCGTAGCGGAAGGTCGTGAATACGTCAAAGACTATGTCATTTTCACACATTACGTAGAAAATTTGCACGGCCTCATTGGCGGGAAACATGGCGGACACTGATCAATCGGGATGGGGGAAGGCCTTATCCATCACGGAAACGAAAGGAGGTTTCAATGACTTGCTCTCCCTATTCCGAACGTGTTCAGCTCTGCGCCGGGCTGATGAAGGCGGCCGGGCTTGACGTCCTGCTCCTGGCCAAACCGGCGAACATGGCATATTTGACGGGCGACGGGCGCCTGTGCGCCTATGCCATGATCACCAAAGAGGGGAAGGTGGCCCTGGGCGTCC
>CAZWTL010000022.1:0-41791 GCA_964637025.1 uncultured Syntrophaceae bacterium | reverse complement strand
ACATGGATCCGGACCTCATGGCGTCCATTCTCGACGCGATCTCCTCCGTGGGCATAGGGAATGTCTGCCTGACCGGAGGGGAACCCGCCCTGTATCCCGAATTGAGCCGCGTCTTCGACATCATCGCGGACCACGGGATCGCATTCAGCCTGGTCAGCAATGCCTTCCTCTTCGAAGAAAGGATACGGCCCGTTTTAAGCCCCAAGGCAAGACGCTTTCTGACCGGAATCTGCTTCAGCCTCGACGGCGCGACTGCGGAATGCCACGACATGATCAGGATGAAGGGAAGCTTCGACAAGGTCATACGCGCCATCGAGGTCTGTGTAAACGAAGAGATTCCCGTCTCCGTCAAGAGCATCGTTCACCGGGGGAACATGAACGGCATCGTTGACGTGGCGTATTTGTGCGCATCCAAGGGGGTCGCGAACCTCGGATACGTCCTCCTGACGCCCACGCCGCTGCTCGTTTCGAGGAACCTGATGCCCGCGGCCGAGGATGATGTGAAGATCGTCCGGTACGTGAAGGGGAGGCTGACCCCTTCCTTTTCCATGGAGATCGGGGTTGAAGGGTACGCGGACCCCGATTACCGGGTCTCCTTCTGCAATCCCGCTCAGGGAATCTCCGTGGATCATCTGGGAAACCTCATCTTCTGCTGCAACCTCTCCCATCCCACCAACGGGGGCATCCCGGATGTTATGGGGAGAGAGTGTCTGGGAAACATCGCGGAGATCGGCATCGAAGAGGGCATCCTGCGGCATTACCGGACGATGGCCTGGTTCATGGACGGGGTGATCCATTCCGATCCCCGGAAGGGCAGGCCCGTCAACTGCACGGAGTGCTTCCGGCGTTTCGGAAAACTGGCATGGATGGATGCTTATGAAGGCCCCGACCATCGAGATCGTTAATCACTGCAACTTTTCCTGCCGGCACTGCCTCGTGGACAAGTCTGCGAAGCCGGTCTGCATGGAGAAGGAGACATTCTCCGACCTGATGAGACAGCTTCGCAACCTGGGATTCAGATATGCCGGGATCACCGGGTCGGGAGAGATATCGCTCCACCCGCAGATCGAGGACATCTTTCAGAGCGTTGCCGAAAACAACCTCGATTTCGAGATTCTCACCAATGGCTACCTGTTCAGGGACCGCCTGCTCCCCCTGATACGGATGCCCCACATCCGCAAGCGAATCCGTCTGATCGGATTCAGCCTCGACAGCGCCAGAGAGGATCGACACGACATCAACCGGAGAGAGGGGAGCTACCGGCGGGTCATCGAGGCCATCGGGATCTGCCGTCTGCTCGACATCCCCTGCTATGTCAAGACCGCCGTCACCAACGGCAACAAGGATGAATTGAGGGAGATGCTGCTCTTGACATCCGGGCTTGGCGTGCTCTCCCATTCCTTTACGTTCATCCAGCCGACGAGACAGCTCGTGGAACGGGGGCTGCTCCCCGATCCCGAAGAGATATACGGTCTCTTCGTCCGGCTTGCGGGCTGGCAGCCCATCTTTCCACGCCTGAGAATCGAGGCCTTCAATGCCGGAAACGACATCTTCACGTGCAATGCCTTTTTCAAGTTCGGGGTGGACGAGGAGGGGAACTTTCTGTTCTGCAACAACCTGAGCAACGTGGGCGCCACCCGTGAAACGTACAAGGGGCGGGAATGCATCGGCAACATCGGGAAGCAGCCGCTCGAAGACCTGATCGTCCGCCATCTGAATCTGTTACCCGATGTTCTGAAATGGCGTTTTGAAAGAAAGGATCGGATCAAGGAGGCCCCTCTTTCCCTGTGCAACTGGTGTTTTTATCAGTTCGGTAAACTCGAATGGCTGCGGGAGTATCCAGATTCCCCATGGGCTCGATACTTGACCTGAACGTCTACGGACTGCGGGCGCGCATCCGCTGCTTCGGCCGGGACGAGGAAGAGGGTGTTTCCCGGCTTCTCTCCCTTTTTCTGACGGGCGAAGCGGAGGGCAGGGCTGCGATTCTCGACTTCAAGAAAAGGGACACCCCTCAGGAGATCGGGAGGCTGTTGTTCCCGCTTCTTGCCGAGAGGAGGATATGGGCCATGCACTCGGGGGGATTCCATTTTCAGGGGGGGTGCCTCGCCGTGGGCCCCTCCAACTGCGGCAAATCGACCTTCAGCCATATGGCCATGCAAAACGGCTTCGATCTCCTGAGCGACGACATCACCCTGCTGAGGAAGACCCATGAGGGCGTCGAAATGCTGCCCCTCTATTCGGTGATCTACCTGAAGGATGGGATGATCCGTCCGGGCAACGAACGGTTCAAACCCGCCATGCTGAAATTCCTTCTGTTTCCTCAACCCCATAACGCATCCTGGTTTATCAGGAGAATCCAAAAGAAGAGCGAATTGCTCCGCAGGCTCGTCCCCCAATTCCTGTGGTCGCACAGCAGCGACGAGCAGCAGAGACAGAAGCGTTTTCTGGAGGGGATGTGCCGCTATCCGGCATACGAACTGCACTGGGGGCCCGGGCTTTTCCACGATCACACCCTTTTGAGGACCATGCTCGATGAAATTGTGCAGAGTGAAGGGTCACTCCATGCATCCCTTTCTGAGGGATGACGATCTCCTGGTCGTGCGCGACACATCGCCGAAATCGCTTCGCAGGGGGAACATCCTGGTATACCGGCGGGGCAGCGGCGGATATGTCGTTCACCGGCTCATCCGGAAGGGCAGAGGAGGGCTGCTGTGGATGAAGGGAGACGGTTACGGCCTGCCTCCGGAAGAGGCCGGGACGGACGCCATGATGGGCAAGGCCGTCGGCTTCGTACGGAACGGCCGTTATGTGCCTTTCGGGAGGTCCGAGGAGCTCCGCTCGTGGTTCCTGTCCTCGTTGAAGTCCTTCGCGAAGCGGTGGGCCCGGCGTTCGTTCCGGCTTTGCGGTCGTTGAGGCGATGCCGGGGATCAAATCTGCATCTGCGGAACCGAAGCGCCTGGTTGCCACGCCGGCGGCGCGGATGCTTCGCATGGCCGTTGCGGGCGGATTGACGGCGGAGCGGATTCGAAAAGGCGATCGGGTGATTGGAATACGGATTCCGGCCATGGCATCGAACATCGCAACCCGGGAAGGCGAAAACAGGATTTTGCGAACGGTCGCACGGCAGAGGCTCCGGCCCGGAGACGCGTCCTGGCTTGCGAGCCGCGTTCGGGAAGTCGATTGGCCCTCTTTGGCCGAACGGGCCTTTCAGGAAGGCCTCGCCCCTTTCCTCTATGGCCATTTGCGCGGCATGGGCCTCATCGCGGCCCTCCCGCCCGCCACCGCGACATTCCTCTCCCGAATCTACGCCGAAACATCCCTTCTCAACCAGCATCTGATCGAGGCCCTCGCCGATCTGGACAAAGCGCTGAGCAAACGGGGGCTGCAGGTGATCCTCTTCAAGGGGATGGCGCTCCTGCGTACGGTCTATCGCGATCCGGCGCTGCGACCCATGGAAGACATCGACCTGATCGTCCGGCAGGGGCAAACGGCCCCCCTCAAAGAGGCGCTGGAGGAGATGGGCTTTGCCCAAAAGCGACTGTATCCGGAGGGATTCGCAAAAGGGATCCTGGCGATCGACGTGCACCGGAGTTTCACCTCTTCCGAAAGGATCGGAAGCCGCGAAGAGGTCATGGACGTCCAAATGGACGAGGTATGGGAAAACGCCGTCCCGGTCGGCGAAAGCGCATCCCTGCTCGTCCTGGCGTTCAACGACCAGATGGTCGCCCTTTCCTATCACCTGCTGAAGCATCGTTACGGCCGGCTGATCTGGCTGGCCGATATCTTGGAAATCCTGGAGGCCGGCCGGCCCATCCTGGACTGGGAGCGCTTGACGGCGCATTGCAGGCGCATGCGGGCCGACAAGATCGTGCTCTATGCACTCCTCATGGCCCAACGCCTCCTCGGCTGCGGGGTTCCCGAAAAGGTCCTGATCGGGCTCGGCAGGGACGACCTTTCAGCCATCGAACGGCACATCCTGAGGTTGCGGCTGCTTCCGGATCCTCCCGGCACGATGATGGATTTGTTGTGGCTTTTTCAGCTTCGCACGACCGGCAAGAAGGTCCGCTTCATCGGAGAAAACCTCTTCCCCAGAGGCGAGGTTATGGACCAGATATTCCCCGGCTCATCGCATCGCGCCGGGACACGCCTGATGCGATTGCTCCTCGTGGGGATGCAAATTCTGTCGGATCTTTCAAGGTCGCTCAAGGTAATCCTGAAAAGCGGTCTTCCTCCCCTGTGATCGCCCGCCTCCAGGGGATCGTCACTCAGATTTCCCTCATCACGAATGTTTGAGGCGACGACGGCTATAACGAACCCGCCGGGCGTCGGCATCACTGTCCACTGTCCGCAGGCACAGGCCCCTGCCCAATCCGCAGGAGCCTGTGCGAAACAGGCGGCGCCCTTCCCCGTTCGCCCCGGCGCGTGGTCCATCCGGCGGTCCCCCGCCCAGACCCGCCGGCCGCCTGACTCCATGTTCCTTATTCCTTGCTCCTTATTCCATTGACATCCCGTTTCATTTTGCCTATCTTCATTCTCGAAGTGGGTCCGCAACCGCGACGATTCGCGGCGGAACAGGGGCGCAGCATGAACGGATTTCCTTTTCTGGATTCGCCGATATTCACCTGGGGGGTGGTTCCCGCCCTGATCGTCTTGGCACGGGTCGTCGATGTCACGCTCGACACGATCCGCATCATCTATATCGCGCGGGGGCTGAAATATCTCGCCCCCGTCTTCGGTTTCTTTGAAATTCTCATCTGGCTGATGGCCATCAGCCAGATCATGAGGAACCTCGACAATCCCGTCTATTATCTGGCCTATGCCGTCGGCTTTGCCACCGGCAACCTGGTGGGCATCTTCGTCGAGGAGCGCCTCGCCATGGGCCGGGTCATGCTGCGCGTCATCACCCAGAAAGACTCCTCCGGGCTCGTTGCCCACCTCAGGTCTTGCGGATACGGGGTCACCACGGTGGATGCGGCAGGATCGACCGGGCCGGTCAAACTCATCTTCACGGTCATCGACCGGTACAAGATCGGGCAGGTCGTGCAAAGCATCCAAACCTTCAATCCCAAGGCTTTTTACTCCGTCGAGGATGTGCGCGTGGCCCGGGAGGGCACGTTTCCGCCGTCACGGCGATTGAGGGATCTGTTCCGGCTGAAGGGATAAGAAACAACGGAAAGAGGGGACATTCCATGCAGATCGGCACAATGGAACTTTTCGACGGCGTCAGGCTGCAGGCCGTGGCCCTGGGAGCGATCCGCGTCGCGCTGATCCTGGCCCTGGCATGGGCCGCCGCCATCGTTCTCAACAAGCTGCTCAGAAACATGAAAACCCACCTGCTGGAGAAAAGCAGATTCGCCGAAGAGCTCACGGAGGAGGACGTCAAACGCGCGGAAACCCTGACCCGCCTCATCAAGCGGGCGATCCTGATCGGCCTGTGGGGCATCGTCATCCTGGTCATTCTCAAGGAGATCGGGGTGGAAATCGGCCCCATTCTGGCCAGCGCCGGAATCCTGGGCCTTGCCGTGGGATTCGGCGCCCAGAACCTTGTGCGGGATATCCTATCCGGCTTCTTTTTCATTCTCGAGGACCAGGTTCGCGTGGGCGATGCGGTGATCGTGAACGGAACGAGCGGCCTGGTGGAGCAGATCAATTTCAGAACGATCGTGATCCGCGATCTCGAGGGCGTCGTCCATGTTTTTCCCAACGGCACCATCCAGACCCTCAGCAACCGAACCAAGACGTGGTCCGGTTACGTTTTCGACCTCGGGGTCGCCTACAAGGAGGACACGGACCGGGTCGTCGAGGTCATCATGCAGGTGGGGGAGGCCCTCAGGCAAGATGGCCGTTTCGGTCCCCTCATGATCGAGCCTGTTGAGATCTTTGGAATTGAAAAGCTGGATGATTCGGCCGTCGTCATCCGGGGCCGCATCAAGACCCGGCCCCTTCAGCAGTGGACCGTGGGGAGGGAGTTTCTCCGCAGGATCAAGTATGCCTTCGACGCCCGGGGAATCGAGATTCCTTTCCCCCACAGGAGAATCTACTTCGGCGGAACGGACAGGCCCTCAGCCGCCGATCGGGCGGACATCGTTCAGGAGATGAAAGGTCCCGGGCATTGATGCGCCTTGCAGGGTCGGGGCGCCGTCCCATCCGCGACCGTAGGCGGCGGAGGGCAGAAACGGCGGCATCTCCGGGTGAGATCCTCGGAACCCGATTCGAGATTCAGCACCGCCTCTTTGCACGCGGCGCCAAGCGGGACCGTGTCGCACCGGGGAGTCACTCCAGGGCGCCGCTCCTTTTCAACAGCGCCGCAATCGCCTCGGCAAGCACGCGGTAGCCCGCTGCGTTGGGATGGATGTAATCCGATTTCAGAGACCCGTCGGACAGCACGGCGGACAGGGCCTTTTCCTCGATAGGAACCCTCATCTCCGCGGCCGTCTCGCGGTAAAAGGGCGGCGGCGACAGGGCGAGCCCCGGAGACGGAACGGCGATCACGGCGACCGCGGCCCCACGCTCCCGCGCCAGCCCGATCATGGCCCGCAAATGGTTCTCGGTCTGCCGCAGGTCCAGGCGGCGCAGCAGGTCGTTGCCGCCATGGCAAAGGATCATGAGCGCAGGCCTCTCGCGGTCGAGCACCTCCGGAAGACGGGCCAGCCCCTCGCTTGCAACCTCGCCCGGCAAGCCGGCATTGACCACCCGGCGGCCGACCAGCCGTTCCAGGATCGCCGGGTAGCTTTCCCCGGGAGCGGCCCCGGTTCCGTGAGTCAGGCTGTCGCCGAACGCAAGGATAACCGCGTCGCCGGAAAGGCGGGGCAGCGCCGGACCGGAGGAACACGCGATGGAGGCGCCAACGGACACGGCGGCCACCAGAACGAAGGCCGTCAACCTTGCCCTTTTCATCATCATGGGATCCCCCCGCGCCATCAAACGCCGTCTCATGCGGTGACGACGGTCCATCTTATCACCATGACCTGACGATTGCGACCCGAAACGGAGGCAGCCGCCATCCTGATGAAGAGCCCCGCAAACGCGTGACGTCATGATCCCCTGGTGCGGGCCTGCGGTTCTGTGCTAAGGTCAACCATCCGCCGGGTGCACAGGGCGTCCGATTCGACGGCAACAGGAGGACAATATGGGCTTGCTGCAGCTTCTCATCCATGATCCGCTGACATTCTTGCTTCTGGCGATCCCGCTTCTTTATGCCGTCATCATCCATGAACTGGCCCATGGCTGGGTGGCCTCCCTGATGGGGGACCCCACCGCCAGGAACATGGGCCGCCTGACCCTCAATCCGCTCCGGCACCTGGATCCCATTGGCACGGTGATGCTTTTCCTCTTCGGCTTCGGATGGGCCAAACCCGTTCCGGTCAATCTCGGCCTCGTCCGGAATCCCCGCCTCGGCCTCATCTGGGTCTCCTCCGCCGGGATCATCGCCAATCTTCTGTTCGCCTTTCTGGCCATTCTGATCTACCGCCTGCTGGCGCCGTCGCCATCCGGCCCGACCGGGCTGCTGCTCTACTATCTGGCCCAAATCAACATCATGCTCGCTTCGTTCAACCTGATCCCCATACCGCCGCTGGACGGATCCAAGATCGTCATGGGATTTCTGCCCGAACGGGCTCAATATGCCCTTTTACGCCTGGAACCTTATGGGTTCTTCATCATCATCGGACTGCTCTATCTCGGCGTGCTCGACCCCGTCATCCGTTTTTTCCGCTGGATGATCCTGTCCCTGATCGGGATTCTGCTCCCCTGAAAGTCTCTCCGTCTCCCGTTGAAAGGCATGCGCCAAGAGAAGGGGATCGGCCCAAAACGAGCGCAAAAAGAAATGCTTGACACCTTCCCGGCTTCCCTCTTACACTGGACCCATCTTCGCAACACTCCGCTCTCATTTCAGAATCATACGGCCCGAGGTTTCCATCTTGAATGGCGGATTGAGGGTGTATCGCTGAAGCATTAATCATTCCTGACAGATCCAATACATAGCGGCCTGTAGACCGAAGGGTTCTATGGACGATTTGCGGAATAATCTGACCGCCTATCTTCTGGATCAGGAAGAGACGATGAGGAATGCCCTCAAGCGTCTGGTGCTGATCCAAAGCGGGACATTCAACAAGTCCGGGGTGGATCGGGTCTGCAGGACCGTCTGGGAACTGCTGGAGTCCGTGCCGATCGACAAGAGGATCCTACCGCAGGAGCGGTACGGCGACATGCTGATCGCCACCGTGGCGGACCACGGGGAGAGCCGGCGGATTCTGTTGGCGGGTCACATGGATACGATCTTCCCAACAGACTCCCCGTTCAGGGAGTGGCGGGAGGACGGGCGCTGCTTTTACGGTCCGGGCGTCATCGACATGAAAGGGGGACTTGTCGTCGGGATCTTCGCCCTGAAGGCCCTCGCCGCCGCGGGATTGCTGCGGGACCTGCCCGTAACCTGGATCTTCAATTCCGAGGAGGAGATCGGTTCGCCAGCCTCCCAATCCCTTTTCCGGGCGGAATCCCGCCGCGCTGCGATGGCCTTCGTTCTCGAATGCGGAGGAATGGACGGGGAAATCGCAACCGGCCGCAAAGGGAGACAGATGATCAAACTGACGGCCCGCGGCAGAGCGGGCCATGCCGCAACCGCCGTGGAAGGCAAGAAGAGCGCCCTCCTGGATCTGGCCCGGGTGATCGTCGACCTGGAAGGGATGAACGGCGGCTTCCCGGGCGTTTCGGTGAACGTCGGCCGGATGGCCGGAGGCGTGGCGGCCAACAGCGTCCCGGAGGAGGCCTGGGCGGATGTCGATATCCGCATCCCGGGCGCCGAGGGGCTGGCATTCTTTCAATCCCGTCTGGGCGAGATTCTTGAACGGCGACGGGCGGCGGGTATGGATCTTTTGGCCGAGGTCGTCAGTGAAAAACCGGTGATGGAGGCCACAGCGAACAACAGGGCGCTCTTCTCCGTGGTTGCCGGGGAGGCCACATTCCTCAAAATCCCTGTTAGGGAACATTTTCGCGCCGGGGCGTCGGACGCAAACACGATCGCAGCGGAAGGGATTCCCGTGATCGACGGCCTTGGTCCGATCGGGGATCAGGACCATAGCGACCGCGAATATATGGTCCGGGAGAGCCTGATGCAGCGAAGCGCCCTTTTGGCGCTATCGCTGACCGCCGCCTGGAGGAGGTACCGGGCGGGAGCGCTCTTTCCCGGCGCATAGGAGGCGCCTGGCTCCGGGGCTCCTTCGTCTGTGGACGGCCAAAGGGGGCGGCCGGATCATCGGCCCGCAATCCTCGCCCTGCGGCAAACGGACGGCATTTCGATTGGTCTGGCCATTAGAGCGGGCGGGAACTTCTCGGAAACATCAGGATGATCAACGGGGGAACTTCAGAAAGGAGGGAACGGAAGATGTTGAAAAAGGGTATCGTTCTGACAACCATTTTCGTATTCCTGGCCGCCGCGCTGGCGCTCGCCGCGCCAGCGAAAAAGGAGGCGGCGCCTGCGGCGGTCAAGAAGGAGGCTGCGGCGACGGTCAAGAAGGGGGGAACGCTTATTTACGGTCGGGGCGGCGACAGCGTCGGTCTTGATCCCGCCTATGAGACGGACGGCAACTCCTTCATGATCTGCGACAATATCCTGGAGGCCCTCGTGGCCTACAAGGATGAGTCCACCGCCCTGGAACCCGGTCTGGCGACCTCGTGGGAAATCAGCGCAGATGGCCTGAGCTACACCTTCAAGCTCCGCAAGGGGGTGAAGTTCCACGACGGAACGGCCTTCAACGCGGATGCGGTCGTTTTCTCCATCGGCCGGATGATGAAGAACCGCAACGTCAAATTCGTCGGCAAGGGGTGGGACATCCCCAAGCAGGAACGTCCCCCCGAGTACTGGGTTTCGATGGGGATGGACGACACGATCGACTCCATCGAGGCGACCGATGACACCACCGTGGTCTTCAAGCTCAAAAAGGTGCAGGCCCCCTTCATCGCCAATATGGGGATGGACTTCGCGGACATCATCAGCCCCACCGCCTTCATGAAGGACCCGAAAGCCTTCGTCCGCAATCCCGTGGGCACGGGACCGTTCAAGTTCGTCAAGTGGGTCAAGGACGACCGGCTCACGCTGGAGGCGAACAAGGACTACTGGGACAAGGCCAAGGGGCCCTATCTGGACAAGGTGATCTTCCGGGTGATCCCGGAGAATTCCGTCCGCTTCCTGGAACTCAAGGCGGGCAACATCACGATGATGGATTTCCCCAATCCTGGTGATATTGACATGGCGAGAAAAGACCCCAAGCTCAAGCTCATCACCCAGCCCGGAATGAACATCGGCTATGTGGGGTACAACCACAAGAAGGAACTCTGGAAAAATCTCAAGCTGCGGCTGGCCGTGGCCCACGCGATCAACCGCAAGGCGATCGTCGACAAGATCTACCAGGGGATGGGCGAGGTGGCCAAGAACGGCATCCCGCCGACCATGTGGGGCTACAACAAAGACGTCCCCGGATACAGCTACGATGTCGAACTGGCCAAAAAGCTCCTCGCCGAAGCGGGTTATCCGGAAGGGAAAGGGCTTCCGGAGATCACCCTCTGGTCCATGCCGGTGCCCCGGCCCTACAACCCGGAGGGGCTGAAGGTCGGCGTCGCGATGATCGGCGATCTGGCCAAGGTAGGGATCGCCGCGAGAATCGTCAGCTACGACTGGGGAACCTATCTGAAGCGGCAGCGGGAGCAGCCCCAGGATATGGACCTCTTTCAGCTCGGCTGGACGGGCGACAACGGCGATCCCGACAATTTCCTGGCCGTGCTGTTCGACGGCCTGGAATCGTCCGCCGTCCGCACCCAGTGGATGAACGAGGATTTCCATAAGATGATGCAGGACGGACGGCAGACCGTGGATCAGAACAAACGCGCCGAGATCTACAGGAAGGCGCAGCAGCTCATGTACGACGAGTGCCCGGTGATCCCGATCGCCCATTCGATCGTGATCTCGCCGGCCAGCAAAAAGGTCCAGAACTTCATGCTCCATCCCACGAACTCGATCCGCATGAAGAGCGTGTGGCTGCAGTAGGTAAAGATTATGACCGGTTTCATCATTCGGCGGATCCTGGCGGTCATCCCGACCCTACTCGGGGTGACCGTCGTCATCTTCCTGATGCTTTCGATTACGCCCGGCGATCCGGCGGAGCTGCTCCTGGGAGAGCGTGCGACGCCGGAATCGCTGGACGCCATGCGGGAGTATCTGGGCCTCAAGGAACCGCTCCACGTCCAGTACGGAATGTTTCTCAAGAGGGTCGTCCAGTTCGATCTGGGGGAGACGATCTGGACCCGGGAAAAGGTCTCCAAGGAGATCATGGAGCGATTCCCCGCGACCATCGAGCTGGCGGTGGCCGCGATGCTGATCAGCAGCTTCTTCGGCATCATCCTCGGCCTGATCTCGGCGACTCGGCAATACTCTTGGTTCGATTACCTGAGCATGGTGGGTTCCCTGGTCGGCGTGAGCATGCCGGTGTTCTGGCTGGCATTGGTGCTTATGCTGATCTTCTCGCTGACGCTCGGCTGGTTCCCGATGTCCGGCCGTCTCGGGGTGGACACCGAGCTCGAGGTGATCACGAATTTCTATCTCCTCGACGCCGTGCTCACCGGAAACCGGGAGGCCTTCTGGGACGCGCTGAGGCACCTGACCCTCCCCGCGGCCGCCCTGAGCACGATCCCGTTGGCGATCGTGGCCAGGATGACCCGGTCCTCGATGCTCGAGGTCTTCCGCCAGGATTACATCAAGACCGCCCGGGCGAAGGGATTGAGCGAGTTCAGGATCGTCATGAAACACGCCCTGCGAAACGGACTCATCCCTGTCGTCACCGTGGTCGGCCTCCAGTTCGGGATCCTGATGGGCGGGGCGATCCTGACGGAGACGGTCTTTGCCTGGCCCGGCGTGGGAAAATGGCTCTTCGACGGCGTGGTGAAACGGGATTACATGGTCATCCAGGGGGGGACGCTGCTGGTGGCCACCACATTCGTCCTGGTGAATCTCGTTGTCGACGTGCTCTACGCCGTCATCAATCCCCGGATCAGCGTGAGGTAGGCCATGAACGGCGCCGCATCCACGAAACCGGGTTTCTGGGCAAGGGCGGGCAATCCCGAGGAACGCCACCCCTTCATCGACCAGGTCGACAAATTCCTGAAAAACAGGACCGGCGTCGCGGGGCTGATCATCATCGTCCTGTTCACATTGGCCGCGATCCTGGCGCCCTGGCTCACCCCGTACGATCCAAACGAAAACGCACTGTACGACCAATTGAAGCCCCCTGCCTGGGCGGAAGGCGGGGCGTCCGGAAACCTGCTGGGGACGGACGACATGGGACGCGACCTGCTGACCCGGATCATCTACGGGGCCAGGATATCGCTCACCCTGGGGGTCGTGAGCGTGGGGATCGCCTTTCTTTTCGGCTCGCTGCTGGGGGCCTTTGCAGGCTTCTACAAGGGATGGCCGGACAACCTGATCATGAGGATCATGGACATCATCCTCGCCTTTCCCCACATCCTGCTGGCCATCGTGATCGTCGCCTACCTGGGTCCGGGGCTCAGGAACGCGATGATCGCCATCGGGATCATCAACATCCCCCGATTCGCCCGGATCGTCCGCGCGTCGGTCATGGAGGAATATGAAAAAGACTATGTCACGGCCGCACGGGCGGTGGGGGCCGGCAACCGCCGGATCATCTTCAACGCGATCTTCCCGAACTGTCTGGCGCCGATCATCGTCCAGGCGAGCCTCGGCTTTGGGGCGGCGATCCTCGACGCGGCCGGCCTGAGTTTTCTGGGACTCGGTGCCCAGCCTCCCCTGTCGGAATGGGGGGCGATGATCGCCCAGGGACGGCAGCTCATTCTTAGGGCCTGGTGGGTGATGACCCTCCCCGGGATCGCCATTCTCTTTGCCGTCCTGGGATTCAACCTTTTCGGAGACGGTCTTCGGGATGCTCTCGATCCGCGGCTGAGGGACTGACATGGCGACCCAAGGGCATCTGCTCGACATCCGAAACCTCAGGACCTATTTCGACGTTCGCGGCAGCGTGCTGAAGGCGGTCGACGACGTGAGCGTCACGATCGATACGGGCGAAACACTGGGACTCGTCGGGGAATCCGCCTGCGGGAAGAGCGTAACGGCCTCGTCCGTGATGCGCCTGATTCCGATGCCGCCGGGCCGGATCGCCGGGGGGGAGATCTTTTTCGAGGGAACGGATTTGCTCAAGCTCCGGGAAAAGGAGATGAGGAAAATCCGGGGGAAGTCGATATCGATGATCTTCCAGGAACCGATGACCTCCCTCAACCCGGTATTCCCGGTGGGAGATCAGGTCTCCGAGGCGATCACCCACCATGAGAAGCTCTCCGCCCGCGAGGCGCGCAACCGCGTGATCGACGCCTTCCGCCTGGTGCGCATACCGGCCCCGGAAATGCGGATCGATGATTACCCCCATCAAATGAGCGGCGGAATGCGCCAGCGCGTGATGATCGCCATGGCCCTCGCCTGCAAGCCCAGGCTGATGATCGCCGACGAGCCGACGACCGCCCTCGACGTGACGATCCAGGCGCAGATCCTTGAGTTGATGAACCAGCTCAAGACGGAAACCGGGGCCTCCATCCTGTTCATCACCCACGACCTCGGGGTCATTGCCGAGATGGCCCAGAAGGTCGCGGTGATGTACGCAGGGAAGATCATGGAGGTGGCGGATGTGGACACCCTGTTCAAGGACCCGAAGCACCCGTACACGGTCGGCCTGATGTGTTCGATCCCGTTATTGGGGATCGGGCGGAAACGGCAGCGGCTCTGCACGATCCCCGGTGTCGTCCCCTCGCTCTTCACCCTCGGGGAGGGCTGTCTGTTTCACGATCGCTGCGCGGATGTCTTCGATCCCTGCAGCCGGATCCCGCCCCCCATGGTGGAATTCGGCGGCGGCCATGTCGTTCGGTGCCACAAATATGGATGACCGAAGACCACTCCTGGAGGTCAGGAATGCGGTGAAATACTACCCGGTCACGGGCGGGGTCTTCCTGCGCCAGATCGCCTCCGTCAAGGCCGTGGACGGGGTCAGCCTGGGGATTCTGGCCGGCGAGACCCTGGGCCTCGTGGGGGAATCGGGCTGCGGCAAATCGACCCTCGGCAGGATCATCCTCCGCCTGGAGGAGCCGACGGGAGGAGATATCCTGTTCAACGGCGAAAGCATCCTCGGCTTTGACGCGGACAGAATGCGAACGCTCCGTCGGGAGATGCAGATCATCTTCCAGGACCCGTTCTCGTCGCTCAATCCCCGCAAGAACGTCGCCCACATCGTGGGCGAACCCCTCCTGGTCCACGGGATGACGAACCGGCAGGAAAGGGAGGCGCGGGTCCTCGAACTGCTCGAGGTCGTGGGTTTGAAGCGGGAGCATATGAGGCGCTACCCGCACCAATTCTCGGGGGGGCAGCGCCAGCGAATCGGTGTGGCCCGGGCTCTGGCACTGAAGCCGAAGCTGATCATCTGCGACGAAGCGGTTTCCGCACTCGATGTGTCGATCCGGGGACAGGTGATCAACCTGTTGCAGGACCTCCAGCAGGAGTTCGGCCTCACCTACCTGTTCATCTCCCACGACTTGAGCGTCGTGGAGCACATCAGCGACAGGGTGGCCGTGATGTACCTGGGAAAGCTCATGGAGCTCACCGGATCTGAAATGCTCTACAAAAAGCCGCTTCACCCGTATTCCCAGGCGCTCCTGTCGGCATCGCCGGTCCCCGATCCCAGGCGGAAGAAGCGCCGCGTGATCCTGGCGGGCGATGTACCCAGTCCCATCGCGCCGCCGCCGGGCTGCCGCTTCCATACCCGGTGCATCTATGCACGGGAGATCTGCATGCGGGACATGCCGCAGCTCCGCGAGGTGGAGCCGGACCATTTCGCGGCCTGTCATTTCGCGGGAGGACTTCCGGTCTCCATGGGGCCGTCTGAGGGGGATGGTTCGGCGTGACCCCGGCTCGCCTTCCGGCGGGTTTGGGGGAAACCTTGATCCGGATCCCCTTCGGACCTTCGCCACGGCCGCAGGGGATTTGAAAGCCGGTTTGGGTCCCGCCGGAATCCGGATCCTCGGCCCATCGGACGGTGCGCAGATGGGCTTGCATTTTCTCGCCGGAGAGGGCATCTAATGTTTTTAAGAATACGCGAACGGGGTTCCGGGATGCAGAGGTCGAAAGGGATCGGCAAAGAGAATTACGGGGATGGCTGCGCCCTGCTCCGGAAAGTCAAAAAGCTCGAAGCCGAGATTGCAGCGTTCAGAAAAAACGAAGAGAAACACCGCATGATCGCCGAACATTCCGGCGACTGTCTCTGGGTCATGGACCTGCAGACCCTGCGCTTTACCTATGTCAGCCCCTCCGTGGCGCGCATATACGGGTCCACCGCGGAAGAAACGGTATCCCAGAGCGTTTCCGACGTGCTTCCCCCCGAATCGCTGGAGGTGGTGATGAAGGTTCTGGAGGAGGAACTGGCGCTGGAAAATACGGGGAACGCGGATCCCGAAAGGACGCGAACCATCGAGATCGAGGAGTTCCGAAAGGACCGGTCGCGCGTCTGGATCGAAAACGTCCTCTCCTTCATGCGGGACGAGACACAGCGTCCCGTGGCGATTGTCGGCGTGAGCCGGGACGTGACCGAACGCAAACGCCTGGAAGCGGAACTGCGGCACCTCTCCATCACGGACCCCCTGACCGGCGCCTACAACCGCCGCCACTTCATGGAGGAGCTGCAGCGGGAGATGAAGCGCAGCGACCGCTACCCCTCCCCCTTCTCGCTCATCATGCTCGATATCGATCATTTCAAGGAGGTCAACGACCGTTTCGGCCACGAGGCCGGGGACCGGGTGCTCAAGGCATTGACGACAATGATCCGCGAGCGGATCCGTTCCACCGATCTTCTGGCCCGGTGGGGCGGCGAGGAATTCATGATCCTGCTGCCCAACACCAACCTCGATTCGGCCATTATGCTGGCCGATGCCCTTCTGAAACAGATGAGGGCCGCAACGTTTTCCGAATCCGGAGGCCTCACCGCGAGCTTCGGCGTCGCCATCCATCAGCCGGGAGAAGGGGTCGACGAAATGCTCACCCGCGCAGACGATCTCATGTTCGAGGCCAAAAGGGGGGGACGGTCCCGCCTTGCACATGATCCCGATCCCGCCACAGCCGCGTGACCGGTTTTCAGAAAACCCGTCCCTGTTCCGTCAGATCACCTGGCTGATGTGGACCGCCCTGAAACGGCCGCCGGAGGCCTTCGCCGCCTTGGCGAGCTGGATCAGGCAGCCGGGACACACGGTTGCCACGACCGCCGCCCCCGTCTCCTCGATATGGAGGCGCTTCTTCTCCAGAATCCGCGACGCCGCGTTGGGATAATCGATGTGGAAGGAACCGGCGCCTCCGCAGCACGCGTCGGCCTCCTGCATTTCAACGAAGCTTCCCGCCGCCTTCAGGAGATCCCGGGGCGGCCCGGCAATCCCCTGTCCCCTCGCCAGATGGCAGGGATCGTGATAGGTGATCAGGGCATCCGTCTTCCGGCGCGGCTCGTAACCCGCCTTGACCAGGTATTCCGTCAGATCCGTCACCTTGGCGCTGAAGGCCGCCGCTCGGTCCCGCCATGCGGGATCGTCCCTGAAAAAGGATCCCAGACGCTTCAGGGTGGATCCGCAGCTCGCGCAGTCGCTCACGACCACATCGACGTCCTCGAACAGCCGGATGTTCTTTCGCGCCAGGGCGAGGAAATCACCGCGCAGGCCGTGGGCGAGGTGGGGCAGGCCGCAGCAGGCGTTCGGCTGCAGCGCGATGGACGCCATATTCCTGAGGATCTCCCGGGTCTGGGCGGCGGCCTCCGGGAACATCATCTCCATCCCGCACCCCCGGAAATAGGCCACCCGGCGATTGCCGGTCACCGTCACCCCGGAGGGCTGCGCCGGCCTGCCGAGGGCGGCGGGCCCGGCGAAAGCGGTCAGAAAGCGGGCCCGGGTGTACTCCTCCGGCGCCATGCCGTAGGGGAAGAGTCTGCCGAGGCCCGTCCGGCGCAGGAGCGACAACGCTGAAGCGGCCGCCTTGACCACGGCCGGCCGCTTCAGCGCGGCGCCGGCCAGGCTGTATTGGAAGTTCGGCCCTCCGGTCCGATCGGTCAGGTGCTGCCGGACGTCGACCATTGCCTCGTCGGTCGGGACTTTGGCCGGACAGACATCGACGCAGGCCCGGCACAGCAGGCAGAAATTGACGATATCGAGGGCCTCCCGCGTCGGTTCGATGCCTCCGCCGGCCAGGGCGCGGACAACGGCATTCTTCCCCCGGGCGCTCGTCGCCTCGATCCCTTTCACGCCGAAGAGCGGGCAGACCGGAAGACACGTGCCGCAGCGGTCGCAGCGGCTTACCCTGTTTCCGGCCTCCCTGAGGAGCGCGTAATCCCTTTTATCCATGGCGCGTCATTGCCAGATCTTGCCGGGGTTCATGATCCCCTTCGGGTCGAGGGCTCCCTTGACCGCCTTGAGGGTGCGGACGCCGACCTCGCCCAGGGCGCCCTCAATGTAGGGCCGCTTGGTGATGCCGATGCCGTGCTCGCCGGAGAGGGTCCCGCCGACCTCCAGGGCCGCGGCGAAGATCTCGTCGACGGCCCGGTGGACCCGCTCCCCCTCGCCGGGCCTCTCCAGGTCGCACAGGATGGAGGGGTGCAGGTTGCCGTCGCCGGCATGGCCGTAAACGGCGATGGTGAGCCCCTGCCTTTGCGAGATCTCGCGGATCCGGCGCACCACCTCGGGGAAGGCGTCGCGGGGAACCGATATGTCCTCCCCGATGCGGTTGGGCGCCAGCGCGGCCACTGCGGAGCTGATCCCCCGCCGGACGGCCCAGATTTCGTCTGCCTCCCGCTGCGACTGCGCCACGCGGAATTCCAGGGCGCCGCACCCCCTTGCGGTCTCCCCGACGCGCGCGGCCTGGGCCTCCAGGGCCGCGTCGTCTTCGCCATCGATCTCGATGATGATGCAGGCGTGGGCCCCGGGGTTCAGATCCGTTTTCCGGTGGCGCGCCACCACCTCCAGGCAGGTGCGGTCCATGATCTCGGCGGCCGCGGGCACCAGACCCGATTGGAGCATCGCGTGGATGGCCCTGCAGCCGTCGTCGAGGGTTCCAAACATCGCCTGCAGTGTGCCGCGCCTCTTCGGCATCGGGATGAGGCGGAACAGGGCTTGCGTGACGACGCCGAGGGTCCCTTCGGACCCCACGAACAGGGCCGTCAGGTCATATCCGGTCACGTTCTTGATCGCCTTGCCGCCCGTCTTGAGCACGGCGCCATCCGCCAGGACCACCTCCAGCCCCATCACATAATGCTTCGTTACCCCGTACTTGACGGCCCTCATCCCCCCGGCGTTTTCCGCGACGTTGCCGCCGATCGTCGAGAATTTCCAGCTCGCCGGGTCGGGCGGGAAGAAGAGCCCCCGCGCGGCGCAGTGGTCGTAGAGGTCGATCGTGCGCACCCCCGCCTCCGCCGTCACCATCATGTTCCCTGCATCGAACGCCACGATCCGGTTCATGCGGTCCAGGCAGAGGGAAATCCCCCCCTTGAGCGGGATGCTGCCGCCGGTGCGTCCGCTGGCGGCGCCTCGCGGCGTGACGGGGATCCCGTGTTCGCAGGCAACGGCCATCACCCGCGACACCTCCTCCGTGGCCAGCGGCCGAACGACAAGGTCCGGCTTGTGGGGCGGCAACAGCGGGACGAAGGAGGAGTCGTAGGAATAACCGAATCGGTTCAGATCCGAATCCAGGACATGGTCCGGTCCCACGATATCGCGGATCTGTTGTTTGATCCTTTCCGTGATCATACGCCCTGCCTCCCGGCCCCGTGCCGCCCTCAAGAATCGAATGGGAAAATGTCACGTCGCCTGCGCGACCCCATGCCCGGTTGCGAAGCACGGATCAATGCCGTTCGGGATCCCTCACCCGCTGCCTTTGCGGGGCTCCGACCGGCTCCGTCCGCAACCCCGTCCCTTGGCCTCCCTTGACCCCGTTTCGGCGCCCTTCGTCAACGCCTCCCCTGGACCGCCGGGTCCCCTCGTACAGTTCGTACGCCAGGAGACGGCATTCCAGTTCTCCGTTGAAAAAAGGGACCCGTCTCTGGGTCCGCAGCCCGACCTGCTTGGCGAGACCGGCGTTTCCGGTGAAGATGAATCCGGCAGAACCGCCGCACCGCTTCTTGAAGAAGTCCCCGATCTCCCGGTAGACGGCCCCCAGGGTCGACGCCTCGCCGGTCCGTTCGCCGTAAGGGGGATTCAGGACCACCACGCCGCCGGACCCGGGAACGGCCGTCTCCGCGAACGGACAGACGGCGAACTCGATCCTCTCCTCAACCCCGGCTGTTCGCGCGTTCCGTCTGGCTGCGGCCACCGCCCTGGGATCGATATCGGTCGCGACGATCCGCGCCGCCGACTCTTTTCGAGCCGCGCGCGCCTGCAGGCGGATCGTCCGCCACGCCTCCGGATCGAAGCCCCGCAGATGGATGAATCCGTAGTCGGTTCGCAACAGACCCGGCGCCTTTCCCTCGGCAATCAGCGCGGCCTCGATCGCCAGGGTCCCGCTGCCGCACATCGGGTTGACGAAACAGCTCCGGCCGTTCCATCCGGTGGCGAGGATGACCGCCGCGGCGAGGGTCTCCTGCATCGGCGCCGTCAGCGGGATCTTCCGATAGCCCCGCCGGGAGAGCGGCTCGCCAGAGGTGTCGAGGTAGACGGAAACCGCGCTTCCCTTCCAGAAGACGTGGACGACCGCTCCGACCCGATCCGGTCCGGAATCGGGCCGCCGACCGTACCGATCCTGCATCCGATCGACAATCGCATCCTTGGCCTTCCGGTTGACGAAACGGATGTCTTTGATCGACGGGGTGTCCGCCGTCGAAGTGACCGACAGATGGGCATGCTCTCCCCGCTCGTGCAAAACCGCCTCCCAGGGGAGGGCGCGCAGGCCGCGATAGAGGTCCTCGGGATCTCCCGCCGGGAAATCGGCCACATGGTAGAGGACGCGGTGGCCGGTCCTGAGCCGGAGGTTCAGGGACATCGTGTCGGCCAGGGTCCCCAAGGTCTCGACCGCCGCCTCTCCCTCCGCGACGACCGGAAAACCGATGGCCCGCACCTCCGCGGCGAGCCACGGGGGAATCCCCTTGGGGCAGGTGATCAGAATTTTGTTTTCCCGGGTCCAGAATGTCATGACGGCCCTCATAGGGTCCCCTTCCCCTCGGTCGACGGCGGGAAGGGGGATAACGGCTCTTTTTTTGTCTTTCTAGCACAGCATCGCGGAAATGCAAAGGCGGCAGAACGCGCATCCTCTTCCGGGGCGATCCGCTGCCGGGACGGACGGCCATGGCAAAAAATGTCTGAAGTCCCCCTCCAAATATGATACATTCCCGGAGCCGGGACCCGGATGATGCCGTCAGGGTTTCCCCGGGTCCCGCCGGCGGTCCATTCCCATGAAGATCAATGCCAACACCGGAGGGGAGACATGGAGTTCAATGTCCTGATCGGCGGCGAGGGGGGGCAGGGGGCCTTTTCAGTCGAACTGGAGCTGACCGAAATCCTGGCCAGGCTCAATTATCACTTTTTCGCCGCCAAACGCTACATGTCGCGGATCCGCGGGGGTCATAACTTTCACATGGTCCGGATCGCGGATCACCCGGTTCATGCGTTGAAGGGGGGGAAATGGGACATGGTGGCGGCCCTCGACGACGAGACGGAAGGGCGTCACGGACCGAACCTCCGCGAGGGCGGATGCCTCATCAACCGCGCCATGGCCCGAGAGGTCGGTGAGGAAAGCCGGAGACTTTTCGGAGAAATTCGGGCGGCCAACACGGTCCTGGTCGGCTGCGTCCTTGCCGCAATCGGCGTTCGGCCGGAGGGGATGGCGGAGGCGGCGGAGGCGGCGACAGCGGAGCGGTTGAGGAAAGGGTACGATTTCGCGGTGAGGTGGATGATCTCCGGGAAGTTCCCGGTGGATGCGGCCGCGGGCTGCCTGGCCAAATTCGACGGCAACCAGGCCCTTGCCTTCGGGGCGCTGCTGGGCGATTGCAGGTTCGTCGCCGGCTACCCCATGACCCCGGCCACCTCCATCCTGCACTATTTTTCCGAGGCCGCCCGGAAACTCCCCGTCCATTTTGAACAGGCCGAGGACGAGATGGCCGCGATCAACATGGCCCTGGGGGCGTCCTATGCCGGCGTCCGGTCGATGGCGGCGACCTCGGGCGGAGGCTTCGCGCTGATGCAGGAAGGAGTCTCCCTCGCCGGGATGACGGAGACGCCGATCGTCGTCGCGGTGGCCCAGCGGCCCGGCCCGGCCACCGGCCTCCCCACCCGGACCGAACAGGGGGACCTCAGCTTCGTTCTCCATGCCGGCCACGGGGAATTCCCCCGGCTCGTCTTTGCGCCCGGTTCCATCGTCGAGGCCATCGAACTGGCGAGGAAGGGCTTCGATCTGGCGGACCGGTATCAGATCCCCGTCTTTCTGCTGACGGACCAGTACTTCGCCGATTCCGTCCAGGCTGTCGAGGAGGCCGATATCCCTCTCGATGTGGCTGAACGCGATTGTCCCGTATTCGATGCGGCCTACAAGCGGTACCGTCTGACGGGCGAGGGGATCTCCCCGCTGACCTTCCCGGGGCTCTCCGATGCCCTGGTCAAGCTCGACTCGGATGAGCATGACGAGGAGGGAAAGATCACGGAGGATCCCGATCTGCGGAGCCGCATGGTGGAAAAGCGGCTGGGCAAGTTCAGACCGCTGGAGCGGGAGGCTGTGCCGCCGACCTGTTGCGGCGAGCCGGAGGCGCCCGTGGTCCTCCTCTGCTGGGGGTCGACCCGGATGATCGCCAAGGAGGCCTCGGAGCGGCTCGTCGCCGACGGCTTTTCGGTCTGCGTCCTCCACTTCGGCCAGGTCTATCCGCTGACGCCGGAGATGATCGCCCCTTACCGTCTGGAGGTCAAAATGAAGATCTGCGTCGAAAACAACGCAACAGGGCAGTTCGCGGGACTGCTGAAACGGGAGCTCGGCGTCGTCGTCGATCATTCGGTCCTCAAGTACGACGGCGACTGCTTTACGGTGGAGGAGCTCCACGGTCGCCTCAAAGGCCTGCTTTCATAAAGGAGACGGGAAAAGATGGAGTCGAAAAGCGATACCGCCTGGTGCCCCGGGTGCGGCAATTTCGCCATTCGGGACGTGCTGGAAAAGGTGATCGGGGAACTCCCCGTTCCAAGGAACAGGGTCGTCTTCTCTTCGGGAATCGGACAGGCCGCCAAGATGCCGCAGTATCTGGACGTGAACTATTTCAACGGCCTCCACGGCCGCTCCCTGCCGGTTGCCGTCGGCATCAAGGTGGCCCGCCCCGACCTGACCGTGATCGCCTATTCCGGAGACGGCTGCATGTACGGCGAGGGGGGGAACCATTTCATCCACACGATCCGCAAACGTCTGGACATCACCATCCTGGTCTCCGAAAACCAGGTTTACGGGCTGACCAAGGGGCAGAGCTCGCCGACAACGCCCCTGGGGGTGAAAAACGATCTGAGCGGCGGCGGAAATCCGAATCTCCCCTTGAATCCGGTCTCCCTGGCGATCGCGATCGGCGCCCCCTTCGTGGCCCGCGGATACGCCGGGGACAAGGAACACCTGACGGCACTTCTCAGGGAAGCGATCCTGTTTCCGGGAACGGCCGTCGTGGACATCCTCCAGCCCTGTGTCAGTTTCAACAAAATCAATACCTATGCATGGTACCGGGAGCGCGTTTTCAGGACGGTCAAACCGCATTCCGACCGCTGCGAGGCCATCCGGACGGCCGAGCTGTGGGGAGACAGGATCGCGATTGGCGTAATCTACCGCAACGATGAGGCTTCGCAGCGCGAGGGCAAGAAGATCTTCGGGGTCCCTCTGACCCGGGAAGACGCGGCATCCCTGCTCCACATGCGCTGCACGATGATGCGCTGATCCCCTGCGCCGCCTTCAAAGCGTCGGGCCGGCTTCCCGGGGCGGGGGGCATTCGGGTCCCCGCCGCCGGCGCCCCCGACGCGCACGATCGGCTCCCCTTATCGACCGGCGTTCCCCTCAGGCGCCTACCGGACAAGGTTTGACAGGATCAGCACCGTCCCGTAGGGGAACAGGGCCAGGATGACGATCGTCAGGATATAGGCCGGAATGTAGTAGAGCGCCCCCCTGAAGACACTGGCCAGCGGGATGTCCTTTGCCATGCCTGCGACAACGTAGCAGCAGATGCCGATCGGGGGCATGATGGCCCCCATCGTCGTGACGATCGTCACGACCTGGCCGAACCAGATCGGATCGTACCCCAACTGGAGGACCAGAGGGTAAAATATCGGCAGCGAGATCAGCAGAAACGCCAGCGCATCCATGATGCAGCCGCCGACGATATAGCACAGCAGGATCAGGGCAAGGAGGAGGTCCTTCGGGATGGCCAGGGAGCCGATCCATCCCGCCGCCTCGAAGGGGAGGCGGGTGATCGCCAGAAACCGGCCGAAGATCACCGCTCCGGCGATGATCATCATGACCATGCAGGAAATCCGGACCGAGTCCCCGACCGCGGAGACAAAGCCCCTCCAGGAGAGCTTTCTCCGGACGAGGCAGATGGCAAGCCCCAGCGTGCAGCTTACGGCGGCGGCCTCCGTCGCCGTCACGACGCCCGTGAACAACGCGTACATGATGACCGCGAACAGGACGATGATGTCCAGCGCCTCGGGCAGGGCCTGGAAACGCTTCTTCCAACTGCTCTTCTCCGTGGCCGGCCCCCAGTCGGGGTGGCGGTGGCAGATGACGAAGACGGTCGCCGCGATCAGGAGGGTCGCGATCACGCTGGGAATCACGTTCCCGAAAAAGAGCTTGCCGATCGATTGCCCCGTGTAGAGCCCGTAAACAACCAGGACGATGCTCGGGGGGATCAGAACCCCCAGCGTCGCCCCCGCGGCGACGGAACCGGAATTCAGGACCGGATGGTAATGGTATTTCTTCATGGCGGGGATGGCCACGCTGCTCATCGTCGCCGCGGTCGCCGTGTTGGAGCCGCTGATCGCCGAAAAAGCCGCCGACGCCATGATCGTCGTGATCGCCAGCCCCCCGCGGTGATGTCCGAACCACCGGTTCGTCGCGTAATAGAGGTTGTCGCTGTAACCCGCGTAGTGGATGAATTCCCCGACCAGGATGAACATCGGGATCACCGTCAGCCCATAGCCCGAAAAGATGTTCCACATCTCGGCCCCGATCATCCCGAAGGCGGCGGTGAACGACGTCGCGTAGGCGAGGCCGAGAAATCCGACGATCGCCATGGTGAAACCCGCCGGTATCCGCAGCAGGAACAGGGCTGCGAACATGACGGCGATCCCGGCAACGCCCAGAAGCGGTCCGCTCATGGCGCCTCCTTCCTGCGGAGCGCACGGGGGATGTCCAGCAGACAGGTCAGCGTCAGAATGCAGAATCCGGCAGCCACACAGTAGACGAAGGGGTAGTAGACGATCTTGAGCGTTTCGGAAACCTCGCCCGCCGCCATGATCCGCCCACCCCACACCGTAATCTGCCATGCGACGATCCCGAAAAAGGCAGCGCTGATCGCCGCGGAAAGCGCATCGACGATCCGCTTCACCGGCGGGGGATAGCGGTCCGACACGATATCCACGACGATATTCCCCTTGCGCCGCTGCGTCGAAGCCAGCGCGAAGCCGATCGCGATCGCCCCCAGAAAGGAGACGATCTCATAGGCGCCCCGGTAGGGCCGGTCGAAAAGACGGAGAATCACGTTCCCCGTGGCCAGAAGCATGAGCGCGACCACGGCCGCGCCGCTCAGCGTCAGCAGGATCCGGCTCAGAATGCGGTCTATCTGTTCCACGGCGGCCATCATTTCACCCTTTTGTCGTGCCTGTTCTTCAATTTATCGATTTCCGCGACGATCTCCGCACCGGGAAGCCCGAGGAAACCGACCTTTTTCACGTAGTCGTCGATCATCGGTTTCACGAGCTTCCGGATCTCCGCCTTGTCGGCCGTCGAAAGCTGGATCACCTCGTGATTGTATTTCTGTTTCGACCAGGCCAGCGCCTCCGCCACGTGGTCGTCCACGTATTTACCGGTCCATTCGGCCTGCTCGACGCGCATTTCGTCCATCGCCTTTTTCACATCGTCCGGCAGGGCGTTCCACTTGTCCCTGTTCATCACCACGGCAAAGGAGACGACGAACAGGCTCGTGTCCGTCGCGAAGGGGCAGTAGGCGGCATAGTTCATGTCCTTGAGGACCTCGAGGGACGAAACCACCCCTTTGACGATCCCCTTCTGGATCGCCTCCGGGGTCTCGGACTGGGGCATCGCGATCGGGATCCCCCCCAGATTCTTGACCACCTCCGCGCCGGTGCCGGAGACCCGCAGTTCCATCCCCTTAAGATCCTTCAATGTCCGGACGGGCCGGCTGGTCATGAAGTCCGCCGGAGGGCAGGTGAACATGGTCAGGATCTTCACCTTCTCGAACTCCTTGGGCTTGTATTTTTCGATCAGGTCGTAGAGGACGAGACTCGCGACGCGGGCGCTGGGGATGCCCAGCGGCAGGTCCACCGCCTCCGACACCGGGAAGCGGCCCGGCTGATAACTCATCGCGAAGTTGCCGATGTCGGCCGTTCCCGCGATGACGCCGTCGAAGATGTTCTTGGCGGCCAGCAGGGTCCCGCCGGGGAAGGTGTTGATCTTCACCTGGCCGTTCGTCCGCTTTTCGATTTCCCTGGACCACCGCTCCATCTGCACGCAGGGGAAGGTCGAGGCCGGCGGGAAGTTCGCATAGGTGAGCGTCACGGACGCCGCCTTTGCGGGCGCCGGCGGCAGCATGGCGGCAACGGCCAGGCACAGGGCCATCAGGACTGTCTTGAACAAGGCATCTGTCTTCATTTTTCCCTCCTTGAATGTCGGAAGTCAGGCGCCGCATCACGCAACGCGGGCCCTGACCCCTTTGCTCAACCCATGCGGAAACCCGCCAGGTTCGTTTCGAGCTGCCCGGCCGGCGAGATCCGCCGCAGGACCGCCTCAATGGTTGCCGCGTCGCAGAAAAGCCCCCCCCGACGAACGGCGAATCCGAGCAGTACCAGGTTCGCGATAACCGGCGCCCCCCACTCACGGGCAAGGCCGGCCGCGTCGATCGCGTTTTCGTCACCGTTCGTGTCCCGGTTGACGTAGACGAGCCCCTCCGGTTTCAGAAAGCCCCGATGGACCTCCAGGTTCCCCGCATGGAGAAAGAGTGCGATATCGGCCTGTCCCGTCCGGATGAGCGGGCTTGTGAAGGAACCGATCTTCACGTGGGAAATCACGGTTCCGCCGCGCATCGCCATCCCGTGCGTCTCCGAGGTGAGCACCTCCTGGTGGGTTTCGATGGCGGCCTCCGCGAGGATCCGCGTCACGAAGAGAACCCCCTGGCCGCCGATGCCGCTCACGACAATCTGCTGATTCATGATTTTTTCTCCTCCGCCACGATGGCGCCCGCAGGGCAGACATGAACGCAGACCCCGCAACCGATGCAGCGGTCCCGGTCGATCCCGGCCCTGTTTCCCTGTTCATCGAACGCGATTGCCGGGCATTCGAACCGCTCGATGCAGATCCGGCAGCCGATGCAGTCTTCCGTGATGCGCATGGCGTACACGGGCTGCGCCTTGCGCGCCGCCCTGTTCACAATGCAGGGGTGTTTGGCCGCGATCACGGCGACCCCGCCCTCCTGCGACCGGATGAAGGCATCCGCCTCCTGGAGCGCCGCGGTAAACGCCCCGACGTCGTAGGGATCGATCTCCCTCAGATGCCGGACGCCGCAGGCCCGGACGAGGTCGGAGATCAGGACCTTCGTTCCGGCGCTCCCGTCCGCCCGGACCCCGGTCTGCGGGGTCGGCTGGTGGCCGGTCATCGCGGTGGTCGCGTTGTCGAGAATGACGATGATGAAGCGGGCCCCCTGGAAGATGGCATTGATGAGGCCCGGAATCCCCGCGTGGAAGAAGGTGGAATCCCCGATCGTGACCACGATCGTGGGGAATTCGCCTCCCCCGGCGGCGTAGGCGCGGTAGAAGCCCGCCCCCTGGCTGATGCACGCCCCCATGCAGTGGCAGGTATCCACGGCGCCGAAGTTCATGCCCAGCGTGTAGCAGCCGATGTCGCTGGGGAAAATCCCGGAGGGAAAGGTCTCGCGGATCGCATAGAAGGCCGCCCGGTGGCCGCAGCCCGCGCAAAGCGACGGGCGGATCCCTTTTTTCGCCGCGGGTGCGGGCGTTACGGACGGAAGGCCCAGAAATTTCCGGAGGACCTCCTCGATGACGTCGGGGGTGAGTTCTCCCTGACGGGGAATGTCCCCGGAACTCCGGCCGATGATCCGGCTGTCCGCGAGCTGCATCTCGATCACGCTGTCCGTCTCCTCCAGCACCAGGATGTTTCCATAGCGTGCCCGGATCTCCCGGACAAAGGGTCCGTGGAGCGGAAAGGCGAGACGCACCTGATAGAGGTCAGGCCTTCCCTCCGGCCCCAGGGCATCCAGAATCTCCCGGGCGTGGGCGAACGAGACACCCGAGGCAATGACGCAGGTCCCGGGAATGGAGCCGTCACCCGCGAGAAGCTTCGGGGCGAAAGCCTGATCCGCGGCAATCCGGTCCAGTTTGTCGTTCAAAAGCCGGTGAAGCCCGGTGAGGTACTGCGGCGTGGCGACCCACCGACCGGGGTTCTTCTCGAAGTGCGCCTTCCGTTCCATTGGCAGGGGGGTGCGGCAGGAAACGTTCTGGCGGGCATGGCAGACGCGCGTCGTCGGCCGAAGAATAACCGGCATCTCATGCTGTTCCGAAAGGGTGAAGGCCTCGGCCACCATCTCCCTTGCCTCCCGGGGCGAGGAGGGATCGAGGACCGGCGTCTTGGCGAAGAGGCCGAACAGACGGCTGTCCTGCTCCGTCTGCGAGCTTTGAGGCCCGGGGTCATCAGCGGCAATCAGGATGAAGCCGCCCTTCACGCCGAGATAGGCCGCGCGGGTCAAGGGATCCGCTGCGACGTTCAAACCCACCTGTTTCATCGCCACCGCCGAGCGCCGGCCCGCCATGCTGTTGGCCAGGGCCGTTTCACAGGCGACCTTTTCATTCACCGACCACTCCGCGTGGAGCGGAACCCCCGTCTCCTTTGCGAAGGCGACGACCGAAGCGAGGATCTCCGAGGCGGGCGTCCCCGGGTATGCCGCGGCCAGTGCGCATCCCTCTTCGACAAGGCCGCGCCCGATCGCCTCGTTCCCCATCAGTATCCTCTGTTCCGTTTCTTCCATCGTTTGGTCTCCCCTTTCCATGTTCCATTCGTCCTGAAACAAAAAAGGCCATGGGCTGTGTGCCCATGGCCTTGAATGGTTCGATTTTTTCAATTCCTATACGCCGCAGACCCGCACACCCCGTGCCCTATGTGAGCCGCGCCACCACCAGAGGTTCGATTTCCGGATCTGCAAGTCCATGATGCTTCCTTTGCCTGCGCTTATACCGGAACGGAAACCGGATTGCAAGTCTTTTTTGAAATATCCTTTTCCGGGCTTTGCGCACCCCCGAAGCGGGAACGAAAGGATGCGGTTTCACAAGACGTCCGGCCGTTCATTGACCCACGGCATATTCGCAAAAAAGCCTTGACAACCCTTACCATCCTTGGTAGCGACACGCGACAAGGGGAGTAGCTGAACAGCGTTATCGCCAACACGGCCCTGGGCCCGGTAACGCTGGTCAAATTCAAGTAGACAGACGGATCCGTGAACCCGGAAGGCCCGGGCAAGATCCTTCTGACTCTGTCGGTCGACATCGGAATAGACAAGCGAGACCTTGATCGAGGAAGCAGCCTCGCAGGGGTCTTTGTGCGGTCTGCGACGGATGCCTTCCTCAATCGACCCAGCGCCCGCGGGCGTTCTTGAGGATGACGTGATTTTGTGGATCGTCCGGACCACAACCGATAGACGAGGAGGGAAGCCAGATGACGGAAGGCCAGTGTCACAGCAAAAGGATTGAGGATCTCGTCGGCGAGCTGCGCACCCATGCCGAACAGGGCCTGAGCAGCCAGGAGGCGGCAAACCGCCTGCAGGCGCACGGCCCCAACGAACTGACCGAAAAGCCCCGGCCGGGGTTCTTCAAACTGCTCCTGGACCAGTTCAACGATTTTCTGGTCATCATCCTGATCGTCGCAGCGGCTGTTTCCCTTCTTCTGGGCGAGTATATCGATTCCATTGCCATCATGATCATCGTCGCCCTCAATGCCGTGGTCGGGGTCGTTCAGGAATCCAAGGCGGAAAAGGCGATCGCGGCCCTGAGGAAGATGGCCACGCCCACGGTCCAGGTGATCCGTGAGGGGCACCACTTCCCGATCCCGGCCCGGGAACTCGTGGTGGGGGACCTCGTCGTCCTGGAGGCCGGAAACTATGTTCCAGCCGATATGCGCCTCGTCGAGAGCATCAACCTCAAGGTCGAGGAGGCCTCCCTGACGGGAGAGTCCGTGCCCGTAGAAAAGAACGCGGCCATTGTGCTGGACAGGGAAATCCCGCTGGGGGACCGCACGAACACCGTCTTCATGAGCACCCTCATCACCTACGGACGCGGCAAGGGAATCGTCGCGGGCACGGGAATGAACACGCAGATCGGTCTCATCGCAGCGATGCTCCAGTCTTATGAGGAGGAACAGACCCCCCTTCAGAAGAAGCTGGAACATCTCGGCAAGGTCCTGGGAACGATTTGCCTGGCCATATGCGGCATTGTTTTCATCTACGGCCTCTTCCGGGACACCCACCTGTCGAGCGTCTTCGATATCGGCTTCATCCACTATCTGACCACCGAGAAGGCCGACATCATCAACCTGTTCATGATCGCGGTGAGCCTCGCCATCGCCGCCGTCCCGGAAGGGCTTCCGGCGATCGTGACCATCTGCCTGGCACTCGGGATGCAACAGATGATCAAACGCCATGCCCTGATCCGCAAGCTGCCCGCCGTCGAAACCCTCGGCTGCACCACGGTGATCTGCTCCGACAAGACCGGAACCCTGACCCAGAACAAGATGACGGTGCTGCAGGGATGGGCGGGGGGCAAACGGTTTCATATCACCGGCCAGGGGTACGAACCGACGGGAACGTTTTCGTTGGACGGCAAACCCCTGGACGCCCGGAAGGATCCGGACGTCTCGTCGCTATTGCTGGGCAGCCTGCTCTGCAACGACGCCCTGCTCGAACAGAAGGCGGGGGAATCGCCCAACCGTCCCTGGCACATACATGGCGATCCCACCGAGGGCGCCCTGGTCGTTGCGGCGGCCAAGGCCGGCCTGCGCCGAGAAGAGATCGAGCAGGCCTCTCCCAGAACGCAGGAGATTCCTTTCGATTCGGACCGGAAACGGATGACCACGATCCACCGGAACGACGGGATGGGCGATCAGATTCCCCAGACGGAATTCGCCCGCTCGCCCCATATCGCATTCGTCAAGGGGGCGCCGGACGTGGTGCTGGATCTCTGCAGCCAGGTCCTGCAAGACGGTCGCGCCTTGGCGCTGACGGAGGAAAAACGCAAGGAGATCCTCTGGCAGAACCACGATATGGCCAGCAACGCCCTGCGGGTTCTGGGGGTCGCCTACCGGCCCCTTTCCGAGGTGCCCCCGAACTGCAATTGCGACGTGATCGAAAAGGGGCTGACCTTCATCGGCCTCATGGGGATGATCGATCCGCCGCGCCCTGAGGTGATCGAAGCGGTGAAGCTGGCCACGGGGGCGGGATTGAAGAGCGTCATGGTCACCGGGGATTACCGCGACACCGCCGAAGCGGTCGCAGGCGAGATCGGCCTTTTGACCCCCGGCGGCCTGGTGCTCACCGGAGCGGACCTCGATCGGCTGAGCGAAGAGGAGCTTGCGGAACGCGCGGACCGCGTGGACGTCTGCTGCCGGGTCTCTCCGGCGCACAAGACCAAGATTGTCGACGCCCTCAAGTCGCGGGGCCATATCGTGGCCATGACCGGCGACGGCGTGAACGACGCGCCCGCGCTCAAACGGGCGAACATCGGCGTGGCCATGGGGATCACCGGAACGGACGTCTCGAAGGAGTCGGCGGACATGGTCCTGACGGACGACAATTTCGCCAGCATCGTCTCGGCCATCGAACAGGGAAGGATCATCTATTCGAACATCCGGAAGTTCGTCTACTTCCTGCTGGCATGCAACGTCGGGGAGATCCTGATCGTCTTCGGCGCGATGCTGATGGGATTCCCGATCCCGCTCAAGCCCATCCAACTGCTCTACCTGAACCTGGTTTCCGACGGGGCGCCGGCCCTGGCGCTGGGCATGGAAAAGGGCGAGCCCGACATCATGAAGGAGCCCCCGCGGCCTCCGCAGGAACCGGTCATCAATCGCGACATGGCCGTCGGCATTTCCGTGGTGGCCATTGTGGACGCCATCGCCATCCTGACCATTTTCTCCCTGGCCATGCACCGTTTCCCGGGCGATCTGGACCACACCCGGACGATCGCCTTCGTGACCCTGTGCACCTCGGAGCTGCTCAGGGCATTCGCCGCCCGTTCGGAGCACCACAGCGTCTTTTCCATCGGCCTGTTCTCGAACCGCTGGATGGTCTGGGCCACAGGGGCCTCCTTCGCCCTGGTGCTCATGACCGTTTACGTCCCCTTCCTGCGACCTTTCTTCGACACCGTGCCCCTGGGCTGGGACGAGTGGGTCTTCATGGCCCCCTTCTTCTTTGCCGCGCCGGTGGCGATGGAACTGGTCAAAGTCTATCTCAGGATGACGAAGAAAAAGAGGGCCGCGGCATCATATCGGCCATGACCGGCGGCGACCGGTCGCCAAAAGGCCCTTCCCGCCTTCGTATTCGGCGGAAAGGGCCTTGGGACATGGTCCATTTTTAAAGGAAGAGCCATCCCGGCGCGGAAGATCCGCGGAGGCCCTTCCAACGATATTATGCACGGTGGTCGAAAACGCGCTTGGCCTTGCGTTCCGTCCTCGGCAGGGACTGGTAATCCACGATTTCGACCCTGCCGCTGACAAGCGTCTCTTTGCGGACCGCGCGTTCGATCCTCGCGGCAAGCGCGGCGTCCTCCTCCGGCCTTCCCGCACCGTCCCGCTCCACCTTGAGCACCAGGTAGTCCTTGCCGTCCTCGTAATGGTCGAGGTGGATCTGGAATTCGCTCCCGATCCCCTGCTCGCGCGAGAGAATCTCATCGATGTGGCTCGGATAGATGTTGACCCCGCGGACGATGAACATGTCGTCGGAGCGGCCGACAATCCGGTCGTGCCGGGGAAGGGGCGAACCGCAGGGGCATTGGCCGGTTACCGCCCGGGTGAGGTCCCGCGAGCGGTAGCGGATCAGCGGGGCACCCTCCTTCCGGAGCGTCGTGTAGACCATCTCGCCCACCTCGCCTTCCCGAACCGGCTCCAGCGTATCCGGGTCAAGGATCTCCAGGATATAGTAGTCCGCCCAATAATGGATTCCCGTATGAAAGACGCAGTCAAGTCCGGTACCCGGACCGTAGACCTCGGTGAGGCCGGGAATGTCGAAGATATGGTCGGCCCCGATCAGGGCCTTGACCTTGGCGCGCATTGCGTCGCTCGACCGCTCCGCGCCGAAAATCACCTTCCGCACGCCGATCTTTCCGCGCAGGCCGCGCTTGTCGATCTCCTCCGCCAACAGCAGCGCCATGGAGGCGGTACAGCACAGCACCGTGGTCTTGAAATCGACGAGGAACTGGAGCTGGAGGTCGATGTTGCCGGGTCCGGCCGGTATGGCCAGCGCCCCGAAACGCTCGCAGCCGAGCTGGAATCCGACGCCCGCCGTCCAGACGCCATAGCCGACGCAGATCTGGACCCGGTCCTCTCTGGAAAGCCCGGCGGTTTCATAACAGCGCGCGAACATGTTCGCCCAGTCGTCGATGTCCTTGGCGGTGTAGACGAGGACCTTCCGTTTTCCCGTCGTCCCCGTGGAGGCATGCAGGCGGACGATCCGCTCCATCGGGACGGAAAGGAGCGGCCAGGGGTAATGCTCCCGCAGGTCCTGGGCCGTCACAAACGGCAGGCGTCTGAGATCGTCCAGGGTGTGGATCTGATCCGGCGTGACGCCGGCCTCCGACAGCCGCTTCCGGTAGAAAGCCGATCCCTCCCAGGCATGACGTACGGTCCATTTCAAACCGGCCAACTGGATCGCGGCCAGTTCCTCCTTGGTTTTGAATGCGGGCAGGAAGTTTTTGTCCATGGTGTCTCCTTTCGGGGTTCTCGGGTATCATATCCGCTGCGCAAATTCAACCCTTGCCAAGGGGGTGCGGCAAATCCGCGTCGCCGGGGTCTCCCGGTACGGACGGCGGTCATGCAGCAAAAAAACCTTTTGTTCCTCAAAAAGATAGGGCATAATCGGTTCAGGTGCGTATCGCAATCCCTGGGGCCGGCGCCGACGAACCGCGAACCGGCAGGGAGGGTGTTTTTCATATCTTTCCATCATATCGGCTGGTTATCTCTCTACAACTAAGGAGGTGGCGTCATGAAGCGAAAATCGTATTCAGGATTGTGCGTCATGGTGGTCCTTTCCATTTCGATTTTCCTGATTCCGCCCTCGGCCTCGGCCAGGACCGAGATCCACTGGTGGCACGCCCATACCGGATTCCTGGGAGAAAGGGTCAACGACATCGTGACCAAGTTCAATGCCAGCCAGGGCGATTACGAGGTCAAGGCCGTCTACAAGGGGAGCTATCCGGAGGCCCTGACGGCCGCGATCGCCGCCTATCGGGCCAAGACCCAGCCCCACCTGCTGCAGGGGCAGGAGATCGCGACCCAGACCCTGCTCTCCTCCGGGGCGGTCTACCCCGTTTATCAGCTCATGAAGGACCAGGGAATTTCCGTCGACTGGGCCGATTTTCTCAGCGTGGTCTTCAACTACTATTCGAAGGACGGAAACCTCTACTCCATGCCTTTCAACTCCTCCACCGTGATCCTCTACTACAACCGGACCCTGTTCAAGAAGGCCGGCCTGGACCCGTCCGTTCCGCCGAAAACCTACGAAGAGATCGAAAAGGCCGCCAGGGCCTGCGTCAAGGCCGGCGCCACCAAAATGGGCTTCACGACGGCCTGGCCCTCCTGGACGCTTGTCGAAAACGCGCACGCCTGGCATGACCAGCCCTTTGCCGATCAGGAGAACGGCTTCAAGGGATTGGCCTCGCAGCTCAAGATCAACGGCCCCTTCGGCCTGAAGATGATGACCATGCTGGCCCGCTGGCAGCAGGAGGGGCTCTACACCTACTCCGGCCGGGGGAGCAAGGGCGATCAGCCCATCATCAACGGGGAGGCGGCCATAGGCCTCGCCTCAACGGCCCTCGTCGGAACGCTGACCAAAACGGCAAAATTCGAATGGGGGACGGGCAGGATGCCCCGCATGGCCGGCTATCCCCAGGGAAACTCCATCATCGGCGGCGCCAGCCTCTGGGTGATGAAAGGCCATAAAACAGAGGAATACAAGGGTGTGGCCAAATTCCTCGAATTCCTGGGCAAGCCCGAGCAGCAGGCCTGGTGGCACGGGCAGACCGGTTATCTCCCGGTGAGCAAAGCGGCGCTCAAGGCCCTCCCGGCGGACCATTTCCAGAAGAATCCCGACATGTGGACCGCCTTCAACCAGATCATGAGCGGCAAGACCACGGCCAACAGCAAAGGGGTGCGCCTGGGCAATTTCGCGGCCATCCGTGACAGCATCGAGGCCGAGATGGAAAATATCGCCGCCGGAAAGAAAACGCCCAAGCAGGGTCTGGACGACGCGGTCAAAAGCAGCAACAAGATCCTAAAGGAGTTCGCATCGCTTTACAAGTAGCGGTCTCAACCTCCCGATCCCTGATCTCGGGCAGGGATCGGGAACGCGACGACGATGTTCCCGGCCATATTCCGGGGACACGTTCCATAGGTCCGGGGACACCTTGACGCAAGGTGTCCCCACATGTCCCCCGAACAGCGGAAATCAACGGATGAAAAGAAGCATCTTCCAGAACCGCTGGCTTCCCTATCTCCTTCTGGCGCCGCAGATTATCGTGGTCGTTGTTTTCTTCTTCTGGCCGGCCTTCGACTCCCTGCGGCTTTCCATCTTCAAGGTCACCCCTTTCGGAGACAGGCAGATCTTCGTGGGGGTTGACAATTTCATCGATCTCCTGACCGCCGCGGAGTACGGCCGCAGCGTCGTTTACTCCTTCATCTTCTCTCTGGGAGTAACGACACTGGGGCTTATGGCGTCGCTTTTTCTGGCCAACCTTGCCAACCAGAAGATCCGCGGCCTCCCGTTTTACCGGACCGCGATCCTCTGGACCTACGGGATCGCGCCGCCGGTATCGGGCATCATCTGGCTGTTTATCTTCCATCCGAGCTACGGCGTGCTCCCCTACCTGCTTTCCCTGGTGACAACCTATGAATTCAACTGGCTGCTCAAAGGGTGGGTTGCCATGCTGCTGGTGATCTTCGCAGCCGCCTGGGCGCACCTCGGTTACAATGTGGCCTTTTTCCTGGCGGGACTGCAGACGATCCCCGAATCGGTGATCGAGGCGGCCCGGGTGGATGGGGCCGGCGGTTTTACGCTCTTCAGGTCCATCATCTTTCCCCTCCTGTCTCCGGTGACCTTTTTCCTGTTCCTGATGAACATGGTCTTCTCTTTCTTCGAGACCTTCGGCATCATTCACGCCGTGACCCAGGGGGGGCCAGGGGACACGACCACCATCATGGTCTACAAGGTCTACGTGGACGGCTTCGTCAACCTCCGGCTGGGTTACTCCGCCGCGCAGTCCGTGATCCTGATGGCCCTGGTGATCACGCTCACCGTACTGCAGTTCAAGTACACTGAACGAAAGGTGACCTACTGATGGCCGCGCCCGACCCCGGCATGCGAAGAGATCCGCTCTCTGGGCGGAAATGGATCATCCACCTGCTCCTGATCCTTTCGATCGCGCTGATCGGGTTTCCCCTTTACTACGGTTTCGTCATCAGCACCCAGAGCTTGGAGGAGGTGATCCGGGTGCCCCAGAGCCTCCTCCCTTCGGATCATCTGCTGGAGAATTACACCACGGTCTGGAACCGCATCCACATGGGCCGGCTCCTGTTCAACAGCGCCGTGGTCGCCGTGGTCGTCAGCCTCGGGAAGATCGTCATCGCGATCCTTTCCGCCTTCGCGATCGTCTTCTTCGATTTCCGCGGAAAACAGGTCGCCTTCTGGATGATCTTCATCACCCTGATGCTCCCGGTGCCGGTCCGGATCATCTCCACCTATGAGGTGGTCAGCACACTGGGCTGGGTGGATACCTATGCGGGGCTCACGATCCCGCTGATCGCCTCCGCCACGGCGACCTTCCTCTTCCGGCAGTTTTACATCACCATTCCCGACGAGCTCGTCGATGCGGCCAAGATCGACGGCTCCGGTCCCCTTCGCTTCCTCTGGTCGATCCTCCTGCCGAATTCCGGCGCGAACATTGCCGCGCTGTTCGTGGTCATGTTCATCTACGGCTGGAACCAGTACCTCTGGCCGCTGATGGCGACCAACTCGGACGATATGCGCGTCGTGGTCGTCGGCATCGCCTCCACCGTACCCACGGGGACGCAACTTCCCGAGTGGAACCTCGTGATGGCCGCGGCCATGATGGCCCTCATCCCGCCGGTTTTGGTGGTGATCTTTCTCCAGCGCTGGTTCGTCCACGGCCTGCTGGAAACCGAGAAATGAGACCGGCGGAGAGGCGGGCGGAGGGCCAAAGATTTGACAGCAGCGCGATCCTGTGTCACTGTCTCGTCCCATCGTACCTGAATCCAGCACAATGGAGGAGGAACACCACATGAAAAGGGCTGTGACGGCGATCGTCGGTTTGTGGTTCGTCCTGGCCGGGCCCGCTCTCTGTGCAGCGGCCGATCAGGATATCAAGGGAGGGAAGGACCATCCCCTGCTTTCGAGGATGGCGAACTTCCACATCTCGGAATACAGGGAAAGTGAATTCAGCAGCCATAAGTTCATCAGCCGGGACAAGAAGCCCCTTTCCGTAGAGGGGCGCAAGTACTACATCGAATACCGTCTCGACAAGGGTGCGGCGGAATCTGGAGAACTGAAGATACGAAGGAACATCCAGGACGCGCTGAAGAAGATCGGCGGCAGCGTTCTCTTCGACGACAACTTCAACAGGGTCTCCACCCTCCTGTTCCAGAAGGAGGGCAAGGAGACCTGGATCGAGGTCAGGTCCTACGACAAGATGTACCGGCTCACGATCCTGGAAAAGGGGATCGTGAAGCAGGAGGTGGTGGCCAACGCCGAGGCGCTGGGCAGCGACATCCATGCGATGGGCCACGTTTCGATCTACGGCATCTTCTTCGATACCGGGAAGTCGGAGATCAAGCCCGAATCCGAAGCCGCCATCGCTGAAATCGCCAAGCTCCTCCAGAACGACGGCGGCCTGAAACTCTACGTCGTCGGCCATACGGACAACGTGGGCTCCTTGGATTCCAACCTGAAACTCTCCCAGGAGCGGGCGGAGGCGGTGGCAAAGGCGCTGTCCGGCAGACACGGAATCGCCCCGGCCAGGCTGAATCCCCACGGCGTCGGGCCCCTCTCGCCCGTGGCGTCGAACGACACGGAGGAGGGAAAGGCCAAGAACCGGCGGGTCGAACTGGTCGGGCAGTGAACGGAGCGTTCCCCAATCCCGGGATCCATTCCGGCGGATCTGCCCAATCCCCCGCGAAGGCAGGGGTGGGAGGGAATCGGCCCCTCCGGCGGATACCGCGGCGCATCAGGACCGGAACGCAGGAAGCGCGAAGAAGGTCGCGGGCAATCTTGACGCCGTGCACGGCCCGAAACCCGCGGCGACCTTCAGGAGGGACATGAAACCACCGATCATCGTCCAGATCTACGAGATCCAGGACCCGCGGGAGGCGGAAAAACTGATCGAGATGGGGGTGAACCGCATCGGCAGCGTGATCCTCTCGCCGGAATCGTGGAAGATACCGGCCGTGCGGGACGTCGTGCGGCTGGTCCGCGGCTCCGGTGCGAAGAGCAGCCTGATTCCGCTGCTGCCGCTTGAGGACGACATCCTCCGGGCCCTGGACTTCTACCAGCCCGATTTCGTCCATTTCTGCGAATCGGTCCCCCTGTCACGGGAGCGGCGGGAGGAGTGTGCAACCCGCTGTGCCGAGATCGCACGGATTCAACGGCGTGTCCGGAGGGAGTTTCCGCCGATCGGAATCACCCGTTCCATCCCGATCCCCGGACCGGGGCTGGCCGATCCCGGCCCTGTCCTCGAGACAATCCTGGAGATCGCCGGTAAACTGGCGGAGACGAGCGACGTTTTCATGACCGACACCTTCCGGGGATACGAAAAGCCGAACGCCGACCAGCCGGTCGAGGGTTACATCGGCATCACCGGGGAGGTCTGCGACTGGGACATGGCCGCCGCGCTCGTCGGTTCAACCCGCATCCCCGTGATCCTTGCCGGCGGGATCTCGCCCGAGAATGCGTTCGATGCGATCGGACGGGTGCGGCCGGCAGGGATCGACAGCTGCACGCAAACGAACGCCCGTGACAACCGGGGGAGACCCGTCCGATTCCGAAAGGACCTCGACCGGGTTCGCCGGCTACTGGACGAGGTGAGGCGGGCGGAAGAGAGCCTTTAAGGGGAAAAGCCCATTTGCAAAATTCCCCACTTCCTTATCCGTCGCACATGCGATACAGTGCATCCCGCAATCATGATATTCACGTGAGGTATATCGATGCACGCCATGCGGAGAAAAGATCGGGAGATCACGGATCGGAATGCCCTGCAGGCTATCATGCGGGAGGCCCAGGTCTGCCGGCTCGGTTTGTCCGACGGCGGGACGCCCTACGTGGTCCCCATGAACTTCGGCCTAGGCGAGAACTGCCTTTACTTCCACTGCGCCCGGGAAGGCCGCAAGCTCGACATCATCCGGGAAAACGACCGGGTCTGTTTCGAGATCGACATCCTCCATGAGGTGTACCGCCATCCGGCGGCTTGCGGCTGCTCCACCCGCTTCGACAGCGTCATCGGCGTCGGCCGCGCCGTTCTCGTGGAAGAGCCGGTCGAGAAAAAGACCTCCCTGGACCGGATCATGGAACACTACGGCTATGCAGGACCCTTCACCTACCCGGAGGAGATGGTGGCCAAAACGACGGTGATCCGGATCGACATCGAGAGCATGACCGGCAAGCACCACGATTAGCCGCACAGGCCGGCCCGTCCCTGGAAAAAGCATCGCGCCGGGAAGGGGTTGGCCCATTCCCCTGTTGACGCCGTCCGCCCGATTCTATATATTGGAATCCCTTTGATCCCGCCTGGGCAGCAAGACGGCTAGCGATCGCAGTTTGATCGGCGCAGGCGGCAAAGAGGCGGGAACATCCAAAACCGTTTCGCGGTTTGTGGCGTGTCTCGGAACGGCATCCCGGATTCATTCAAACAGGAGGTGTTGCGATGAAACGATGGGGTACGCTGTGCGTCATGCTGGTTTTATCCGTCTTCTTGGCCATGGGCTCCGCGATCGCGGAGGAGACCCTCAACGCCTATTCGATCTGGCCGGAGAACTGGGCCCGGCCGATGTTTCAGGAGTTCGAGAAGGCGACCGGGATCAAGGTGAATTTCATCCGCTTTTCATCGGGCGAGGCGCTGGCCCGGATCATCGCCGAGAAGAACAACCCCCGCGTGGATGTCCTCTTCGGCGGGCCGGTGGAAACCCACATTGCCGGGATCAAGGAGGGCGTCTTCGAGCCCTACAAGCCGCCGGCATTCAATGAACTCGCCCCCCGCTTCAAGGATCCCGAGGCCTACTGGGTAGGCATCGCCGACGACCCGCTGGTCTTTATGAGCAACAACAAGTTCCTCAAGGAGAAGGGTCTCAAACCGCCCGCCTCCTGGGACGATCTGCTCAATCCCGCCTACAAGGGGATGATCCAGATGGCCGACGCCCGGACATCGGGAACGGCCGTGACCAGGATCTTCTCGATCCTCGAGGTCAACGGCCGCAATGAGGACAAAGGGTTCGAATACATGAAGAAGCTCCGCCAGAACGTCCAGGTCTACACCAAGAGCGGGGGAGGCGGGACCATTCCCGTGGGTCTGGCCCAGGCGGGTGCGGGCATCTTCTTCATCGTCGACGCGCTGAAGACCAGGCAGGAGGGCTATGATGTGGCGATCTCCTTCCCGAAGGAGGGGATCGGGACCTCCGTCGAGGCGATCGCCCTGCTCAAGGGGGCCAAGAATCCAGCGACCGGGAAAAAGCTCATCGACTGGGCCACGAGTCCGGCCATGCAGAACTTCTACGCCTCATACAAGATCAATTTCATCCCGGCCCATCCGGCGGTCAAGACCGAAGCCGGCCTGGCCGAGATCATCAAGGGCGCCAAGATCTTCCCGATCGACGAGGCGTGGGCGGGCCAGAACCGCAAGCGGATCGTGGACCGCTGGATCAAGGAAGTCCTTCCGTAACGCAGCGAAGGCCCGTTCGGGGATCAGGTTCCGGAGATTCTCGACTCCGGCCGAACCGGATCCCCGTGCCGGCAGGGCCATGGGAATTCGCAAGGGGCGATCCGCTGCCCTATCCGGACGACAGGCCGCCGCAGCGAAACTCACCCGGGCATGGCCGGACGGGGATCCCGGTCCCCGATGGAGGCCCGTTGCCGTCTGAGGATAAGATCGATGTCTCAACCTGTCGCCACAGCCGCGCTCAACCCGTCGGACCGCTTCCGGAGGATGCTTCGGGACCCCCTTCTGCTTTCGATCCTGATCATCCTCTGGGCGCTGCTGCTGCTCTTCATCCTGCTTCCGCTCGCGAGCCTCCTGATCCGCACCTTCACGGACGAAGGAAGGTTTTCGCTTGAGGGGGTGATCGGCATCCTCGCCGATCCCCTGCAGCGGCAGGCCCTCTGGAACAGCCTCCTGCTGGCAACGCTCGTCGGCTTCTGCGGGACCGTGCTCGGTTTTCTCTTCGCCTACACCGCCGTCCGGACGAACCTCTCCAGGGGATGGGCCCTCTTCCTGGACGCGGCGGTCATCCTGCCCCTGATCTCACCGCCGTTCACCACGGCGATCGCGATGATCTTCTCGTTCGGTCCCCGGGGGCTGATCACTTACGATCTCCTGGGGATCTCGGGCTTTTCGATCTACGGCCTCCACAGCACCCTCTTCTCCGAGACGATCACCTTCTTCCCGATCGCCTACCTGACGCTCAAGGCGATCCTCGCCGGCATCGACCCCACCGTGGAGGACATGGCCTTCAGCCTGGGGAGCTCGCGCTGGCGGGTGTTCCGAACGGTGACCCTGCCCCTGGCCGTCCCGGGGATCGCGAACGCCTTTCTGCTGCTGTTCGCGGCGTCCCTCGCGGATTTCGCGACGCCCCTGATCCTGGCGGGAAACAGCTTCCCCATTCTCCCGACCCAGGCCTACCTCCAGATCACGGGACTCTTCGACCTGAAAGGCGGGGCGGTTCTCTCCTTCGTGCTCCTGGTCCCCGCCTTCGCGGTCTTCCTGCTGCAGAGGTATTGGGTGAGCCGGAAGTACTATGTGATGATCACCGGCAAGGCGGGCGCCAAGACGGAGATCAAAGGCGTCCCGCCCTGGATGCGGCATCTGCTTCTGCTCGTTTGCCTGCTGATTTCTGCCTCGATTCTCTATTTTTATGTCCTGCTCTTTTATGCCTCCATCGTCAAGGCCTTCGGCGCCGACTTCACGGTCACCTGGCAGCATTACCACGTCGTCTTCACCGAGGGGCTTCAGGCGATCCGGGACACGCTGATCATCG
>CAZWTL010000021.1:0-43495 GCA_964637025.1 uncultured Syntrophaceae bacterium | reverse complement strand
GGACTCCAAATCCGGATGCTGGGGGTTCAAGTCCCTCCTGGCCTGCCATTTTTTTATCGGCACTGAAGCGGGGAAATCAGGGGTTTCTGGATGGACAGGATCAAGGTTGTCGCAGAGAAGATCAAGCAGTTTCTGGCTGGCTCGAAGGTTGAGCTGAAAAAGGTGACGTGGCCGACGCCGAAACAGACCCTTGCCTCCACAGCGGTCGTCATTATCGTGGTGATCATCGTGTCTGTTTTCTTGGGGATCGTCGATTTCGGACTGACCAAGGTGATCAAACTGGTGCTGGATTAAGACTATGGCCTTCAGGTGGTACGTCGTTCATACCTACTCCGGGTTCGAAAACCGGGTGAAGCTGTCTCTGCAGGAGAGGATCGCAACAGCCGGCAAACAGGACTTCTTCTCGGATATCCTGATTCCCGAAGAGGACATTGTCGAGCTGGTGTCTGGCGAGAAGAAGACTTCGAAACGGAAGTTTTTTCCCGGCTACATCCTCGTCCGGATGGAGATGAACGACGATACCTGGCACATCGTGAAGGACACGCCCAAGGTGACCGGCTTCATCGGAAGCAAGGACAAACCTTCGCCCATTCCCGACAAGGACGTGGAAACCCTGAGGACCAGGATCGACGAAGGGACGCTCAAGCCCAAACCGAAATTTGAATTCGATGTCGGGGACCATGTGAGGATCATCGATGGCCCCTTCACGAATTTTGACGGCATCGTCGACGAGGTCAAGCCGGAAAAGGGTAAATTGCGCGTCATCGTGAGCATTTTTGGACGATCCACGCCCGTCGAACTGGACTTCATTCAGGTGACGCAGACGTAGACAAGAAAAGCCAATGGGAAAGATTCCCGTATCTGTTCCGGTCTTGCCCAGGAAGCCGCAATAAATTCAGAATGAAACGAAGGTGATCAGAATGGCAAAGAAGGTTATCGCGAACATCAAACTACAGATCAAGGCGGGCAAGGCAACCCCTTCACCCCCGATCGGTCCGGCCCTTGGACAGCATGGCGTCAACATCATGGAGTTCTGCAAGGCCTACAACGCCATGACGCAGAGCCAGGAGGGCATGGTCGTGCCGGTTGTCATCACGGTCTATGCGGACAGGTCCTTTACCTTCGTGACCAAGACGCCACCGGCGTCGGTGCTGCTGAAACAGGCGGCGAAGATCGCCAAGGGAGCGGGAGATCCCAAGCGGGAAAAGGTCGGGTCCGTGACGCTCAAGCAGGTCAAAGAGATTGCCGAGCTGAAGTTCAACGATCTGAATGCCGTCGATATGGAAGGAGCGGTCCGGATTGTTTCGGGAACGGCAAGGTCCATGGGGATTGAAATCGCCGGCTGATGATCCTGTGCGCCTCCGCAGGGACACCGGGCGACATGCCGGCGGATGCATGACATAGGGATTGATTTCGGAGAACCCCGACCCGGGCGGCGGTTTTCGACTTGAGGTTTGATCATGGCCAAAAGAGGCAAGAAGTATATCGAAGCGAGAAAGAAGATCGAGGCGGGAAAACGCTATTCAGCCCAAGAGGCGGTTTCTCTGGTCGTGGGTACGGCCAGGACGAAATTCGACGAAACCGTGGATGCAGCCATCCGTCTGGGTGTGAATCCCGCCCACGCCGACCAGATGGTCCGCGGCTCCGTGGTGCTTCCGCATGGACTGGGCAAATCCGTTAGGGTGCTGGTTTTTGCCAAGGGCGAAAAGGAAAAGGAGGCCCTTGCGGCTGGAGCCGATGTGGTGGGGGCCGATGACGTGGTTGAAAAGATCAAGGGCGGCTGGCTCGATTTTGACCGGGTCATCGCCACGCCCGATATGATGGGGAGCGTGGGAAAACTCGGCAAGATCCTGGGTCCCCGCGGCCTTATGCCGAACCCTAAGGTGGGTACGGTGACCTTCGATGTGGGCAAGGCGGTTCAGGAGCTGAAAGCCGGGAAGGTCGAGTTCCGCGTCGAAAAAGCGGGCATCGTCCATTGCCCCATCGGCAAGGCATCGTTCGGAGCGGAGAAGCTGACGGAGAATTTTCTCTCCCTCCTTGAGATGATCATCAAACTCAAACCCGCGTCGAGCAAGGGACAGTACATCAGAAGCATTTCCCTTTCGACCGTGATGGGCCCCGGCGTGAAGGTGGATCCTCTTGCCGTCCGGGCCGTGTAGTCTGGGCCCTAGAAGGGCCATGGCGTATTGAAAACGAGTCTGAGACAGCAGGTACGGGATGTTTAAACGCCGAGTCGGTCGGCCTGCCGAGACTGGGATGAAAGGCCTTGTCGGGCCGATACGGTTGTCCTGTATGTTGCTCTGTTCTCTGACGTTTCAACCCAGTTTCCGTCCGGATTCCGGAGGGGAAGAATAAACGGGAAAGGAGGTTAGGATATTGGATCGGAGAACGAAGGAGCAGGTTGCCGCTGAACTCCATGAAAAACTGATAGATTTCAACCTTGCCGTCCTGACGGGCTACAGCGGGATGGATGTGGCGAAAATGACCGCCCTGAGGATCGCTCTGCGCAAGACCAACGCGGAATTGCAGGTCGTCAAGAATTCGCTGCTCTCCATCGCGTCCCGTGAGACGGAATTCTCTGCATTGGAAGAACACTTTCGAGGTCCTTTGGCCGTTGCGATCGCCCGCGGAGACGTGGTCGAGACCACCAAGGCCCTGGTTGATTTTGCCAAGAAGAACGCCAATCTCGAGATCAAGGCGGCCGTGATGGGCGGCAAGGCCCTGAGCAAGGAGCAGCTCGCGACCCTTGCCGAACTGCCGAGCAGGGAAGTATTGATCGGGAAACTGCTCTCCTTGATGGTTGGCGTGCAGACCTCGCTCGTGAATGTCCTGAGCGGCGTTCCGAGAAATTTGGTTCAGGTTCTCAATGCCTATTGTGAAAAAAAGGCTTCAGCAAACTAAAAAAACATACAGGAAGGAATAGAACAATGTCGAATGAGATCACCAAGGAAGATGTCGTAAAATTCATCGAGGGAATGACGGTTCTTGAGCTTTCGGAGCTGGTGAAGGAACTGGAGCAGAAGTTCGGTGTCAGCGCAGCGGCGCCGGTCGCGATGGTCGCCGCCGCGGGAGGTGCTGCACAGGCAGCGCAGGCCGAGGAAAAGACCGAGTTTGACGCAATCCTGACCGGATTCGGGGACCAGAAGATTCAGGTCATCAAGGTCGTCCGTGCGATCACGGGCCTGGGGCTCAAAGAGGCGAAAGATCTCGTTGACGGCGTTCCCAAACCGATCAAGGAAGCCGTCTCCAAGGATGAGGCCGCCGACATCAAGAAGAAGATCGAAGAAGTGGGCGGTACCGTAGAAATTAAGTAATTAGGCCGCGTCGAAGGGAAAACGGCGAGGAACAGAGCCCCGTAATTCGACAGTTTTTCTGCGCCCGGGCGCAGAAAAAGGTTGGATGGGGTTCTTTCTCTAATTTGTGATGGGCTGAAACTCAAGATCGCCGCGGCTCGAGGCGAAAGGATATTATGGGCGAAATTAGAAAGAATTTTGGACGTATCCGTAGGATATTGGATATCCCCAACCTGATCGATATCCAGACCGATTCCTACCGCAAGTTCCTCCAGCAAGAGATCGATCCGGACAAAAGGGGAAACTACGGGCTGCAGGGCGCCTTTAAAAGCGTCTTCCCCATTTCTGATTTCAGCGGGAAATGTTCTCTTGAGTTTGTAAATTACAAAATCGGCGATGTCCGGTACGACATGCAGGAATGCGTTCAGAAGGGGATGACCTATGCGGCCCCGCTGAAAATCGTGGTCCGCCTGGTCGTCTTCGATACCGAGCGGAATACGGACCCCAAGCCGATACGGGACATCAAGGAGCAGGAGATCTATTTCGGCGAGATCCCCCTGATGACCGAAAACGGGACCTTTATCGTGAACGGCACGGAAAGGGTGATCGTCAGCCAACTCCACCGCTCGCCGGGCATCTTTTTCGATCACGACAAGGGCAAGACCCTTGCCAGCGGAAAACTCATCTATTCGGCGCGGATCATCCCGATCCGCGGTTCGTGGCTGGATCTCGAATTCGATTCCAAGGACCTTCTCTACGTGAGAATCGACCGACGCCGGAAGATGCCTGTCACGATTCTGTTGAAAGCGATGGGGAACACCACCCAGTTTATCCTGAATTACTTTTACAGCATCGAAGAGGTCACCCAGGAAAATGACCGCTTCTACATGGCCGTGAACGATTCCCTGATCGGCGAAAAGGCCCCCGTGGACGTCGAGACGCGGACAGGGGAGGTCATTGTCAAGAAGGGGAGAAAGATCTCCAAGCCGATGCTGAAGAAGATGATCGATTCCTCGGTGACCCGCATCACGGTGAACGATGAAGACATCATCGGCAGGATATTCTCTTCGGACATCGTCGATCCCGAAACGGGTGAAACCCTGATCCGGTGCAATGAGGAACTGACGGCGGAGCGGCTGCAGCTTCTCAAGGAGAAGAAGATTGCCTCGTTCCACTTCATCCATATCGATGAGGATCGGGAGAACGCCTCCATTCGGGACACCCTGCTCATGGACCGGATCGAGTCGGCCGAAGATGCGATCATCGAGATTTACCGGCGGCTGCGGCCGAGCAATCCCCCCACGCCGGAGACCGCACATAAATTCTTCAACAGCCTCTTTTTCGAGACCGACAGCTACGATCTTTCCGATGTCGGACGCGCCAAGATGAATTACAAGCTCCACCTGGACGTCCCGACCAGCGTGACGGTCTTGCGCAACGATGATATCCTGGCCGCGGTCAAATATCTCATCCATCTTAAAAACGGCGCCCCGGACTGCAGCGTCGACGACATCGACCATCTGGGAAACCGCCGCGTCCGTTCCGTGGGAGAACTGATCGAAAACCAGTATCGGATCGGCCTCGTCCGGATGGAGCGCGCGATCAAGGAGAAGATGAGCCTGCAGGACATCGAAACCATGATGCCCCACGATCTCATCAATGCCAAGCCGGTTTCGGCTGTCGTGAACGAATTCTTCGGGAGCAGCCAGCTGTCCCAGTTCATGGATCAGACGAATCCGCTTTCCGAGATCACGCACAAGCGGAGACTCTCGGCTCTCGGGCCGGGGGGATTGACTCGGGAGCGCGCGGGATTCGAGGTCCGCGATGTTCACCCCACGCACTACGGCCGTATCTGCCCGGTGGAGACGCCGGAAGGTCCGAACATCGGGCTGATCGTCTCCCTGAGCACCTTCGCGAGGGTAAACGAATTCGGATTCATCGAGACGCCTTACCGCGTGGTCAAAGACGGAAGGGTGCTTGACGAGGTGCGTTTTCTGACGGCCATCGAGGAGGAAAATCTCATCATCGCTCAGGCGGACCGGCCCATCGACAAGAACGGAAAGTTTATAGGGCCCCTGATCTCGGCGAGAAGAGGGGACGACTTCCTGTCCGTGACGCCTGGCGAAGTCAATATGATGGACGTCTCTCCCACTCAGCTCGTCAGCGTGGCCGCCACGCTGATCCCTTTCCTGGAGCATGACGACGCCAACCGCGCCCTGATGGGATCCAACATGCAGAGGCAGGCGGTGCCCCTGATGAAGCCCGAGATGCCCCTGGTGGGAACGGGGATGGAAGCCGTTGTCGCCAGGGACTCTGGTGCGGTCGTGGCCGCCCGCAGGGACGGCGTCGTCGAGAGCGTCGATGCCGCCCGGATCGTCATCAAATGCGATTCCCCGGCGAGGGACGGACTGGACACGGGCGTGGATATCTACAATCTGATCAAATACCAGCGTTCCAACCAGGACACCTGTTTCAACCAGAAACCCATTGTCAGCCAGGGCCAGAGGGTGAACCAGGGCGAGATCATCGCGGATGGCCCGGCCACGGACAAGGGGGAACTGGCCCTGGGAAGGAACGTGATGGTCGCCTTCATGTCCTGGGGCGGATACAACTATGAGGATTCCATACTGGTCAGTGAGAGGGTCGTCAAGGACGACATCTACACCTCGATACACATCGAGGAGTTCGAAACAATGGCCCGGGACACGAAGCTCGGAAAAGAGGAGATCACCCGGGACATCCCCAACCTCGGAGAGGAGGCCCTGAAGAACCTCGACGACAGTGGCATTGTCCGCATGGGTGTGGCGGTCAAACCGGGCGATATCCTGGTCGGCAAGATTACCCCCAAGGGCGAAACGCAGCTCTCCTCGGAGGAGAAGCTCCTGCGGGCGATTTTCGGGGAAAAGGCGAGCGATGTTCGCGACACTTCCCTGCGCGTTCCTCCGGGCGTCGAGGGCACCGTTATCGATGCAAAGATCTTTGCCCGCAAGGGAACAGAGCGGGACAGCCGCTCCCAGTACATCGAGGATGAAGCCATAGCGCTCCTGCACAAGGACCGGGATGACGAGATCCGGATCATCACGGAGGGGGTTCGGAAGCAGATCGCGGATATGCTCATCGGGAAAAAGTCCGCGGTCAAGGTTTCCGATCCCAAGAAGAAGCGGATTCTGATGAAGAAAGGCGAGGTCATTACCGAAGAGATCCTGGAGAGGACCCCCTTCGAGCTCTGGCGGGACGTTGTCCCCGAGGGCGATGAACAGAGCGAAAAACGCATCGGCGTCCTGCTCGAGAATCTCTCGAGGAAAAAAGATTTCGTCGAGTCCTATTTTGCGGAGAAGATCGAAAAGCTCAAGGCGGGCGATGAATTGCCGCCGGGCGTGATCAAACTGGTCAAGGTGTACGTCGCCATCAAGAGGAAGCTCTCCGTCGGGGATAAAATGGCGGGTCGCCACGGAAACAAGGGCGTCTTGTCCCGGATTCTGCCTGAGGAAGATATGCCCTATTTCAAGGATGGCACGCCGGTGGACATCGTTTTGAATCCCCTCGGGGTTCCCTCCCGCATGAATGTCGGGCAGATCCTGGAGACGCATCTGGGCTGGGCGGCGAAGGGCATGGGGGAAAGGATCAATGCCCTTGTAGAGAAACACTGCGGGCTGGAGACCCTGAAGAGGGAGATGAAGTCGATCTACTCCTCGCCGGAGATGGAGAAATTTCTCGAAAGCGCCGACGAGGATGAAGTCCGCCGATTCGCACGCCGCGCGAAAAGGGGCATTATGGTGTCCACGCCCGTTTTCGACGGCGCCGACGAGAACGAGATCAAAAACATGCTCAAATCCGGCAGCCTTCCGGAAACCGGCCAGGCCGTCCTGTATGACGGGAGAACCGGGGAACCCTTTGACCAGGAAATCACCGTGGGCATGATCTATATGCTCAAACTCCACCATCTGGTCGACAACAAGATCCATGCGCGGTCGATCGGCCCCTATTCGCTGGTCACTCAGCAGCCGCTGGGAGGCAAGGCCCAGTTCGGTGGCCAGAGATTGGGAGAGATGGAGGTGTGGGCCATGGAGGCCTATGGCGCGGCATATGCCCTCCAGGAGTTTCTGACGGTCAAATCCGACGATGTGGCCGGCAGGACCCGGATGTATGAAACCATCGTCAAGGGCGAGCACACATCGGAGCCGGGCTTGCCCGAGTCCTTCAATGTTCTCGTGAAGGAGCTCCAGAGCCTTTGCCTGGACGTTGAGCTGATCGAAGAGAAATAGGCATCCCGGCGGGGAGTCCCCCTGGTCGGGTTTCTGCCTTCAATATGAGGAGACATGATCCGTGGAAGACGTTTTCAGCTATTTTGAAAAACCGAAGGATCCCATAAGGTTCAATGCGATCAAGATATCCATTTCCTCGCCGGAAAAGATACTCTCCTGGTCGCACGGCGAGGTCAAGAAACCTGAGACGATCAACTACAGGACCTTTAAACCGGAAAGAGACGGACTGTTCTGTGCGAAGATCTTCGGGCCCGTCAAGGATTACGAATGCCTGTGCGGCCGCTACAAGCGGATGAAGCACCGAGGCGTCGTCTGTGAAAAATGCGGGGTGGAGGTCATCCAGTCCAAGGTTCGCCGCGAAAGGATGGGCCACATCACGCTGGCCACGCCCGTCGCCCACATCTGGTTCCTCAAGAGTTTGCCCAGCCGCATCGGGAATGTCCTCGACCTGACCCTGAAGGAGCTGGAAAAGGTCCTTTATTTCGAATCGTGGATCGTTCTGGATCCCAAAAACACGCCTCTGAAGAAGAAGGATCTTCTGTCCGATGAGGAATACAACGACCTGAAAGAGCAGTATGGCCAGGACGCTTTTGAGGCGGGCATCGGCGCCGAGGCCGTCCGCACGCTCCTCGAGGAGATCGATCTCGATCAATTGGATCAGGAACTCCGCGCGGAGCTGAAGAGCTCCGTTTCGGAGACGAAGCGCAAAAAGTATATCAAGCGGCTGAAGGTGGTCGAGGCCTTGCGAAAATCGGGTAACAAGCCGGAGTGGATGGTCCTGACCATTCTCCCCGTGATCCCGCCCGACCTGCGTCCGCTGGTGCCCCTCGACGGCGGCCGGTTTGCCACCTCCGATCTCAACGATCTGTACCGGAGGGTGATCAACCGGAACAACCGCCTGAAGCGTCTGCAGGAACTCAATGCCCCCGAGATCATCATCCGGAACGAAAAGAGGATGCTCCAGGAGGCGGTGGACGTCCTCTTCGACAACGGAAGGCGGGGAAGGGCCATCACCGGAACGAACAAGCGACCCCTCCGCTCCCTTTCGGACATGCTCAAGGGAAAGCAGGGCCGTTTTCGACAGAACCTTCTTGGCAAGCGGGTCGACTATTCGGGACGGTCGGTCATCACGGTGGGCCCGGATCTGAGACTCCACCAGTGCGGCCTTCCCAAGAAGATGGCCCTGGAGCTCTTCAAACCGTTCATCTATCGGCGTCTCCAGGAGAAGGGATTCGTCACGACGGTCAAAAGCGCCAAGAAGATGGTGGAGAAGGAGACCTCCGAGGTCTGGGACGCCCTTGATGAAGTGGTCCGGGAATACCCCGTCATGCTGAACAGGGCGCCGACCCTTCACCGTCTGGGCATGCAGGCGTTCGAGCCCCTCCTGATCGAGGGAAAGGCCATCCAGCTCCATCCCCTGGTCTGCACGGCTTTCAACGCCGATTTTGACGGCGATCAGATGGCTGTCCACGTTCCCCTTTCCATTGAGGCCCAGGCCGAGGCCCGGGTCCTGATGATGTCGACCAACAACATCCTGTCTCCGGCCAACGGCATGCCGATCATCATCCCCAGCCAGGACATCGTTCTGGGGATCTATTATCTGACCCGGGTGAAGAACGGCGTCAAGGGAGAAGGAATGGTTTTTGCGGATCCCGGGGAGGTCCGGTCGGCGCTGGACGCTCAGGCCGTGGACCTGCATGCCAAGATCAAGGTCCGCATCGAAGGAGAATTGAAAGAAACCACGGTGGGCCGGGTGGTGCTCTATGAGGTCATTCCCGAGACCATCGCGTTCGATGTGATCAACAAGGTCATGAGCAAAAAGGAACTGGCCAATCTGATCAACCACTGTTACCGCACCCGCGGGGACAAGACCACGGTTCTGCTGGCGGACCGGCTCAAGGATATCGGCTTCAAATATGCAACGCGGGCGGGGGTATCGATCGCGATCCACAACATGGTCATCCCGAACGCCAAGAAAGAGATCGTGGCGCGCGCCGACAAGGATGTCCTGGGAATCCAGAAACAGTACATGGAGGGGTTGATCACCTACGGCGAACGGTACAACAAGGTCATCGACATCTGGGCCCAAGCCACGGAAAAGATTGCTACCGAGATGCTGGGCGGAATCACAACGGAAGAGCGGCTCCTGTCCGACGGGAAACGGGTCACGGGCGAAAGCTTCAACCCCATTTATATGATGGCCGATTCCGGTGCTCGGGGAAGCGCCGTGCAGATCCGTCAGCTTGCCGGCATGAGAGGACTCATGGCCAAACCTTCGGGAGAGATCATGGAGACCCCGATCCGGGCGAATTTCCGTGAAGGTCTGACCGTTCTCGAGTACTTCATCTCCACGCACGGCGCCCGCAAAGGGCTGGCCGACACGGCGCTGAAGACAGCCAACTCTGGTTATCTCACGCGGCGGCTTGTGGATGTTGCCCAGGATTGCATCATCTCGGAAGACGATTGCGGGACAATCGACGGGATCTACGTCTCCGCGCTGATGAAAGGCGGAGAGATTATCGAAACCGCCGGCGAGCGCGTTCTGGGAAGGGTGGCGCTCGAAGAGGTCAAGGATCCTTTCACCGGCGAGGTGCTCGTCAATGCCAACCAGGAGATAGACGAGGCGCTTGCCAAGAAGATCGACGATGCGGGGATCGAGAAGGTCAACATCCGTTCTGTGCTCACATGCAAGTCGCGGCACGGGGTTTGCACCATGTGCTACGGGCGCGACCTGTCCCATGGCCATCTCGTCAATATCGGAGAGGCGGTGGGCATCATCGCTGCCCAGTCGATCGGCGAACCCGGGACCCAGTTGACGATGCGTACGTTCCACATCGGCGGAACCGCGAAGTTTGAGGAACACTCCACCCTGGAGTCGAGGCACGACGGAATCGTCCGTTTCGAAAAATTCACCCCGATCAGGAGCAAGACCGGCGAACTGGTCGTCATGAACCGCAACGGTGAGGTCCACGTCCTTGACGAACAGGGCCGAAACCGCGGAAAGTATCCCGTGCCTTACGGGGCGCATATCAAGGTGGAGGAAGGCAGCCGGGTCAAGGGACCCCGGGATCAGAAGAGGGGAGATCTCATCGCTGAATGGGATCCCTTCTCCATACCGATTCTGGCCGAAGTGAACGGAACGGTCAAGTTCGGTGATATCGTGGAAGGGAAGACCATGCAGGAACTGGTGGATGAGGTGACCGGTCTTTCCCGGAAGGTCATTGTCGAGTCCAAGGGGACGGACATGCGGCCCCGCATTTCGATCAAGGACAAAAAGGGCAAGACGGTCAAAGTTCCGGGCACGACCACGGTCGCGCGCCACCTTCTCTCCGTCGGGACCAATATCGTCGTGTCGGAAGGGGATACGGTCAATGCAGGGGATATCCTGGCGAAGATTCCCCGTGAAACCACCAAAACCAAGGACATCACGGGTGGTCTCCCTCGAGTCGCTGAACTCTTCGAGGCCAGAAAGCCCAAGGAATATGCCGTGGTCAGCGAGATCGACGGCGTCGTTTCCTACGGAAAGGATTCCAAGGGGAAACGGAAGGTGGTCATCACCCCCGATGCGGAAGACGAGAAGGAATACCTGATCCCGAAGGGAAAACACGTCAGCGTGCAGGAGGGGGACCGGGTGACGGCCGGAGAGGCTCTCATGGACGGGGTTAACAATCCCCATGACCTCCTGATGATCAAGGGGGAGAAGGAACTGGCCCGATACCTGGTGGACGAGGTTCAGGAGGTCTATCGGCTTCAGGGGGTCAAGATCAACGACAAGCACATGGAGGTTATCGTCCGCCAGATGCTCCGCAGGGTGCTGGTCAAAGATCCGGGAGACACCTCGTTCATGGCCGATGAGCAGGTGGAGCGGTTCCGCTTCCAGGAGGAAAATGACCGGGTGGCGGAAGAGGGCGGACGGCCGGCCCAGGGCGAACCCATCCTCATGGGCATCACCAAGGCGTCCCTCTCCACGCAGAGTTTCATCTCCGCTGCATCTTTCCAGGAAACGACGAGGGTCCTGACGGAGGCCTCTCTTTCCGGGAAAACCGATTATCTGCGCGGACTTAAAGAGAATGTCATCATGGGCAGATTGATTCCCGCGGGCACGGGGCTTCCCATGTACAAGAAACTTGGAATTCAAACCATCGGGGAAGAACCGGAGCTCGTGGAGGCCCCGCCGGAGGATGAAAATATCGGCGAGAAAGTGCTTGACACCGAATAGGATAATTGATAATTAGGCGGACTTTGATTGGACAATAAAACCGTCAGCCGGGTACAGGCTGGGAGGGATAATGCCTACAATAAATCAACTGGTTAGGAAGGGACGTGCCAAAATCGGCAGGAAGGCGGCGACGCCGGCGCTTGCCAACTCGCCACAGCGGCGGGGTGTGTGTGTCCGGGTTTACACCTCTACCCCTAAAAAACCGAACTCCGCCCTCAGAAAAGTGGCCAGGGTGCGTTTGACCAGCGGGTACGAGGTCACTTCCTACATACCGGGTGTCGGACACAACCTTCAGGAGCATTCCGTTGTGCTGGTGCGCGGCGGGCGCGTCAAGGATCTTCCCGGTGTGCGTTACCACATCATCCGGGGGACACTGGATGCCGTCGGCGTCCAGGATCGAAAACAGGGTAGGTCGAAATACGGGGCCAAGAGACCGAGCTAAGCGGGGACAGATCATGCCGAGGAGAAGAGTCGTTACCAAGAGGGAGGTCCTGCCGGATCCAAAGTTTAACAACCGGCTGGTCGCAAGGTTCATCAACAGCCTCATGAAGAGGGGAAAGAAGAGCGTTGCGGAATCCATCATGTATGGCGCTTTCGATATCATCGAGAACCGGGCGAAGGAGACCCCTGTGGATGTTTTCGAAAAGGCCGTGAACAATGTCAAACCGGTCATCGAGGTCAAATCGAGGCGTGTTGGCGGTTCGACTTATCAGGTTCCGACCGAGGTGATTCCCTCGCGTCGGGTTGCCCTGGGAATCCGCTGGCTGATTACCAATGCGCGGGAACGGTCCGAAAAGACCATGCAGGAAAAGCTGGCTGGCGAATTGATCGACGCCGCGAACAACAGAGGCGGCGCAATCAAGAAAAAAGAGGCCGTTCACAAGATGGCCGAAGCCAACAAGGCATTTGCTCACTATCGATTTTAACAGACGGTGTAGAATAAACGAACCATTCAAATTTTAAGGAGGTTTGAGATGGCTAAGAAGAAATTTGAGAGGACGAAGCCGCATCTAAATATCGGCACGATCGGTCATGTCGATCACGGTAAGACTACGTTGACCGCAGCGATCACCAAAAACTTGGCCACGAAAGGATTCGCCGAATTCAGGCCCTTTGATTCCATCGATAACGCACCGGAAGAGAAGGAGAGGGGAGTCACCATCAACATCTCCCATGTGGAGTACGAAACGGCAACGCGTCACTATGCGCATGTCGACTGCCCGGGTCACGCCGACTACATCAAAAACATGATTTCCGGCGCCGCGCACATGGATGGTACGATTCTCGTTGTGGCTGCGTCCGACGGCCCCATGCCTCAAACCCGCGAGCACATCCTCCTTGCCCGCCAGGTTCAGGTTCCCTGCATCGTCGTTTATTTGAACAAGATCGATCTCGTGGATGATCCCGAGCTGCTCGATCTGGTCGAGCTCGAGCTTCGCGAACTCCTGACAACCTACGAGTTCCCGGGCGCAGACGTCCCGATCATCCGCGGTTCCGCACTGAAGGCCCTGGAGGCCGATGACCCGAGCTCACCCGATGCCAAATCCATCTGGGAGCTGATGGATGCGGTGGACAATTACATTCCGCTGCCCGTGCGGGATACGGAGAAACCGTTCTTGATGCCGGTCGGCGATGTCTTCACGATTTCCGGTCGTGGAACCGTCGTCACGGGCCGTGTGGACCGCGGCATCATCCGGACCGGCGATGAAGTGGAGATCATCGGAATCCGGCCGACTTTCAAGACCGTCTGCACCGGCGTCGAGATGTTCCGCAAAACGCTTGACGAGGGACGGGCCGGCGACGACGTCGGCATTCTTTTGAGGGGCACGAAGCGCGAGGAAGTGGAAAGAGGGCAGGTTGTGGCGAAGCCGGGATCCATTACGCCGCACACCAAGTTCAAGGCTCAGGTCTACGTTCTGACGAAAGAGGAAGGCGGCCGGCATACCCCCTTCTTTAACGGATATCGTCCCCAATTCTATTTCCGGACCACGGACGTGACCGGTGTGGCAAACCTCCCCGAAGGGGTGGAGATGGTCATGCCCGGAGACAACGTCGAGATGGAAGTGAACCTGATCACCCCGATCGCCATGGAGGAAAAGCTCCGGTTCGCCATTCGCGAGGGCGGCAGAACCGTTGGCTCCGGCGTGGTCAGCAAGATCATCGAATAGACTGATTCATCATCCGCTGGGTTGAATAAAACCATGAAAGATCAAAAGATAAGAATACGACTGAAGGCCTACGATTACAAACTGCTCGACCGCTCGGTGGATGATATCGTTGAGACGGCAAAACGGACGGGTGCCCGTGTGGCCGGCCCCATCCCCCTGCCGACCGAGATTAACAAGTACTGCGTCAACCGGTCGCCGCATGTGGACAAGAAATCGCGGGAACAGTTCGAGATACGGACCCACAAGCGTCTGATCGATATCGTTGAACCGACGCAGGCCACGGTGGATGCCCTGATGAAGCTCGATTTGTCAGCGGGCGTGGATGTCGAGATCAAGTTGTAGCGGAAGCGATCTTGACAGGGGCCGCGCGGCCCTGAGTCCAGCCTGTGTGACAACAAATTACGACAAACGAGAATGAAGATGACAAAAGGATTGATCGGCAAAAAATTGGGGATGACCCACATCTTTGCGGATGATGGCGCTGCCATACCGGTAACGGTCATCGAAGTGGAACCCTCCGTGGTCATCCAAAAGAAGACCAGGGAAACGGACGGATATGACGCCCTCCAACTGGGATATGGGCGGATTAAACAGCGGAATGTGACCAAGGCCCTTCAGGGACATTTCAAGAAGGCCGACAAGGGAATTTTCCGCATTCTCCGGGAGTTCGACATGGATCCGGAAGGTTACGAACCGGGTCAAGAGTTGAATGCAGAGATATTTTCACCCGGAGATTTCGTGGATGTGGTCGGCACGACCAAGGGCAAGGGATTTGCCGGCGTCGTAAAACGCCACGGCTTCGGGGGAGGCCGCGCCACCCACGGCTCCATGTTTCACCGTGCACCCGGCTCGATCGGGGCGAGCGCCGATCCGTCCCGCGTATTCAAGGGGACGAAATTGCCCGGACACATGGGATGCGAGCGCAAGACAGCGCAGAACCTCTTGGTTTGGGCCGTCCGGCCGGACATGAATGTCATCCTGGTGCGCGGGGCCGTTCCCGGCTATAAGAATGGATTTGTGCTGATCAAGCAGGCGATTAAGAAGGGTTAACAAGCGGGATCTTCAAGGTGGGAAAAATGCCAGTAGCAGGTGTTTACGATATTGAAAACAATCGCGTGGCCGAGATTGAGCTCAGCGATGCCGTTTTTGGGGCGCCGGTGAACGAGGATGTCATTTACGAAGTGGTCAGGATGCAGATGGCCTCCCGGCGGAGCGGAACCTCATCGACAAAAGGCCGCAGCGACGTGAGTGGAGGCGGTAAGAAACCCTGGCGGCAGAAGGGGACAGGCAGGGCCAGAGCGGGCCATTCCCGATCGCCGATCTGGAGGGGAGGTGGCATCGTATTCGGGCCGCAGCCACGCGATTACGCCTACAAGGTTCCCAAAAAGGTCAGGCGACTGGCGCTGATTTCCGCTCTGAGCATGAAATTCAAAGATGAGCAGATGACCATTCTGCGCGATATTCCCATGGAGGAGATCAAGACCAAGAGATTCCAGGAGGTGATCGACCGCTTCGGGCTGAAGAAAGTCCTGTTCGTCATCGATCAGCCGAGGCCGGTGCTGGAAAAATCGTCGCGGAACATTCCGGACATCAAGATGGTCCGTTCGGACGGCGTCAATGTTTACGACCTGCTGAAATACGATCATGTCGTCCTTCTCGAACCCTCCGTTCAAAAAATTGAAGGGGCATTGATATCATAATGGAACTCTATCAGATCATCAAGAAAACGCTGGTTACGGAAAAGAGCACGATCGCCCGGGACGCGGCAAACCAGTACCACTTTGAAGTCCACACCAAGGCGAACCGCATCGAGGTGGGCCGGGCCGTTGAAAAGATTTTCAAGGTCAAGGTGCTGGACGTCAGGGTGATGAATGTCCGCGGCAAGAAGAAGAGATCCGGAAGGTTCATGGGTCAGAGAAGCTCCTGGAGGAAGGCGATCGTCACCCTCGCACCGGGCAACAGAATCGAGATCGGGGAGGGTGCGTAACCGGTCATCCCATGAGGGGTTGAAAGCACGAAATGAGGGAATAGAGGGATGGGAATCAAGAAATACAAACCGACGTCGCCCGGAAGAAGGTTTCAGACGTGCTCCGATTTTGAGGAGCTGACGAAGTCTGAGCCGGAAAAGAGGCTGTTGAAGCCCCTGAGAAAAACCGGGGGACGCAACAGTTACGGAAGAATGACCAGCCGTCACATCGGAGGCGGACACAAGCGGCGTTATCGGTTGATCGATTTCCGCAGGGAGAAGGACGGAATATCGGCGCGGGTCGCATCGATTGAATACGATCCCAACAGGACGTCGCGGATTGCGCTTCTGAACTACGTCGACGGCGAGAAGCGATACATTATCGCCCCGTCCAAGATCAGCGTGGGGGACTCTGTGGTGAGCGGCGAAAAGGCCGACATCAAACCCGGCAATACGGTCCCGCTGAAGAATATTCCCCTGGGAACCCTGATCCACAATGTGGAGCTGAAGGTGGGTCGGGGAGGCCAGCTGATCCGCTCGGCCGGAGCCTACGGTCAGCTTATGGCCAAGGAAGGGGGCTACGCGCAGGTGCGTCTCCCCTCGGGAGAGGTTAGAAAGATCTTCCTGGAATGTCGTGCCACCGTGGGCCAGGTAGGAAACATCGATTCTGAGAACCTGAGCCTCGGCAAGGCGGGACGGACGCGTTGGCTGGGGCGAAAGCCGAGGGTGAGGGCCGTTGTCATGAACCCGGTCGATCATCCGATGGGGGGTGGAGAAGGCAAGTCTTCCGGCGGTCGACATCCCTGCTCCCCTTGGGGCGTACCGACAAAGGGGCATAAGACGCGTAAAAATAAAAATACTGATAAATATATCGTAAAGAGAAGAGGTTAGAAGGTGGCACGTTCAATCAAGAAGGGTGCGTTCATCGATGAAAGTCTTCTGGAAAAGGTGAGAAGACAGGATTCCGCTGGCAGTAAAACGGTTATCAAGACCTGGTCGCGTCGATCCACCGTTACCCCCGAATTGATCGGCCAGACCTTTGCGGTGCACAACGGCAAAAAATTCATACCGGTCTTTATAACCGAAAACATGGTCGGCCATAAACTGGGAGAATTCGCGCCAACCCGGACCTTTTACAGCCATGCCGGAGACCGCAAGACGAAGCTGCGGAAGTAGCCGGTTTCCTTCACGAACAGGCATCCACGGTTTTTTGGAGTCACTTATGGAAGCAAGAGCAGTTGCCAAGTATATCCGCATGTCGCCGCAGAAGGTGCGGCTCGTCGTCGATCAGGTTCGAGGGAAACAGGTGGAGGAGGCGAAACAAATCCTCCGCTTTACGAGAAAGTATGCGGCCGATCCCGTCAGCAAGGTTCTGCTGTCGGCGGTGGCCAATGCCAAGCAAAACCCCAACATCGATGAAAACATCCTTTTTGTGAAGGAGATTTATGTTGATCAGGGACCCTCCCTGAAGCGATGGCGGGCAAGGGCCCAGGGAAGGGCGGCGTCGATCAAGAAGCGGACCAGTCACATTACCGTGGTGCTGGACGAACGGTAACATGTTTGAGGAGGTGGGAGTTGGGGCAGAAGGTTAACCCGATCGGATTTCGTTTAGGCGGCAACAAGACGTGGCGATCCGAATGGTTTTCGGAGAAGAATTATTCCGAACTTCTCCATGAGGATCTCAAGATTCGGAAGTTCCTCAAGGGAAAACTGTATCATGCGGGAATTTCCAGGATCGAAGTCGAAAGGGCTGCCAACAAGGCCAAGGTGAATATTCATGCCGCTCGCCCCGGGATTATCATCGGGAAGAAGGGGACGGAGATCGAGAAATTGAAAAAGGATCTCGAATCCATCACCAAGAGCGAGGTGATCATCAACATCCTTGAGGTCCGCAAGCCGGAGATCGATGCGCAGTTGGTCGCCGAGAACGTCGCGCAGCAATTGGAAAGAAGAGTCGCGTTCCGACGGGCGATGAAGAAATGCGTAACCACGGCGATGAAATTCGGGGCCAAGGGGATCCGGATCAACTGCGGCGGCCGTCTGGGCGGAGCCGAAATGGCGAGAGCCGAATGGTATCGCGAAGGCCGCGTACCGCTGCATACCATGAGAGCGGACATCGATTGCGGCTTTACCGAGGCCCACACGGCTTACGGACTGATCGGCGTCAAGGTCCTGATATTCCACGGGGAAGTGCTGCCTGGCAAGAAAGAGGCCGCGTAAGACGTTTTTACGGCAGCCGGCGTTCTGAAGATCATGAGAGCGGGGCTTTCGAACAGGGGTTTTGAACAATGTTAATGCCGAAAAGGGTAAAATTCAGGAAAGAGCAGCGGGGCAGGATGAGCGGAAAGGCCACACGCGGGAATACTGTAGCCTTCGGCGAATATGCCCTTCAGGCGACCGAGTGTGGATGGATTACGGCACGTCAGATCGAGGCAGGGCGTGTGGCGATGACCCGCCATGTCAAGCGCGGCGGCAAAATCTGGATCCGTATTTTTCCGCACAAATCCGTGACGAAAAAGCCGGCCGAAACCCGCATGGGCAAGGGAAAGGGCGCACCCGAAGAATGGGTTGCGGTCATCAAGCCGGGCGTGGTGCTCTACGAGATCGAGGGGGTAACCAAGGACGTCGCGAAAGAGGCTTTCCTGCTGGCGTCTCACAAACTCCCCATCGGGACCAAGTTTCTATCAAGGGAGATATCTGATGAAAATTAAGGAGATCAGAGATCTTAGTCTGGACGAGCTGCGGCAAAAGGACAGGGCGCTTGTCGAGGAGCTCTTCAAACTCCGCCTGCGTCGTTCCTCCGGTCAACTGGATTCTCCGGCTGCGCTCGGCAATATCCGCCGGGATATCGCCCGTGTCAGAACGGTTCTGGTGGAAAAGGAGGTCAAGTAGTGGCACAGCGCGGCAACAAAATTATCATCAAGGGCGTCGTGGTCAGCAACAAAATGGATAAGACGATCGTGGTGCGGGCCGAAAGATTGGTGAAGCACTCCGTGTTTCACAAGTTTATCAAACGGTATGTCAAATACAAGGCCCATGATGAAAAGAACGTATGTCAGGTGGGCGACAAGGTTCTCATTGCCGAGTCCAGGCCGTTGAGCCGGGAAAAAAGGTGGCGGATGCTGCAGATCCTTGAAAAGGCGAGATGACGGGTATCAGAGGGTGCGGTTTTCAGGGGCATGGGAGTCAAGGGCGATAGAAAAGCGTTCGGCTTATTGACGCTTCTTCCCCAGCTCCAGAGGCGTGATGGGGTATTGTTATGATTCAGATGCAGACGGTGTTGAACGTAGCGGACAATTCGGGCGCCAAGCGGGTGGCATGTATCAAGGTGCTGGGAGGATCGAGGCGAAGATATGCCAGCCTGGGCGATGTGATAGTCATTGCCGTCAAGGAAGCCCTGCCGAATTCGAAAGTGAAGAAAGGCGACGTCATGAAGGCCGTGGTCGTCAGAACGGTCAAGGAGGTGAGACGGGCGGACGGCTCCTACTTGAAGTTTGACGACAACTCCGCCGTACTGATCACGAATCAGATGGAGCCGGTCGGGACGAGAATCTTCGGGCCGGTTGCGCGCGAGCTCCGGGCAAAGCAGTTCATGAAGATCGTCTCCCTGGCACCGGAGGTTCTGTAGAAATTCCTGCGGGAGAGCGCGGTCGAAGGAGCAAGAGATGCTGTGTAAGCGACTTAAAAAAGGGGATACCGTCAAGGTGGTGGCCGGTAAGGAAAAGGGAAAGACCGGAAAGATTCAGAGCACAATGGCGGACAGGCAAAGGGTCACCATCGAAAAGGTGAACCTGATCAAGCGACACAAGAGGCCTGATGCCAAGGGCAAGGGCGGCATTGTCGAGAAGGAAGGTCCGATTCACGTGTCCAACGTGATGTACCTGTGTAACAAATGCAACACCGGGGTCCGGATCGGATACAAGATCCTAGAGGACGGGAAAAAGGTGCGTGTCTGCGCGAAATGTCACGAGATACTGGATGCATAGGCGGGAAAGATGGCGAGACTTAAAGATTATTATATCCAAGAGGTCGTTCCGGCGCTGACCAAGGAGTTTCACTACCAGAATCCGATGGAAGTCCCCAAGCTGGTGAAGATCGTCGTCAACATGGGGCTCGGAGAGGCAATTCAAAACTTCAAGATCCTGGAAAGCGCAGCGGCGGAGATGACCGCGATCGTGGGGCAGAAGCCGATTATCACGAAAGCGAAGAAATCCATTGCAACCTTCAAGCTCCGTCAGGGGATGTCCATAGGGTGCTGCGTCACGCTGCGAGGGGAAAGGATGTTCGAGTTTTTTGACCGCTTGGTCAATGTCGCCCTGCCCCGTGTCCGCGATTTCCGGGGGATCCCCTCGAAATCGTTCGACGGGAGAGGCAATTTTGCCCTCGGCCTGAAAGAGCAGATCATCTTCCCGGAGATCGAATACGACAAGATCGAAAAGATCAGGGGTTTGAACATTGCCATCGTCACGACGGCCAAGACGGACGACGAGGCAAGAAAACTGCTGAAACTGATGGGTATGCCGTTCAGGAACTGAAAACAGGGGAATGCATCGGAGGATAAGAGTGGCAAAGACTTCCTTGATGGTAAAAGCCAAGCGAAAAATGAAGTTTTCGGTCAGGAGATACAACAGGTGCCCGATCTGCGGCAGACCGAGAGGTTATTTCCGCAAATTCGATATGTGTAGAATATGCTTTAGGAATTTGTCCCTCAGGGGGGAAGTTCCCGGCGTGATTAAATCGAGCTGGTAGAAAGGGAGTTGCATCATGGGGATGACCGATCCGATAGCGGATATGCTCACGAGGATCAGAAACGCCAACCGGGTCCATTTTAAGAGCGTGGATGTTCTGAACTCGCGGATCAATCTGAACATGGCAAAGGTGTTGAAAAAATCCGGATACATCAGTGGCTATGACGTCAAGAAGGATTCCCGCGCCCATGAGGTGCTTCGAATCTATCTGAAATACCCTGATGGAAAGAGAACGGTGCTGAGCGGCATTGAGCGGGTCAGCAGACCGGGCAGAAGGGTTTATGTGAAGAGCGAGAAGATTCCCCAGGTGCTCAACGGTTACGGCATATCCATTCTTTCCACCTCAAAGGGCGTTATGACGGACAAAGAGGCGAGGGAATTGAGCCTGGGAGGCGAGCTTCTCTGCAATGTGTGGTGAGTGACATCCGGGCAAGCGTTGAGAATGGGGAGAGGTCTTCATGTCAAGAATTGGTAAATTACCCGTGGAGGTACCAGCTGGGGTCAAGATCAGCCGGAATCATTCCATGATCATGGTCGAAGGGCCGAAGGGCAAGCTTTCCATGGAAGTGCCCAAAGGCGTCGATGTCGTTCTGGGGGACCGGGCGGTGGAGGTCAAGAGGTCGTCCGAGGGCAGAACGGAGAGATCCTATCATGGGTTGGTGCGGACCCTGGTGGCTAACATGGTCAAGGGAGTCAGCAGCGGATTTTCGAAGAATCTGGAGATATCCGGCGTCGGATACCGTGCTGAAGTCGGAGACAATACCTTGAAGCTGGTCATCGGATATTCCTCACCGATCGAATATCCGATTCCGGAGGGGATTCAGATCAAGGTCGACAAGCAGGTCAACATCGCGGTATCCGGCATTGACAAGCAACTGGTCGGACGCGTGGCAGCCGAGATCCGGAGCCTGAAGAAACCCGAACCTTACAAGGGCAAAGGCATCAAGTACGTGGGCGAACACATCAGGCGCAAGGTCGGAAAATCCGTAGGCGCCTAAGTTTCCGGTGCTGCCGGCGCATTCCCGGCGTACCCCGCGAAGAGGTAGGACATTGGCAACGAAGAGAATCGAGAAGATCAGAAGCAAAAGGAAGATGAGGGTGAGGGGTAAGGTTACGGGCACGGAAACAAGGCCCCGCCTTTCCGTATTCCGGTCTGCGGTGCATATTTATGCCCAGGCCATTGCCGATGACATCGGAAGGACCCTCGCGGAGGCTTCCACCCTCAGCAAGGAACTGGCGGGCTCCCTTGACGGCATGAAAAAGGTTGATGAGGCTCGTGCGGTGGGGAGACTCCTGGCGAAACGCCTCAAGGAGGCGGGAATCGAGAATGTTGTCTTTGACCGGGGCCGATTCCTCTACCACGGAAGGGTCAAGGCGTTGGCGGAAGGCGCCAGGGAGGCGGGGCTGAAGTTTTAGCCGGCCGATCGACAAACCACAGCGAAGGAATGATCGTAGGAAACGAAGATTATGGAAGAATTGGAACTGCTTGACAGGGTGATCACGATTAACAGAACGGCCAAGGTGGTAAAAGGCGGGCGGCGGTTCCGTTTCAGTGCCGTGGTAGTGGTCGGGGATGGAAAGGGATCCGTCGGCGCCGGTCTGGGAAAAGCCCATGAAGTTCCGGAGGCGATCCGGAAAGGGATGGAGCAGGCCAAGAAGGCGATGATCAAGGTGGCGGTCGAAAACAGGACGATTCCCTACAGCGTCATTGGACACTACGGTGCCGGCAAGGTCCTGCTGAAGCCCGCGTCGGAAGGGACCGGACTGATCGCGGGCGGTGCGGTACGGGCCGTGCTGGAGGTGGCCGGGGTTCAAAACATCCTGACCAAATGTCTTGGCTCGCATAATCCGCATAATTTGGTCAAGGCGACCATTGAAGGGCTGGGGCAGCTCAAGGCGCCGTCGGAAATTCTGGCGGCCAGAGGAAAAGGCGTTGCCGAAAATTGAGGCTCGAAAGGGACTGGCTGTGGGTAAAATGCTCAAGATTACATTGGTTCATAGTTACATCGGCAGGCCCGAGATACAGCGTCGTGTCCTTCGAGGCATGGGACTGGGAAAGGTCAATCGAACCGTGCTACTGAAAGATACGCCGGAGATACGGGGAATGATCCGCAAGGTGGGTCACCTGGTCACTGCCGTGGAAGTTGAGGGGAACGGGAAATGAATCTGGGAACATTGAAGGCGCCGGAAGGTTCGCGAAAGAAGGTCAAGAGGGTCGGTCGCGGAGACGGTTCAGGGCATGGAGGCACGGCCGGCAAGGGCGCAAAGGGCCAGAACGCCCGTTCAGGACACAGCGTTCGTCCCAACTTCGAGGGAGGGCAGATGCCCGTCACCCGAAAGATGCCCAAAAGGGGGTTCAAGAACCCGACGCGGCGGATCATTGCGATCGTCAATATCGAGAAGTTGAAAAGATTCCCAGAGGGGTCGATGGTCGATCGCGACTCCCTGGAGGCAGTCGGCCTCGTACCGGCGAAAGCAGACGGGATCAAAGTCCTGGGAAATGGAGAGATCAATTTCCCCCTCTCCATCAAGGTCGATTGGATCAGCCGCGGGGCAAGGCAGAAGATTGAAGCCGCAGGCGGCACCATTGTTGAGGTGATCTGAGTTGCTAGAAGGCCTGAAAAACATCTCCAAGATACCGGAACTCCAGAAACGGATCCTCTTCACGTTTCTTCTGCTGGCAGTCTACCGGATCGGTGCCCATGTTCCGACACCCGGAATCGATACGGCAGCCTTGGCCGCCTTTTTCGAACAGGCCAAGGGATCCCTGCTCGGACTCTTTGACATGTTCGCGGGAGGAGCCTTAAGCAATCTGTCCGTCTTCGCGCTGGGCATCATGCCCTACATCAGCGCGTCGATTATTCTCCAACTGCTGACCGTGGCCATTCCCCATCTGGAGAAGCTCTCCAAGGAAGGGGAGGCGGGGCGGAGAAAGATCACCCAGTACACCCGTTACGGCACGGTCATCCTGAGCATCATTCAGGGATTTGGAATCGCGATCGGGCTGGAAAATATGGCAGGTCCGACCGGTTCCTCGATCGTGATCAATACCGGGTGGGGATTCCGGATGATGACGGTGATCACCCTGACGGCCGGTACCGCATTCATCATGTGGCTCGGCGAGCAGATCACGGAAAAGGGGATCGGAAACGGCATATCGCTGATCATCTTTGCCGGCATCGTCTGCCGCGGCCCGGAGGCGATCATCAATACCTTCCGCCTCCTCGCCTCCGGTGAGATGGGCATTTTCTTCATCATCATCCTGACCCTGATGATGGTGCTGGTCGTCGGTGTCATTGTTTTTGTGGAGAGCGGTCAGAGGCGCATCCCCGTGCAGTACGCGAAACGCGTGGTCGGAAGGAAGATGTACGGAGGCCAGTCCACCCATCTGCCGCTGAAGGTCAATACCTCCGGCGTCATTCCGCCGATTTTTGCCTCCTCGATCATCATGTTTCCGGCCACGATCGCGAATTTCATCCCCCATCCGTGGATGAAATCCGTGGCGGATGCGATGATCCCGGGGCGGGTCGGCTATGAGCTGCTCTACGTGGCCTTCATCGTCTTCTTCTGCTTCTTCTATACGGCCGTGACCTTCAATCCGGTGGATGTGGCCGACAACATGAAGAAATACGGGGGATATGTCCCGGGAATCCGGCCGGGAAAGAAGACGGCCGAATATATCGATGACGTGTTGACGAAGCTGACGTTCGGGGGAGCGATTTACGTCTCCGCCGTATGCGTGCTTCCCAGTATCCTGATCAGCTCTTTTAATGTGCCTTTCTATTTCGGGGGAACGGCCCTTTTGATCGTCGTCGGTGTGGCTCTGGATACGGCGGGGCAGATCGAAACCCATCTTCTGACCCGGCAATATGAGGGTTTCATGAAGAAAGGGCGAATTGCCCGGAGACGATAAGCCACAGACAGGGCGGCTGAAAAGAGGCCAGGGACATGGTGATCCTGAAGCTGCCGGATGAGCTCGAAAGACTCAGAACAAGCAACGCGATCGTTGCTGAGATTCTGACGGAGCTCAGGCAAAGGGTCAAACCGGGTGTAACGACCCTCGAGCTCGATGGGCTTTCGGAGAGCCTCTGTAAAAAACATCGGGTAGCCCCGGCGTTCAAGGGATACCGAGGTTATCCCTTCGCTCTTTGCACATCGATAAACGGAGAGGTGGTTCACGGCATGCCGTCGGAGCGTCCGCTCTTGCCCGGAGACATTCTGAGCATGGACTTCGGGGTCATCTACAGGGGATATTATGGGGACTCGGCCATAACCGTTCCTGTAGGAACCGTTTCCGACCAAGCCGAGCGGCTGATGAGGGTGACAGAGGAAGGGCTTCACGACGGGATTGCACAGGCGTTGCCCGGAAACCGCCTCGGAGACATCTCGGCAGCGGTGCAGCAGCGCGTCGAGGCGGCCGGCTTTTCCGTGGTCCGCGATTTTGTAGGCCACGGAATCGGGAGGAACATGCACGAGGATCCGCAGATCCCGAATTACGGGGTGAGGGGAAGAGGCATTCAACTGCGGGCCGGCATGGTCCTGGCGATCGAGCCGATGGTGAACGAGGGGAGCTACCGGGTAAAGATCCTCGACGATGGATGGACCGTGGTGACCGAGGACGGCGGGTTGTCCGCCCATTTCGAGCATTCTGTGGCGATTACGGAGCACGGGCCGGAGATCCTGAGCCGGATGCATTAGCGGCGGAACGGATCAGAGAGGCAAAGATCCTCTAACGTCAGGATGTCGGAACGGAGATTATGGCGAAAGAAGAAGCGATCGAAGTTGAAGGCCGGGTCATTGAACCCCTCCCCAATGCCATGTTCAGGGTCGAACTGGAGAATGGCCATCGTGTTCTGGCCCATATTTCGGGCAAGATGAGGATGCATTTTATCAAAATACTGCCCGGGGACAAGGTCACGGTGGAGCTTTCTCCGTACGATTTGACCCGGGGAAGGATCGTCTACAGGACCAAATAGCGGAGGCGGCCGGCTTGCCGTCATTAGCCGCAGATGAATCGAGGGGGAGTTGCCGTGAAAGTGCGTTCTTCGGTTAAGAAAATTTGCGAGAAATGCAAGATCGTCAAAAGGCGGGGCGTGTTGCGCGTCATTTGTGAAAACCCGAAACACAAACAGCGCCAGGGATAGGGATACGATCAACAGGGAGGTTGACCAGTGGCAAGAATTGCGGGTGTGGATTTACCCAAGAACAAGAGAATGGAGATTGCCCTGACCTATATCTACGGGATAGGGCGGACAAGATCGAGGGAGATCCTTCGGGAAGCCGGGGTCGACCCCGACACGAAAACCGATCTGCTTGCGGATTCGGAAGTCACCTCCATCAGAAATATAATCGACAAGGAACACAAGGTCGAAGGAGACCTGCGGAGGGAAACCTCCATGTCCATCAAGAGGCTGATGGATGTCGGGAGTTACCGCGGGTTGCGACACAGGAAGGGATTGCCGGTCAGGGGTCAGAGAACGAGCACCAATGCCCGAACCCGAAAGGGACCCAGAAGGTCTATCGCCGCCAAGAAGAAATAGGGAGTGTAGGAATCCGGAGGATCCATGGCAAAGCCAGTCAGAAAAACGGGGAAAAAGAAGGAAAAGAAAAATATCGCCGAGGGGATTGCCCACATTCAGTCCACCTTCAACAATACGATCGTGACCATTACCGATTTGAGTGGAAATGTGATTTCTTGGGCATCCGCCGGAATGCAGGGTTTCAAGGGGTCTAGAAAGAGCACCCCCTTTGCCGCTCAGATGGCGGCGGAAGACGCCGTCAAGAAAGCTCGGGAGCATGGGCTTCGGTCCGTCCAGGTTTATGTCAAGGGACCGGGATCCGGTCGTGAATCGGCGCTGAGGTCTCTTCAGGCCGCGGGATTGAAGATCAGCCTCATTCGCGATGTAACGCCCATACCCCACAACGGATGCCGTCCTCCCAAGCGCAGAAGGGTATAGGGTTCATGGACAGCGGTCCATGGCCGGAAGATGACGGCGAATAACGCATAACAGACAACGGACGATAAATTGGGGGAGGTTTTTTTTGGCAAGATATCGAGAATCCACATGCAGGTTGTGCCGAAGAGAAGGGCTGAAGCTGTTTCTCAAGGGAGACAGATGCTACAGCGAGAAATGCGCCTTTGAAAGGCGAGGCTTTGCCCCCGGAGATCATGGACAGATGCGGAAGAAGTTTTCCGATTACGGCGTCCAATTGCGTGAAAAACAGAAGCTCAAAAGGATGTACGGTCTTCTGGAAAAACAGTTTCGGGGATATTTCGCCAAGGCGGAACGTCAGAAGGGGATCACCGGCACCAATCTCCTTCTTTTCCTGGAAAGAAGACTGGACAACATGATCTTTCGGATGGGGTTCGCGAATTCCCGCACCGAGGCCAGACAACTGGTCCGGCATAACCATTTCCTGGTGAGCGGGAAACCGGTCAACATCCCTTCCTTTCTGGTCAAGCCCGGGGACGAGATTCAGATCCGAGAGGGCAGCCGAAAGGTCGAACGGATCGTCGAGGCCATGGAAACCGTTGCCAGGCGAGGGGTTCCTCAATGGCTGGAAATCGATAAAACCAACTTCAAGGGCATCGTGAAAATGCTTCCTGCCCGTGAAGAATTGACGATGCCGGTTAAGGAACAACTGGTCGTTGAACTTTATTCCAAATAAGACAATCACCAGCTATCCGAAGGGCAGGGAATAGAATTATGCAGAGAAACTGGCGCAGTTTGATTCGACCGAAAAGAATTGATATCGATAAGACGACCCATACCCGCTTCTATGCGGAATTCAATTGTCAGCCCCTGGAACGCGGCTTTGGGACCACTCTGGGGAATGCGCTGCGAAGGATTCTGCTTTCGTCCATTCAGGGAGCGGCCATTGTTTCAGTGAAGTTCGATGGCGTCCTTCACGAATTCTCCACGATCCCCGGGATCAAAGAGGACGTGACCGATATCATTCTCAACTTGAAAGGCGTGCGCCTGAAACTTCATCAGGACGGGCCGCGGACCATCCGGCTCGATGCAACCAAGCCCGGGGTGATCACCGCCGCGGACATCGTGACCGACGGCACGGTGGAAATCCTCAACCCGGATCACTATATTGCCACTCTGGTCGGCAAGAAGGCCTCTTGCAAGGCAGAAATGGTGGTCAAAATGGGAAAAGGCTACGTGCCGGCCCAGAGGGAGATGGATCCGGAACAACCCGAAGGGACGATCAACATCGATGCCATTTTTTCCCCGATCAAGAAGGTGAACTATACGATCACCTACGCCCGTGTCGGTCAGGTTGCCGATTATGATCGTCTGATCCTTGAGGTCTGGACGGACGGGAGTGTCCTCCCGGAGGATGCCGTGGCCTATGCGGCAAAGATTCTCAAAGAGCAGCTGGATCCCTTCATCAATTTCTCCGAAGAGGAGGAAAAGGAAGAGCCCCAGCCCGAAGCGCAGGGGGGAGACCTTGACGATATCCTGAAGCGGCACGTGGACGATCTGGAGCTTTCCGTGCGCTCCGCCAACTGCCTGAAGAATGCCGGCATCAACCTGATCGGAGAGCTGGTCCGCAAGACAGAGGCCGAGATGCTCAAGACCAAGAATTTTGGCCGGAAGTCCTTGAATGAGATCAAGGAAATTTTGATGGAATACGGCCTGAGCTTCGGCATGAAACTGGAATCCCCTACGTGGGACAAGGCCGAACAGCCTGAGGAAGCGCCGGCCAAGGGCGCGAAATAGAATCGTCAACATTGAAAGGATGAGTTTCGATGGGTCAGGGGAAATTCGGAAGCAAACTGGGAAGGACGACGAGCCACCGCAAGGCGATGTTGCGGACCATGGTCACCTCCCTTTTGAAACATGAGAAAATCCAGACCACCGATATGAAGGCCAAGGAGCTCAAGAAGGTGGCGGATAAGATGATCACCCTGGGCAAGCGGGGGGATCTTCATGCCCGGAGACAGGCCGCCGCATATGTCCGGGAGCGGGAAATGGTCGGCAAACTGTTTGGCGAAATGTCGGAACGCTACAAGGAACGGGCCGGTGGTTACACCCGCATCGTAAAGGCCGGATACCGCGCAGGCGACAACGCGCCCATGTCCATCATCGAATTCGTCCGGACCGCTGAGGCGGAGAAACCCAAAAAGACGGAAAAACCGACGAAAAAGGCAAAAGCGCCAAAGGAATAGAACGGCGCAGAGGGCGGGCCGTTACAGCCCGCCCTCTTTCGTTTTCCCACTTTCCCCCCTTGTTTTTTTATCAGAGACGCGTTATTTCCTCTCCGAGGTGTATCGGGACAGGCTTGGACCGGAGATCATCAGAGGAAGGAGGATGGGCAATGGGCGAACAGAGGATCGGCGAAGTCGTCAAATTCTTTTCCAAACCGAGCGTCGCTGCCGTGAAGATCACCGAGGGGGAGATCCGGGTTGGAGACACGCTCAAATTCACCGGCCATACCACCGATTTTACCATGCCGCTCGACTCCATGGAGGTCAACAACCAGAAAGTGGCTCAGGCGGTCGCCGGCGATTTCATCGGCATCAAGGTGGCGGATCGGGTCCGCCCCGGCGATGAGGTGTTCAAGGTAACGGCGGATTAGGCCTGCCGGCGGTTGGCTGCCATCACCCATGACCTATCGCGAGACGTTCGCATATCTTTCCAGCCTCCATCCTTTTGGAATCCGCTTCGGGCTGGACGCGATTCGTTCCCTTTTGGAACGGATGGGCAACCCCCAGGGCTGCTTCCCCTCCGTGCTGATCGCGGGAACCAACGGCAAGGGCTCCGTGGCCGCAATGACGGCCGGGATCCTTACGGCGGCAGGATACAAAACCGGACTCTACACCTCTCCGGATCTGATCGATTTTCGCGAAAGGATCCGGATCGACGGTCGCATGATTGGCCGTGAGGAGACGGCCCTCTGTGCGGATGCGCTCCGGGCGCGTCTCCGTGAGGAAGTGAGCTATTTCGAGTTCCTGACCGCAATGGCCTTTCTGCACTTTCAACGCCGGAAGGTGCAGATAGCGGTTCTGGAGGTCGGAATGGGCGGCAGGCTGGATGCCACCAACGTCGTTGACCCCCTTGTCTCCGTGATCACGAACATTTCCCTCGAACACCGTCAGTATCTCGGCAATACGCTTCGGAAAATCACCTATGAGAAGGCCGGGATCATCCGGAACGGGGGGATCTGTCTCACCGCCGCCAGACAGAAGCCGGTGGTCGAAACCCTGGAGGCGGTCTGCGGGGAAAGAGGAGCGAGGCTTTTCCGGGTCGGAAAGGAGATCAGGACATCCGTCCATCGGGACGGCACCTTTTCGTACCGGGGCGTCGACAGACGGCATGAACGGCTCGTCTGTCCCCTGGCGGGCAGACACCAGCTCTCCAACGCGGCGCTGGCGCTGGGTGTGGTGGATTGCGTTGGCCGTGCCGGTTTTCACGCGGATGGGGCGGCGATTGCCCGCGGTCTGAAGCAGACCCGCTGGGAGGGGCGTCTCGAAATTCTCCAGCGTTCACCGATGCTGCTCGTCGACGGTGCACACAATCCGTCGGGGGTGGCGACCCTCTGCCGGGCGCTCCGGAACGATTTCCCGCACCGGCGGATGATCCTGGTCTTCGGGGTGCTGAGCGACAAGGACTACCGGACCATGGCCAGAATGCTGTTCCCTCTGGCGGACCATGTGATCCTGACCCGCCCCGACAGCGAACGCGCCCTGCCGCCGGACGCGTTGCAAGGCATGGTGAAAAGCGTTCGCGCCGTGATCGAGGTGGTCGAAAATCCCGCCGCTGCGCTGCGCGATGCCCTTGCGCTGGCGGGTAAGGAGGATCTGGTGTGCGCAGCAGGCTCGCTCTATCTGGTGGGAGAGATCAAAAGGATACACCAAAGTACCGTGAAAACGGCGGGAGGGCATGACGTTTCCGAAAACGGACCACCGGATCGCGGCAGGGAGTGCTGAGGTGAACAGGCTGAAAGGGATCTTTGTTTTGTGCGCGCTCCTGTCGGTCTTCTGGATGACGGTTCATCCCCTCGAAGCCTTCCAGACGGAGTTGGGGGAAGGTCCGGTCACCATCGAGGCGGACCGAATCGCCTACGATGCGGACGAAGACACCTTTCATGCGTCGGGAAATGTCCTGATCACCTTCACCGGCGGGTCCCTCAAGGCCGACGACGTGATCCTGAAACGGGCCGCGAATCAAGCTCTGGCCAGCGGCCATGTCCTGGTCCACAGCGATCAGGACACCCTCGAGGGCGAAAAGGTCTTATTCAAGATCGACTCGCGGACGGGGACAGTGGAGAGCGGCAAGATGTTCATTGCCCAGAACCATTTCTATGTCCAGGGCGAGAGGATTGAAAAGAAATCCGAGGCCACCTACCGCCTCGAAAACGCCACGGTGACGACGTGCGACGGGGAGACGCCGGACTGGAGCATTGCCGGCAGTGAACTTGATCTGACCATCGACGGCTACGGCGTGTTGAGGAACGGGCGTTTCCTGGTCCGGGATTGGCCTCTGCTCTTTACCCCCTATCTGATATTTCCGGTCAAGACAACGCGTCAGACCGGCCTTCTTCTGCCCCGCTTCGCCCATTCCCGCGACAAAAACGGCCTGGATGTAGAGATCCCGTTCTACTGGGCCGCATCGGACAGCGTCGACGCGACCTTCTTCCAGCGCTATCTCGAAAAGAGAGGGTTCAAGGAGGGGCTGGAAGTACGCTACTTCACCAGCCCGGAAACGTTCGGTGTCTTCTACGGGGATTTCATCTACGACCACAAAAGGGTTCGGGAGAACGTCGGAACCATGAGCCGGGACTGGGATGACGACCGGAGCCGCTGGTCCTACTATTTCAACCACGAAACCAGTTTCGGGGACGGATTCGGCCTTCGAACGGATATCCGCAGGGTCTCGGACCACTGGTATTTCCGGGACTTTTCCTCCTTCAACTATTACCGGGACCATTATTCCCCGAGCGGAGAGGAACGCTTCCGGCGCGTCTCCTTCTTCGGAGACGAGTCCCTCGCCGCTCTCGATTCCACGGTACGTCTCACAAAGGACTGGTCCCTGTACAACCTGACCGCCTTGGCGCGCTACACCGATGATTTCACCTCCACCGACAACCGTTCGACGCTGCAGAAATATCCGGAGGCCGTCCTGAAGGGGTTTCGACAGCCCCTTTTCAACAGCCCTCTCCAGCTGGAATTCGACGCCGGATACGGCCATTTCTATCGCGAGGAGGGACAGCGGGGGCATCTCTGGGAGATCAGCCCGACCCTTTACCTGCCCTACAAGCTGGGGTCCCGCGTTCAGATGGTGCCGCAGGCCGGTGTGCAATGGAGCGCCTGGGAACGATCCGATTCCGCGGAGGGTAGCGGGGACAAACGCGGCGACCGGGAAATCTTTACGGTCGGGGCGACCCTTTCCACCGATTTTTTTAGGGTCTATGACGTGCAGGGTGAGAATGTGGAGAAGATTCGGCACGGCATTCGGCCGGAGATCACCTATACCTTCATTCCCGAGACCTCTCAGGATCTCGACCCTGACTTCCTCGACCGGGTTCCCGCCCAGAATGCCGTGAACTATGGGGTCACCAACACGCTCCTCGCCCGGATGCGGACCAAGGACGGAAAAGTCGGCTACCGGGAGATGATGCGCCTCAAGCTGGGCCAGACCTACGACATCCAGGAAGCGAGAAGGGATTCCGGGGAAACGGGGAAGGGCAACAGACCGTTCCGTGACGTGGAACTGGAGCTGGATCTCTCTCCATTTCCCTATCTTTCCCTGTCGGCCCGCAACAAGTTCGATGTGAATGCGGGGAACTGGAGGCAGAACAATTACGACCTGACCCTGTTCGATCATCGGGGGGACTCGGTCTCTGCGGGATACCGATACACCCGGGACACGCTGGAGGAGATCAATCTCTACCTGAAGGCGGCCCTGACACCGTCTCTGGGGGCAACCTACGTCCTCAGACGCAACCAGCTCGATCGCAAGACCATCGAATCGACGTGCGGCCTGCAATACCGGAGACAGTGCTGGAATGTGGAACTCAGCGTTTCCGATCTCGATGACGACAGGACCGTTATGCTGGTTTGGTCTCTCTACGGCATGGGAAAGTGAGGCGCGGAGTATAACGGGACCCGATTTTCCAGTTTTTTCTCTTGACAAAAGGTTCGAAGTTGCGTATTTATCCAATTTCAAAATTATCACGGATGCTGGGTGAGTGCATGAAGACATATCAGGCAAAACAGGGGGAGATCGGACGTGACTGGTATCTCGTGGATGCCGGGGACAAAATCCTGGGAAGGCTTGCAAGCGAGATTGCGCGTCGTCTGCGGGGGAAACACAAGCCCGTTTATACCCCCCATACGGATACGGGAGATTTCGTGATCGTCGTCAATGCCGGGAAGATCAATCTGACGGGCAAGAAATCGACGGACAAGATCTATTACCGGTACTCCGGTTATCCGGGAGGACTCAAGGCGACCGCAGCCGGGAAAATGCTCCGGGACAAGCCGGAGGAACTGCTGCGGACGGCTGTGAGGGGGATGCTGCCCAAGAACACGCTGGGACGGGCCATGTTGAAAAAGCTCAAGATTTACGCCGGCGGTGACCATCCGCACGAGGCCCAGTGCCCCCGGATTCTGGAACTGTAACAGGACTCTCGGAATCAATATCGGAATCGTGAGAAAAACTGGAGATTGATATGACGGAAAACCGGTTTTATGCAACGGGAAAGAGAAAGAGCGCCATTGCCCGGGTCTATATGAAGGAGGGCACCGGCGTGCTGCAGGTCAACAAACGGAACTTCGACGACTACTTCACCCGGGAAAGCCTCAAGATGATCATCCAACAGCCTCTCGAGATCACGGGGAAAAAAGGGCTTCTCGATTTTTACATCAACGTGGACGGGGGCGGCATCGCCGGTCAGGCGGGCGCCATCAAACACGGCATTTCCAAGGCGCTTGTCGAGTACGATGCGGAGTTGAGGGCGGCCCTGAAAAAGGCCGGTTTCCTGACAAGGGATTCCCGCATCAAGGAAAGAAAGAAGTACGGTCAGCCCGGGGCACGGAAGCGTTTCCAGTTCTCCAAGAGATAAATTCCGCAGGGAGGCTGATGGCCTCCCTTTTTTTTGGCAGTCTGTGGTTGCATGGCGTCTGCACGCGTCTTTCCCGAATGGCCCCGCCATCCGGAGGTCAGGACAGGCGTCTTCGCATCGTCTCCAGGCCGTTTTTCCAGGAGGGTGCAGGATGATCAAGGTGGCAATCTACGGGGGCAGCGGCTACACCGGACAGGAACTGATGCGGCTGTTGATCGGCCATCCGGAGGCCCGGGTCGTGGCGGTCACTTCACGCCGCTTTGAAGGGGTTCCCGTGGCGGATGTCTATCCGGCTTTTGCCGGGCGGACGGAACTTGTCTATACGAACGAAGCCCCCGAAGCCTTAGCCGGCCGCGCCGACCTCGTCTTCCTGGCCCTTCCGCACGGCGTGTCCATGGAGATTGCCCCCCTTTTCGTTCGGGAAGGCCGCAAGGTCGTTGACCTCAGCGCAGACTTCCGCATCCGGGATGTGGCCTCCTATGAACAGTGGTACGGACAGCATAAGGCGGCCCGTCTGCTCGCGGACGCGGTGTACGGTTTGCCCGAGCTTTATCGGGAAGAGATCCGCAAGACGCACCTGACGGCCAATCCCGGCTGCTATCCCACGAGCATCATCTTGGGGTTGGCGCCTGTTTTGCGGTCCGGATGGATTGACACCGCCTCCGTCATTGCCGACTCGAAATCAGGTGCCAGCGGGGCGGGCCGGGAGCCAATGATCGGATCCCTCTACTGCGAGGTGGAAGGAGGATTCAAGGCCTACAAGATCGCAGGCCACAGGCACACCCCGGAGATCGAGCAGGAACTGGGTCTCCTGGCGGGCTGCCGGATGCAGATCTCCTTCACGCCCCACCTGCTGCCCCTCAAGCGGGGGATCCTGAGCACGATCTACGCGAAGATGATCAAGGATGCCGGTCCGGAAGAAGTGGCGGCCCTCTACCGGGGATTCTACCGGGAAGAACCTTTTGTCCGGGTCTGCAGGCCGGGCCAGTTTCCCAACATCTCGTCCGTTGCCGGCTCCAATTTCTGCGATATCGGCGTGACCGTGGACAAGCGGACGGGGCGGCTCATCGTCGTCTCCGTGATCGATAATCTGATCAAAGGGGCGTCCGGACAGGCCATTCAGAATATGAATCTGATGTGCGGTTTGCCGGAGCGAACCGGTTTGCCCCTGGTCGCCCTTTATCCCTGATCGAACCGAGGAATCATGACACTCAAAATCTTCAACACCCTGTCGAGAAAGAAAGAGGAGTTCCAGCCCCTGCAGCCGGGAAAGGTCGGAATCTACGTGTGTGGGATCACGGCTTACGACCTCTGCCATGTGGGACATGCCCGTTCCGCGATCGTCTTTGACGTGATGACCCGGTACCTCGGTTATCGCGGCTGGGAAGTGACCTATGTGAAGAACTTCACCGATGTCGATGACAAGATCATCGACAAGGCCCGCCGCGAGAATACCGGCATCGAGGCAGTTGCCGAGCGGTACATCCGCGAGCATGACAGGGATATGGAACTGCTCGGAGTCGCCCCGCCCACCTTTGCGCCCCGTGCGACCGAGAACATTGAAGGGATGATCCGGCTCGTGGCCATCCTGCTCGAAAAGGGGCTGGCATACCCCATGGATGGAGACATCTATTATTCGGTGGAGCGTTTCCCGGGATACGGGCGGCTTTCGGGTCGGAAGCTGGAGGATATGCTCGCCGGCGCCCGGATCGACATCAACGACAGGAAGCGGAATCCCCTCGATTTTACGCTCTGGAAGGCGAGCCGGGAAGGGGACCCCTGGTGGGAAAGCCCCTGGGGCCGTGGCCGACCCGGGTGGCACCTCGAATGCTCGGTCATGAGCCAGCGCTACCTTGGCGACACCTTCGACATCCACGGAGGAGGCGAGGACCTGGTCTTCCCCCATCACGAGAACGAATGCGCCCAGTCGGAAGGGGCGACCGGGAAAACCCTGGCCCGCTACTGGATCCACAACGGATTCGTCCGGGTGAACAGCGAAAAAATGTCGAAATCCCTTGGGAACTTCTTTACGATTCGGGATATCCTCAAGCAGTATGATCCCGAAGTCCTGCGTCTCTTCCTGCTCCAGAGCCACTACCGCAGCCCCGTTGATTTTTCCGACGCGGCTCTGGCCGAGGCGCGCCAGGGGATGAACCGCTTTTATGCGACGCTGAAGCTGCTGCAGGATATCCGAACAGGCGGTGCGGGTGCGCACGCAGGAAATGCGGAGGGGGAAGGGGCGATGATGGCGCAGCTCCAGAACCTCCGGGAGCGTTTTTGCGAGGCGATGGACGACGATTTCAACACGGCGCGCGCGATTGGTCACCTCTTTGACGCCGTGCGGCTGGTCAATGCGGCCCTTGCGGAGAAGAAACCCTCTGTTTCGGCTTCCACCCTGGCTCATGCGGAAGAGGCGTTGCGGGAGGTCGGCTCCGTTCTGGGCCTTCTCCGGCGGGAGGCGGACGAATACCTGCGCCGGGACCGCGAGCGGGAGGCGGTAAAGCGGGGGCTCTCCGTCGAGGAGATCGAACGTTTGATGGCGGAGCGCAGGGCCGCGCGGGCGGAGAAGATGTGGCAGAGGGCCGATGAGATCCGCCAGGGCCTTGCCGATCGGGGTGTGACCCTCAAGGATGCCCCGGATTCCACGACCTGGACGATTGCCTAGCATGGAAGCTCCGATGAACGCCGAGCCGATGCGAATTCCCAGCGAAGCGGAATGCCTGCACCTGGTTGCCCGGATGGGGATGCTGAACAATATTCTGGACCATTCCCGACAGGTCTGCAGGGTTTCCCTCCTGATTTCCGATCACCTGCAAGCGGACGGACTGAACCGGGGACTCATTCAGGCCGCGGCGCTGCTCCACGACATCACGAAGACCCGGAGTTTGCAGACCCTTGAAGACCATGCCGAAACCGGGGCTCGGCTGCTTGCCGAGATGGGTTATCCGGAGGTGGGACGCGTCATCGGCCAGCACGTGCGTCTGGACCGCTATTTCGGCTCCAGCGATCCGACGGAGGAGGAGATCGTCAACTACGCGGACAAGCGTGTCCTCCATGACCGGATCGTGTCTCTGAGCGAACGGATGGGGTATATTCTGGAGCGATACGGCCGGGAGCCCGAACGTAAAAGTTCGATCCTTCGGCTCTGGGAGAAGACTGAGGCGCTGGAGGCGCGGCTCTTTGTCGGCCTTCCCTTCGAACCGGACGACATCAGCCGTCTTCTGGCCCCGGCCTCGAACTGAGGCCCGCACGCCTGTTTCGCCTTAACCAGACCCTGCGGTTCGCCACGTCTTCTCCAGCCTCAGGACATGGTGGATGCAGGAGATCATCTCGTCCTCTCGATGTGTCACGTAGATCAGATCCGTTTGCGGCCCCTGCCCGATTCCCTCCAGAATCGCGAGCACCCGTGCCCGATTGGGGCCGTCGAGTCCCTGGCACGGTTCGTCCAGAATGAGGATCTCCGGCGCTTTCACCATGGCGCGGGCGATCAGTGACAACCGTTTTTCCCCATAGGAGATACGGGAAAACGGCCGATTTGCCATGTCCGTCATGCCCAAAAGGTCCAGCCACAGGTCGGCGCGTCTCTCCTGATTTTTGTCGGGCCTGCGATAGAGGCCGATCGATTCGAAGAAACCCGACAGGACGACCTCCCGGACCGAGGCTGGCTTCCGATACCGGTTTTGAAGCTCCGGAGAGACCACGCCTATCCGCTGCCGGATGGAAAGGATGCTGTCGCCCTCGCCCCGTTTTTTTCCGAAAAGGGAAACCTCGTTTGCGTAGACCTGCAGGTTGTCCCCCGTGATCAGGCCGAGCAGGGTGGATTTGCCCGCGCCGTTGGGGCCCACGACCGCCCAGTTTTCCCCGCGCCGGACGGTCCAGTCCAAGCCGTTGAGCACAACGGCTTCCCCGTATCGCACGCGGACTTCCTTCATCTCCACAACGGCCTCTCCTGGGGGCCGCGGCGGAATGGCGTTGTCCTCGGGGGGCGGGCGGAATACGGGGGGCGATTTCCCCTTCCCCTGAAGCCGCATGACCCGTGCAGGCGTCAGCACCTCCGCGCGTCCGCCGGCAAGGGCGACCCGGCCGTGCCGGATCCACAGAACGTGGGAGATGCCTGGAATCACGTCTTCCAGACGCTGAACCACGAGCAGGACCTGCGTTCCCGCCTCCATGAGGCCCGCAATGATCGCGCCAAGCGCATGCCGGCTTTCGGCGTCCAGGCCGGCAAAGGGATCGTCCAGGATCAGCAGCTTCGGAGACGGAAGCAGCGCCCGGGCGATCAGCAGTTTCCGGATCTCGCCGTTGGAGAGGGTTCGAAATCCCTGGCCGAGCAGCGGACGAAGACCCAGGCGGTCCACAACGGCGTTCAGCGCGGCCGGATCGCCGTCGCCTCCCCGCAGCAGTTCGCCCGCCGTGATTTCCCGCCCCCTGCCGCTGAAGCAGCGGGCCTCGTCGCGGCGTTCCTCTCGTGCGAGGAGTTCCTCCTGGAGTTCGAACGAGACGTAGCCGATGCTTCGGCCTTCGGCCTCCGGCCGATGGCGGACGAGTGCCCCCCGCACATGCGGGACATCGCCCCGGAGGGCTTTGGCGAGCGCCGATTTGCCCGAGCCGTTGGGCCCCAGAATGGCCCAGTTTTCCCCGCACCGGATGGTCCAGGATGTTTCGGGAAGGAGGATTCGGTCCCCGCTACGCAACGTGACGCGCTTCAGCGTGATGAGGGGTGCGTCTCGGCAGCGGGAAAGGCCATGCAAGGGTTGTATTCCTCCGGTGCTTCTGGTAAGGTTTGCGGCGCCGGACCATTCGATCCAGCTGCATGCCGTATAGGGATAGCAGAAAAGAAAAAAAACGCCAGCCTTTTCCAAGGCGCTTTCAGGATGTGTCCGGTTTTTGGGGAAGGGGCCTTCGCTGCATCGCTGCCGACGCAGACGGAGAAGGAGCCGATCCCCATCCCGGCCGGGTCCGGAGGCGAATGTCCGTTCCGGACCGGATCAATCCTCGATGGAGGAAGTCCGGTTTTCCCGAACCCGATTCCTGTCCGCCGCGGCGGAGGACGATTGGGACGGGGACCACGTTGCGAGCGGTTGCCGCCCCTGTGCGGGCGGAGCCTGGAGGAGGAGAGAAAAGGGTATGTTGAAGGAGCGTATTGTCTATCTGGACGGATCGTATGTCCCCTGGGAAGAGGCAAGGATCCATATCATGAGCCACAGTGTGGGCCGGGGATCATCCATCTTCGAGGTGATCGGTTTCCGTGAGACGGCCGGGGGGACGGCCGTATTCCGCCTCGACGAATACATCGACCGGTTTCGAAATTCGGCGGCCCTGCTGGATATGGAACCGCCAATGAGCGCCGATGATCTGCGCGAGGCCGTTCTGGAGACGGTCCGGAGAAACGGCCTGACGCGGGGCGCAATCAAGATGATCGGCCTCTATCCGGAGATCAGCTTCAAGATCCTTCCCGAACGGAAGCGTTTTCAGGTGGCGATTTTCGTCTTCGATCTGCAGGCCGATTTCGGGGAGTCGGAACAGCGCGGCCGTGAAGGCGTTACCGCGTGCATTTCGCGCTGGCGGCGGCTCGATCCGCAGACCGTTCCCATCGAGGCAAAAGTGGCCGCCAATTATGTGAACGGGATGGTGGCCAGGATCGAGGCTCGGGATCGCGGATTTGATTACGCCATCCTGTTGGATACGCGAGGATTCATCGCCGAAGGCGGAACCGAATCCCTCTTCATGGTCCGGGGGGGGCGTTTGATGACGCCGGCCCTCGGGACGATACTCAACGGCATTACACGCAAGACCCTCATCGAGGTGGCGGAGTCGATCGGAATCGAAACCTTTGCCGGCCAACTGGCCCCGGAGTCGCTCGACGAGGCTGACGAGGTCTTCTTTTGCGGTACGGTCTCGCACATTATTCCGGTCCGGCAGGTTGGGGATCGGATTCTGGAGAAAACCCCCGGACCCGTCTCCCAAAGGCTCGCCGAACGGATGGCGGACATCGCCTCCGGGCGCGATCCTCATTACCGGCACTGGCTCTTCCGTCTGTAAGGCTGTCCGGGGTTCCGGGTATGGTCACAGCCGGAGGGCTGAATTTTCGCCCGACTGCGCAGGGGGCCGCCTGAGGGGGCAAAACCGGGGCGGACAGATGGGAAGAGGGCCGTCTTCCGCCGCTTCCGGTTGGATGGATGTCAAAACGCCCCGCGTGCGGAACACGCGGGGCGTCGGGATTCATTACTTTCCTGCTTCTTTGGTGAGCTGACCCGCCATGTCCGTCTTTTCCCAGGGGTAGTCGTCCATAAAGAGGGTGCGCGGGATTCTGCGGTAGATATCGCCGTTGAGCAGATCGAAACGTTTGATCATCCCGGCAGGGGTCAGATCAAACAGCTTGTTGACGATCTTCTCCAGCTTTCTGTCGGGCACCTTTCCGGTTCCGAAGGTGTTCACGAAGATGGAGAAGGGGCGGGCGATGCCGATCGCGTAGGCGAGTTGCACGGAGCATTTCCTGGCCAATCCGGCGGCCACGATGTTCTTGGCCACGTAGCGCGATCCAAAGGCGGCGGAACAGTCCACCTTTTCAGGCGATTTGTTCACGACCGAACCGCCTCCCAACTGGGCGCCCGGATACCCGCCGTAGAACTGGACGACCAATTTACGGCCCGTCACCCCCGAATCCGCCGCGCTGCAGGAGTTGATGGCCTGCCACTCCCCGGTGGGATTGAAGAGAAACTCCGTTTTCTTGTCAACGCAGCCCTTCAGGCAGTCGAAGGCGATCTTCCGCGCCTTCCGCTCGATCGCGCAGCCGTTCTTTCCCCTCGCGAATCTGTAGTCGATGGCGTTCGACATGAGGACCTTGACCACACGGACCGGTTTTCCCGTCTTCTCATCGTACTCCACGGAAACCTGTCCCTTGCCGTCCGGCGCAAAGATCCGCTCGCCGCAGTTCTCGAAGGCGCGCATCATCCGGTTCACGAGCACAAAGGTAAGGGGGAGAAGCTCCGGGGTTTCGTCGCAGGCGTAGCCGTACATGATCCCCTGGTCTCCGGCGCCGATCTCCTTGTACTTGCCCTCATTGGCGCGCGTGCCAATGTTGATATCGGGCGACTGGGGGATGATGGCGTTCAGTACACCGAGGGATTTTCCGTCCAGTCCGACCGCCGAGTCATTGTATCCGAGATCGAGCACCGTTTTCCGGACGCACTGGTCCAGGTCGATCCAGGCACGCGCGCTGACCTCCCCTCCAACGACGCACAGCCCCTTGCCGAGGAATACCTCTATGCCGCAATGGGGCATGTTATTGATGTCCATCCCCTTCTTGTGTTCCCGGTCGAAAAGGGCGGCGATGATGTTGGCGGCGATCGTATCCGCGACGACGTCCGGATGCCCGACCTTGATGCTTTCTGATGAAATCTGCATGAATATTCTCCTCTGTTTCGAATGTGTTTTCCAAAAAAAAACCGCGCCAAAGCGCGGGTTCCGATGATTTTTATTGTCCGGCACTTTAGCACATTTGTATAGCGGAGCAATTGACCATAAATTCCCGCTAGCCCGTTCTCTTAAGCCAGGAAGTCTTCAAAGTCAAGGTTTTTTTTCGGCCCCGAAAATCATCCTCCGCTACGGGCGAGGGGCTTCGGTCTCCGCGCCGCTCACATCCTCGATCTCGATGCCCTCCGCGCGGATCCGATCGGCATGCCCCAAAGCCTTTTCCCCCGCCTCCCGGTCCAAAATATAGACAATGCGCCCGCCTTTCCGGGCGTAGGTCTTGCCATAGGAGATGGGGACGGCGGGATCGGGATCGCCGAGAAGCGATTCAGCGACGGGATCGGTCTTCCGGTTGCCGCTCGCCAGAAGAACCACCTCCCTGGCCTCATAAACCAGTTCGACCCCCATCGATACGGCATATCGGGGGCTGTCTTCAACGCGGGGAAAATGTCCGTCGGCGACGGCATTGGCAACGGTGTTCTCATCGAGGCGGACAAGCAACATGCGGCTGTCCGCGAAGGGGATGCCGGATTCGTGGAACGCAACGTGGCCCCGGCCGCCGACGCCGATCACCTGCAGATCGATGCCGCCTGCACGGCGGATCTTTGCGCCGTAGCCGTCCAGGATTTCCCGCCGGATCCATCGGAGATATTCCGATTGCGCGTCCGGGTGGATCACGATCGATTGCCCGGGTCCTGTCCCGTCGGCATGCCAGTCCTCAGGGTGTTGGGTCAGCTCACCGATCATCCGCGCCTGATCGATGAGGGTTCCCCACGGGACATTGACTTCCCTGAAACTGCGCTTCATGAGACCGAACAATTCACGGATCATGAAGAAGCTGTAACTCTCGGGGTGAAGGGCCCGTTGCTGTGCATTTTCTCCGGGAAGACCGATGTATTCATCCAGGTTGAAGGTCAGCATGCGTGAGGGGTCGAAAATGCCGCCGTTCGCCGCCCGGGCCAGATGCCTGTAAAGCCCTGTCGGACTGCTTCCCGTGGCCAGGCCGAGGGTAAATCCGCGTTGACGGCTCAGGCCGGCGACAATGCGATCCGTAACGATGCGGGCCGCAATCCGGCTCATCTGATCGAAATCCCGCGTGACAATGACCTTGAACTGTATTGAGACCATCCTCCGGTCCAAGCTTTTGTGTGGTTTGACGCGCCGGCGTCCTGTATTCGCCGCCCCGGCCCCGGGACAGGGGGAATCCGATTTTCGTGATACGGTCGAATGCGTATACGAAACATGATCGTCTGTCAATGAAAAGTCAACCGAAACCCGATGTTCGGCACAGTTGAATTGTCAGGCACAGTTGAATTGTCTTGACATGCCAGGGGCTCGGTCTTATGATCAACCATTCTCATGCGACCGATTGTCATATGAAGAGCAATCAAATGCTGGCTCAGAATAAGGAGGGGCTATGAAAAGCAAAGCACTGTTCAAGGTTTTAATTCCGGTCGTCGGGCTCGCCCTGCTCGTGGGATGCGCCGCGCAGAAGGTTGCCGCTCCCCCGATCACGGCCTTGAATCTCAACCCGAAGGTCGCCTCGGGCCAGCTTGTTCCGAGGGTCAATGCCTTTGAGGTGATTTTTGACGCGTCGACATCAATGAACGAAATCTTCAAGAAGGGGACCAAGCTCCAGCAGGAAAAGCAACTGCTGGCGCTGTTCAACGAAACGATTCCCAACATGGAGCTCACCGCGGCGGAAAGGGCGTTCGGGCAGTTCGGCCGTTTCGAGGATGCGACCTCGAAGCCCCTTTTTGCGCCGACGAATTATAACAAATCGTTGATCCCGCAGGCCATGGCGCCTTTTGAATCCGGACTGGGATTCAGCCCCCTGGATGCGGCCATCGATGGGGCCTCCACGGATTTGCAGTCGCAGAAGGGTCAGATGGCCGTCATCGCCTTCAGCGACGGCGAAGATATGGAGAAATACACACCCGTCGAGGCTGCGCAGAGGATGAAGAGCGCATACGGGGATCGCTTGTGCCTTTACACGGTGCAGCTCGGGGACAATGAAAACGGGATGAAACTGATGCAGCAGATCGCCGATGCCGGCCAGTGCGGCTTCATGGTGACCGGGGAGAGCATCGCCACGCCGGAGGGCATGGCCGAATTTGTTGAAAAGATCTTTCTGCAGGCTGCCCCTGCCGAACCGCCGAAAAGCTTGGCAGTGGCCGTCATGGATTCCGACGGGGACGGTGTCGCCGACAACCTCGACAAGTGTCCGGGGACGCCTGCCGGCGTGAAGGTGGACAAGGACGGCTGCCCCCTGGATACGGACGGGGA
>CAZWTL010000020.1:13873-44457 GCA_964637025.1 uncultured Syntrophaceae bacterium | reverse complement strand
GTTTCGGAAAACGGCCGCATGGAAATCCTCCCCGTCATGGGAAGAAATTGAGCGGAGAGCCCAATCGGGTATCGGGTTAGACTGCAAGCGGCGTTCATCGCGCCGCCGAGGAGGACACAATGAAAAAATGGCTCATCATGCTCGCCATTCCATTGTGGATGGCGCCCATCATGGCAGTGGCCCAGCAGGACCCGGCCGCATCGATCATGAGGGCCCTTGAGGAGAAGCTGCTGCCCGACGGGGACGCCCTGCAGGGAACCACCGAGGCCGCATCCGGATATGGCGTGACCTACGCCTATCAGGCGAGCACGGACGGATGGTGGACCGGTCTGGTCATTATGAACGGCTCCATCCCGAACAACCGCATCACGGTCGCGTTATACGACGAAAAGGGGGATCTGGCCGGCCAGGGATTTGCCTATTACGGGAAATCGGGATCCATGGTGTCCCGTCTCCTCAAAGACCTGATTACAACGGGTCATGTGCCGCCGATCGGAAGCGTCCTGATCACCGGCGCCAATCCGTTTACGACCGTGATGTTCGTGGCCAATGAACACGGGGGATTCAGCATGATCGAGAAGATCTCCAGTTTCTATTGAAGCCGGCCGTCTAGTCCAGCATGATCTCGAAGGTCTTGGTGACCTTCGTCCCATTGTCATCCTCAACCGCGGCGGCGAAGCGGACGATCCCCTGCTGCTTGGGTTGCAGGATCCAGGTGATCTTTCCGGAAACGCTGTCGATCGTCATGCCCTTCGTCACCGGGGGTTCCAGGCTGAAGGTCAGCCGCTCCCCGTCGGGAGCGGCGGCGAGGAGCTGCAGCTCGACGGGAGCCCCGGTCTTTCTCAACAGCTTCGCGGGCTTCATCTCCAGGGACGGAGGCACGGCATGAACCGCAATCACCGGACTTTCCACGGCGTGTCCGTAAAGGTCGTTGTCATGCGGCGTCACCACCACCGAGACGAGATCCCCTTTTTTGAAGGGTGAGAGGATCAGGGTATCCTCCTTGGCATCCCCGACGACCTGGTCGTTCACCTTCCAGCGATAGAGATACGCGAGCCCCTCGGGCGTGGTCGGTGCGGGGACGACCTCCGCCCTGACGCTGTCCATCCGGGTGGGCTGGTCGGGTTGGAGCCTTACGGATTGGAGGAAAACCGGTTCGTCCTCCGGGGAACCGGCGTCCGGCGCCTGGAATCGGCCGTTCGCCTCACCGGAGACGCCGGCCGGACGCGTCGATAGGGGGGCCTTCCGATCCGTGTGAGCAAAAAAGAGCCAGGCGGCCACGGCGATCAGCGCGATCAACCCGACGAGGAGACGGAGCCGCAGGGGCGCCGCAGCCATCCTCTTTCGGATACGATCCATAGACCCGCCGAGGGATTTTTTTGTCTCCACCGGTTGAATCGCTTTTCTCTTCCGTGTCGGACGGGAAATGACCTTCTTCATGACCCCACTATAAGCAAATCGCACCGGTGCGTCAAGAGTCCCATCAACGCAGCGTCCCTGCCGCTTGAGCGGATGCGATGCGGCCCGGGCGCCACGGCGCCGCGAGGGGCGAACCGCAGGAGATAAAACGGAAGGCACCGGCCCTGTGCGGCGGATCCACAAAGCCCGTCTTGCCGAGGAGCGGGATTTCTGTTATGAGGGCCGCAAGGAACGAATGGACATGGACATCGAGGATCTGATTCCCCACAAGGGCCGGATGCGACTGATCGGCGAGATCCTGACCGTGGACGGCGACAGGGCGGTCACGTCGTCCGTGGTCACGGAAGGCTGGCCGTTGTGCAGCGGCGGAACCGTGGACGCCCTGGTGACGATCGAGCTCGTTGCCCAGACCGCGGCCGTGATCGAGGGATGGAAACGGCGGCAAACGAAGCGCGGAGGAGCCAAGGGCTGGCTTGTGGGAATCAAGCGGGCGGATTTCTGCATCCCCCGTATCCCGCTTTTGGCCACCCTCGTGACCGAGGCGCGGCGGGATTGCGCTATGGAGGGATATGCCGTTTTCGAGGGAACGGTGCACCTGGGAACGGAGAGGGTGGCCGTAGTCAGCATCCAGGCGTTCCGGCCTGAGGAGGAACGCTGAACCGTTGTCGGGAGAAGCTTCAAAGGACGCGCAAATGATCCCCTATCAGGAGGAACACCGCATTTTCCGCCGCACGCTGCAGGCGTTTCTGCAAAAGGAGATTCTGCCCTTCGTGGACGCGTGGGAAAAGGATGGCATCGTGCCCCGGAGCGCCTGGAAAAAGATGGGCGAGCACGGATTCCTCTGCCCGGATGTTCCCGAAGCTTACGGCGGCGCCGGCGCGGATTTTCTCTACACGGTCATCGTGGTGGAGGAGATGACGCGCACAAACCACTGCGGACTGTCCGCGCGGCTGCATAGCAGCGTGGTCGTCCCCTACATCACCGCTTATGCAACGGAGGAGCAGAAACGGCATTACCTGCCCCGCTGCGTTTCCGGGGACTGCATCACGGCGATCGCGATGTCCGAGCCCCAGGCCGGCAGCGACCTGGCCGCCATCCGGACGACGGCGGTGGAAGAGGGGGATGCCTTCGTCCTGAACGGCCAGAAGACCTTCATCAGCAATGCGATCAACGGCGACCTCTTTGTCGTGGCGGCACGCGATCCGGCGGAGGGCGATTCCCACGCGGCGATCGATCTCTATCTGGTCGAGTCGAAAACGCCGGGATTCGAAAAGGGAAAACGTCTGGACAAGATCGGGTGGCGCAGCCAGGATACAGCGGAACTCTTCTTCACGGATTGCCGGATCCCCCGGGGTAACCGCCTCGGAGGGAAGGGGAGCGGTTTCCTCAAACTGATGCGGAACCTGCAGCCCGAGCGGCTGGTGCTGGCCGTCAGCGCGGTGGCGGCGGCGGAGATGGTCTTCGAACTGACCCTTGCCTACTGCCGGCAGCGGAAGGCCTTCGGGAAACCCCTGAGCGGGTTTCAGCATGTTCGGTTCGAGCTGGCCGAGATGGCCACGGAGATCAAGCTGGGCAGGACCTTCGTCGACCGGCTGATCTGCGACCACATCAGCGGGGGAAATATCACGACCGAGGTTTCGATGGCCAAGTACTGGACGACGGAGATGGCCTTCAGGGTCGCCGACCGCTGCCTGCAACTGTTCGGCGGCTACGGATATTGCGAGGAATACCCTATCGCCAGGGCGTGGCGGGACATCCGCGTGACCCGGATTCTGGGGGGTACGAACGAGATCATGAGAGGAATCATCGCCCGGCGTCTGGGCCTGTAGGCCGACCGGGAACATCATTGCCGCAAAGGGGTGCGAATGGAAAATCTCATTGCCGAATTGAAGGTCAAGATCATCGAAACCCTGTCCCTGCTGGACGTCGCCCCGGAGGATATCCGGGACGAGGACCGGCTGGTCGGGGGAAACCTGGGAATCGATTCCATCGACGTGCTGGAACTGGTGCTGATGCTGGAGAAGGATTACGGCGTCAAGATCGAAAGCAAGGAGATGGGCGTGCAGGCCTTCGCCTCCGTCCGCGCACTCGCCGGGTTTGTCGAAAAAAACCGTTCGAAATAGCAAGAGGCTCTCCTGGATGGGAACGGAAAAACCTTTTGACGCGCTGATCATCGGCTCAGGACTCGGAGGGCTGTCGTGCGGGATCCTCCTTTCCCTTCTGGACCGTCGCGTGGCCGTCATCGAGAGGAACCCCCTTCCGGGCGGCCTGATGCGCAGTTACGTCCGCCAGGGTTTGGACTGCCCCGTCGGGGTGCACTATTTCGGCGCCTTCGCAGAAGGCCAACCCCTGCGCCGGATGTTCGATTACCTGGGCGTCACGGGGTCCGTGGAGGTCGAGCGGATGGGCAAGGGCGGTCCGATCGACCGTTACATCTTCGACGATTTTACGTTCGACCTGCCGGAGGGGCTCGACGCATTCGCCGACGCGCTGGAGGCGGCGTTTCCAGGGGATCGGCGTGCGATTGCCGAGATTCTCGCAAATCTGCGCTCCATGTCGGATCTTCAGCATTCGCTTTCCTTCCTCTCCCCGGCGATCCCGATTCTGAACGAGGATCTCGTGCTGCCGCTCTCGCTTTACCTGGAGAAACGGGGATGCTCCGCCCGGCTCAGAAGCGTCCTGTCCGTGGCGTCGCGATGGATGGGGCTTCCGGAGCAGGAATGCCCTGTTCTCTACCACCATCTGGCGTTGGCCTCCTACCTCATGTCCGCCTGGCGGCTCACGGGAAGCGGATCGGATATGACGCAGGCATTTGTCTCGCAGCTGGAGAAACGGGGCGGCATCCTTGTCTGCAATGATCCCGTGACGGCCATCCTGGCTGAAGGCAAAACGGTTTCGGGGGTGAGGCTCGCGTCCGGACGGACGCTCCATGCATCCCGCATTGTGGCCGCCATTCATCCCAAGGCGGCGATCAGGCTGCTTCCCGAGGGGACCCTGAAATCCCGGCAGGTCAGAAGGATACTGGACCTCGCAGATACGGAAGGCCTGTTCGCGGCGTATGCCGCCGTGGATGCCGAAACCTCCCCCGCCCTGCCGTACAACCTCTACCGGCTGCACGGGAACCGGGAGGGATGGCTTCCCTCCGGGGTGTTCTGCCAGCTCCGCCCCGGTCGACGGGGAAAAAACCTCCTGACCATGATCACGAACAGCCCTTTTCACGAATGGCGCCGGTGGGAGGGAACGGTGTCGGGACAGCGGGGAATGGATTACCGGGGGGAAAAGGCGCGCCGGTCCGAAGGGCTGCTCGCAACGGCGCGTGAGATTCTCGGACCGCTGGAGGGGGCGGAGATGATCGACGCCTTCACCCCCCTGACCGTCCGGGACTTTACGGACAGCCCCTGCGGCTCGCCCTACGGGGTCATGCGGTCGGCCCGCCAGTTCCCGGCGATGGCCTCGCTGCACCGAAGGCCCGTCGAAGGCCTCTTCTTCGCCGGACAGAACGCGCTCGCCCCGGGGGTGCTGGGGACCGTTCTGGGTTCGTTTCAGGCCGTGCGCCAAATGATCGGCCAGGAGTGTTTCGACCGTGACGTCTTTGCCGGGATCGCCGCGGGATAAAAAGCAGACCTTGCTATTCGAAATGGAAAACAATATGATTCCGCTTCAATCGGCCCATGCGGGGGCGAAAAGATAGGAAGATCATGACCCGAGAAGAGATCAAGACGGAAATCCTGGATATATTCAGACGCGAGTTCGAAATCGAGCAGCCGGGTCTCGATTGCGATCTGCGCGAGACCTACGAGTTCGACAGCGTGGACGCCATCGAACTGCTGCTGGGAATCGAACGGTTTCTGAAAACCGAGCTGACCCACGAAGAAAAAAAAATGGCCATGGGAATCCGGACCATCAACCAGATCGTGGACTACGTGGAGGGGCTGGCCGGGGTGCGGGAGCGTGTGACGCATGCATAGGAGACGGGGTCTGTCGGGACCGCCGAGGAAGGAGGCGATTTCCGGCTCATGAAGGGGAGACGCGTCGTCATCACGGCCTGTTCAGCCATCACGCCCATCGGACATACGCGCGAGGAGATCGTGGATAGCCTCTGCCGCGGCGTCTCCGGCGTCAAACCGCTGCGCGAGGACCATCTGTTATCGAAATTCATCCATTCTCAGGTCTTCGGCACGGTGGATTATCCGGTCGAGTTCGACTTCCGGAGGACCTACCGCAAGACCATGGGACCTGTGGCCTACTATGCCTGCCAGGTGTGCAAAGAGGCCCTCGACCGGGCAGGGCTGCCACCGGAATTCGTGACATCGGGGCGACTGGGCGTGGCCTTCGGCTCTACGCACGGCAGTCCCACGGTCCAGCGGGAGATCTACAAGATCTTTTTTGCGGATTCTCCGTCCGAATTCCGGTCCATCGGCGCCGTGGATTACCTCAAATCCATGGTCCACACCACGGCGGTGAACATCACGAAGATGTTCGGCATCACGGGCCGCGTCATCTCCTCTTCGACGGCCTGCACGACAAGCAGCCAGTCCATCGGCTTCGGTTACGAGACCGTCAAATACGGCATGCAGGACGCCATGCTCTGCGGCGGCGCGGATGAGTACGATACGACCACGGTGGCGGTATTCGACAACCTGATGGCCTGTTCCACGGCATTCAACGATCGCCCCCAGTGCACGCCGCGGCCGTTCGACCGTCAGCGCGACGGTCTGGTCGTCGGCGAGGGCGCCGGAGCCGTGTTGCTCGAGGAACTCGAACACGCCAGACGCCGAGGGGCCGAGATCCTTGGCGAAGTCGTCGGTTTCGCATGCAACAACAACGGCGGCGACTTGATCCTGCCCAACCGCGCCGGAATCAGCGAGACCCTGCGGCTGGGCCTGGAGGATGCGGGGCTGACGCCCGGCGACGTCGATTTCATCAGCGCCCACGCCACGGGAACCAAGATGGGCGACGTCATCGAGGCGCAGGCCGTCCATGCCGTTTACGGCGATGGCCCGCTCGTGACGGGTCTCAAGGGGTACATGGGCCATACCATGGGGTCGTGCGGCGTCATCGAGACGATCATGACGCTCTACATGATGCGGGAGGGCTTCATCGCCCCGACCCTCAACCTGGAGGAACCCGACGAGCGTTGCGGAATGATCCGCCATTGTCTGCAACTGCGGGAGCAGCCGATCCATGTCGCTGCCGTCCAGAACTTCGCCTTCGGCGGCGTCAACACCAACCTGCTGATCAGACGATTTTCCTGAACCCGGCCATGACGATTTCCATGAGATGCCTCAAACCGTTGGTGGACATGGTCGTGACGCTCCTGCTCTGGGGCTATTTCATTCTTGCATTCTTTTTTGGGTTCGCCCCTTTCTATGCGGCGGCCGCGATCAGGCGAAAGGAACGAGAGGCCGCCTTCCAACGCCTGAACAGCCTCTTTTTCGGAGGATTTTTCAGATTTCTGGCAGCGGTCACCCCGGGAGTGAAGATCCAGATCCAGGACGAGATCCGGTCCATCCGCTCTTCGGTCATCGTCTGCAACCACCTTTCTTACCTCGATCCGATCCTGCTGATCTCCCTGTTCGAGAGGCAGAAGACGATCGTGCGGAGCGATTTTTTCGACCGGTTCATCTTCGGCGGGATCCTGAAGCGCTCCGGCTATATCCCATCCCGGGCTGAGGAGGAACACGCCTCGCTGATGATCCAAAGCATCGAACATATCGGCGAATATCTGGCGACGGGAGGCAACCTCTTTATCTTTCCCGAGGGGACACGGAGCCGTACAGGGCGTCTCGGGCCGTTCAGCAAGAGCGCCTTCAGCATCGCCCGGCGCTGTCGCGTGCCGATCCAGTGCCTCATGATCCGCAACACCAACCGTCTTTTCGTGCCGGGAAGGTTCTGGTTCAACACCTGCGATCCGGTTGTGATCGAGGTGGAGCGGATCGGCGCCTTCGACCCGGAGTTCGGCGGTCCGGCCTTCCCGCTTGCTGCGCTCGTCGGTCAGGTCAGGGCCCTGTACGAAAAGCGGTTGTCGGAAGGCCAGGCGTAGAGGGATGGAGGACCCTGAGGATTTTCTGAACCCTTTGGACCGGAATGCGCGGGGAGTGGCGGTCTATCGGAGAAGAGCGGGCCGTCCACTGCCGGCGGCCCCCTGCCCGGCTGCAGGGATGCTCTCCCCGCCGGAGGCGCAGGGAACCGGCCGAACAACTTGTATGGCGGGAACCGTCCATGGCGATTTCAGACGTTGAGAAACGGGTGGTGGTGACGGGCCTCGGCACGGTCAATGCCCTGGCGGCCGATCCGCGGGAATTTGCCGCCGCGCTCCGCAGGGGATCGTGCGGCATCGGACCGATCACCCTCTTCGACACGGCGGGCTTCCGAACCCACAATGGTGCCCAGGCAAGGGATTTTATCCCCGGCTCAGCCATCCCCAGGGGCGTATCCCTGAAGCGGGCGTCCCGCGCGGACCTGATGGCGCTGGCCGCGAGCTTTCAAGCCCTTGCACAGGCGGGCCTGGATCCCGTTCCCGAAGTCTTGCGGGAGCGGATGGGCGTCGCTATCGGCGGCGGGGCCGGCGGTCTGCTGGAGGCCGAGCCGTTTTTTCAGGAATATCTGCACGGAGGCAAAAAGACCGCCCGTTTTTCCCGGCTCGCTTCCGTCTCCTGCGCATCGACCGCAAACCGCCTCGCCTCACAGTTCGGCCTCTTCGGACCGAAGGCGACGATCATGACAGCCTGTTCTTCAGGGGCGACAGCCGTGGGCCTCGCCCGCGACCTGATCCGGAGCGGTGCCGCGCAGGCAATGATCGCAGGCGGAACGGAACCCCTGTGCCGGACGACCTTTGCATCCTTCAATGCGCTGAAGGCGGTGGATCCGCAATACTGCCGGCCTTTTTCCGGGAACCGGGCAGGCCTCACCCTCGGGGAGGCGTCGGGGATCCTGATCCTGGAATCCCTCGCGGCCGCGATGCAGAGGGGCGCCCGCATCCTGGCCGAGGTACTCGGATACGGGGTGACCTGCGATGCGCACCACATGACCGCGCCGGACGCCGGCGCCTCGGGGGCGGCCCGTGCAATGCGGGAGGCCCTGTCGGATGCGGGTCTGGGACCGGAGTCGGTCGATTACATCAACGCCCACGGAACGGCCACACCGCCCAACGACCTCATGGAGACCCGGGCGATCAAGGAGGTTTTCGGACCTCGGGCATGGAGGATCCCCGTGAGCTCGACGAAGTCGATGCACGGTCATACCCTGGGTGCGGCCGGCGCCCTGGAGGCGGTCGTCTCGGTCCTCGCCATCACGGAGGGTTTCATCCCGCCGACGATCCATTGTGAAACGGCGGACCCGGAATGCGACCTGGATTACGTGACGGAAGGGGCGCGGTCGGCGGCGCCCGGGGTGGTCCTCTCCAACTCCTTTGCCTTTGGCGGAAACAATACGACGGTCATCCTCGGCCGCTTCAGGGAGGAAGGGGCAGGCCATGGATAGGAGGGTCGTCGTTACCGGAATCGGCATGGTCACGCCTCTGGGCGTCGGCAGGGATGCGTTCTGGAACGCGTTGCGCTGCGGCGCCACAGGAATCCGTGAGATCTCCACGTTTTCCACCGAAGGATTCTCATCCCATCTCGGCGCGGAGATCCGCGAGTTCCATCCGCGGGACTTCATTTCGTTGCAGCACCTCAGAAGAATGGACCGTCTCTCCGCCATGACGACCGCCTCCGTCCGGATGGCGCTGGAAGACGCCGACATAGCCGTGAACGAAACGAACCGCGACCGGATCGGGATCGTGATGGGGACGGCCTTCGGGAACACGGAGCTCAAGGTTCAGAGCGCGAGGATCCTGTTCAGCGAGGGCCCGGCCATGGTCAACCCGATCCAAGTCCCCAATGCGGTGATGAACGCCCCTGCGGGCCATGCATCCATCGAACTGGGTTTCCGGGGCATCAACACCACGATCAACCACCAAGCCGTTTCCGCCGAGACGGCCATGGTCTATGCGGCCATGGAGATCCGGCGAGGCGCGGCGGACGTGGTGCTGGCCGGCGGAGCGGACATCCTGTCCCCCTTTTTTTACGAAGCCCTCGGCCGGTTTCGCGCCCTCTCCCCCACGGACGGGGGCGCGGAAGGCGCGAGGCCGTTCGACCTGAATCGAAACGGGCCGGTGATGGGAGAGGGGTGCGGGATCATCTGCCTGGAGGCGGCGGAGCGGGCCCGGGAACGCGGGGCGTCGCCCTATTGCAGAATCTCGGGCTGGGGGCTTTCCTCCTCCCCCTCTGCGCCGACCCAGTGGCCCTGCGACACGAAGGGGTTCATGATTGCCCTGAATCACGCCCTCCGGATGTCCGGGGTTTCGCCGTCCCAACTCGACTGTATCCAGGCGGCGGCAAGCGGCGGAACGGAGCCCGATGCCCTGGAGGCGGAGGCTTATGAACGCCTGTTGGGCGGCCATGATGCCGGGCCTCTGATTACGTCGCTCAAGGGGGCGACAGGCGAGATCTTCGCCGGCGGCGGAATCCGCGCCGCCGCGCTCGCCCTTTCGATCCGGGAAGGGACAGTGCCGCCGGCCGTGGGTCTGGCCGCGCCGATGAGCCGCCTGCCGTTCGTGATCGTGGAGGCCAGGAGGCGGCCGGTGAAAAGGGCGCTCCTGAGCGGCATCTCCTTCGGCGGGACATACGCCTGCCTGCTGTTCGAAAAGGAAGCCATCGAGCCGGCCGCCCGCTCGGTCGGCCTATAGGCACAGGTCCGGCGGAACCGGCTGCACATGCGGCGCTTATCGAGCCGATATTCCGGATTCCGCCCGGACGAAGGGATCGGTGCCCTCCGGTGTACTTGGGCTGACGGCCGTTGCCGCTCACCCGTTTCTGTTGACAGAACAGAACGGATGTCTGTATATTCATGACGCCGCGCGACGATTCATTCCCGTTCGCCGGTCGAAAAACCAGAAAGGAGAACTTGTCATGACGCTTCTGAGAGGATTGGCTGCTTCCGTTCTGTTCCTCGCGCTTTTTGTCGCGACGGCCGTGGGAGCGGATGACATGATCGTTCTGCGGTATGACGACGGCCATTCGCAAAGAATCAAGTTGGACAGACCTTCCGATTCCATCCGGCAGATCGAATTTCCGGAGAGCAGAAGGGGATTCGGCCGCGAAGGCCTCATCGACGTGATCGCCGCAACCTACGGGGGGAACTGCGGCGCAGCGTTTGGAAACGCAACCCGCGATCTGGCCGAAGTCTGCAACGGAAGGGGCATTTGCGAATACGTCATCGATTACAGGGTGCTGGGCGATCCGGCATCCGGATGCGCCAAGGATTACGTTGCGGAATGGCGATGCGGGCGCGATCCCAAGAAACAGACCGTGGGCGTCCGCCCCGAGGCGGGAGGCGGCACACGGATCACCCTGAAATGCCCCGGACGGTAGGGGGCCGATGCTGACCACCTGAAGCGCCTGGTCCGGCCGTCCCTCGAAGGAGAGGACGATCTGACGAATCGGACGGAAAGGCCGGATGCCGACGATCAGACCCGGAGGGACACAAACACTTCCTCCGGGCGGCCAATCCCGGAACCCCGCCGGGACGGCGCCCGGCCATCGCCGCGCCGTGTCCGCGTGCAATCTGAAGACGGATTCGGATTCAGCTCCCTGCCGCAGGATGCGTCGCGGCCGGTGCGACACGACCCCGCGGTTGGGTTCCGTGAAATCGAGACCCGGAAAGGGAGTTCGGGGGCGACCCCGTGTGGAGGTGAACCATCATGAAGAAGCTTTTTGGGACCCTGGCTGTCGCCGTCCTCTGCTTTGCGGCGATTCCCGTCGAAGCCATGGACTGGTATCTGCGGGGCGGCGCCGGCCTGGATGGGTCCCTGGCCGCGGACTTTTCCGATGCAGACTCCGCGGCAACTCATCCGCCGGCCCTCTTCGGCGTCGGCCCGGGAAACGACGGCCGCCAGATCGGCGCATACGGCGATTTTGGCCGTTTTCTGCTGATGGAAGCGGCTGTGGGGAAACGGATTCTTCCCTGGCTCAGGTCCGAAATCGCGGTGGCCTATCGGCCGAACATGAAATACAGCGGGTACGCCAATTTCCGGGGGGTGCCCGGCGGACAGCCGGTTTCAGCCAGTGCGGATTCGATCAGCGGCATGGCCCATTGCTATATCGATATCGCAACCCTGTTCGGCGTGCCGATGGGGCGCTTTCAACCTTACCTGGGGGGCGGACTGGGGGTAAGCTACAACAGACTCGACGAAATGAGTTATGGATTCCCCGGCAATCCCGGGGCGCACAAGATCACCGTCACGCCGTCCGGGGACCATGCCGGCTTCGCCTGCATGGCGACGGTTGGGACCGGTATTGCGTTGACCGATCGCATCGTCGTGGACATCGCATACCGGTACACGGACCTCGGGCAGGTGCGGACGGATGCCGGACGGGCCTTTCTGAACAACAGGCCGGACGGGATCGAGATCGGGGAAACCTGGGCGCCGCTCCGTACGCATGGCATTTTTGCCGGGATCCGATACCTCTTCGGATCGAATTAGACGACGGCCGCTTTCCGATGAACGAACATCCCGCTTCAACCGCATGGGACCGCTCCGCGATCGCCGGAGCGCTCCGGGATCCCAAGGGATGAAAGCCCTTTTCAAATGCCTATCCGTGAAATGCGACACGGCCCGCCGCGGGGTGCGGCTGGCGCTGGCGCTATGCGTCTTCCTGCTCCCCTCCTGCGCATCGGCGCCGCAGAGGGCATGGGATTCAGGGTCCGCATCGGTCGCGTGCCTACCCTCTTTCCCTGACCGCGATGGGTGGTACGGCGGGGATGGGGCCTACTCCATCAGGCTGGAGGATGGGCGCGATCTGTGGCTCTTCGGGGACACCTTCGTCTCGGATCTGGAGGGCAGGGAAGACCGTATCGGCATGAAGGTCGTTACGGGAACAACCCTGGCCATTTCCACATGTACGGCTGAGGCCGGTTTTCAGATCCGATACCATCTGAAGAGACAAAACGGTCAATTCGTATCGTCTTTCGGCGACGGGGAATGGCTCTGGCCGCAGGACCCGTTCATCGTGGACCGCGTGCTCTATGTCCCGCTCTTGTGCGTGAGACCCAGGCCCGAGTTGGAAGGGCCGTTCAAGTTCGAAATTGCTGGGCATCGGATGGCCAGAATCAGGGACTGCAGCGGCAGCGATCCGAACCGGTGGCCGGTTGACTACCTGGAACTGACCCCGGGGATACCGGAGGACATCAAGGCGTTCGCGACGTCATCGGTCGTTCACGGGGGGTACGTCTATTTCTATCCTCTCTACGGCGCCAGTGACGGCAGCTTGAGCGTGCTGGGCAACATCATGGCACGCATCCCGACGGACAAAATCGACGAACCGGCCCGGGCCATCGAGTATTTGAACGACGATGGCCGTTGGACGGACAGACCGGAGCCCTCCAGGGTCAGGGTGGTGTTTGATGCGGCCGTTTCGGAGATGAGCGTGCGGTACCACCGGGACCTTGGAAAATGGGTTGCCGTGTACCTGTCCATCCATGGCAGGGGCGACCGGATGATGTATCAGACGGCGGAAGCGCCGGAAGGGCCGTGGACGGAACCGAAGGTCCTGATCGGCCGGATTCCCGAGGTCCTGCGGGGCGGCCCAGGGTACGACGGAGACAACTTCTGTTATGCCGGGAAAGAACACCCGCAATTCTCGACGGGGAGGGACCTGGTCGTCACCTACGTCTGCAATTCACATGAGGACGATGTCACCGGCACCAGCTTCATCCGCAGGAATCTTTTTCTCTACCGTCCCGTTGTGAACAGAGTGGCCTACTGAAAAGGATGCCGTCCTCCGGAAATCGGACGCGGACCATTTCCGGTCGTCCCCGGGCGTGAATGCATTCCGGCCTTGATCATGCGAGGGTTTGTTCCGTCCGACCCCTTGCGCGCGCAGGGGAAATTCGCGGGTGCCGCATGTTTCAGAACCTCTATTACGGATGGCGGATCGTCGCTGCATGCTTCCTCATCAACCTCTATGTGGGCGGCATCACCTTCTTCGGCTTTACCGCCTTTTTTGAACCCATCCAGCGCGAATTCCACTGGAGCTACACGCAGGTTTCTCTTGCCACAAGCCTTCGCGGTCTCGAGATGGGCATATTTGCCCCTGTCGTCGGATTTCTCGTCGACCGGTTCGGTTCCAGAAGGCTGCTGCTGGGCGGCGCCGTCATTATCGGCGCCGGGATGATTCTCCTGAGCCTCATCCAATCCCTGCCCATGTTCTATCTGTGCATCCTTTTCATCGCCTTCGGATCGGGCGGATGCGCGAGCGTGGTCACCATGACCGCCGTCGCGATCTGGTTCCGCAAGAGGATCGGGCTGGCCCTCGGCCTCACGGCATGCGGATTCGGGGCCGGAGGGTTGATCATTCCCCTCATCGTTTATCTCATCGACGCCGCGGGGTGGCGGTCCACCCTGGTGTTCCTGGGGGTGGGGATGTGGATTCTGGGCATTCCCCTTGCCTTCGTTATCCGGGAAAGATCCGCGGAATGGGGATCCGGCGCCGATCCGGCCGATTCGGAGCCGGACGCGACGGCCCTCCGGAATGCCGGTCCGGAGCGCGAGGAAGCGGATTTCCTGACGATCATCCGGCAACGGTCTTTCATGTATCTGGTCATCGCCGAGACGGTCCGGCTGATGGCGGTCAACGCCGTGATCACCCACCTCATGCCCTGCCTCAGCCTATCCGGCATATCGAGGAGCGCGGCCGGCGCCGTGGCCACGGCGCTGCCCGTGGTCAGCATCGCGGGAAGGGTGGGTTTCGGCTGGCTGGGCGACCGCATCGATAAACGGGCGGCTTGGGCAATCACCTTCTTCTGCATGGGTGCCGGGGTGCTGGCCTTCTGCCACGTGCGTTCCTTATGGGCGCTTCTGTTGTTCATTCTGCTTTTCGCCCCGGGATTCGGCGGAGGCATGGTTTTGAGGGGGGCGATCCTCCAAAGGTTTTTCGGCATGGGATCCTTCGGGAAGATGCTCGGCGTCCTGCTGGGATTCGGATCCGTAGGCGGCATCATCGGCCCCACACTGGCGGGTTGGGTGTTCGATAACTGGGGCAGCTACCTCCCGGTATGGTATATGCTTTCCGCCGCGTCGATGGCGGCGATTCTGCTCATCGCGAGAATCAGGCCTGTCGCTTCGACACGAGACGAAGGTTGATCCGACCGGCGCGCCGTTTTTCTGTTGACAGCCGGGGGGGTTGGTCCTATGTTGGCGCCACGGAAACGCGGCCATGGCGCAGGCGGCTTCCCGGCGCCGGCAGGATTGCCGGACGTCATGGATCTGGCAAAGCGTCCCGGACATTCCATCCGGTTTCGTCGATCGCGGCGGGATCAAACCGGTGGCCCGGGACAGACCCCTATCCCCTTCGCCGTGCTTTGAACGGTGGGTGTGGCATGACAGAACCGATCAACTTCAACGCCCTCTTCCTCGGACCCAAGTCGGAAAATCACGCCTTCTTTCAAGAGATGCTCAACTACCTCATGGACGATCACGCGGAGTGGCGGCGCTATTTCCACCCGGACGACGCCCCGGCGGTGACCGATGAAGAAAGGGGGCGGTCCGATTTTTCGGCCACGCTTCAGAAGACGCGGGAGGCCCTGATCGATCTGGCCGGGAACCTCCAGCTTCACTCCACGCCGTGGTTCTCGCCCCGTTATCTGGGCCACATGACCTCCGATACCCTGATGGCGGCCAATCTCGGCTATATGCTGACCCTCATGTACAACCCCAACAACTGCGCCTATGAGGGATCTCCGGCCACGACAGCCCTGGAGATCGAGGTGGGCCGCCAGCTTGCCGGGCTCATGGGTTACGACCCCGAGCGGGCGTGGGGCCATATCACCTCGGGGGGCACCGTGGCCAATTATGAGGGGCTCTGGCTGGCCCGGAATCTGAAGTCGATTCCTGCAGCGGTCCGGTTCTGCATGCCGGAACTCGTGGCCGGTCTCGACGACTGGGGCCTCATGAACCTCCGGACGGAGGAGATCCTCGACCTGGCCGACAGGGCAAAGAAGGCCGGATGCTTCGAGGAGGTGCGGCGTCGCTCCGTACGGGGCGCGGGAATGGCCGGTGCGGATCTGGGCAAGGTCCTGGTGCCCCGCTCGAAACATTATTCCTGGAGCAAGGCGGCGGACATCTTCGGCATCGGCCAGGACAACCTTGTTTCCGTCCCTGTAACGGAAAATTACCGGATGGACCTGGTCGCCCTCAGGGGGATCATCGAGGATCTTGCTTCCTCCCGGACGCCCATCCTGGCCCTTGTGGCCGTGGTCGGCACGACCGAGGAGGGCGCCGTGGATGAGATCCACGAGATCGTGCACCTCCGGGAGGACTGCGCTGCCCGGGGGATCTCCTTCTACCTCCACATCGACGCCGCCTACGGCGGCTACGCCCGCACCCTTTTTCTGGACGACTCGAACCGCTTTGTCGATTTCGAGGAGACGCAAACGTTGCATGGACTTGGAAAGGAAGGCCGCACCGGCTGGCTGACCCGGGACGTCTACGAGGCGTTCAAGGCCATGCCCCGGGCGGATTCGATCACCGTCGACCCCCACAAACTGGGCTACGTCCCCTACGCGGCGGGTGCCATCGTCGCCGCCGATCGCCGGATCATCGATCTGATTTCCTATTTCGCCGCCTACGTTTTCGAAAAGAGCGACGACAACCCCATGCTGCTGGGGAGCTACATCCTGGAGGGCTCGAAGGCAGGGGCTGCGGTCGCCGCCGTCTGGATGGCGCACAAGGTCGTTCCGCTCAACCGGACAGGATACGGCCGGATCATCGCTGCGAGCATTGAAGGGGCTTACCGTTTCTATCGTTCCCTAGCGGAAACCGATCCCCTGACCGTCGAAGGGAGACGATTCGAAGTGGTCCCGCTGGCCCGGCCCGATATCAACATCGTCGACTACGCCTTCCACGAAATCGGGAACAACAGCCTTGAGGAGACGAACCGTCTGAATCAGGCGATCTATGAACAGTGCTCATACAAGGCAGGCCCGCTTTACCGCAACGACTTCATCGCCTCGAAAACCTCCCTCACTGCGGAGGAATACGGCGAAACGCCCCGCGCCTTCGTCGAGCGTCTCGGCATTGCCGCAAGCGAATGGGAGCGGATGGGAAGCGTTTACGTCCTGCGTTCCTGCATCCTCACCCCCTACCTGTCGAGCCGAACGACCTACGAGGTCTACTGGGAGAACTTCATGCAGGCGATGATGCGGGCCGTCGGCCGTGTCGCGGCCCCCGGCCCGGGAACCCCGGTCGGGGGGGAAGGCCGATGACGATCCGGGGTGGGGTGAGCCGTTCGGAACGGGGAATGGCGGGAGCGGACACCCCGCGGTGTCCGGCCTTGCCTTGGGTAAGCGGGCTGCGGAGCGGCGCGGCAGAAGAACCCCCTCGGGGTCCGTACCGTCCGGGCGCGGGACAAGGCGTCAAAGGGATTCGCGGTTCCGCCCCGTGGAGGGCATTCCTTGCATGAATGAGGTGTGAAGATAATGGCGTCGTCGCAAGAGAACCTGTGGGGTCACCCCAAGGGGCTTTACATCCTGTTTTTCACCGAAATGTGGGAACGGTTTTCCTATTACGGCATGAGGGCGCTCCTCGTTTTCTACATGGTGAAGCACATGATGTATTCCCATCCGGACGCATCGCGCATCTACGGCCTCTACACGGGCCTCGTCTATTTCACGCCTTTCTTCGGAGGGCTGCTCGCGGACCGCGTGCTGGGACAGCGCCGCACCGTCATTATCGGCGCCGTGCTCATGGCGGCGGGCCATTTCCTGATGATTTTCGAATCCCTCTTCTTTCCCGCCCTTGCCTTGCTGGTCCTCGGCAACGGCGCCTTCAAGCCGAACATCTCCACCCAGGTGGGGAATCTCTATGACCAAGGAGATGCGCGACGTGACAGGGCCTTCAGCATCTTTTACGTGGGCATCAATCTCGGGGCCTTCCTGGCTCCGCTCATCTGCGGGACCCTGGGCGAGGTGTATGGCTGGCACTACGGCTTCGGGGCCGCGGGCCTGGGCATGGTGGCCGGGCTCGCCATCTATCTCTGGGGCCAGCGCTGGCTGGCGCCGGACAATCTGAGACGGCCGTCCGTCTCCGAACCTTGCCGGGCAGCCGCGGCGGCCGGGTCCGATGGCGACGAAGGGCGGCGCATCCTGGGATTGGCGTTGATCTGCACGGTGGTCATGCTGTTCTGGATCGCCTTCGAGCAGCAGGGCAACACAATTGCCCTCTGGGCCGATGCGGACACGGATCGGCACGTCTTGGGCTGGGAAGTGCCGGCCACGTGGTTCCAGTCCCTCAACCCGATGTTCATTTTTCTGTTCACCCCCCTGATCACCGCATTCTGGTCGTGGCAGGCCCGCCGCGGACAGGAACCGTCCTCGCCCGCCAAGATGGCGATCGGCTGTTTCCTCCTGGCCGCCTCTTTTTTGGTTCTGGTGCCCCCGGCGGACGAATACGCGGCCGACGGGATTCCGGTCAGCATGTTCTGGCTGGTGGCCTTCAACGCCGTGCTCACGCTGGGAGAGCTTTATCTTTCCCCGGTAGGCCTGTCGCTGGTCACCAAGCTTGCACCGGCGCGCATGGTTTCCATGCTCATGGGGGTTTGGTTCCTGTCCCAGTTTGCGGGCAACTATCTGGCCGGGTATGTCGGCCATTACTGGGACCTGTGGCCGGGAGAATATTTCTTCCTGCTGGTGTCCGGCATCGCCGGACTGGCTGGCGTCGTCATCCTGGTTCTGCTCAGGCCCCTGAAAAGGGCGATGCATTCGTGAACCCGCCTGAACGGCCTTTGGGAGCGGCCCTGCAGCCTGCCGGTTTCCGTTAACGGCCAAAGGGAAGGCGTACGGCGGATCGACGGGATAAGCAATGGCCGCTGCGCGATCCGGAAAAGGGAATCGGGAGAAACAAAATCGATGGGGGAGGTGATCATGCCCATAGCGGATGTCAACGGAATCGGGATCCATTATCGGTTCGATGGGCCGGAGGGGGGAGAAGTCGTCCTGTTCTCGAATTCCCTGGCCTCCGACATGACAATGTGGGAGTCGCAGATCGCGCCATTGTCCGGCGCCGGTTACCGGCTTCTAAGATACGACGGCCGGGGGCACGGCAAATCGTCCGTGCCGGCCGGTCCTTACACCATGGAGACGCTTGCCTCGGACGCCGTTGCGCTGATGGATCGCCTGGGGATCAGCCGGGCCCATTTTTGCGGCCTTTCCCTCGGCGGCATGGTGGGACAGATGCTGGGCGCCCTGCATGGGAAGAGGCTGCTCTCCCTGACCCTCTGCGACACCTCTCCCCATATCGCACAGCGCGGCATATGGGATGAAAGGATCGCATGGGTCCGAAAAGCGGGGATGGCGAGCGTGGTCGATGCGACCATCAACCGGTGGTTCACCCATCGGGGTCAGGAGCGGTTGAGGGAGGCCGTCGAACGGGCCCGGAATGCGATTCTCAGCACCCCGGTAGAGGGGTATTGCGGCTGCGGCCGCGCCATCGATGCCATGGACCTGCGCGAAATGATCCGGGGGATATCCGTCCGGACCCTCGTGGTGGTGGGGGAACTGGATCCGGGGACGCCTGTGTCCGTTGCGGAATCCATCCATGAAAGGATTGCGTCATCGACGTTGAAGGTCATTCCCGATGCAATGCATATGGTGAATGTCGAGCAGGCGGAGAGCTTCAACAAGGTGCTGCTCGATTTTCTTTCCGGGAAGGCGCTTTCCTGAAGCGCCGCATCGCGGTCCACGGCCGGGCTGCGGAAGCAGGACGGCCTCCCTCCGGGCGTCTGTCGCGCCGGCCGGTTCGTGCAACGGTCCCTCGAATCTCCCGTCGCGGATCATCGTGCGGCCGAGAGCCGGAAGAGCGACGCGCGGGGCCGGGGCGGGGCCACGGCGACGGATTGACCCGGCGTCGGCGCGATGAAGGATTCGGGCCGCATGTTGCGTTCGGCGATCGTTGCCCCCAGTTCGTTGACGGCGTCGTCGAATCCGTCGGCGCCCAGCTGGAACACCTGGAAGTGAGAGGCCATGCTCAGTTCGGACTGCAGGTCCCGATGCGCCTGGACGGCTTCCGCGGGTCCCATGTGATTCCGGGAATAGGGCGGTACGGATGGTCCGGAGGGGCGGGACGGACTGAAGGGCGAGATCGGAAGGATCGCCGCCCGGATCGGCGAGAATCGCCGTTCGATCTCGCGGAAATGGGGGCCATATCCCGTATCTCCGGCAAAATAGATGTTTCCGGAAGGCGAGGACAGGACGAATCCCCCCCAGAGGGTTTGGTTACGGTCCCATAGAGACCGGGACGAGAAGTGCCGGGCAGGGACCAGCGTTGCCACAACCCGTTCCGCGAGGCGAACCGATTGCCACCAATCCAGTTCATCGACGACGCCGATCCCCGTGCCGAGGATCAGATCTCGGTTTCCGAGGGTGGTAATGGCGCGCCCGACTCGCTGCGCTGAAAGGCGGGTCAGCGTGGGAAGATCCAGGTGGTCGTAGTGGTTATGGGATACCAGGACCGCATCGATGGCGGGAAGGTCTTCAAAACGGATCCCCGGGGGCTGATGCCGTTTGGGACCGGCCCACGACACCGGACTGCACCGTTCCGACCAGATGGGATCGGTCAGGATGTTGATCCCCTCCCACTGAATGAGGAATGTCGCATGACCGATCGCGGTGATGACGATTGCCCCGTCCCGAGCGGGGGCCGGGGGCGGGGCGACCCGCTCCCTTTCGGCCATCCGCGGCCATTGCGGCCAGTCGTTGCCGAAGAGGAGCCGCCAGATCCAGAAGGACCTTCCGCGCCGCTGTTCCAATCCCGGATACGATGGCCCGGAAGGCTCAATCTCCGGATTGAAGAAAAGGCTGCCGTCGAAATGGTCGGAAATTCCAGTCCGCGCCACATCCCGGACATCCAGACCGGCCGCGTTTGCAAAGAGCGCGGGAATGGCGACAAGCGCCAATCCGAGAAGCAGCGTCGCGAATTTTCCCCACCGGGCGGCGGTTATCTCTCCGCCGCGGCGACGCCGTTTGGGCTTCCAGCAGCAGGGCAAGTCCGAATCGCGCACCGGTCGAGAGATGGGCATCAAATCGGTTTTCAAAGTCCCCGCATCACTTCAGTGCGCCCTGCAGGGCATTCATCAACGGCTCGCCTCCCTTGTCCTTGACGTAGTTCAGGATGATCGGCGTGAATGCGTTGACCATTCCCGCCTTCAGGCCGAGTTGGGAAAAGCTGCCGGCCAGGCTTGCAACGCCGGTCAGCGAGGAGGCGCTCCCCCCGAGCAGGGAAGAGGCGCTTCCGAGCATGCCCGACGAAGCCCCCGCTTTGGGGGCCGATTCCATCATCCGGTCGATGCCGGGAACCGCGTCGGCCACCTTCGAGAAATCATCCTTGCCCATGTTCTGCTTGGCCACATTGAAGATGGAGCCGGCACCGCCCGATGCCTGCGGCTCCGTGACCCCGAGCTTTCCCGTGAGAAGCTGCACCAGTTCCGGTTCCGCAGCCCCTGCCGACGCGTTCGCGCCGATGACCACCCCCGCGGCGAGCGCGACGAGCATGGTGAGAAGAAATCTGTTTTTCATGGTCCTTTCCTTTCGTGGGTCTCGTAATGTTTCCTCCATCGCGCGCATTCTATCACAATAAACGAAACGGCGAAATCGATCCTTTCGTCGGGGTGCACTCCCATGCCCCGCCCCCGGAGACCGTTGTCCATCAACCGGATGCGAAGGGAGAAAGCGGTCGGGCGCCGGCGAATCGAATGATCTTGAGGCCGCAGGGACAATCTGGTAGAGTTCCGACGTAGGAGAACGCCAAACGGGGAGGAACGCGATGGAGAAAAAACACAAGTTTTCGATTTGGTATGTGCTGCTGGGCATATGGGTGGTTCTGATCGTCCAGAGCTATATCGCCTCCATGTTTGCCTATCGGGTGATTCCCTACAGTCAGTTTCTCAGCCTGCTCAAGGAGGGCAAAATCACGGAGGTGGCCATCACGGCCAATCAGATCCAGGGCAAGATGAAGGCGGACGGCGCCGGCACAACGAACGGGTTCCGCACGATCCGGGTCGATCCGGAGCTTTCCGCGCTTCTCGACCAGTACAAGATCAGCTTCAAGGGGGAGATCGAATCCACCTTTTTCAGGGACCTTCTTTCCTGGGTCCTGCCGATCGTCCTTTTCGTCGGCATCTGGTTCTTCATGATGAAGCGGATGGGAGGCCAGCAGGCGGGGTTCATGACCCTGGGGAAGAACAAGGCCAAGATCTACATGGAAAACGAGTTGAACGTCACCTTCAACGATGTGGCCGGGGTGGACGAGGCCAAGCAGGAGCTCATGGAGGTCATCGAATTTCTGAAAACGCCCGCGAAGTTCACCGAACTGGGGGGCAAGATCCCCAAAGGGATCCTGCTGGTGGGGCCGCCCGGCACGGGAAAGACCATGCTGGCCAAGGCCGTGGCCGGCGAGAGCGGGGTCCCGTTCTTCAGCATCAGCGGTTCCGAGTTCGTTGAGATGTTCGTCGGCATGGGTGCAGCCCGGGTACGGGACCTTTTCGAGCAGGCCAAGCAGAAGGCGCCCTGCATCATCTTCATCGACGAACTGGACGCCCTCGGCAAGGCGCGGGGGTTCGCGGTTGCCGGCGGCCACGATGAGCGGGAACAGACCCTGAACCAACTTCTCGTGGAGATGGACGGATTCGACACCAAGGTGGGGGTCATCCTCATGGCCGCCACGAACCGGCCCGAGATCCTCGACCCGGCCCTGCTGCGTCCCGGCCGCTTCGACCGGCACGTGCTGGTGGACCGGCCGGACAAGACAGGGCGGATGGAGATCCTCAAGGTTCACATGAAGAGGATCAAGGTCGGGCCGGACGTCGATCCGGAACACCTCGCCAACATGACCCCGGGGATGGTGGGCGCGGACCTGGCAAACCTGGTCAACGAGGCGGCCCTGCTGGCCGTCCGCAGGGGCAGAAAGGAGGTGGGGCTGGCGGAGTTCGAGGAGGCGGTGGAACGCATCATCGCGGGGCTGGAAAAGAAGAACCGGCTGATCAACCCGAAGGAGCGGGAGACCGTCGCCTATCACGAGATGGGCCATGCCATGGTCGCCCTGTCCCTGCCCGGAACCGATCCGGTCCAGAAGATATCGATCATCCCCAGGGGCATATCGGCTCTGGGCTACACCATGCAGGTCCCCACAGAGGACCGCTTCCTCATGAAGAAATCGGAGCTGCTCAACAAGATCGCCTCGCTCCTGGGGGGGCGGGCGGCCGAGGAGATTGTCTTCGGCGACATTTCGACGGGCGCCCACAACGACCTGGCCAGGGCCACGGACATCGCCAAGAGCATGATCCGGGAATACGGCATGAGCGCCCATCTGGGGCAGGTTTACCTTTCCCCGGAGCAACGTCCGCGTTTTCTGGACGTGGCCCCCCGGGAAGGCGGGGATTACAGCGAGGCCACGGCGGAGTTGATCGACCGGGAGATCCGGGAGATCATCACCCGCGAGTACGGCCGTGCCCTGGATATCCTGAAATCGAAGCAGGAGATCCTGGTCAAGGGGGCCCGGCTCCTCCTGGAGCAGGAAAAGCTCGACGGCGAGGAGATCAAGGCGCTGATGGCTTAGAGGAACGGACCCTACAGCCCGGATTCCACCCGGTCCGCGATGGCGGCGGCGCCGGGATCGATCAGGGCGGCCTCCGGGTGGCGCAGGAACCGGGCCAGACGGAGCCGGGTCTCGTGTTTCAGGCCGGCGATGAAGGCCGGACGGCCGGACTTCGGGGCGCGAAGCAGCTCCGCGGCCAGGACGCGCAGAATGGCGCGGGCGTAGCCAGCGGTCTTGAGCGAAACGCCGTGCCTGACCGCATCGTCGTAATCGTCGTTCACCGCGGCGATCATGATGTCGCGCAGCACCGTATTCCAGGCGGCTGTAGCTTCCGGGGATTCGGGCTTCTCGAGAATGGCGCAGATCCGTGAGCGGAATTCGGGCATGACGAACCGGACCAGGGCCTGCACGTCGAACGGCTCGCCGCGGATGGCCTCGGATTCGAAACGGCTCCGTTCCGCCAGGTTCCTCAGCCACTCGAAGTAGGAGGCGACCACGCCTCCGCCGTTGGCCAGAAAATCGTACAGCACGACCACGCCTCGACGATGGAGCAGGATTTCGGCCTTTGTGGTGTTGGGGCCGTTCGCGCCGCAAACCACCAGGGCCGCCTTGACCTTTCCCGCGTTTCCTCCGTGGATCGCATTTTCCAGGGCTGCGGGGACCAGGATGTCGCAATCCATCTCGAACACCGCCTTGCCCTCCTCGGCGCCGGAGATTCTCCGTTCGACGCCTTTCCGGCATCCCGACACGGTTCCCGTGGCCGCTGCCTCTTTCAGCAGTTCGTCCGGATCGAGACGGCCGATCACGGCGCCGTCACGGTCGGCAACCGCCGCGAACGCAACGGGGAAACGCGACATCTCCTCGATGAACGATCCGCCGACCTTTCCCGAGCCCTGCACCACGATCCGCTTTCCTTTGAGGAGCTTCGGAAACACGCTTTCTTCGAGGGCGCGCCAGACTTCATCCGGGATCGGGCCCGATCCGTCTTCGCAGTCCGCGGCGGCCAGCAGGGCGGCCTCGTTCACGCGGGCGAGCCTTTCCAGAAGGGCGCGCTCCTCCGCCGTCGGCTCCTCCGTCGGCCTCCAGCGACCCTCCAGGTACATCCGGGCGACGACAGCCAGCAGACCGTAGCGGAGTCCGCGTCCGGTCGCGCCGGTTCTGGCCTGGATTCCCATGCGCGGCTTGCCCGTGATCTGGGACGCCACCACGCGCTCCAGATAGTTCTCGTTCATGACCAGTTCGTGGAGGATGCGCTCGTCGTGCCAGTCGACCTTGAAATGCCCGCTCAGGATGGTTCGGGCGTCGTCGAGGGTGAGAACCTTGTTTCCGAGAAAGGCCGCACTCTTCTTGAGCCCGCTGGCGATCAGCGCGAGGTCGTGCAGGGCGGACTTGAAACCCTCGAAGAGCAGACCGATCTCCTGCGGGCCGCACCCCACATCTCCGGCCGGCACGTCGAAAATCGGGCCGGTGACCAGAAAAAGGGACCGGCCGAAATTGGTCAAGGTGTGGTAGTAATCCAGACGGGCCTGGCTGAAATCGCGCGGATTCAATTTAAGGCCCCCCTTGCTTCCCCCGAACAGGATCTTCGAATGGGCGCATTTCCAGGTCATCATGAAGGCGAGGGCCGCCACCTCGGAGAATTCAACGATGGGATCGATGCGCAGGCCGCCCTTGGCCGTTCCGCGCGCGGAATTGTGCCGTGTGCGAAAGCCCTCGGTCACCGCCAGGGTCTGGCCGCGCTGGGTGTCCACCCAGAATTCCTCGAACGCGTCGAAACCCAGCAGGCGCTGGATGACCAGCGGATTCTCGGACACCCCGAGCGCATCGGCCACCGCCAGGAAATCGCTCAGGGCGTTGAGCAGGAAGTTGCCGAATTCCGACTCGCTGGAGATGTCCGCATTGACCTCGGTATAGGCCCGCAGCCGCGACAGCAGACGTTCCGTCTCCTCCCTGGAGAGCCCCTGTCGGCTCAAGCCTCTCAGGATCGCCTCGAGATGGACCAGCAGGCTGTTCCTTTCTGTCGGGTTGACGCGCGCCTTTCCCCCCAGACCCGCCAGGGCCGTCTCCAGATCCGATGTGTCCACAGAAGGATCGAGGTAGAAGGTCATGATGCCGACCGGTGCGCCGACGCCCGCCGAGGGGGTGAAACGGTCGTAATAGGAGCGGTTCATATTGATGTTCAGGTTGCGCAGCACCTCGAGAACGTCCAGGATGAAGGCGACATCGGGCCACTCGACCCCCAGATGAAACCGGGTTTCCCGCGCGGAAAGCCGCTCGCTCGGTTCGCCGTGCTCGCCCTCCGTGCTCTCCCGGCCGTAGAAAAATCCCCTGCCGGTGCGCACCTTCTCGAAAATGAGCTCATGACGGTAAATCCGCGGCGGAACGGCGAAACTGTTGATCTCTTCGTGGAGGTAGTTCACCGGCAGGCTGGAGAGGAACTCCTCGGTGTGACGATGCCCAAGCCCCTCGGCCCGCTGACGCAGTTCCACGCGAATCCGTGCGGCGGCGGCTTCTTCTTCGCGGCTCATGGGGATCGCCTCGGCGCCGGCCTTCTCGATGGTGATGAACCTGATGCCTGAACGGGTCTTCATCGAATCGTAGGAGACGATGTCGATCAGGCGGTTCTGGCTCAGAATGGTTTTCAGCTTGCCGGGAAAATCCCGCCCCACATTGAGGAAATAGGTGATCTTTTTCCCGTCCAGGCTGGTATGGGTCAGATACTCGTCCTTGGCCGACAGAAGCTGGCTCACGATGAAGACGTCGCTGGCCACGTCCTCTGCCCGGTTCGCATGGAAATACCAGTTCGGCAGAAAATCGCGCTGAAAATAGGCGTCGATGATCTTGCCGACCGTGTTCTGTTCCATGCGGTAGAAGTTCTCGAGCAGACGGCGGACTTCCTGTTTCTTCGCGTCGCGTTCCCGCTGGCTGCGGGCTTCGAAAGTCGAAACTGCGGATTGCATGACATCCACCTCGATCTGGATTCGGTTCCCCCTCGATGTACGGATTCTCGTGAAGTCTGCAGGGACGGCGCCCTGTTTCTTCGGAGACCCGCGATTCACCCGAGGGTTCACAGTGGCTTCAGTCAAAACGGCACAACGGACCCGCCGGAAGGCTTTCCCATGGTATAAACCTTTCACGGCGCTTCGGCAAGTCCAAAAGCGCGGTTCGGCCTGGACCTCGGCGCATCGTTGATTGACGGGCATTCTGAACCCGAATATGCTAAATTGGCCGGCAGGGATCGTCCCCCGAGCCGCCATGGTACGGGTCGTGCGGTGTCGGGGGAGTGCATTGGCAGCGGCTCTGACCCGTCCATTTGCGAGGAGGCGTATTCCATCATGGGTGCGGATTCGGAACCATCAACTGAAGGGCGGAAAAGGGGTCCGGGTTTGGACGGCATGCATCCCGAAATCCGATGGGATGACCTTCTGGGGTTTTATACGATTACGGGCGAGGTGAACCCTGGCAATGAATTGCTGAATCTGATCGCGGAGCGTATCCGTGTGGCGGCCCGCCATTTGCGTCTGACGCGCGATGACCTGTTCCGCATCTTCAGCAGGCACAGCGTGTTCGAAGGCGAAGCGGACGAGCCCGGAACGGAATGCAAGAGCAGCTTCATCCTGGTGGAGACGCACCATCTGATTCAGGGTCGGGTGGGCAAGGGGGCGCTGAAGCTGGTTTTCCCCGAAGACCTGTTGGGCCAGGGGAGCCACTTTCAGGAATCTGAACCCGGGGTGGTGGAGGTATTGCCGCCGCCCGGCATGACCCGATGGGACAGCGGGGGGGAGGCGGAGACATTGGTCAAAAGGGCCATGCGCGAATTCATGACGGGTGAAAGCCTGAGCATGAGCTTGAAAAGCCAGGCCACTGACGCCCCCTTTGCCGGGAGTGAAGGATTGATGCTGTGCGCGGAGCGGGATTTCGACCGGGAAAGCGGGCGTTACCGGCTGAGGTCCCTGCTCAAAGGCGGTGAGGAACACATCGGGGAGGACAAGGAGCTGATCGAACGGATGATGAACGGCGCCGCGGAAATGCTCACGCTTACCCAGCGGATTGCCTATGACCGGATCGTCCACGCCGCTGAAACCAATACGACTCTGGGCGCCCGTCTCGGTCTGAAGCTTGCCACCAACGTGGTGGAGGGGCATCTCCGGACCTTGCTCGCCGGCGATCCCCAGATCGTCATCGGGGATGAGGATATGACGGCCAGGCTGCGGGAAATTCTCGAACGAAAGCATTACCGGCCGACCGACTGCGCTTTGGCTCGGGCGGCCGCAAAGATGCAACTGGAGCATGCAATCATGCTTCCGGAGTCCCGGGACCAGCTCAGGGATTTCCTTCGCGAGCTGCCCGCGCAGGGATCCCCCGCAACCTCCCAGTATCGCGCTTTGATGGAGCTGCTGTTCGGGAACGGCGAGCGCCAGCGAAAGGAGGAGATGCTCTATCACCACCGGGAGCCGATTTTACGGGCGCTGTCGGTTGCGCTTTCCGTGCGCTGTCTGGATGAATGCGGCGAACCCCGTGTTTTGGCGCTTTACCTGACCACGTTGCTGGACAACCAATGGATCATGATGGAACAGGAATTGTCCCGCCTGATGCCGGTCGGACAGGCGCTGCCGGTGGGCTGGTTTGACCGCTCCCTCATGTTTTCTCCGGATGAGCGGGAGGCGCTCATGGCGCACATGCCGCCGCCCGGAATCAACCGAGAGGAACTCAAGGAACGGTTTTGGAGCGTGGTCAACCTGCTGTGCGAAGCCCGGGACCGTTCGACGGAACCCCTGCCGGATCTCTACCGCCATGCGAGGTTGGAGGTGATCGAACGCGCCATTCAGGCCATCACCGCGGTCGGAGAGGTTGTGCCCACTGTTCAGAGGATCATGTTTTTTACCCTGCCTCTCGCCTATGAGTGCGCAACCCCGAAACTCGGTGTGGTCACACGCAAACCCCCGGAGATTTGCGGATCGGAATTGAGGGCGGAAGCGATGGCCCAGGGGGCCATGATGGCGATCGAAATCCTGCTGAAGAGGATCACGGGCAAGCCTCAACCGCTGGAGGGGATGACGGTGGCCGTCGAAGGGCTGGGAAACGCCGGCAAGAACATGGCCAACCTCATGTCGCAGAAAGGCGCGACGATCCTGGCCGTCAGCGACAGCCGGGGGGCGGTGGTCAGCCGCGAGGGCTTTTCCCGCCAGGAGCTCGCCGCCCTCATCGCCCACAAGAACTCGGGAAAGCGGTTCGACACCATTCTGGCCAGCCCGGTCATCCGGATGCTGGCCTCAAAACAGCGCGCCGCCCTGGTCTATCATCCCGATCCCGCTGAACTCAAGAAGGTTCCCACGGATATTCTGGTGCTGACGGCCATTCCTGCATCGATCCGAGGCGACAACGCCGGCGAACTGCGCGTCAAGGTGATCTGCGAATTGACCGGGGCGGCCGTTTCCGGGGATGCCAAACGGATCCTCAAGGAACGCGGCATTCAGGTCATTCCGGACAACCTGGCCAGTTCCGGCGGGTTGCTGGTCTCCCTGTCCGAAATGCTCCAGAACAGCCTCGGCCAGGTGTGGGACCGTCGTCTGGAGGAGGAGAACCTGTATCGCCAGATCGAGAGCAGCTTCGAGGCGGTCTGGACCGCAAAGGACCGTTACGACACCGATCTGGCCACCGCCTCCGATATCCTGGCAGTCCAGCGGATGCACGATCTGGCCATCTACCGGGAATGTCTGGAAAACCTGTCCGCCCAGCTGATGAACCGGATACGGAGCATCGGGGAGGATGAAGGCGTGCTGATCATTTCGGACAACGACGAGGACGGAGTGGCCTCGGCGGCCATCATGCACCGGATGCTGGCCTGCCTGGCCCCGGGCGTTGAAGAGCGGATCATCCATTTGAACGAATCGTTCCGCTCCCCGGTGCCCCCGGATCTCGTGGGGGAAACCGAGGATGGCGGCCGTCCGGTGAGGCACATTTTCGCGCTGGACCGCGCCTTCCCGATCAGCGAACCGGGACGGACCTACATCGCCCGTTGCGCGGCAAGATGCCGGATCACGCTGATCAACAACCATGAACTTCCCGCGCAACCCTTCGAAGGGGGGTGCGATGATGCGGCGGAATCCGGCGCGGGAAGAATCCGCAAACCGGAGGAGCTGGGCATTCTGCACATTTCCCCCAAGACCCTGAAATCGGTCCTGCCCGTCGGCCAATTTCCCACCGCGATGATCCTGAAGGAAATCGCCTCCCTGCTGATCCGGGACGAAAGGGTCCGGGATCAGATCGCATGGCAGGCTGCCGTGGGCTGCTGTCTGGATACGACCCTTGAAACCACCAGCGCATGGCGGCTTTTCTACAGCCGGTTCAACTGGGACCGGACGCTGGAGGCGGCCCGGGCCCTGAGGATGGTCACACGGGCGAACGGGTATCGGTCGGCCGTTCATGCCTTGCTGGGGGTCGATCGGCCCGATCAACTCGAGACGCAAGCGGTTTGGGAGCATCTGATGGCGGCTTATCGCATTCTGAACGAAAGGGTGCAGGTGCTCGTCGAAAGGATGATGCTGGAAAACCGGGGCAGGCCATTTGCCGGCCATTTCTTCACGCCGGACGAAGTGGCCTCGCCCACGCCCACGGTGGGCAATGGGGACAACGAACTGGATTTTTACCACTGGATATCGGAACATCTGACCCCTCGCGGCGACTGGTCCGAGAAGCCCATCATCGTCGGACAAGCCGTCAGGGATTTCGGTGGCCGGCGGTGCCTGGGGATCCGAATCCGCAGTCCGAGGGGGGTGGATCTCATGAAGGCGGGGCTCCCGGAATCCTTTTCGACCGGCGGGCTGCCCAATACGGCGGTTGCACGCATCCCGCTGGAATCCGGACAGACGCCGCAGCAGGTTTTCCAGCATATCGTCGACAGGATATGGAAGAAAACCACAGGCATCCATTAAATTGTCTTGACATCAGGGAGGCCCTTCCGTATTTTTGACCCGCTTGTGAAGGGACCGGCGGGTGGCGCGTTTCTTCCCCGGGTGTGCGGACCGGCCCCTCGGCACGCAACGGAGATCCGGCCTTTCGGATTCGTGTCGCCACATCTCGGTCCCTGGCATCCCCGCATCCGCCGGAGGCTTTCCGGAGGGTCCGTTTGCCGGGAAAGACGAGGAGAAAATTCATCCCCGATGATGCGTTGGAGGGAAAAGACGCTGTCCGCGAGAGGCATCCTTTTACGCCTGCTCCTTGCGGTCGCGTTCGTGACGTCCGTCTCGATCGCCATGCCGGAGGCCTCCTCCCCGAAGGAGAAGGTCCCGGAACGGCACAGGAGCCCCTATGCCGATTCGGACATCCTCATCGAGATCATCCCCTCGGTGAACCGCACCTTCGGGTATGACATTCGGGCGGGGGGAAAACGGCTGGTGCATCAGCCCAGCATACCGGGACTTCCGGGGAATGAGGGATTTGCGACCCGGGAAGAGGCGAGGGCCGTCGCCGAATTCGTGGCGGGGAAGATCAGGAGAAACGAGATGCCGCCGACGGTCACCGGCGAGGATCTGAAAAG
>CAZWTL010000020.1:0-13773 GCA_964637025.1 uncultured Syntrophaceae bacterium | reverse complement strand
CAGCCGTGGGCGCGGGTGTTGAGGGGGGCGAGATGAATGTAGGCGATTGGACTTTCTGGCGGGCCTCGGTCCATCCGGAAGAGCCGTTTCTCAAGGAGGAGGAAACGCGCTGCTTCACGAACCGCGAGTTTAACGAACGGGTGAACCGGATGGCCCATGCGATCGATGCCTGGGGCGTCGGCAAAGGGGACAGGGTGGCCGTGCTGATGTCCAATGCTTCGGAGTTCCTGGAGATATTCTTTGCCTGCGCCAAGACGGGCGCCATCATGGTTCCGGTCAATTTCCGTCTCGCCGTGCCGGAGCTGGCTTACATCTTCCGGGACTGCGACCCGCGCATTCTCATCTATTCGTCCGATTTTGCCGACAAGATCGCGGAGGTCAAGGCCTGCTGGCCGGCAATGCCGCGCCGCTTCCGCCACGGCGGCCAAGGCGGGGACCCCCTGCTGACCGAAGCCGTCACCCCGTTCCCGGCAACGGAGCCGGTACCCCGGGAGGAGGTCACGCTTTCCGATCCGCTCTTCATCATGTATACCTCGGGAACGACCGGCGACCCCAAAGGGGCGGTGCTCACCCACCGCAACGTGCTGTTCGGTTCGATCAATTCGGTCGTGGGTTGCGGAATCAACCGCACCTACAAGTCCCTGGTCGTGGCGCCGCTCTTCCATATCGGCGCCCTCGGCGCCTCGGCCTTGCCGGTGCTCTATGCAGGCGGCTCTCTGGTCCTCAAGGGATTCTACAACGCCTCCGAGGTGATCGACCTGATCTGCGGGGAAAAAATCAACTACATGTTCGCCATACCGGTGATGTTCCAGCTGATGACCCGGGCCGAGGGGTGGGAAGCGGCGGATTTCTCGCATGTCCATTTCTTCATCGCCGGCGGGGCGCCGATGCCGATCTCCGTGATCCGCAAGTACCAGGAGGAGAAGGGGATCTTCTTCTCCCAGGGATACGGCATGACCGAGACCTTCCGGATCACCGCGCTGGATCTGGAGGATTCGATCCGGAAGGCCGGGTCCGTCGGCAAGGAGGTGCACCACGTCGTGCTTCGAATCGTGGACGGGCAGGATCGGGACGTTGCGCCCGGCGAGGCGGGAGAGCTCCTCGTCAGGGGGCCCAACGTCTTTGCCGGTTACTGGGGAAAGCCCGCGGAGACGGCGGAGGCGATGCGGGGCGGCTGGTTTCACACCGGGGACATGGGACAACGGGACGCGGAGGGCTTCATCACCCTCATCGGCCGGAAGGTGGAGATGATCATCAGTTCCGGGGAAAACATCTATCCGGCGGAGGTGGAGCGGGCCATCCAGAGCCTGCCCGAGGTCAGGGAGTCGGCCGTGGTCGGCATGCCGGACCGGAACAAGGGCGAGGTCGTGGCGGCATATGTGCTGCTCAAGGAAGGGGCCCAGATGACCGAAGACGGACTGCTGGCGGCCATCCGAGACCGGATCGCCCCGTTCAAGCTGCCGAAACGGGTCATTTTCGTCGAGGATTTCCCCCGTAATTCCATCGGGAAAATCCTCAAGAAGCATCTCAAGGCGCAACTGCAACAGGCCGGACGGTCGGGGGAAACGGGTTGAACATCCGCCCGGAAGGCGTCCGGGGAGCGTGCGAGGGAATCATGTCGGAACAAAAGGTTGCCATTGTGACGGGCGGAAGCCGGGGGATCGGCCGGGCCATCGCGCTGGAATTGGCCGTCCACGGCTACCGGCTGGTGATCACCTATAAAAGCAACGCCGAGGCGGCGACGGAGACGCTGAGGCTCATCGGCGAGGCCGGCGGACGCGGCGAGGCGGTCCGGTTCGATGTCGGCAGGGCCGATGAGGCCGAGGAAGCCATGGGTCCGCTGCTGGAGCGGCTCGGAAGGGTGGATGCGCTGGTCAACAACGCCGGCGTGACTGCGGACGGTCTCTTCATGATGATGCCCCGGAGGGACTGGAACGCGGTGATCGACACCACCCTCCACGGCTTCTACAACGTCACCAAGCCGGTCCTCCGAAAGATGCTGCGACGGAAAAGCGGTTCGATCGTGTCGCTTTCGTCCGTTTCGGCCCTGGTCGGCAACCGGGGACAGGCCAATTACGCAGCCGCGAAGGCCGGACTGGTCGCCGCCAGCCGCGTGCTGGCCGCCGAGGTGGCCCGGCTCGGGGTCCGGGTCAATGTCGTCGCGCCGGGGGCGATCGATACGGAGATGATCCTGAATGCGCCGCTGGAAAACATCAAACAGATGATCCCGATGGGGCGCGTCGGCCGTCCCGACGAGGTGGCAAAAGTGGTCCGTTTCCTCTGCTCCGAGGAGGCATCCTACATCACCGGCCAGGTCATTTCCGTGAACGGGGGGATGTTCTGAGCATGAGGCGAGGCGTCCCGATAGGGGTTCTGCTCTTGCTGCTGCCCCTTCTCACGGCCTGGGCCGACAACTGGGAAGGTCTGCGCGAGCGGGCCGGCCGGATCACGTCCCTGGAGGCGCGTTTCACCCAGAAGAAGACGCTGCCGATGCTGGCCGCGCCTTTCGTCTCGGAAGGCCGCTTTTATTTCCAGGCCCCGGCGCAGCTCCGCTGGGAATACGATCGTCCGGTGCGAAGCGTACTGATCATGAACGGGGGAGCGGTGAAACGGTATCTCAGGGATGCCGGCGGAGCCTGGCGGGAGGATGCGGGCGCTTCGGTCGGCGCGATGCGGCCGGTGATGCAGGAGATTGCAAACTGGCAGCAGGGGCGGTTTGAAGAGGATCCCCATTTCCAGGCCTCGCTGTCGACGGATTCGGAACCGCGGGTCACGCTCGTTCCCCGCGACGCCTCCTGGCGCAAGATGATCCGGCGGATCGAGCTGACCCTTTCCCGTGAGCAGGCCGGGGTGATGAAAAGGGTCCGTATGGTGGAAGACGAACAAAGCTTCACCGACCTGGAATTCAGGGGCGTCCGCACCAACAGGCCCCTGCCCGCATCCCTTTTCACGGATGTGGAATGGGCACCATGAGCCGCCTTCTGACGATCCTGTTGCTGCCGCTGATCCTGAACGCCTGTGCGGGACTGAAGCCGCTGACCCCCATCGATCCATCAAGAAAAGCCGCGGTGCTGGAAAACTGCGGGCGCCCGTTCCTGGCGGGAAGCCATCGTCTCGTTCACGCGCTGGAGCTGTCCGAGACCGGCGGCGCCAAGACGACGGCGATCGGGATCCTGGTCGCCGACCCGTGGACGCGCTATTTCAGGACCGTGATGATGACCATCGAGGGATGGGTGCTGCTCGATGCCGAGGCCTCCAGAACGCTGACGCTCCACAGGGCCGTGCCGCCCTTCAACGAGCCGTCTTTTGTAACGTCGCTGTCCGAGGACCTCCTGCTGGCCTTCTTCCCGCCCGGGGATGAACCCGACGCGTGGGGGGAGGGGGAACGGGGCGCCACGGTGTGCCGTTACGGGTGCGCCGACGGACGCACGGTCGAGGTCGTCGCGGCGCCGGAGGGCGCCGTGGAGATCCATCTTTACGATACGGGACGACGGCTCCAGAAAAGGGTGACCATGGACCGTCCGCCGCGGAACGGGCTGGCCGACAGCCTGGAGATCCGGAACCGCTGGCCTCCCTACACGCTTCGCCTGAGACTTCTGGAAAGCGAGCCGCTGGAAGGCGGCTCCGGAAACACTTCCTGGACGCGGGACCCCTCCGATCCTTCGGGCGCCGCGGACAGGAACGGGTTAAGTGAGAGCGCGCCATGAAATTCCGTCTTATCTATCCAAAATGGCGAAAAATGGAACGTCAGACCGAATTTCATCTCCCCCCGCACGGTCCGGTCGTGTTCGCAGCCGCCCTTCCCCGGGACTGGGAGGTGGAGTTCATCGACGAGAATGTGGAACCTCTTCCGGCCGACGACGGGGTCGATTTCGTCGGCATCTCCATGATGCTGACCTGCCAGGTGAAGCGGGGATGGGAGATCGCGGACCACTACCGGAGATGCGGGATACGGGTGATTTGCGGGGGAATCGGTGCGATGCTCCATGCCGAGGAGACCGCCATGCATGCGGACGCCGTATTCCTGGGCGAGGCGGAAGGACGGATGGAAGAGGTTTTCGCCGACTGGAGCCGGGATCGCCTCAAACCTGTTTACGATTTTCTCGATGATCCCCCCCCCGCGGGGATCATCGGCACGGCCCGCCGCGATATCCTGAAGAGGACTTTGTACAATTACCGGGGGATCCAGATGGTGGACCTGGTGCACGCCTCCAGGGGCTGCCGGTTCAACTGCTATCCCTGCTGCGTCAGCTACCTGGGGGGGAGGCGTTTCCGGCCGCGGCCCGTGGACCGGGTGATCGAGGAGATGGCCGCGATCGAGAACAACCGACTCTTCATCGTGGACAACTCGCTCGCCCAGGACCGCGACTGGGAGATCGAGCTTTTCAAGGCGATGATTCCCCTGAAGAAGAAGTGGTGCTGCCATCCGATCCAGGAGGACGACCGGGTTCTCGATCTGGCCGCCCAGGCCGGGGCGTGGTACGTTTACCAGGCGGTTTTCGACACCTCGGACCACATACGGAAACGGGTGAAGCGGTATCACGACCACGGCATCGCCGTCGAGGGGACGATCCTTCTGGGACTGGACGACCAGACGGAGGACGGGATCCGGAGACTTATCGACTTCCTCCAGGAGATCGAACTGGATCTGGCCGAGTTCACCGTGCTGACCCCCTTTCCCCACACGCGGGCCTTCGAGGACTTCCACCGGGAAAAACGGATTCTCAGTTACGACTGGAACGACTACACGGCCGACCGCGTTGTTTTTCAGCCGCGGCGGATGAGTCCGGAGCGTCTCCAGGAACTGCATGCCTGCGCCTGGGAGACCTTTTACCGGGACGAATCCCAGAACTTCAAAATGTTCAAGCTCCTCAAACGGGTCGTGGAGATGGAAAAGGCGGATGGGACCTTCAGCCCGCGGAGGCGGGATCTGATGGTCCGGCGCTTCGGACGCGCGGACGGAGCGGGGGAGGCTGTCGAGGAGGGGGACACGTGAAAAAATGGCGGCTGCAACGGACCGCGACGGCCACCCCCGGGACCGGACAGGCCCGGGTGCAAGCCGGGCAAGGCCTCGGTTGTGGCCGGGATGAAGGCAACGACCGGGGACCTGCGCTCCGCCGCCGGAATACGGAGGAGCACTTCCGCTCCGGCAGCGGTGCGTCATCCCTGCGGTCACGAATGCGCTCCGGGCCTCTCGCCGGTGCGAATATCCGGATGCCGTGCAGACGGGTCCGAAACCGGAATGGGGGCAGCCGGTCATGGGGACGATGTGAAACAGGATGAAAAACAGACAGGGATGCGGGAAGTGGTGATCGGTGGGCGGCCCGTGCCGCTCAACGGCATCATCGCCGTATCGCGACGGGGCGCCCTTGTCCGGATCAGCGGGAGCGCCGACTTCCGCAGACGCATGGACCGCGCCCGCAGGCGGGTCGGAGAGGCCATCGAAGCCGATGTCCCCGTATACGGCGTCACCACGGGTTATGGAAAATCGTGCGGGAACCGACTGGCGAAGGGCGCCGTTCTGAAGGGGGCTCCGAACCTGATGCGCTTCCACGGCTGCGGGACGGGAGAGCCGCTGGGCGTGGAGGAGACGCGGGCCGCCATGCTGTGCCGCCTCCTCTGCCTCGCCCGCGGCTATTCCGGGGTTTCGGTCCCGCTACTCGAACATCTCGCGGCGCTGCTCAATGCCGGGGTGATTCCGGTGGTGCCCTCCGAGGGTTCGGTCGGCGCCTCCGGGGACCTGACGCCCCTCTCCTACCTCCTGGCCACGCTTGCGGGGGAGCGCGAGGCGTGGTATCGGGGAAAACGCATGCCGTCGGACCGCGCGCTGCGGAAGGCAGGATTGAAACCCTACGGCTTCGGTCCCAAGGAACCCTTGGCGCTGATCAATGGAACCTCCGTGATGACGGGCATCGCCGCGGTGAACCTTGACCGGGCGCGCCATATCCTGGACGCCGCGATCACCGCCTCCGCGCTGACCGTGCATGCCCTGCAGGGCAAGACGGACCACTACCATCCCGTCATCGGAGAGGCCAAGCCTTTCCCCGGCCAGATCCGCGTGGCCGAACGGATCCGGCGGCTCCTGGCCGTTCGGGGCAGCGCCGCGGATCTGGAGGCGGACGGAGCGGATGCCCTTCAGGATCCCTATTCGTTGCGCTGCTCCCCGCAGATCCTGGGCGTTCTCGGCGACGCGCTGGCCTGGAGCGGGAGGTGGGTGGAGATCGAAGCCAACAGCGCCAACGACAATCCTCTCTTTGACGACAAGGCGGATCGCCCCTTGACGGGGGGGAACTTCTACGGGGGACACGTCGCGTTTGCGATGGACGGCCTCAAGGCGGCGCTGGCCTCGGCGGCGGACATGGCGGATCGCCAGGTGGTTCTTCTGGTCAATCCCAATGCCAGCCGGGGGCTTCCGGCCGATCTGGTCCGCGTCACGGGGGAGGACCGCTTCCTCCATAACGGATTCAAGGCGGTGTCGATTGCCGCCTCCGCCCTGGCGGCGGAAGCGCTCAAGACGACCGTGCCCGCGGCCTCCTTCTCCCGCTCCTCCGAGTCGCACAACCAGGACAAGGTGAGCATGGGCACCATCGCGGCCCGGGACGCATCCCGCGTCTGCACGCTCACGGAGCGCGTCGTGGCCATCCATCTGCTGGCAGCGGCACAGGCTTGCGAGATCCGGGGGCGCCTCGATGCGCGTCCCCGTCTGGCCGCGATGATCGGAAAGCTGCGTCGTCTGGCCGGCCCCACCTTCGAAGACCGGCCCATGGACGCCGATATCGAAGCCGTGGCCCGAGAAATTTCGATCAACGGCTTTTCTTGAGGAAACGCGATGGAGACACGGAAAGGCAGGAGCCATGAGGTCCGGATGAAGGTCTCGTTCTACGATCTCGATCCGATGCAGATGGTCTGGCACGGCAACTATCTGAAGTATTTCGATGTCGCCCGTTCCGAACTCTTCGACTGCGCGGGGGTGGATCTGATGGCCTATCATGCGAGAACGCGGTACCTCTTCCCCATCATCCGCACCGGCGTCAAGCACATCCATCCCCTCAGGTGGCGGGACGAATTCGTCTGCCGGGCCGCCGTCAGGGAGGCGAGGGCCAAGATCATCGTCGACTTCGAAATCCGACTTGCCGCGGATGGCAGACTCTGCGCCCGGGGAACCACCGAACAGGCCGCCGTGCTCGCCCCGGAGATGGAGATGGCTTTCACGATCCCGGAAGAGATCCGCAGGGCCCTGGGGTTCTAGCGCATGGAAACACCCTTTGCGCAGGCCCTGCTGAAGGGCTTCGAACGGATCGCGGCCTGGGCGGACCTCCTGGACGCCATCAATGTCTTTCCCGTGGCCGACGGGGACACGGGGCGGAATCTCGTGGTCAGCCTCTCCCCCTTTCGTCGGACCTACGGGGACCGGGAGCAGCTCGCTCGCGAACTGCTGCTGTCTGCCCGCGGGAATGCAGGGAACATCGCCGCGAGGTTCTTCTCCGGCCTCCTGACCGCCGGTTCGAAAGGGGAGCTTGCCCGCGCCGTCAGAATGGGGCGAGACCTGGCCTGGCAGGCGGTGAAACACCCCCGGCACGGAACGATGTTGACGGTGCTCGATGAGCTGGCCGCGGGTCTCGAGGAGGAACCGGCGACGTTCGACGGCCCTTGGCGCGAGCGGATGATGGGGCGCCTCGAGGGGGCGGTGCTGGCCACGCCGGATCTGCTGCCGAAGCTCAAAGCCGCCGGGGTGATCGACGCGGGGGCGCTCGGACTCTTCATTTTCCTGGACGGTTTTTTCAGCGTCCTGTCCGGGGACGGCAAGGGGTTCAGACCGATCGCCGAGACCTTCAGGGGCTGTCTGTGCGTTTCCCCCGCCTTTTCGGAGACGGGGGAGTCAGGCTGCTGCGTGGACACGGTGATCCGGCTCGAAGACGGGGCGCAAGATGGTCTCCCGGAGCTTGACGGCGTCGGCGAGAGCGTCGTCGTCATCCGGGAAGGGGATTATCTGAAGGTTCATCTTCATGCCCATGACGACCGGAAGGCCAGGGGGGATCTGGCCGCCTTCGGAAAGGTGGTCCGCTGGTGCGCCGACGATCTGGGCAAGCAGATCCGTTCCTTCCGTCGGCGGCCTGAGGAGCAGGCCGTGCACGTCATGACCGACGCGGCGGGCTCTCTGAGCCGCGGCACCGCTGCGGAATGGGGGATGACCCTCCTGGACAGCTACATCAACGTCGGGGAGAGGTCGCTGCCCGAAACCCTTCTTGCGCCGGAGGATCTCTACGCGGCCATGCGCAGCGGCATCAGGGTTTCCACCGCGCAGGCATCCCTCTTCGAGCGGCATGAGCGGTTTCGGGCCGTGCTGGACCGCTATCCCCGTGTCCTCTATCTCTGCGTCGGGTCGGCGTTCACGGGCAACTGGGAGGATGCCCTGTCGTGGCAAGAGCGGCATGACCCCGAGGGGCGTTTCACGGTCATCGACAGCGGGGCCGCTTCGGGACGGCTGGGGCTCATGGCGCTGGCCGCCGCGCGTTACGCCTGCGGGGGCCGCGATGCCGCGGAGGTGGTCCGGTTCATCCGGGAGGGGATGGCGCGCTGCCGGGAATATGTGTTCCTGGACACCTTGAAATACCTGGCGGCCGGAGGCAGGATGGGCAGGGCAAAGGCCCTGTTCGGCGACATGCTCCGGATGAAGCCGGTGATCAGTCCGCTGGCCGAAGGGGTTCGGAGGATGGGGACCGTGCGGAACCGCACGGAGCAGACGGCATTCGCCCTCGAGAGGCTGGCCGCCGACCTGAAGGGGAGCGGACGCGGAATCGTCATGGTCGAATATACAGACAATCGCGAATGGGTTGAACGGGCGGCGCAGACGGAAATCGCCCGTCGCTGGCCGCAGGCGGAGATCATCCTCCAGCCCATGTCCCTCACCGCCGGGGCGCATATGGGGCCGGGGACCTGGGCTGTGGCCTGTCTTCCGGAACGCTCATGAACGCAGCCATCGCAAGCGCAGGACCGGCCGGCCGGTTTGCCGTTCTGATCCCCGTTTACAACCATGCCGGCTCCGTGGTTCGAGTGGCCGAAAAGGCCCTTGAACTCGATTTGCCCGTCTGGGTTGTCGACGACGGATCGACCGACGGGGGCGCATCGGCCCTCGAACGGCGCCGGGGGATCACGGTCCTCAGACACGGCGAAAACTGCGGCAAGGGGGAGGCGATTCTGACGGGATTCACGGCCATGATCGGGAAAGCGGATTGGGCCGTCACGCTGGACGCCGACGGCCAGCACGATCCCGCAGACATACCGTGTCTCATCCGCGCCATCCCTCGGGGCGGGCGCCCGATCGTGATCGGACGGCGTGAGGGGATGGACGGGAAAGAGGTGCCCTGGACGAGCCGTTTCGGGCGGAGATTCTCCAATTTCTGGGTTCGGACGGCGGGAGGACCGGCGCTTTCGGATACCCAGAGCGGCTTTCGCATCTACCCGCTGCCGGAGGCGCTCGGGCTCGGGGTGCGCGCCCGCCGATTCCAGTTCGAGGTGGAGATCCTGGTGCGGGCGCGATGGTCGGGGATTCCGGTTGTCGAGGCGCCTGTGAGGGTTTCCTATGCTCCGGGCGCCATGAGGATTTCCCATTTTCGTCCCTTTGTCGATTTCTGCAGGAACTCGGAGACCTTCAGCCGGCTGATCTTCACGCGGATCTTGCGGCAGCTGGGGGGATCCGACCGGAAAGATTGAAGGGCGCATCGGGCGCCCCCGTTTCCCTTGGTGGATCCCGACGCCGGGCCTGGGGATCGCCTTACGGTTGATTGACCATGATGTTCCAACGCTACCGATTTCGCTGGTCGTGGGTGGCCGCCATTGCGGCGGTTGTGGGGGCGGCCCTGCTTTACGGATCCCTTGGAGGCGTCAGGATCGAAACGGACATCCTCTCCTCGCTCCCCCCAAACGATCCCGTTCTGGCGGATGCCCGCCGGGTCATCGGCCATCTGCCCTATCAGAACCGTCTGATCGTCGATGTGGAGATCCGGGCAGGAGAGCGGGAGGATCTGATCGAGGCGGGCGAGACTGTCGAAAGGGCCCTCAGGGCGAGCGGGCTCTTCCGTCAGGTCGGGATGGAGCAGATGGAGACCCTCTTCCCGGAGCTGATGGAACATATCGTCGGCCACCTTCCCCTGCTCTTCGACGGCGGCCAGCTGGAAAAAGAGGTTGCACCGCTTCTGGCAACGGACAGGGTGCGCCGGGCGGTGGAGGAGAACCTCAAGGTCCTGCAGGGGCTCGAGGGGCTCGGTCAGGCCGGCCTGATCGCCCGGGATCCCCTGGGTTTGAGAAACCTGGTCCTTGAACGGATATCCCGGCTCGCACCGGCCAGGGGCGTCCGCTTCCAGGGGGGAAAACTGCTTTCGCCGGACGAAAGACATCTTCTGGTCGTTGCGGAACTGAAAGGGGAGGCAACGGATGCGGCCTCTTCGCGGGCGATCCCGCCCCTGATCAGGGACATCGAAAGACAGATCGAACAGCGGGCCGGCGCCCACGGCGCACGCTTTACACTCACGCCGTCCGGGGTGTACAGGGCCGCGCTCGACAACGAGACCGTCGCCCGAAGGGACATGAGAAGGGCGGTCCTGATGACGGTGGCCGGCATCGGCCTGCTGTTGATCGCTTCGTTTCCCCGGCCGCTGATCGGCCTCATGGCCCTGATCCCGTCGACCGTGGGCGCGGTTTTTGCGCTGCTGTTCTGCTCGCTGATCTTCCCCTCCCTCTCCATCCTGGCCGTCAGCTTCGGCGGGGCGGTCATGGCCTTCACGGTGGATCTGGGGATAGCCTACCTGCTGTTCCTGGATCGCCCTTTCGAGGTCCCGGGGCGGCGGGCCGCCCGCGAGGTCCGCGCCCCGGAAATCCTGGCCGTGCTGACGACCATCGGGGGGTTCCTGCTGCTGGCGTTGAGCCCGTTCGGCGTGCTGGCCCAAATCGGCGTTTTTGCGGCCGTAGGGGTGGCCGTGGCCTACGCCTTCGTCCACTGGGTCTTCCCGCGGATGCTTCCCGTCATGCCCCCGGCCCTGAAGCCCCGGAACCCCTGGCTTAACCGGGGGTTGGACCGGATCGCCCTGTCGGGGGGAAAGGCGAGTCTGGCGGCCGTTGCCCTTTTCTTCGGTACGATGCTTCTTTTCGCCCGCCCCGTCTTTCAGGTGGACATCAACGCCATGAACTCCATGAATCCCGACACCGTTGCGGCAGACCAGACGATCCGGCGGGTGTGGGGGGACATGGCCAGCCGGGTCTATCTGATGACCGAGGGGCAAAGTCTGGCTGAGTTGCAGGTGAAAGGCGACCGGCTGGCCGTTATGCTCCGGGAGGACATCGGCCGGGGGGTCATCCGGGGGGCCTTTGCGCTCTCGGACCTCTATCCGGGGGAGACGCTGGCCGGGAGGCATGCCTCGGACTGGAAGGCGTTCTGGGCAAACGGGCGCGCAGCGGCCCTGGAGAGGGAGCTCGCGCAGGCGATCCGGGACACGGGGTTCGCCCGGGATGCGTTCCGCCCCTTCCTGAACGCCCTTGAGGCCGATCCCCCGCCGGCCCCGGCCATCACGCCGAAATTCGCCGCGATGATCGGCGTTTCCGGTGACCATGGCGCGCCCGCCCACATTGCTGCGGTCACCCCGGGGCCGGAATACGAGGCAGAGGCGTTCTTCGCGCGTTATTCGAAACCGGACCTGGCGAGTCTCTTCGATGCGGGACTCTTCAACAGAAGGCTGGGCGAGGTCCTGGTATCGCTCTTCACGAAGACGGCGGTCATCACCGGTTTGGGGGTTGCGCTGGTCGTCTTTTTCTTCTTCCTGAAATGGCGTCTTTTCCTGATCGTTCTGGCGCCGGTGGTCTTCGCCCTCGTCTGCACGCTGGGATCCATGAAGCTTCTGGGAAGGCCGGTGGACATCCCGGGGATCATGCTGTGGATCGTCGTCATGTGCATGGGCATCGACTACGCGATCTACTATGTATGCGCCTACCAGCGCTATCTCGACGAACGCCACCCGTCCATGACGCTGATCCGACAGGCCATGTTCCTTTCCGGGGCCACCACGCTGATCGGGTTCGGCGTCCTGGCCTTCGCCGGCCATGCGGTGCTCCGGAGCATCGGACTGACATCGCTGCTGGGGATTTCCTATTCGCTCGCGGGAACCTTTCTGATCGTTCCTCCGCTCGTGAAGCGGGCCTTCCTTCCCGCAGAGCTTCCTCCGGAAGTCCTTGACGCCGGATCGGTTCGTCACACCGAACGGACGCTGCTGAGGTACCTCAACGCCGAGGCGACCCCGAGGCTGTTCGCCCGCTGGAAAATCCGGCTGGATCCGATGTTTCCGCGTCTGTCGGCTTTCATGAAGCAACCCCGCCGCATTCTCGACGTCGGTTGCGGCTATGGCATCCCCTCGTCCTGGCTGCTGGAGCTCTTTCCCGACGCCACGGTCAGCGCCATTGAGCCCGACGAGGAGCGGGCCCGCGTGGCCGGGCGCGCCTTCGGCAGGCGGGGGGAGGTCCGGACGGGACGGGCGCCGGAACTGGACCCCCTGCCGGACAGGGCCGACACGGCTCTCGTGCTCGATGTCATCCACATGCTGGACGATGAAGCACTGCGGAAGACGCTGCGCATCCTGCACGAAAAACTGGTTCCCGGCGGACGGCTGGTGATCCGGGCCACGGTTCCCGCGGAGCAGCCCCGGACCTGGAAACCCCGCATCGAAGACCTGCGCCTGAAGATCCACCGAATGCATCCCCGTTACCGGACCCGGGCCCGGCTGGAGGCCACGATCGCGGCGGCGGGTTTCGGCATCGCCGCCGTGGAGGCCGATGCGCCGGAAAGCGAGGTCTGGTGGTTCGTCGCCGACCGCGACGCTTCGAGGGGAGGCACGCCATGAAGGACCTCTTTTACCGGTGCCTCGTCGCGCTTTCCCGTCGTTTCGGGAACCGCTTCTTTCTGCTCATTGCCTGGCATGTGGCGACGGGTTATTTTCTTTTTTCCCCCCGCCGCGTCGCCGTCAGCGTGCGCTTCTACCGCCGTCTCTTCCCCGAACGGGGACGGATCCACCCCCTCCTGTGCGCCTGGCGGCAGTATCACCATTTTGTCCATCTCTTTCTGGACCGCTTTCTTCTCGACGACAGTGTCGATTTCAAGACGACGCACGAGGGGTGGGAGCATATCGTTGCGGCGTCGGAAAGCGGGCGCGGCGGGATCGTCCTGATGTCCCATGTGGGCGGATGGGAGATCGCCGCAAGGCTCCTCCAGCAGCAGGGCCGGAAGCACAAAGGCATCAGGCTGATGCTCTATCTGGGCGAGAAGCACCGGGAGCAGATCGAGAAACGGCAGAAGCGAAGCGTCGAGGAGAGCGGGATTCGGATCGTTTCCGTTCCGGAGAGCGGGGGATCGGCAACGGACATCCTGGAGGGACTGCACTTTCTCCGGGAAGGGGGGCTGGTTTCCCTGACGGGAGACCGGTTGTGGAATGCCGGGCAGCGGCATGTGATCGTGCGGTTTGCCGGCGGAATGGCCCGGATTCCGGAGATCCCGTTCGTGCTGGCGCTGCTTTCCGGGGCGCCGATCCTGATTTTCTTTGCCTATCGCACGGGGACCGGCGCGTATCATCTGCACAGCGGCCCTCCGCTGTATGTGGAAGCGGCGTCACGAAGGGGACGGAAGGCCGCCGTGGAGGCGGCGGCGCAGGTCTATGCGGATCGACTCGCCGAAACCGTCCACTCCCATCCATACGAGTGGTACCACTTCGATTCCTTCCTGCTGGAAGAGGG
>CAZWTL010000019.1:0-48590 GCA_964637025.1 uncultured Syntrophaceae bacterium | reverse complement strand
GTCCTATTGGCCGGACCCTTCAGGACCAGCCACACTGACTGACTGTAGGATACGAGCCTTACATCAAAGGCAAGTTTTTGTCAAGTCTTATGATGATGGGGGTTAAATCTCCTTGACACGCGGAGCGGCCCGTCCTATACAATACACTCCCCTGCTGAATCACAAGCCGCGCCGGGGCTTCGTTTTCGAATGCCGGCACAAACCGTTGCTTGAGCAGACCGTTGGCGGAATCCCGCGACGAGGTCGCGGATGTCCCGGAGATCGGACAGCCTCCTGACTCCGGGGCGGGAGGATCTCCCGATGCAAGCCCAGGAGATCGGCACGAGGTGGGGTTCTGTGCTGGAGCGGGTCCCCTTCCTTTCGGGTATCGCAAAATCCCACGGATGGCATTACGTGATCAGTGTGTGCCACCGCGTGGCGGGCGTGGGATTGGTCGTCTACCTACTGGTCCACCTTCTTACCCTGTCCACCCTTCAGACGCCGTCGGCTTACGACGGCAAGATGAAGATCCTGTCCATCCCGGTTGTCGTCGTTCTGGCGTGGCTCTCCTGTCTGCCGGTGGTCTTCCACGCACTCAACGGGGGACGGCTGATCCTGTACGAGTCCTTCGGCAACCGGAACGACGCTGCCATGGTCCGGTGGACCTTCGGGCTGACCGGCCTTTACGCGGCGGTTTTAGGGCTGCTGATCCTCCTGAGAAACCAGAGCGTCTCTCCTGTTTTCTTCTGGATCCTGTTTCTGACGGGGGGACTGCTGGCAGCCTCTATCGTCGGCGCCCGCCTCCGGGGAATCGGTCACAGTCCGTTCTGGATGCTGCAGCGGATCACCGGCGCCTTCCTGCTTGTCGCGATTCCGGCGCATCTGATGTTTTCACATCTCAGCCCGGGGGTCTCCCATGAGGCCCAGGCCGTGATCCTGAGGATGCAGGACCCGTTCATCAAGGTCGTGGATATCGTGCTCGCCGTCTCGGCGCTGTACCATGCCGGGTACGGACTTTTTTCCATAGGCGCGGATTACATCCGTTCCCGGCCGCTCCGGCGCCTCTACACCGCGGCTGTGGCAACGCTGTGCGCCCTTTTCGCGTTCATCGCCCTGAGGCTGACCGTAGCCTTGTAGCAGGAGAATGAACCATGGGTCATCGTCCGGCCATTCAGGCGACGCGGCAGTGTGACGTGCTGATCATCGGAGCCGGTGGTGCCGGCCTGTGCTGTGCAGCCCACCTGCTGGAAAAGAGTCCGGATCTCGAGATCCTCGCGGTCACCAAGGTGGCACATCCCCAGAAATCGCATACGAGCACGGCCCAGGGAGGACTGGCCGCCGTCGATCCGCGGGACAGGACGGACAAGCCGGTCTACCACATGTTCGACACCTGGAAAGGTGGGGACTGCACTTCCGACCAGAACGTGGTGAAGCGGATCGTCGAGGGCGGATGGAAGGAGATCCAGTGGCTCGAACGCCACGGCATGCACCTCTCCCGCACGGACGAAGGCCGGATCAGCAAACGCCAGTTCGGGGGCCATACCATCGATTTCGGCCGAGGCGACGCGTTCCGGGCCGTTTTCGAGGCGGACCGCACGGGGAAGGGGATGATGGACACGGCCTGGGGCGAAGCCCGGAAACGGGGGGCCGTCTTTCTGAATTTCTCCGTCGCCACGGAACTCCTGTTCCACGAGGGCGCCTGCGCCGGTGCCGTGCTGTTCCATTTCAGGGACGGGGTGTTCGTCAAGGTCCTGGCCAGGGCCACGGTCCTGGCGACGGGGGGCTCAGGCCAGGTGTACCGGATCACGACCAACTGCCGCGGCAACACGGGCGACGGCCTCGCGGTCGTCCTTCGGGCCGGCCTCCCGGTCATGGACGCCGAGGCCGTCCAGTTCCACCCCACCGGCATCGTCGGGCCCGGCATCCTGGCCAGCGAGGCCCTGCGCAGTGAGGGAGGCATCCTCCGCAACAGGGACATGGAGCCCTTCATGGAGCGGTACGCCCCCAAGATGAAGGACCTGGCGCCGCGGGACATCGTGGCCCGGTCGATCGAGACGGAGATCCGGGAAGGACGCGGCGTCATGAATCCGGACCATGGGATCGAGCATGTCTGGATCGACCTGAGGCACCTGTCCGCCTATGTCCACGAGGTCAAGCTCAAGGAGGTGGCCAGCTTCTTCAAGACCTACGCCAACCTGGACTCCCGCACCCAGCTCTGCCCGGTCCGTCCGAGCAACCACTACCACATGGGCGGCATCCCGACCAACGCGGATGGGGCGGTGCTTCGGCCGACCGGCGAAACCGTGCCGGGGCTCTTTGCCATCGGCGAGTGCGCCTGCGCGAGCTTCCACGGCTTCAACCGCCTCGGCACCAACTCGCTCCTCGAACTCCTCGTGATGGGCAAGGCGGCGGGCGAGGGCGTCCTGGCCTGTCTCAAGGACGGGCGGATCGCCGATCCCCCCGGCGCCGGGGATGAGACCCTGTCGAGATTCTCGGCCTATCTGGCCGCGAGAGGGAGGGAGAACACGGGCAGGATCCGGCTGGAGATGAGGGACATGATGACGAAAAAAGTCGGCGTTTTCCGCAACGAGCGGGGCATGCGGGAGGCGGTGGCGGCCCTGGAGGAGTACCGCCGGCGTTCGGCCGGAGCGGCCGTCGCCACGCAGGGGCTTCGGTCGAACCAGGAGTTGCTGGAGCGATGGGAGCTCGACAACCTCCTGGACGTGGCCATGATGATCGCCCAGGGGGCGATCATGAGACAGGAGTCCCGGGGCGCCCACTTCCGAGAGGATTTCCCGGAGCGGCGCGATGCCTTCCAGTTTCACACCATTGCAACCATGGCCGTATTCGGAAAGGTCCGCTTCGCCCGGAAGCCGGTGGACATGAGCCTGTGGCAGGCCGGGGATTCCTATTCCGACCGGTTCGGGGTCATTCCGAGAACCTACTGATCAAGCCCTCAGGAGGGAGAGATCCATGTCACAGACCTATCGCGTGACCCTTGCGATCAGGCGGTACGATCCTGACCGGGACCGGCGCTGGAACCAGACCTACGCGCTGGAGGCGGGCGGGATCCTGAGATTCGTCGATCTGTTCCGGAGGATCAATGTGGAGCAGGACGCCACCCTCGCCTGGGTCTCTTCCTGCGAGCATGGACAATGCGGGAGCTGTTCCGTCCAGATCAACGGACGGCCGATGCTGGCCTGCGAACTCCTCGTGGAAAACGCCGTTGCCCTTTTCGGGACGCGTCGCTTCCGGATCGAACCGGTCTCTGTCGCCCCGGTGGTGCGGGACCTGGTGGTGGACTGGGAGCAGGCCTACGGGCGCGTTCACCGGGCCAAACCCTACGTGATCCGTCCCATGGCTCCGCCGCCCGGGGCGGCGGAACTCCAAATATCGCCGCAGGCGATCTCCCGCTATGAAGAGGCCACCCGTTGCATCAACTGCTTCTGCTGCGCCGCGGCCTGCATCGGCACCCACCGGAATTTCATCGGCCCCAACGCGGCCATGGCCAGCGTGGTGAGGCTCATGGATGTACGGGAGCAGGAGAAGGACGAACGTCTGGCGCTGCTCTACAGCGAGGAGGGGGTGTACCGCTGCCATACCTCAAAGGCCTGCATGCATGTCTGCCCGAAGAAGATCGATGTTGCCCATTTCATCGCCCTGGCCAAGGAAGGGCGTTTTTAGGAGAAAGCCATGCCTGCCGATGCGCTTGCCGACCGACTGGCCCGTTATGTATGCGGTCTCCGGTTTTCCGACCTCAGCCGGGACCATGTCGAGAGGATGAAGCTTTTTTTCCTGGACTGGCTCGGCTCCGCTTACGCCGGGGGAGACGCCCCCCCGGTCCGAATGATGCGGGACGTGGTGCTCAGCCTCGGGGGCACGGCAGAGGCCACCGTGATTGCCGACGGCTCTCGGAGCAATGCCATGCTCGCTGCGTTCGTCAACGGCGCATCATCCCATGTCGTGGAGATGGATGACCTTCACCGCGAGGCGGTCATCCACCCGGCCTGCGTGGTTGTTCCGGCTGTCCTCGCGGCGGCGGAACGGCAGCATGCCTCGGGCCGGGAACTGGTTACCGCCATGTCGGCCGGCTACGAGGTGGCGATCCGCGTCGCCCTGGCCGTCGGCCCCAGCCATTACCGTTTCTGGCACACGACGGGCACGTGCGGGGTCTTCGGCGCGGCAGCCGGGGCGGCCCGGATGCTTGGCCTGGACGAGAATCGGATCGCGTGGGCGCTGGGCTCGGCGGGGACCCAGGCGGCCGGACTCTGGGAATTCCTCGTGGAGAGCGCCATGAGCAAGCAGTTGCACCCCGGCAAGGCGGCGCTCAACGGGGTGTTGGCGGCCTTGCTCGCCAAGGAGGATTTTACCGGCGCGAGGCGGATCCTCGAAGGGGAGAAGGGATTTTTCCGCGCCACCTCCCGGGACTTCGACGAACAGAAATGCTGCGATAACCTGGGCAAGGTATTCCATGCGGACCGGAATGCCATCAAATACCATGCCTCCTGCGGTCACACCCATTCGATGATCGATGCCATTGATCTGGCGGCCGGCGGAGAGACGTTCATGCCGGACGAGGTAGAAGAGGTCCGGATTTCCCTGTACCAGGCAGCCATCGACCTGCTGGGAGGCGTGGAGCCCAAGACCCCCTACCTGGCGAAATTCTGCATCCCGTTCTGCGCCGCAACAGCCATTCGCTACGGTCATGTGCAACTCGAAGATTTCACGGAGGCCCGATTGCGGGACGCCGACCTGCGCGCATTGATGGGCAGGATCCGGATCCAGAGCGATCCGGAGCTGACCCGGGCCTATCCCCGCAAATGGCCCGCGCGCGTCCGGATGGTGCTGCAAGACGGACGACGGCTTGACGGGGCGAACGAATACCCCAAGGGAGATCCGGAGAACCCCCTGTCCGAGGCGGAGGTCATAGGGAAATTCAGATCGCTGGTCGCGGGGGTGATCCCGCTCTCCAGAGTGGGAACCCTTGTCGATCGGATCCTGAGCATCGAGGATTGCCATGATATCGGCATGCTCCTTTCCGGCATGGAGGCGGCTGGTCCGGGGCCGGGAGGCGGTCGCCCTCAAACAGGGTGCCAAGGACGGGAAGTGGACCGGCATCGGGTCGGGGTGGCGGATGGCGATGGCATGGCGGGGAGGATCGTATGAAACACAAAGCATTCTCTGGTATTTTCCCCTATCTGGTTACGCCGCTCACTGCGGATGGCCGGCTGAACGAGCAGGTTCTCGCTGATCTCGTGGAATACCTCATCGGCAAAGGGGTGAACGGCCTGACCCCCCTGGGCAGTACCGGCGAGGCCCCCTATCTGGACCGGGAGACGAAGCGGAGGACCGTGGAGGTCACGGTTCGGGCCGCGTCGGGACGGGTTCCCGTTGTGGCGGGCGTCTGCGACACGTCGACCCCCGGCGCCGTTCGGGAGGCCGCAGAAACGGAGGCGCTGGGGGTCGACGGCATCCTGGCCGTCATGCCGGGATATTTTCCGCTTGGCGACCGTCAGGTGATCGAACATTTCCGTGCCGTCGCGCGCGCCGTGTCCTGTCCGGTCACCCTGTATACGAATCCCAAATACCAAGCCTGGGACTTCTCCGTCGACGCCCTACGGGAATTGGCCGAAGAGCCGAATATCCGGTACCTCAAGGACGCGTCGGGCAACGTGGGAAAACTCCTGTCCATCGTCACGACTCTCGGCGACCGAATCAAGCTCTTCAGCGACACCTCCTCGGTTCCGCTGTTTGTGTTCCTCATCGGCGGGGTCGGCTGGATGTCGGGTCCCGCCTGCGTCATCCCGGAACAGAGCATCGCGCTTTACGAGGCGGCCCGGATGGCCCGTTGGGAAGAGGCGGCCGCGCTTCAGAAGAGACAATGGCCCCTCCATGCGGCTTTCCAACGATATTCCCTGGCCGCATGCGTCAAGGCAGGCCTAGAGATGCAGGGATTTCCGGTGGGTTCCCCCCTGCCTCCGCAGAGGCAATTGGATTCCGAAGCGAGGACAGTACTGGCAACGATTCTCAGGGATATCGGTGCCCTGGCGCCCTGAGAGGATTTTGGCCCCGGTTCTGCCCGACCGCCGCGGCGTAACCCGATGCGTGACCGGGCGGACCGGAGGGAAAAACCGCATCGAGGGCCTTTTGCTGATTCACTTTTTTCTTGCCTTTGGGGGACCGATTGGGTTACAAAACTCCCAAAGGGGATGCAACAAGGAAATCCCTTATTGGATTGTGACAAACGGGACAGACCTAGCGCCTATGTCGAAATGGAAACCTTGCGCAGCTTGTCTGTCGATAGGGACGGCTCCCTGTCCGGAGACGTCCTTCTTTCCCCGTCCATGCGGCGTTCAGCGCCCAAAGCCCAAGCAGCGAATCCGCTTCGAAGCCAACAACGCATCGGAAGGTGTGTTGAATTCCAATAGGTCAACAAGAAAGAGAAAGGAGAGGTGTTTTTATGGGTAAGCTGGACTTCGCATTAACCGACTTGAGAAAAGCCTTCCCGAAGAATTTTACGGAGGCGCAGATTGCCAAGGGACAGACCCTTTTTCTGAAGGAACTGGCCCATGATGCCCACAAATTCTACGGCGGCAAGATGATGACCGTTCCCAAGGCCGGCGTCTACGGGTTCAACTGGTTCAACGTGTGGTACACTCCCGGCGTCTCCAAGATTTCCACGACCATCCGGGACAACAACGATGCCTCGTTTGCATTGTCGAACCGTGGCAATCTCGTTGCGGTGGTGAGCGATTCCACCCGTGTCTTGGGGGACGGGGACGTGACCCCTCCCGGCGGGCTCGGTGTGATGGAGGGAAAGGCTTTTTTGATGAAATACCTTGGAGGCGTGGACGGCATTGCCCTGTGCGTGAACAGCTACAACGCAAAGGGCGAGCATGATCCCAACAAGATCATCGACTTTGTCAAGATGTTGGAGCCGAGCGTTGGGGCCGTGAACCTGGAGGACATTTCCCAGCCGAACTGTTACAAGGTGCTCGACACCCTGCGCGAGGAATGCCAGATCCCGGTTTGGCACGACGACGCCCAGGGGACCGGTTCCGTGACGCTGGCGGGGCTGATCAATGCGCTCAAGGTGGTTGGCAAGGAGCTCAAGGACATTCGCTTGGCGATGTTCGGCGCCGGCGCCGCAAACGCCACGATCATCCGCCTGATCCTCCAGGCCGGGGCGGATCCCGACAAGGTCGTGGTCTGCGACTCCAAGGGAGGGCTCCACAAGGGCCGCAAGGACATCCAGGCGGACAAGCGGTTCTACCGGAAATGGGAGCTCTGCAAGGCCACGAATCCCAAGAAGGTCAACTCCATTGACGAGGCCATGAAGGGGGCCGATGTCTTGATCGCGGTCTCCACGCCGGGACCCGACGTGATCAAGCCGGCCTGGGTGAGCTCCATGGCGAAGAAGTCCATCGTCTTCGCGTGCGCGAACCCCGTGCCGGAGATCTACCCCTATGCCGCCAAGGAGGCGGGTGCCTACATCGCCGCCACGGGGCGCGGAGACTTCCCCAACCAGGTGAACAACTCCCTCGGCTTCCCCGGGATCCTGAAGGGGGCTCTCCTCGTCAAGGCCTCGAAGATCACGGACAACATGGCCATCGCGGCCGCTTACTCCGTGGCCAAGACCGCGGAGAAGAGGGGCATCAACCCGGACAACATCATGCCCAAGATGGACGAGTGGGAGGTCTTTCCCACTTTGGCGCGCGACGTGGCCATGCAGGCCATCAAGGACGGCGTGGCCCGGGTGAAGATGACGGGCAAGGAGGCCTTCAAGCAGGCCGAGAACGACATCAAGGATGCCCGGAAACTCATCAACCACCTGATGGAGGAGAAGTTCATCCGCAGGCCGCCGGTCAGCATGCTGCAGAACGCACTGAAACGGGCCATCGAACAGGTGAAGAAATAAGCGCCCGTGCCATCAGGGCGACCCATCGGCGGAATCGGGAAAACGTGTCCTCATCCCCGCCTCATGAGGCGGGGATGAGGACCTCGATATCGAACAGACAATCATCCGGACATAGCCTTGCCCGTACGGGTGCAGGGGAGTGAAGCAGTTCGACCCACGCAGGAACCTGCCCCTGCAGGACCGGTGATTTCCAGGGGATCGCCGGCGGACGAAGAGAAAGGGGGGTCAAGCATGAGGGAGATCCATGTAGAGACGATCGTCCGGACGGTCAGGGATTTGTTCATCGACGCCAACTACCGATTGGGGCGGGATGTGGTGGACGCATTCGACCGTCGGATTCAGAGCGACGAATCCCCTGTGGCGCGGGAGGTGCTCAGGGAGTTGAAGGAGAACGTCTCGATCGCGGCACAGGGGGAGTACCCCATCTGCCAGGACACCGGACTGGCCGTCCTGTTCGTGGAGATCGGCCAGGATGTCCATGTGGTCGGGGGAGGGCTGAGGGAAGCCATCAACGAGGGCGTGCGGCAGGGATACAGGGAGGGATACCTGCGCAAATCGGCCTGCGACCCCTTCACCCGCAAGAACACCGGAGACAACACGCCGGCCATCATCCATTACGACATCGTGGACGGCGACCGGATCCGGATCATGGCCGTCCCCAAGGGAGGGGGCGCCGAGAACATGAGCCGCGTCCACATGCTGGCGCCTTCGGCCGGCGTTGAAGGGATCAAGGATTTCATCGTCAACCGGGTGAAAGAGTCCGGTTCCAATCCCTGCCCTCCGACGGTGATCGGCGTCGGCATCGGGGGCACATTCGAAAGAACCGCCATGCTGGCCAAAAAGGCCCTGCTGCGTCAAGTGGGGCAGCGGCATGCCGATCCTCGAATCGCCAAGATGGAAGAGGAGGTCCTGGAGCGGATCAACAACCTCGGGATCGGTCCCATGGGATACGGCGGCAATACGACGGCGCTGGATGTTTTTTTCGAAGTGGAGCCCTGCCATATCGCCAGCCTGCCGCTTGCCGTGAACGTTCAGTGTCACGCCAACAGACACAAGGAAGCGACCATCTAGAAGGGAGGAACGGCATGGCCGATGCGATTCGATTGAAGACCCCCTTGAGCGACGAAGATGTCGATCGATTGCAGATCGGGGACAGGGTCCTCATCAGCGGCGTCATCTACACGGGCCGCGACGCGGCCCACAAGCGCATGGTCGACCTCCTGAACGAGGGAAAAGCGCTGCCCGTGGATGTTCGCGGACAGATCATCTACTATGTGGGACCGGCTCCGGCCAGACCCGGCAAACCGATTGGCTCCGCGGGGCCGACGACAAGCTACCGGATGGATGCCTATGCGCCGCGGCTGATGGAACAAGGCATGAAGGGGATGATCGGCAAGGGGAATCGGGCGCCCGAGGTCATTGAGGCGATGAAGCGTCACAAGACTTTGTATTTCGGGGCCACCGGAGGCGCCGGCGCGGTGCTCGCCAGGAGCATCAAGAAGGCGCAGGTGGTCGCGTATGAAGACCTCGGTCCCGAGGCCATCCACAGGCTGGAGGTGGAGGATTTTCCCGCGGTCGTGATCAACGACGCGAGGGGCAACGATCTCTATGTCGAGGGGGCAAAAAAATACCGAAAGGCATAAGCAAGCCGTAACCGTGAAAGGGAGGAGGCCAAATTCCCCGCGGTCGTGATCAACGACGCGCGGGAGAGATCCATAAGACGAGAGCGCAACACGATATCGGACAGACTGACCATAACCTGAGAGAGGATGGGGGGCATGATGGCTTCTGGGTATGGCGGCAGGGCGATGGAGGTGGTCGCGCACGATGTCCTGATTTTTGGAACGGGATTGGCGGGGCTGCGCGCAGCGGTTGAGATCGCGCGGCAATCCCAAGACTCCATCAGCATCGGGCTCGTTTCGAAGGTTCAGATCCAGCGTCCCCATTCGGTATGCGCGGAAGGGGGCACCGCGGCCGTGATGCGCCCCGAGGACGGCGATGGGCTGGAACTGCACGCCTGGGACACGGTCAAGGGATCGGATTTTCTCGCGGACCAGGATGTGGTGGAACGGTTCGTGGAAAGGAGTCCCAAGGAGATCCTGCAACTGGACCATTGGGGCATGCCCTGGTCCAGGCGCCCGGACGGCCGCATCCAGCAGCGCCCCTTCGGCGGCCATAGCTTCCCCCGCGCCACGATGGCCGCGGACAAGACCGGTTTCTTCGAGGTCCAAACCCTTTACGACACCCTGATGCAGTATCGGAATTTTATCCGGTACGATGAATTCTTCGCAACGGCCATCCTGGCCGAAAACCAGGCGTTCTGCGGCCTGGCGGGGATCTCCATGCCCACGGGAAAGTTCATGGTGCTGAGGGCCAGGGCGATGCTGATCGCCTCCGGCGGGCTGGGAACGCTTTATGCGTTCACGACTTACTCCCAGACCGTTAGCGGCGACGGCCACGCGCTAGCGTACCGGGCGGGCCTCCGTCTGGAAGATCCGGAATTCCTGCAGTTTCATCCCACCGGTCTGGTCCCGTCGGGGATCCTGATGACGGAGGCCTGCCGGGGCGAAGGGGGGTACCTGAAAAATTCCGAAGGCAAGCGGCTGATGGAAAAGTATGCCGCCAAATTCATGGAGCTGGCGCCCCGGGACATCGTCTCCCGTTCCGAGATGACCGAGATCCTTGAGGGACGAGGTTTTCCGGGTCCCGGCGGATTGGATTACGTCCACCTCGATCTGACGCACCTCGGTGCGAAAAAGATCAACCACGCCCTTCCGCTGATCCGGGAGGTATGCATGAAATTCCTGGCTCTCGATCCGATCCTTGCCCCGATTCCCGTGCGGCCGGTCGCCCATTACTCGATGGGCGGCATCGAGGCGGACATCAACGGCGCCACAGCGATGCGTGGGGTCTGGGCGGCGGGGGAGGTGGCCTGCCATTCTCTTCATGGGGCCAACCGTCTCGGATGCAACTCCACGGCGGAATGCATTGTATGGGGGGGCATCACCGGGGGCGAGATCGTGCGGTACCTCAGGGAGGACCCGCCGCTGCCGAAACTTCCCCTGGGCGCCATCGAAGCCGAACAGGAGCGGATCCTGGGGCGTTTGGAGCGGAAGGGCGAAGAAAATCCCTATGACATCAAGCGGGAACTCCGCGAGGCGATGGATCGATATGCGGGGGTATACCGCGATGGCGAGGGAATGGCGGAAGGGTTGAACAGGATCGGAGCCCTCAAACAACGCTTTGCCGGCGTGTCGGTCGTCGACAAGGGGGGTGTCTACAACACGAACCTCGTCAATGTGCTGGAGATCGAGAACCTGCTCGACCTGGCCGAGGCTCTTCTGACGGCGGCCCTGGCGCGTCGGGAGTCCCGCGGGGCACATGCACGGAGGGACTTCAAGAACCGGGACGATGAAAACTGGCTGAAGCACTCCCTCGTCGGCTTCACCCCGCAGGGACCCGTGCTCCATTACAAGCCGGTCGCCATCACCCGCTGGAAACCAGTGGAACGGAAATACTGAAGGAGGGACCGATGAACGGGACCAAACGATTCGATAACCGTCTGGGCGTCATGGGCTGGCTCGGAGGCGGCCGCTGGGGCATGGAACGCTACCTCTTCATCGCCCATCGGGCCACCGGCCTGTTGATCCTGAGCTTCTTCCTGATACACGTTTTCGCCAGCTCCTCCCGGATCTTCGGACCGGAAAGCTGGAACATGGCGATCGATTTCCTCAAACGTCCCCTCTTTTTGAAAATCGGTGAATTTTGCCTGTTCTGCTGCTTTGCCTTCCACGGCCTCAATGGCCTGCGGCTCATCCTCATCGAGCTCGGTGTCGCTGTCGGAAGGGCGGAAGAGCCGGTTTACCCTTACCGTACCTCGCTGAACGTCCAAAGGCCCATCATGATCGTTGTGATGGTTATGGCCGCCGCAGTCATGCTGGCGGGGGGCATGGATTTCTTCGTCCTGCAATAGGAGGGGGTGCGACATGCGTGCAACTTGCACCTGGGCATGGTTTGTCATCGCGGGCATGGTGATCTTCGTACTGGGAGGACTCCACATGGTGTCCATGCATATGAACGCCATTTTCGGCCTCTTCAACCCGGCGTCCGGAAGCCCTGTGGCCTGGGAAAACGTATCCTGGCGGAGCGGACATCTCTTTTTCACGGTGACCTACATTCTCCTGCTGGCCGCCGTTCTGTATCACGGATTCTATGGATTGCGGACGATCCTGTTTGAATTGGGCCTGTCCCGGGAACGGGAGCGGTTCGTCACGAAGTTCCTGTGGTGCCTGGGGATGGTGATTTTCGTCATCGGGACGTATGCCGCAATCGCCGCAAAATCAGCCACCACGGCCCTGTAAGGAGGCGACATGGAACAGGCCAACGGAATGCCCATTGCATTTTACATCCGGCGGTTCGACCCGGCGGTGGACGATGAGCCCCGAATTCAGAAGTACCTCCTGCGGGTGGAAAAGGGGATGACGGTTCTGGACTGCCTCCACAGGATCAAGGAGGAGCAGGATCCGACGCTGGCCTTCCGCTTTTCCTGCCGCATGGGAGTCTGCGGATCGTGCGCCATGCTGATCAACGGCAGGCCGACGCTCGCGTGCAACACGCAGACCCTGGACGTGACGGACGCCGCCCTGACCGTAGCGGCCCTTCCCAATTTCAGCATTATCCGGGACCTGGTGCCGGATCTCTTGCCGATGTTCGAAGTCCACCGTAGCCTCAATCCCTACATCGTGCGAAAGGACGCCGAGGAGATGGCCGCGCCGTCCGCGGAATATTTTCAGAGCCCGCATCAACTGGAGGCCTTCCTCCAGTTCACCTACTGCATCAAGTGCGGGGCGTGCATGGCCGCCTGCCCGACCATGGCGACGGACCGGCGGTATCCGGGCCCCATGCCCTTGACGCAGGTCTACCGGTACAACACGGACTCGCGAGATGACGGGGACGGAAAACGGAAGGATCGGATCGCTGAACGCCAGGGGGTCTTCGGCTGCCACTATGCCGGAGAATGTTCCCGGGTCTGTCCCAAGGGCGTGGATCCCGCCCGGGCCATCCAACTCCTCAAGCGGGATCTCGTGCGGGATTGGCTGGGTTTGGGAAAGCGCCGCGCCTGCGCCCAGACCCATCCGCTTCCTCCGGATGCGGAACGAAAGCCGAGGATCGAGCCGCCGCCGTTTACGGTGGGCTCGACATGACCGGGATCGGGACAGACCGGGGATGAACGCGGAAACGCGTTCCTTGCAGACCAATGAGGTTTCGGTACACGGAGGTGCGGCCGAAACCGGAAGGAGGTGCTGACGACAGCACGATAGGATATCCTTGACGCAACAGGCAACCCATCGTTGCCGGCCCCGGGGGGGGGAGTTGATGGTCAGGAACGTTCTACCGCATTCAAAGGAGGGAAGCCATGTTGAAGACAAGATCGGAGCAGTTTTGGGTATCCGCGGCGGTCCTAGCCGCCTTCCTCGCCTTTTCGGCGATCCATCCCGCCTATTCAGCGGAACGCAAATCGATCCGCTGGGCCACGTCCAGCACGGGCTCGTATGGTTACAAGGTCGCGGCCCAGATGACCAGCGTGCTGGAGGCCGCGCTCGGCGGCGAGTACACCGTAACGGTCAACCCCTATCCGTCGACCACCGCTGCCATGAAGGCGACGATGGACGGCAATGCGGAGATCGGCTACACGGCCGATGTCGGGATGACCGAGGTCTATACCGGCACGGGCAGCTTCAAAGATTACAAGCCGGCCAAGGCGAGGATGGTGCATACCTGGTATGCATACCCGATGGAATCGTTCATGGCCGTGTACGCCCCGAATGCGGGCAAGTACAAGTCCTGGGGCGACTTCAGCGGCAAGCCCGTATTTTTCACCCCGGCCGGATTCATGAACTGGCTCAATTTCCTGCGGATCTACAAGGCGCTCGGCTACCAGTTCAAACACCTTCAGATCAGCGAATCCGCCCAGGGAGACGCGCTGCAGGCCGGCACCATCGCCGGTGCCGTCGCCTATACGACAGCCGGGAGATCGCTCCCGTCCTACTGGCGCGAAACGGAACTCCGCCTCGACATCAAGGTGATCAATCCAAGCCCGGAGGAGGTCAAAAAACTGACCGCGGCGAACCTTGCACCGGTGGAGGTCGACCCCAAGAAGGCCTTCAGCAAGGACGTCGGGGTGCAGACGATCCTGGGCGTGCCGCTCCTGTTTGCCTACAACGTCTGTCCCGACATGCCCGAGGAGGTCGTTTACAGGATGTTGAACAAGTTCTTCGCCGAGAAGGACAACCTCGTCAAGGCCGATCCAGGATTCGGACCCATGGCCCGCGACTTCGTAGGCATGCAGGTCAACGGGATCAAGGCGAATCCGGATGCCCCCGTTCATGCGGGGTTGGCGAAATTCCTGAAGGACCACAAGGCGTGGAACGACCAGTGGACGATCGCCGGCAAGTGATTCCATGAACGGATGGCCCGGGGCCGATCGTGTGCCCTGATCCACGCATTGCAGCGGACGTGCAACGGGCCATCCGCGATCATCACGGTCAAAAACCGCGAAGAGACGCAAAACTGGCCCATGTAAGGGCCGGCGTCCGGCCTGCGCCGGGAGGGACACCTTTGACCTGAACAACCGACAGGGGGGGATCATGTCGAGCGACCGGATTTCGCGCCATGTCAGTCTCAACAACCTCATCTTCCTCATTTCGACCGTCATGTTCGTCTGGCTGTGCTGGTATTTTTACAAAGGGTACGGCGGCCCTCTGGAACTCGTGGCCAACCTCATACCGATCGCCCTGACGGTGAGGATCCTGCACATGCACAAGAACGGGTTTATCTACAAGGGGCTGCCGCCGGTCGCGAACCGCATCATCGTGATCGTCTACATCGGGATCTGCTGCTATGCGTTCTACCATTTCCATATGGAATACGAGGACATTTCGATCTATCGTCAGGGATCCTACACCCGTGAGGATTTCATCATGGGGCTCCTGGTCTTCCTGCTGGTCATGGAGCTCTCGCGGGTCGTCCATCGGGAACTCTTCTGGATGAATGTGGTGCTGATCTTCTACACGCTCTGGGGGTATCTGAGCCCGATCGATTTTTTCTGGCATCCGGGGACCTCCTTCCACCGGGTGATCACTTCGAGCACGGTCGAGCTTTCGACGGGCATCTACGGTCAGTACGCACAGATCGCGTTGACCACGATCGGTGCGTTCCTGCTGCTGGCGGCGGCGGCGAACGGATTCGGCGCCCAGAACGCCATGGTCAGTTTCATGCGTCGGATCGCCGGGAAGTCGCGGCACACGATCCCCCAGACGGCCGTCCTCGCCTCGTCGGCGGTCGGCATGATCAGCGGCAGCGGGGCGGCCAACGCCACGGTGGTCGGCGCCTTCACGATTCCGCTAATGAAGCGTTACGGGGTGCCGGGAGAATTTGCCGGGGCCGTGGAGTCCGCGGCGTCGATGGGAGGGCTTCTCATGCCGCCGGTAATGGCCGTGGCCGGTTTCGTGATGGCGGAGTTCCTCGGCGTCCCCTATTGGAACGTCGTGCTCCGCGGCTTTGCCCTGGCCTTCGTCTACTATTCCACGCTGTCCCTTTCCGTGTATCTGATGAGCGTGTCGACCATGCCCGGGTCGGCGATCGAGGGGTCGACCATGCCCGTCTACGAGCAGATCAAAACCGCTATCTTCTTCATCGGGATCATCTATCTGACCGTCATCATGGGGGTGTTCAACTACGGGGAGCAACTCGCGGGTCTCTATACCGGGGCCTTCATGTTCGGCCTCCTGGTGCTCCTGTTCCTCTATTTCAAGTATGTGCGCAAGGACCAGGCGACGGGGCAGGACGGCATTCTCAGAAATTTACGCATCATGATCGAGACGCACGCCGAAATGACCTCGTATCTCCTTCTGCTCCTCTCGACGCTGGGGATCATGATCGGCCTGTTTACCGTGACGGGCTTCATCAACCGCATGGGGGGGATGCTCCTGAAAGTCGGCGAATGGCACGTCATCGCCATGGTGGTGATGGCCTGGATTTTCGGCTGGCTCGTGGGCACAGGACTGCCGCCGACCGCGACCTACATCATCCTGGCGGTCATCATCGTCGATCCCATGCGCCGTCTGGGGATCGACCCTTGGATCGCCCATTTCTTCTCCTTTCTGATCGCCGTTTGGGGCGAACTGTCGCCGCCGACCTCACTGACCGCGGCGGTGTCGGCGCGGATCGCCGAGGCCTCGTTCATGCGGACCATGTTCCAGGCGCTCAAGATGTGCCTGCCCGTCACGATCATGACCTTTGCGATCTTCACCCGCTTCAACCTTGTGGTGGAGCCCGGTTGGCTTCAGATCGCGGACATGCTGCTCGTGGCGATCGGCTGCTGCGGCATCTCCTTTGCGATCTTCGGGAAGTTCTTCCAGAGCCGGAATGCGAACATGGCATGGCGCGCGGCGATGTCCATGGGTTCGCTGGTGATCCTGTTCCATCCGGATGGCCGCATTGCGCTTCTGGTCGCCGCCGCTCTACTGCCTTTGGTGGTCTACGGCGTGAAGCGCCACCGCCTCATCGCGCCTCCGAAGGAAAAGCGTCACCTGGAAACGGCATATTAGCCGGGACGGCCTGGCCTGCGGCTCCACGAAACCGATGCGGACCCGGGGATCCAGAGCGATCTATGTCGCGACAACGTTGTCCCTGGCGCCCGCGGATGATCCGCGCCGATCTGACCGAGTCGCTGGCGGGCCGTTGCGACCGAATGACCCCCTGCAGGGAGGCATGAACGTGGGACCAAAACAGACCGGAATTCTCGTGTTCAAAGACGTCGAGGTGCTCGATTTCTGCGGTCCCTTCGAGGTCTTCTCGGTCGCCCGTCTGAACGAGGAGAGGCGTCGGGAGGAGCCCTCGCCGTTCCATGTCTTTCTGGTGGCCGAAAATCTTGATCCCCTGGCGACGGCGGGCGGCATGCGGATTCTGCCGGATTACGGGTTGGATGATTGTCCGGCCCTGGACATCCTCGTGGTGCCGGGCGGCTGGGGAACGCGGGCGGCCATGAACAACGGAAGGCTTCTGGGATGGATCGCCGAGCGCTCCCGCCAGGTTGAATTGCTCGCTTCGGTCTGCACGGGCGCGCTGCTTCTCGGAAAGGCCGGACTGCTCGACGGCAGGCGGGCGACCACCCACTGGCGCTCCCTGGACTGGATGCAGGCGCTGTTTCCCAGAGCCCGTGTCGAAAAAGACCTGCATTTCGTGGAAGACGGCGATCTGTTCACCTCGGCCGGCATCTCCGCAGGCATCGACATGGCGCTGAAGGTCGTTGCCCGGTGTTATGGGGATGCCGTGGCACAAGCCGCGGCCAGGCAGATGGAATACCCGTTTCCAGTCAGCAGCGCGCGGAGAATCGATCTCTCCTGACCGCGCGGCGGCGGGCCGGACTTCAGGCCCCCTCGTGAACCCTGCAGACGGGACAGGCGGGGTCCCGTGCGACCGCAACGGTATCGGCGCTGAGGGCAAGACCGTCCCAGATGAAGAGGCGGCCGGCCAGCGGCGCTCCTTGCCCTGTGATCAGCTTGATCGCCTCCGTCGCCTCGATGGAGCCGATGACGCCGCAGGTCGCCCCGAGGATCGGACACGGCGCCTGCGGGGGGGGCGCATGGAACAGGCAGCGCAGGCAGGGGGTTTTTCCGGGGAGGATCGTCGTGACCTGGCCGAAGAATCCCCTCACGGCGCCGTGAATGAACGGGATGCCCCCTTGGACGGCGGCCCGGTTCAGCAGATAACGGGTCGGAAAATTATCCATCGCATCGACGATCAGGTCGCACCCCCGTGTCATCTCGTCGATGTTTTCCTCTGCGATCCTTCCATGGATCGGCTCGATGCAGATCAGGGGGTTGAGGGCGGCGAGCTTCTCCTCCACGGACGCGGTCTTTTGCCTTCCGATGTCGTCGTTCCAGTGGAGGATCTGGCGGTTGAGATTGCTCGGCTCGACCACGTCGCAGTCAACGATCCTCAAATGCCCCACGCCGGCAGCGGCAAGGTAGAGGGAGATCACCGTTCCCAGCCCCCCGGCGCCGGCGACGAGAACCCGCGCCGATTTGAGCCTTTCCTGCCCGGCCTCCCCGAGCGTCAGGCTCTGTCGGACGTATCGTTTCCGTTCGTCTTCCGTGATCATGTCTTGTCTCATACCTTAAACTTCCCGGACGGGGCAACCCTTTTTCCCCGGGACCTCTCCCTGGCCGCCGCCGGCGGACCACATTTTTGTTGAACCCTGCGCAATCGGCACAAAATTGTCACGTCCACGCCACGCACGCAATCCCCCCGGGTCCCGTACGAATCAATAACGATATTGATGTATTGGCTTTCCGTCGTTTCCCATGGCACCGTCTTTGCCTTATCCCCCATTGAACGGGACCGAATCCGGACGTCACCGCTGCCGTCAGCCGTCGGAAAGCGACGGGTCCGCGACGATCCCGTAAGCAATGAAAACGAGGAGGCAAGGCATCATGAATACGGGAGATACAGCGTGGGTTCTGATCTCGGCGGTGCTGGTTCTGGGGATGACCGTCCCGGGGCTGGCCTTTTTTTACGGTGGTCTGGTGCGGCGGAAAAACATCCTTTCCATCCTGATGCAGTGTTTGATGATTGTCTGCGTGATCAGCCTGCAGTGGGTCCTTTTCGGCTATTCCCTGGCCTTCGGTCCGGATAGCGGATGGGGGATCATTGGCAGCCTGAAGTGGGCGGGCCTGAGCTTCGTCGGCGGTCAGCCGAACGCCGATTACGCGGCGACCATTCCCCATCAGGCGTTCATGATCTTCCAGGCGATGTTCGCCGTGATCACGCCGGCCCTCATCATCGGGGCATTCGCAGAACGGATGAAATTCTCCGCCTTTTTGCTTTTCACCGTGCTGTGGACCACCTTCGTATACGATCCCCTGGCGCACTGGGTCTGGGGCATTGGAGGCTGGCTCAGAAATCTCGGCGCTCTGGATTTCGCCGGAGGGATCGTCGTCCACGTAAGCTCCGGGATTTCGGCCCTGACGCTGGCGATCCTGCTGGGCAAAAGGTGCGGATACGAACGACAGCCGTTCCGGCCGCACAACCTACCCTTCACCGTCCTCGGCGCGGCGCTGCTCTGGTTCGGTTGGTTCGGTTTCAATGCCGGCAGTGCGCTGGGAGCGAACGAGTTGGCCGCCAACGCCTTCGTGACGACGCACGCAGCCACGGCCGCCGCGGGATTGACATGGGCGCTCATCGAATGGCGGCATCACGGTGCACCGACCGTTCTTGGTGCGGCAACGGGCGCCGTCGCAGGCCTCGTTGCGGTGACCCCCGCCTGCGGGTTCGTCAGCCCCATGAACGCCATCTGGATCGGTGTTCTGGTGTCGGTGTTCTGTTACATCGCCGTGGTCCTGATCAAGGTGAAACTCGGATACGACGACTCCCTGGACGCGTTCGGCGTCCACGGCGTGGGCGGGATCTGGGGAACCATTGCCACAGGAATTTTTGCGGAAAAGGCGGTCAACGCCGCCGGGGCGGACGGCCTGCTGTTCGGAAATCCCCATCAGTTTCTCGTCCAGCTTCTGCTGATCATCGTGACGCCGGCCTTCGCTGCCGCCATGACCTGGATCATCTTCAAGATCGTCGACCGCGTCGTGGGGATGAGGGTGGAAAAGAAGGATGAAATCGTCGGGCTCGACCTGACACAGCAGAGCGAATCGGCCTACACGGTCGTGGAATAGGAGGATCAGGATCATGAAATACATCGTTGCGATCATCCAACCCCACAAGTTGGAGGAGGTCAAACAGGCGCTTGAAGCAGTGGACGTGAATCTGATGACGGTTTCCAATGTCCTCGGACAGGGAAGGCAGAAGGGGTACACCGAGATCTACCGCGGAGCAAAGGAGGTCGGCGGTCTTCTGAGGAAGGTGCGGCTCGATATCGCCGTAAACGAGGAGTTCGTGGAGCCGACCATTGCCGCGATCAACCAGGGTGCCCGGAGCGGCCAGGGTGAAGTCGGTGACGGAAAAATCTTCGTCCTGGAACTGGCCGACTGCATCCGGATCAGCTCGGGCGAGCGGGGCGGGAGCGCCATCGGCTGACCGCCACTCCGTTATTCTGGACCGTTTCCGAAACAAGAAACTTATGAAGCTGAACAGGCCGGGGACATGAGCGCCCCGGCTTTTTTATTTGTCAAATTTTGTCCTGTTCCACGGAACGCATGCCCTGCTCCGGCAATCGCTCTGAATTGGGGAGTTAGGTGTGCTTGCTACAGAAGGAATGTATGATACCCCGGCATCCCGGTCAAGGGAATCCCACCTTTTCGTAGGACCAGGCGGTAAAAACCACATATCGGTTTCCCAATCCTCTTCCCGACCACACAGGTCGTTCCAAGTTATTGCTCATCAATCCATATAGATACAGTTCATGTGTGCGTTTGGCACCGTCTTTGCCCTATAGCGATTCAAATGAAATCGGCGTTGGAGGGCGCATCCGGTTTCATCAAACAATATGGACTTGAGAATCGCAGACAAGGAGGAAAGGTTATGCAAAAGCAGTCAGTATTTAAAAAGTTGTTAGCAATCGGTTTACTCGTGTCCCTTGTGCTGGCAGTCCCGGTCGCGCCGATCCGGGCCGAAGAGGAAAAGCCTATCGGGGACTTCACGGCCGCCGCCCTCAGCCAGTACGTCTGGAGAGGATACGAACTGACCCGGAACAGTGTCGTCATCCAACCATCCATGACGGTCGCCTACAAGGGCTTTTCGGCGAACCTCTGGGGAAATCTGGATACCCAGCCCTACTCCCCGGCGGGCGCAACTTATACCGGGACGTGGAACGAAACGGACCTGACCCTCTCCTACGGCAAAACGCTGGGACTCTTCAATGTAGGCGGCGGCTATATATACTACGGACTCGCTTCCCCGAATAAAGATGCCGCGGACCCGAACGATTCCCAGGAGATCTTCGCCACCGTCTCGCTCAATACCATGCTGACGCCGACGCTGACGGTCTACAAAGAGATCGACCATTACCGCAACTGGTATTTCCTGCTCGGAGTCTCCCATGTCATCGGCCTGAACGATGCGGTCTCGCTGAAACTGGCAGCCTCGGCCGGCTACCTGCTGAGCACCGATGCGGAAACCTACGCGAAATACGACAGCGACGCCCTGGCGACGACCGACAAGTTCAACAGCTTCCACGACGGCATGATGTCGGCGAGCCTGCCGATCAAGGTATCGAATTATGTAACGTTGACGCCGACGCTTTCCTACATCTTCCCGCTGACCGGCGATGCAAAGGATGAAATGAAGGGAAAGGGCCTGAAGGGTACCGCTGCGCCATCCGAACGCGATGGATCTTACCTCGTGGGCGGCATGCTGGTGAGCTTCAGTTTCTAAGGATCCGGCGAAAACATGGCGAACATGTCTTGTTGACGTCGCCCTGTATCGGGGAGACAAAACAAAGGAGGTTATAAAATGAATAGATTGATAGGCATCATGATTATGATGGTCTGCCTGTTGTATTTGTCACCCTTTCCGGCTTTTGCCGAAGAGACCCAGGTGCAAGCGCCCTCCATGGTGAGTCAGTCGGCCGCCACCTCACCGACGCCGGCTGCGCCGGTTACACAAAAAACGCTGGACGATCTGAAAAGTTTCATGCAGGTGGGAATAGATACCGCATGGGTGCTTTTCACCGCATTTCTCGTCTTTTTTATGAACCTGGGCTTCGCAATGGTGGAGTCCGGATTGTGTCGGGCCAAGAACGCGGTCAACATCCTGGCGAAGAATTTCATCGTCTTTGCGATCGCCTCGGTATCGTTCTGGTTCATCGGCTGGGGGCTCATGTTCGGCAACGGAACGTCCCTTTTCGGTTTGGAGGGACTCTTCTTTGCCGGCGGCGCCGACAACAGCCCGGCGATCGGCGATGCATACAAGGGCGTTTATGCCGCGATCAATTGGGCCGGCGTGCCGCTCTGGGCAAAGTTCTTTTTCCAGCTCGTCTTCGCCGGAACAGCCGCTACGATTGTTTCGGGTGCGGTAGCGGAACGGATCAAGTTCCACTCCTTCATCTTCTTTTCATTCATCCTGGTGGGGATCATGTATCCGATCACGGGCCACTGGATCTGGGGCGGTGGATTCCTCGCCTCTCTGGGAATGTTCGACTTCGCCGGTTCCACGGTCGTCCACTCGGTGGGCGGATGGGCGGCCCTCGCCGGCGTGCTGATGCTCGGCCCGCGCCTCGGCAAGTACCGTGCTGACGGATCCGTCAACCCGATCTTCGGACACAACATGTCCCTCGTCACTCTCGGCGGACTCGTCCTGTGGTTCGGGTGGTTCGGATTCAATCCCGGTTCCACGATGGGCGTGGGCGATGGAAGCGCCATCGCGCACATCGCCGTGACCACGAATACCGCGGCCGCGACGGCCATACTCAGTTCGGCCGTGGTCTCGTGGCTGATCCAGAAGAAACCCGACCTCTCCATGATCATCAACGGCGCGCTCGCGGGGCTGGTCGCGATCACGGCGCCCTGTGCGTTCGTGAGCGTCGGATCGGCTGCCGTCATCGGCCTTATTGCCGGCATGCTTGTGGTCTTCGCCGTGCTGATGTTCGACAGGCTGAAGATCGACGATCCGGTGGGCGCTCTCTCGGTTCACCTGGTTAACGGCATTTTCGGCACCTTGGCTGTGGGCCTCTTTGCCCAGGACAAGATCACGGGCACGGCGACCGGCAGCGGCCTGTTCTTCGGCGGCGGATTCAAGCTTTTGGCTGCCCAGGCGGCAGGCGTCGTGGCGGTCGGGATTTTCACTTTCGTTATCGCTTGCGCCGTATGGTACGCGCTCAAGATGATTGCGGGACTAAGGGTATCGGCAGAGGAGGAAACGATCGGACTGGATCTCGGCGAACACGGCACAAAGGCATATCCCGATTTCCAGGGATTCCTGACGAAATGATCTTTTCGCTTGGCGGCATACTATCTTGAAAGGAGAATCGAAATGAAATTGATTATAGCCATTGTGAAACCCGAAAAATTGACCGACGTCAAGCAGGCACTCGTCAAAGCGAAGGTGGGGAAAATGACGGTCTCCAGCGTGATCGGATGCGGCGCACAGGGTGGATATACAGAATCCTATCGAGGTGCCGTTACCGAGGTCAACCTCCTGGACAAGGTCCGATTCGAGATCGCAGTCAACGACGACTTCGTGAAACCGACCATTGATGCGATCATCAAGGGTGCCCGAACCGGGAAAATCGGCGACGGCAAGATCTTCGTCGTTCCACTGGAGGAGTGCATCATGGTGCGGACAGGTGATACGGGTTTCAAGGCCATCGGGTGAGATACGGAACACTTTTCAGCAACAGTTCGAGCTTAGATTGAACAAAGGGTGCGGCTTTCGAGACCGCACCCTTTGTTCGTTGGGTACCAGGGCAGCGCGATGTAAACATGTCGGAATCGATCTTGGCAGCACCAGCGAGTGTGTTAGGGTGCATGCCACAGGTGATCACAACTTTGTTATACTGCACGGGAAACGATACAAAGTTGCTCCATCATTTATTGACCTGTCCGTTATGGTTATGACAATGAATACCTATATTCAATGACATACAGATCATCCAAAGCATTGGCACTATCGTTGCCCTATGCCTGGTCAGAGGAATCCATGAGGAGGAATGTGTTTAACCCGAGATGAAAAACTCCTTGAATGCCGGCACGATGAAAATCATTTACGGGACTCTCCCTGGCAAAACCCTGCAGGAGTGTTCGGAAGACGAGTACCCAAAGCCCATCCGATTACTCCTCGCAACGCAAACGGGATTAGAATGATGACCGATGGCACACAACCGCAACAACTTTCGGAGCTCTCCCTGCTGTTTGAAATCAGCATGAAGTTGAGCGATACCCTGGACTTGAAGATGGCCTTGAAACCGATTTTGCGTATGACTGCCGAGCACATGGAGATCCCCCGAGGCACCCTTACGATCCTGAATCGGAATCGGGGTGAGATCGTCATCGAAGAGGCGTATGGGCTGAAACCAGAGGAACAGGCCAAAGGCAAATACCAAATCGGGGAGGGAATCACAGGCAAGGTGATCGACACCGGCAAGGCAATCATTGTTCCGAGGATTTCCGATGAGCCATTATTCCTCGACCGGACGGGTTCACGAAAAAATCTTAACAAGAGCGACATCGCCTTCATTTGTGTCCCGATCAAAATCGGCAGCGAGACCATAGGAACCATTTCCGCCGACCGGCCTTCAAAGGAAAAAAAGGCGCTTGAGGGGGACATACGCCTTCTGACGATCGTTGCCTCAACCATCTCACAGGCCGTGCGCCTGCGTCAGCTCGCCCAGGAGAAAATGCAAAAGGTCATCCAGGAAAACCAGCGACTCCAGGATCAACTGAAAATCCGATACCACCCCAAATCCATCGTCGGCAGCTCAAAGGTCATGATGGGTATCTACGAGCTTATTGAAACGGTAAGCAAGACGAATACGACGGTTCTCATCCTCGGTGAAAGCGGCGTGGGAAAGGAGCGGGTGGCCCACGCCATCCATTACAATTCAATGCGTGCCGACAAGCCTTTTGTCAAGGTCAATTGTGCGGCCCTTACAGAATCTCTCATTGAAAGCGAACTGTTCGGTCATGAAAAAGGGGCATACACGGGCGCGACCATGGCCCGTAAGGGACGGTTCGAAATGGCCGATAAAGGAACGATCTTCCTCGATGAAATCGGAGAACTGTCACTTGCCGTTCAGGTAAAACTGTTGCGAGTCATTCAGGAAAAGGAGTTTGAGCGGATTGGCGGAAATACAACGATCAAGTCGGATGTACGAATCATTGCCGCAACGAACAAGGACCTGGCGATATCCATCCGGGAGGGAAAATTCCGCGAGGATCTCTACTATCGGCTCAATATCTTTCCTGTCGTCGTGCCGCCATTGCGAGAACGCCGGGCCGACATCATGCTCCTGGCCGACCATTTCATTCAAAAATACAGCCGAGAGCATCGAAAGAAAATCGACAGCATCTCTCCTGCCGCAACCGCAAAGCTTATGAACTACCACTGGCCGGGCAATGTCAGGGAACTGGAGAACTACATCGAAAGAGCGGTCATGCTGTGCGATGACGGCAATATCCAGAGTCATCATCTTCCACCGAACCTCCAGGTCTTTGATGTCGTCACCACGCAAGATCAATCGGGAACGTTCAAAGGGACGATATCCCGTATGGAAAAAGAGATCATTATCAACGCATTGGAACGCTCCCGGGGCAATATGGCCAAGGCGGCACGCTCTATGGGCATTACCGAACGGATGATCGGGTTGCGCATTGCAAAGCATGGCATCGATCCGGGACGGTATAAATTACGCTCCAACAACAAAATGTGATAGTATGATCCGCGGTACATGTTGGCGCGACGCGCGTTTGACCCGGAAGGACACTTTTTCCCATGCAGGAAGGAACGATGCCATCCCGATTCGTGACCAGTGGCCTTGAGACGCTGGACAAGGTGCTCCAGGGCCTCCGATTGGGCGACAATGTCGTCTGGCAGGTCGACCATCTGGAGGATTACCGGCGCTTTGCGGAACCGTTTGCCCACAAGGCGGTCCGGGACGGACGGCGCGTCGTCTACTTGCGGTTCGCGCCGCACCCTCCGATCCTGACGGACATGGAGGGATGCGACACGATCCCGGTCAATGCCCAGGCGGGATTCGATGCCTTCAGCGCCATGCTCCATCAGATTATCGAGGCGAAGGGCCGGGAGGTCTTCTACGTCTTCGACAACCTCTCGGCACTCGTCGTGGAATGGGCCACAGACGAACTCCTGGCGAATTTCTTCCAGGTGACCTGCCCGTTCCTCTTCGAACTCGACACGGTGGCCTATTTCGCGCTCACCCGCGGACGTCACGGCCACGGCGCCGTTGCCCGGATCAGGGACACCACACAGGTGCTGGTGGATGTCTATCAGGTCGACGGCAAGCTCTATCTCCACCCGCTGAAGGTGTGGGACCGCTACTCCCCGCAGATGTTCCTGCCGCATACGATGGCGGAAGGCGAGTGGAAGCCGGTCTTCGGGAGCGGCGATGCCGCGGCGGTGTCGGCTTCGGCGAGCCGCAACCCTCTGCAGCGGAGGACGCAATCGCTTGCGCCGTGGGAGAGCGTATACCGCCGGCTCACCCGTTACCAGGAGTCGGGAAAACCCCTCGACGAGACGACGACGGAGATTGCCGCCCTCAAGCAGGAACTTTCCCGGATGATGATCGGGAACCATCCCGAATTCAACCGTCTCGTGGATGCCTACGTGACCTTGAACGATCTGTTCGCCATCCGGAATCGCCTGATCGGTTCGGGACGGATCGGCGGCAAGGCGGCGGGGATGCTCATTGCCCGAAGGATCCTGCTGTCGCAAAAGGGAGCGACGGACTTCGCGGAGGTCCTCGAAGCGCATGATTCCTTCTACATCGGTTCGGACGTCTTTTTCACCTTTCTCGTCAACAATGACCTCTTCCGACTCCGACTCCAGCTGTCCCGCGCCACGAGTATCTCGCACGAGGAGTTCTCAGAGGTGGAGAAGCGCTTCCTGGCCGGGAGCTTTTCTCCGACGGTCATGGAGCAATTCCGTGACATGCTGGCCTACTTCGGCCAGGCGCCGATCATCGCCCGTTCCTCCAGTCTGCTGGAGGACAACTTCGGGAACGCCTTCGCCGGCAAGTACCGCAGCGAGTATTGCGCGAACCAGGGAACGCCGGAGGAGAGGCTCGAAGTGTTTACACGGGCGGTGAAGCTCGTCTATGCCAGCGCCCTGAACCCGGACGCGATGGCCTACCGCCACGCCCGGGGACTGGGTGAAAGCGACGAACAGATGGCGATCCTGGTCCAGCGCGTATCCGGAACGCCGTTCAAGGGGTTCTTCTTCCCCAGCCTGGCCGGGGTGGCCTTCTCACGGAACCTCTACGCCTGGACGGACCGGATCGATCCTTCCCGGGGCATGATCCGCCTCGTCTTCGGCTTGGGGACGCGGGCGGTCAATCGGGTCGGGAACGATTACCCCCGGATGATCGCGGTGAGCCATCCCCAGCTCAGGCCGGAGTCCGGCGCCAAGATTGCCAAATACTCCCAGTGGGAGATCGATCTCATCGATCTGCAGAACAATACCCTGGCGACCCGTCCGGTCGAGGAGGTACTGGAGGGGCGCACGTATCCGAACCTACACCTGCTCGTCTCCCTGATGAAGGACGGCTATCCCGCAGACCCTTGGACCAGCCGTCTGGAGACAACCCGCGAAGAGATGATCCTGACCTTCAACCTTCTGGTCGCGAAAACCGGTTTTGTTGGCCTCATCGGAGAGATGTTGACCCGGCTGGAGCAGGCATACGGACAGCCGATCGATACCGAGTTCACCGCCGCGGTCGGCGACGACGGGCGGATCCGGATCAACCTCCTCCAATGCCGGCCGATGCGGCTTCCGGGGGTGACCGGCCGGGTTCTTCTCCCCGAGAACATCCCCCCCGAACGGGTCCTCTTCCGGTCTGCCCGGACGATCAGCGGCGGCATCACGCCCCCGATCCGTTTCCTTCTCTACATCGATCCTGAGCGGTATGGCGCAATCGAGTCACCGGAGGTGAAGCGGTCACTCGGCCGCGTTGTCGGGCGGATCAACGGACATCCCGACGTGGCCCGGGGACGAATCCTCATGATGGGGCCGGGGCGGTGGGGGAGCAGCAACATCCACCTGGGCGTGAACGTCACCTATTCGGACATCAACAATACGACGGTGCTGGTGGAGATGGCCCGCGAAGAGGCGGGGCAGGTGCCGGAGGTCTCCTACGGGACCCATTTCTTCCTCGATCTCGTCGAGGCGAGAATCATCTACCTGCCCGTCTATCCCAACGATCCGGAGGCGGAGTTCAACCGTCGGATCTTCGAAGGTCTTCCTAACGTTCTGGCTAAGCTGCTTCCCGATGCGGAGCGGTTCGGAGGGATCGTGCGGGTCTTCGATCTGCCGTCGGCCGCGGGCGGACTCCACGCCCATGTCGTGGCCGACCCGCAGAGCCAGAAGGCGGTCTGCTATCTGGGAGCGAACGGGATGGACCGCTGAACGGACCGGCCCAGGGGGCCGTTCAAGCCCGTACCGGAAGCAGGAAGGCGGGGCTTCAGGACCCGTTCTTCCGCTCGAGGTGCGCCGTGTTGTTGCTGTCGAGGTAGCCCTCGAACAGGATGAGTTCCGGGTGGCGGTCGAAGGTTTCCCAACCGGTGACGGCGATCCCCCGTGCTGAAACCTCGCGCAGGGAGAAGATGCGGAGCATTTTGACCCGAATGCCGTCTTTGACGCCGGATTTGTCGATACAACGGATGTGTTGGGACAGCGAATCGACGTCCATGCCATGGGCGTTTACCAGATGCCCCCAGGTTCCCCCTTCAATCTCTTTTACGATCGACGGCTGAAACAGGCCCTTCAATTTGGTCAACAGATCCATGAAAACATCCCCCTCTGGATAGTCGCATGAACATGATAGTAAACGCTTACTAACTTGTCAAGAAGAATCCTTCATTATGAATTCAAACAACATACAAGTGCAAGGACCGTCACGGGTGATGCCGGTTTTCAACCTGTTGTCCCAACAACATAAGAAACCGGACTGACCTTGCGGTGAACCGTGCATATTGAATAAGGTAGAATGAATTCAAGACGGTAGGGAAAAGCCGATATCGACATGAATAACGATTGTATCGAGTGTACTCTTAATCATCCATTGCCCTAGCCGTTGATTCATCGGGCAATGTTTATGTGAGCGATAAGGATTACGGCAGCCAAATCAGTCGCATCCAGAAGTATTCCGGTGATCAAGCGATCAACAAAAGGCTGAAGGTTTGTTATAACAACGGCATAAAGATATCAGAGGGTAGACCTGGATGTTACGGTTCCGGGGCATGGCCGCAGGAGGATCTGTTCTCCTGCACGATATCGGCGGGGCCACCTATGTTGCCTACTCGTCGGACGGGAATATCGCGGGGTTTCAACTCAATGGCAGCGCAGACGGGACGATGATCGACGGACTGCCTGCCCTTGGCGGAATCCATTGATACGGGAAAAGTTTATTCCGGATCGGGGTCCGTGTCCAATCGCTTTGCACCGCGGGGAAGATTGGCAGGCTCGATCGTTTCGGCGTCTTCGGGCGTCGTGCCTTCGAGGAAGCATTCGTAGATCGGATCGCGGGTCCAGAATCTGGCCGGGGCGCCGGTCTTTGGATCGACCCGCACGAACACGATCCCTTCGGGAACGGGAAAGAGCTCGACCGGCGTTCCCGCCATGGCCTTCTCCGCAAAGTAGAGCCAGATCGGCGCCGCCGCCCTTCCGCCTACCTCTTGACGGCCCATGGGCCGCTCCTGGTCGAAGCCCACCCATACCCCGGCGACCAGGGACGGCGTGAATCCCATGAACCAGGCGTCCCTGGTGTCGTCGGTCGTTCCGGTCTTGCCGGCGACCGGCCGTCCGAGTCTCCGCACCCGCTGTCCCGTCCCGCTTTCGACCACGTCCTGCATGACATAGCTGGTCATGAAGGCGATCCGCGGATCGATCACCTGCTCGGCCCTGGGCTGCGCCTCTTCGAAGACGTGCCCTGTTCGGTCCACGATTTTCCGGATGAAATAGGGCTGCACCCGTTTCCCCCCGTTGGCCAGAACGCCGTATGCCCGCACCAATTCCTGGAGCGTGACGCCGGAGGTGCCAAGGGCCATCGTGAGGTTGCGGGATATGGGCGAGGCGATCCCCATGTTGGCCGCGTAGGCGGCCGCATAATCGACGCCGATCTCCTCGAGGATCTTGATGGTCACGATGTTCCGGGAGTGGATCAGCGCGTTGTGAAGCGTCGTGGGCCCCTCGAACTTCCCATCGAAATTTTTCGGATTCCAGACCCCATCGGGCTGCAGGGGATCGGGATAGACGATGGGCGAATCCACGATGATCGTCGCCGGCGTCAACCCCTTGTCGAAGGCAGCGGTATAGATCAGCGGCTTGAAGGCCGATCCGGGCTGTCGTCGGGACTGGGTCGCGCGGTTGAACTCGCTCCGCTGGAAGTTGCGTCCTCCGACCATCGCCCGGATGGCGCCGGTTTTCGGATCCATTGCCAGGAAGGCCCCCTGGACCGCCCCCTTCTCGTATTTTTCCCGTTCCTCCAACTCCCGCAGACCCTGTTCCACCGCATCCCTCGCCGCCTTCTGCATCGGGATGTTCAGCGTGGTGTAAACCTCCAGCCCTTCCTTGTAGAGGACGTCGCTGCCGTATTTCTCCTGGATGTAGCGGCGGATGTTCTCGATGAAGTATGGGGCGATCTTGTCTTTCGGCTTGATCGATCGGAGTTTGATGAAGGTCGAGAGCGCCTTCTCCTTTTCGCGGGGGGTGATGTACCCGTCCTCCAGCATCCGGTTGAGCACGTAAACCTGTCGCTGATAGGCCCGTTCCGGGTGGAGATAGGGGGAGTAGTTGCTCGGGGCCTTGGGAAGCCCGGCCAGCATGGCCGCTTCCGGCAGGGAAAGATTCTTGGCGCTTTTCCCGAAATACCCCTGGGCGGCGGCCTCGATGCCGTAGGAACCGTGACCGAGGTAGATGTGGTTCAGATAGAGGGTGATGATCTCTTCCTTGGTCAGGTAGCGGTCGATTTTGTAGGCGAGCAGCGCCTCCTTGATCTTCCGCATATAGCTTTTTTCCGGCGAGAGATAGAGGGATTTGGCGACCTGCTGGGTGATCGTGCTTCCCCCCTGGACGATCCGGCCCGCCTCGACATTCTTGAAAAATGCACGGGAGATGCTCTGCATGTCGAATCCGCTGTGCTGGAAGAAGCGGGCGTCCTCGGCCGCCACGAAGGCCTGGATCACGATCTTCGGGATGTCTTCGTATTTGATGATCTTCCGGTCTTCGAGGAAGAATTCGTCGATCAGTTCGTTGTTGTCCGCATAGACCCGCGTCGTGATGCTGGGCCGGTAATCCTTCAAGGCGGCGATGCTGGGGAGCTCCTTGAGGAGAACGTAATAGACCACGCTGCTTCCCGCCAGCGCAACGGCGACGAAGAGTACGAGGATCGAAACGATGATCATGCCCAGCAGGGTGCGACGGGACGACGGTCGCTTCCTGCGGGATTTATAGCGATTGATGGTCATGGCTGGTCCGCTCTCTCTGGCTTCTCACCCGCCTGCTTCTCCGGTTCGGGTCGCACCCGGCGGGCAAATTTTGCCACAACAATGCTGACCTCGTAAAGAACCATCAACGGAACGGCCATCAGGATCTGACTGACGGCGTCGGGAGAGGGGGTCAGGATGGCGGCGACGATGAAGATGATCAGGATCGCGTAACGCCTCTGTCGCGCCAGCATTTTCGAGTTGACAATGCCGAGTTTGGCCAGGAAGAACATGAAAACGGGCATTTCGAAGCAGAGACCAAAGGCGAGCAGGAATTTGAGCGTCAGGCTGAGGTATTCCCTGAACGAGATCATCGGCTTGAGAAAGTCAGTGGAAAAACTCACGAAGAAACGGAAGGCCGGCGGGAGCGCGAGGAAGTAACCGAAGAGAACGCCGCCGACGAAAAGGAGCGTCGAAAAAAAGACGAACGGAAAGATGAGCCTTTTTTCGTTTTTATAGAGCCCCGGGGAGATGAAGCGCCAGATCTCGAAAAGGGTGTATGGGGCGGTCAGAAACAGCGATGCGAAGAATGCGATTTTCATGTGGATGAAAAACGCCTCCGGAAGCCCGGTGAAGATCATCGAACTCTGCGCCGGCATGGCGTCGACGAGGGGTTTGGTGATGATGCGGAAGGACCAGTCCTTGAAGAGGTAGCAGACGCCGAAACCGATGCCGACCGCGATCAGGATACGGATCAGCCTCGTTTTGAGCTCTTCGAGATGCGACGTCAACGGCATTTTGTCTTCTTCGGGGCGCTCGTTTTCCATAGATGAGATGGCCTGTGCGGATCGGATGAACGGTCAGGGCTGGGTTTGGGGGTTGTCCGGATTCGTGGCTTTGGGCGCTGCCCCGTCAGGGGGCGGCGGGGAGACGGGGGACTCTGCCCCTGCCTCCTTCCCATGCAGCAGGGAATCCTTGATCTCGTCCATATCCTTCTTCAAATCGTCCGTTTTCAGGGTCTCCTTGATCGTGTCGGTAGCGTTGTCCGTGACCTTGCGGAATTCGGCAAGCCCCTTCCCCAGCGCCTTGGCAATATCGGGCAATTTCTTCGGGCCCACCACGAGCAGCGCGATCACGGCGATCACGAGCAGCTCCGGCATACCGATACCAAACATGCTCCCACCTCTCTGCAACACATCCTGTTGGGCCTCCCGTGGCCCCACAGGAATAGCCCCCGCAGCATCGAGACCCAGCGTGTTGTTTATAGCCGGAGACGGAAAGGTTTGTCAATGGTTTTTCCGGGGCCGTTTCCCTGCAAAATCTTTTGCTATTAAAGGGTTTTTGTGTTAGAAGCGGTGCGGGTTCGAGGCACGGATTGACCCCTCGCATGCGGAGGTGGCCGGATGTCGAAGAATACGGGGATTGTGAAGGATCGTCGCTATTTGGGACACGGAAACGGTTTCCCCCATCCCGAAACCCCCCAGCGCCTGGTCTCGATATATGAGATGCTCGATAATCCCGATATGGCATGGAAATTTACCGGGATCGACGCGAGGCACGCCACGCGCGAGGAACTGGAACGGGTCCATCGGCCCTCATACATCGATTTCATCGCTCAAACAGCGGGGAAGTCGATGACGATGCTCGATCCCGACACGATGGCCACCGCCGACACCTATGAGGCGGCGAGACTGGCGGCCGGAGGGGTCATGAACGCCATCGACAGCGTCGTGTCCGGGGAGACGGACAACGCCTTCGCGCTGGTCAGACCGCCGGGACACCATGCCCAGGCGGCCGAGGCCGCAGGGTTCTGCATCTTTAACAACATTGCCATAGGGGCCCGGCATGCCATGGCCCGGTGGGGGATGGAACGGATCCTGATTGTGGACTGGGACCTTCATCACGGCAACGGCACGGCGGAAATTTTTTACGAGGATCCCAAAGTACTGTACTTCTCCACGCACCAGTTCCCCGCGTATCCGGGGACGGGGGATGCCGTTGAGATGGGCAAGGGGGCGGGGCAGGGCTATACCATCAATGTCCCCCTGCGGGGCGGAACGGACGAGGCCTGTTACGTCCGCTTGTTCCGGGAACTGCTCGGCCCGGTCGCCCGTGCCTTTCGTCCGGAAATCATCCTGGTGTCCGCCGGGTTCGATATCTATATCGGCGACCCCCTGGGGGAGATGAAGGTTACGCCGGAAGGCTTCGCCGCCCTGACCCGGATCCTTCTCACCCTGGCCGATGAATGCTGCAACGGCCGCTTGGTGCTGGTCCTTGAAGGCGGCTATCATATCCAGGGGTTGACCCGGTCGGTGCGCGCCGTGCTCCTCGAGCTGCTCGGGGAAACGCGGTTGAAGGAGGAGGAGTTGAACCGGATGGCCGAAAACGCGGACCCGATGTGCAGCCGCATGATCGAGCGGTTGAGGGAGAAAGTCGGATCCTACTGGACGATATAAGGCCTTGGCCCGCCCTTGACGCCTTCAGCCCGCAGGGCGGCGATCCCCGGAACGGAAATGGCGTGTATGGCGTGCCCCGATCTCTTTCGGGCGGGGCTTGGGGACCGTATGGTCATGATCGATGGCGAGGTGCATGTGGAGAAGGTCAAAATCAGTAGAGATGAAGTCGCTTATGTCGCCCATCTGGCGAGACTGGAGTTCACCGAGGCGGAAATGGAAAAATTCACCGCCCAGTTGAACGACATCCTGGTGTATATGGACAAACTGGCCGAGGTGGACACGGCCGGCGTCGAACCGGTGACCCACGCGATGGTCCAGAAGAACGCGTTCAGAGAGGATCGAATCGAGGCGTCTCTGGCGCCGGAGGCGTCGCTGGCCAATGCACCGGAGACGCGCGGAGGGTGCTTTCTGGTCCCGAAGGTGATCGAATGATGGAACCCTGGTATCAGTTGACCATTCATGAACTGCTGGACCGGCTGAAGGCGGGCGAAACGACCTCCCTGGAGATCACGGCCTCCGTCTTCGACCGGATCGCCGCCGTGGAAAACCGGGTGCGGGCCTACATCAGCCTGATGCAGGACACGGCCATGGCCGAGGCGGAGGCGGCGGACCGGCGGATCCGAAAGGGCGAGGTCGGCGCGCTCACGGGCATTCCCGTCGCGCTGAAGGACATCTGTTGCACGAAGGGGGTTCGCACGACCTGCGGCTCCCGGATCCTCGAGAGCTTCATTCCCCCGTACGACGCGACCGTCGTGGAAAAACTGCGGGCCGCGGGCGCTGTCTTCACCGGCAAGACCAACATGGACGAATTCGCGATGGGTTCCTCCACGGAGACATCGTATTTTGCGGTGACCCGGAATCCCTGGGACCTCGAGAGGATTCCCGGCGGCTCCAGCGGCGGCTCCGCGGCAGCCGTGGCCGCTGCGGAATGCATCGCGTCGATCGGATCGGATACCGGCGGTTCGATCCGTCAGCCGGCGGCCCTCTGCGGGGTCGTCGGGATGAAGCCGACCTACGGCCGCGTCTCCCGCTTCGGTCTCATTGCGTTCGCCTCGTCCCTCGACCAGATCGGCCCTTTCACGCGGGATGTGGAAGACTGCGCCATCATGATGAATGTCCTGGCCGGCTACGACCCCCGGGAGTCCACATCGGTGCCCGTGGAGGTGCCCGACTACCGGAGCTTTCTGAACCAGGGGATCGAGGGCTGGAAGGTCGGGATTCCGAGGGAGTACTTCATCGAGGGGATCGACCCGGAGGTGGAGGCGTCCGTGCGCCGTGCGATCCGGGTCGTCGAGGCAGCGGGGGCGAAATGCATCGAAGTCTCGCTGCCGCACACCGGCTACTGCCTGGCCGTCTATTACATCGTGGCGCCGGCCGAGGCCTCCTCAAACCTGGCCCGCTATGACGGCGTGAGATACGGCTTCCGCTCCGAGGACGGGCGCGACCTTCTGGAGATGTACAAGAAGACCCGCGCCAAGGGCTTCGGCGCCGAAGTGAAGCGGCGGATCATGATCGGCACCTATGCCCTGTCATCGGGTTACTACGACGCTTACTACAAGAAGGCGTCCCAGGTTCGGGGCCTGATCAAAAGGGATTTCGACGAGGCCTTCGCGCAATGCGACGTGATCCTGACCCCCACGACGCCCACACCGGCGTTCAGGGTCGGCGAACGGACCGACGATCCCATTCAGATGTATCTGTCGGACATCTTCACGATCTCGACGAACCTGGCCGGGATCCCGGGGATCTCCGTTCCCTGCGGGTTTACGGCGGCCGGCCTCCCCATCGGGGTGCAGTTCCTGGCGGGCCATTTCCAGGAGGGAAGGCTCATCCAGTTCGCATCGGCATACGAAAAACACGCAAAGATCGAAAGAAGGAGACCTGCGCTATAATGGAATTCGAACCGGTCATCGGCCTGGAAATCCACGCCCAGCTGCTTACGGATGCGAAAATCTTCTGCGGCTGCTCGACGAAGTTCGGGGCGGCGCCCAACAGCCACACCTGCCCGATCTGCCTCGGCATGCCCGGCGTGCTTCCGGTGCTCAACCGGAAGGTCGTGGAATACATGATCCGTATGGCCCTGGCGACCCATTGCCGGATCAACCGTGAGTGCAACTTCGCCCGGAAGAACTACTTCTACCCCGATCTTCCCAAGGGATACCAGATCTCCCAGTACGCGGCCCCTCCGGCCGAGCACGGCTGGATCGAGGTGGAAAACGAAGGGGGCAGGAAAAGGATCGGGATCACGCGGATCCACATGGAGGAGGACGCCGGCAAGCTGATGCACGACGAGCGCAACCCCGTGAGCATGGTCGACCTCAACCGGACGGGGGTGCCGCTGATCGAGATCGTCAGCGAACCGGACATCCGGAGCGCCGAGGAGGCGGCCGCTTACCTCCGCCGGCTTCACGAAACCCTCGTCTATCTCGAGATCTGCGACGGCAACATGGAGGAGGGGAGCTTCCGCTGCGATGCGAACGTCTCGCTGCGGCCGAAGGGAACGGAGACCTTGGGGACGCGGACGGAACTCAAGAACATGAACTCGTTCCGGAACGTCCAGCGCGCCCTTGAGTACGAGATCAAGCGCCAGCAGTATGTGCTGGAGGGCGGCGGCGAGATCGTCCAGGAAACGCGTCTATGGGACGATACGGCGGGCGTGACCCAATCCATGCGGAGCAAGGAGGAGGCCCACGACTATCGTTACTTCCCCGATCCGGACCTTGTCCCCGTCGTGATCGGCGACGACTGGGTCGCGGAGATCCGCAGCGGTCTGCCTGAACTGCCTCTCGACAAGCGGGATCGGTTCGTCCGCGATTACAGCCTCTCGGCTTACGATGCGGGGGTGCTCACCGCGAGCCGCGCCCTCGCCGACTATTACGAAGAGGCCGCCCATCTTTCCGAGCAGCCGAAAATCGCCGCCAATTGGGTCATGGGCGACGTATCGCGGCTGTTGAACGAGGAGAAAAAGGAGATCCGGCAGTGTCCCATCTCTCCGGCCTCCCTTGCCGAGATGATCCGTCTCATCCAGGGCGGAACGATCAGCGGGAAGATCGCCAAAGAGGTGGTCGAGGAGATGTACCGCAGCGGCAGGGCTCCCCAGGAGATCGTCCAGGAAAAGGGGCTTGTCCAGATCACGGACGAGGCCGCCCTGGCCAAGACCCTCGGCGAGGTGATCGCGAACAACCCTGCCCAGGTCGCCCAGTACCGGGCCGGGAAGGAGAAGGTCTTCGGTTTCTTCATTGGCCAGGCGATGAAAGCGACCCAGGGGAAAGCGAATCCGCAGCTCATCAACGACCTGTTGAAAAAGATGCTGGCGGGATGAGGCCCCGCCCGGCGAGCGAAAGCCCGGCCGTCGGCGCCGGATGATCGCGATGCCTCCGCTTCCCTCTTGGCCCCGGATGGCGCGAAAACTTGGCTGGTGAACCCTTCAGGGTGGATGAATGTCCGTTCCCCCGGCATCAAAAACAATGCAAAACGGAATAAATTCTGATACACGATCACAGAGACGCAAACTTCGGGCATGACGGGAAAGCCTGTCGATCAAACGGTACGCATATCGGTCGGATAAATTGGAAGAGCCGGTCTATGCGGCTGGAAGAGGTTAAAAACAGGAGAGCATTCAGGTTGTCTTCCAATTGAAATCAGGAGGGGACTACGTGTCTTCACCCGTTGGACCGGCAGTTGTCGTGTTGCACAATGTGGATCCATCGTGGCCACCGGCCGATGTCACCGAAGTCATGGAAACCGTACGCCGATTCATGACGGCGCTGACTGTCGAAGGCCACGAGGTGCGCGAAGTCCCCATCACGGGCAAGGGTCTGGCCGCTGCACTGGCCTCTTGCGATCCCGCCGAACATATCGTCTTCAATTGGTGCGAGGAAATTCCGGGCATCCCGCACAGCGAAGTGCAGGTGGCCGCGCATCTGGAGCAGCTTGGATATACCTATACCGGCTCCACGCCCGAAGTCCTGTCCCTGGCTTGGGACAAGGGGGCGGTCAAAGCGATGCTGGCGGCGCATGGCATCCCGACACCCTTCGGATGGGTCGTTGGAACCGACAACCTGAAAGAATGGCATCGGTTTCCGGCCATCGTCAAACCCGCCTTTGAGCACTGCAGCATGGGGGTCGACCGAAACGCGGTGGTTTTCGATCAGGAGGCCCTGCGGGATCGTGTGTGTTACGTCAAGGCCAAGTTTTCCCAGCCGTCTCTCGTGGAGGATTTCATTGATGGCCGGGAATTCCACGTCACCCTTTGGGGAAACGGCCCGGTCCACATGCTGCCGCCGGCCGAAATGGACTTTTCCGCATTTCCGGACATGCGCGATCACCTCTGCACCTTCGATTCGAAATTCACCCCGGGATCGCGCGACTACGAATCCATCGAATCGAGAATTCCGGCGGCCCTGGCCGCTGGGCAGATGGAGGCGCTGAGACGGACGTCGATAGAGACGTATCGGTGCATAGGGTGCCGCGACTATGCCCGCATCGATCTGCGCCTGCGCGACGATCTGTTTTATGTCCTGGATGTGAACCCGAATCCTGATTTCAGTCCGGACACCAGTTTGGCGTATGCCGCAGAGGCGGCCGGCATGAGCTACGGCGCCTTCGCCGGACTGCTGGTCGGTCTGGCGTCGGAGCGCCACAACAACAAAATATCCATGTTACAGAGGACCGTTTCATGAAGCCTTACGAGCAAGGCGGTCTGGACGGCCTGTGCGCCATATACAGCATCGTGAACGCCGCCCGCATCGTCTCGTCCATCAGCGACGCCGAAGCGAAAGTCCTTTTTCGGCGCATCCTGGAGTATCTGGAGCAGACGCACGATCTGAGCAAAACGCTCGCCGAAGGGATCGGCTTGGTGACCATTGGCGGCATTTTTCGCGAGGTGACCGAAACCCTGATTCCGTACCGGAGCATGCCGTTCAAGAATTTTCCCAACACGCCGTTGGACGAATTCTGGACGGAGATGACCCGCTTTCTCGAAGCCGAGGGTGAAAGGGCCATCCTCATCGGCCTGGGTGGTCCCATGTGGGACCACTGGTCCATCGTCCATGAGGTCACGACGCGCCAGATCCGTTTTTTCGACTCCCACAAGCTCTGCCGCCTCAACCGCAACCGGTGCACCACAACCCGAAGCACCTCCCGGCGACCCCATGTGCTCTGCCCCACCCATACCTATTTCCTGTCGTTGAGACCTCAGTAGGGCGCCACCCAGGATCATCCGGCTCCCGCCCGTTCCCATCGCCTTTTGGGGTTGTTTTGGGCTTTACAAGCGATCGCGGTTACAATAAAGTGATGGCGTAAAGCGTACGAAGTGGTCGGGCGGGGCCGTTGCCGCGACGCGATTCGAACGAAACGAACCCCCCGGGCGGAAGCGCGGCGAACGCTGCCTTTTCAGGCCGGCCCGGACGCACAATCCCCGGAACCGATCCGATCCAAGGGATGCCGCAGGTGCATGATGAACGGCGATAGGGAAATGAAACAGGGGATCCGAACGGTATTCTGGCAGGATAACGCGGTCGTGATGATCGATCAGAACGCCCTGCCGTTCGATGAACGCCATGTCACCTGCACCGATTACCGGGAGGTGATCGCGGCGATCCGGGACCTGACCGTTCGGGGCGCTCCGGCGATCGGCGTCGCCGCTGCGATGGGGGTCGCACTGGGCGTCCGGCAGCTTCCCGACGCGCCGCCAGAGGCATTCCGGCGGGCGTTCGACGACATCTGCGGTCAGTTTGCGGCCTCGCGACCGACGGCTCGGAACCTTTTCTGGGCGATTGAACGGATGAGGCGCCGCTTTGACGAGGTCTGGGACGCCGCAGGAGGGGCCATGCCGCAAGGGGGGGGATGGCGGGGGGCGTCCGGAAACGGCAGCCGGCTGGCGCGGCTCCTGAGGCCCGACACGGCCGTTCGATCCCCTGCCGGCATCTCCTTCACCGATATCATGGCCGGCCACCTGGTGGACCCGGGAGCGCCGCCCGAAAAGGGTCATAGCGATGTCCTGTGGCGGATCCGCGAGGCCCTGGCGGAGGAAGCGGTGCGGATCGGCGTCGAGGATATCGAAATCAACCGCCGACTCGGCCAAAACGGGCTGGAACTGATTCCGGAAGGCGCCCGGATCCTGACCCACTGCAACGCCGGGGCGTTGGCCACGGCAGGCTACGGGACGGCGCTGGGAGTGATCCGCGCGGCCTGGGAGGCCGGCCGGAAGATCCATGTATATGCCGATGAAACCCGGCCGGTCCTGCAGGGGGCGAGACTCACCGCATGGGAACTGATGCGGGAGGGCATCCCCTGCACGTTGATTGCGGATGCCATGTCGGGTTTCTTGATGCAGAAGAAGAAGGTCGATCTGGTCATCGTCGGCGCGGACCGGATTGCCGCAAACGGCGACACCGCAAACAAGATCGGCACCTATTCCCTGGCCCTCCTGGCCTGGACGCACGGAATCCCGTTCTACGTGGCAGCGCCTCTTTCGACGATCGATCCGACGCTCGCGGACGGAGAGGCCATCCCGATCGAGGAGCGGGATCCGGCCGAGATGACCGGATTCGGCGGTGTCCGGACGGCCCCGGATGGGGTCGCCGTCTGGAATCCCGCGTTTGATGTCACATCATACGATCTCATCACCGCGATCGTTACCGAGGCGGGCATACTCCGGCCCCCCTTCGACGAGGCGATCCGCAAGGCTGCGGAGGGTGGGCAGGGATCTGCACCCTGAACGGACGGGCGCATTCCTCAGACCTTCTGGCGGCCGATGCGTTCCGCGACAGAGCGGCGAATCCGGGCCTCCAACTGTTCGCACGCGGACGCCATGTCGGCGCCCTTCGCCAGCAGACTGTCCGCATAGCCCTTGTCCCTGAGGGCCGTGGCATTGATCTGGATGTTCAGGAAGGCGCCGAGAACGGCCGAGCGTGCGCAGAGGACCCCGACGGCGGCGTCCGTCATCGAAACGGGGTTGCCCTCCGCTGCCAGTATTTCCAGGAGATCCATCACCGCGAGCGCTTGTTCCATCACCTGGAGGGGAACCTCCATCGCATACCGGGTCGCCTCCTCGATCGCCGCGGTCCGAACGGTTTTTTCACCGACCGTCTTCCGGGGCATGGCCAGGGCGGCCATCACCCCCTTGAACGCGCGGGTGTCCTCATCCGCCAGTTCCAGAAGCGCCTCCTTCAGATGCTGACCCTGCTCCGCCCGGTCGGAGAATGTCCGCCACCGGTCTTCCCATCCCGCTTTCTGGGCCGAGATCGACGCCACCATGGACCCCAGGGCCCCGGCGAGCGCGGCGGCGAGTGCGGCGACTGAGCCGCCTCCGGGGGCTGGCGAGTCGGCGGCAACCTCGTCGGCGAAGGCCCGAACCGTCAGACCGGTGAGGGCCTGCTCTTCGGGGCGGGCCATGCGGTATTCGATGATCTTCTCTGCGGGGAGAAAGGGCTTCAGATCACCCAGCCCCAGGGACCGGATCGCGATCCGGATCAGTTCCGCCTCCGCAACGCCGGCTGAACGGCGCTGTTTGAGCAGAAAATGCCGTCCCGCTTCGGTCAGGGCCTTTTTGGGAACCATCCCCACGATCTCCGAGCCGGTGGCCCGGACGCCCAGGGCCTCCGCCCTGCGGCAGACCTCCTCGAAGGCCCTGTGGACAGGCGTCACGGAGATATCGGTCAGGTTCATGGAGACCTGAGCGATGCCGTATTCCTGGAGGTACCAGCCGATCGCCTTGCAGGCCTTCAGCCTGTCGGAAGCCTGCGTAGCGTCTCCCGCCGCAGCGATGACGCCACGGGGTGGGCGGCCCTTCTCTCGGATCTCGGCGGCGATCGCCGCGGCCATGCGCGCGGAGGTCGTGTTCAGATTTACGTTGTAGGCCACGAGAAAGTCCCGGGCGCCGATTACGGTGGCGCCGGCCCGCGCATGGAAACGGGAGGGGCCGAAATCCGGCTTCCAGCAGGGATCCCGGAGGCGCTCCTCCAGCCCTTCGTATTCGCCGGTCCGGCAGAAGGCGAGGCTCCTCCGTTCCTCGGTGAAGGCGGCGTTTTCATAACAGTAGACCGGGATCTTCAGTTCGCGGCCGACGCGCTCCGCAAGGGTTCTGGCCAGCGCCACCGCCTCGTTCATCGCCATGTCCGAGACCGGAACCAGGGGACAGACATCGGTGGCGCCGATCCGGGGGTGCGCGCCGGAATGCTTCCTCATATCGATGAGTTCCGACGCTGTTTGGATGGCGGCGAAGGCGGCCTCGGCCACCGCATCGGGGGGACCCACAAAGGTGACGACGGTGCGGTTGGCAGCCTTTCCCGGATCCACGTCCAGCAAACGGACGCCATCCACCGAAGCGATCCGGTCGGTGATCCGTCGGATCACCTCCATGTCCTTGCCCTCGCTGAAATTGGGGACGCATTCCAGTAATGGAGCCATGCTGTGCCGTCCTTCCTTGGCAGGGGATGGGATGTCTCGTCCCTATTTTATATCACGAATCCGCGCGGCGTCGAAAGGGTTTTTAGCCCGGGTTCCGGCTGCCGGATGGAGGCGCGGACCGGAAGCCTCGGATCGGGGCATGCGGTTGCGCCGAAAAGGGCTTGACAACCGACCGGGTTCGCATTAAAAACATCGCATCTACGCCGATTCGGTCTGTTGAAGTCTTCCTGATAACGGATTTTGATTTCCCGCTTGCAACGATGTTCCCGTGGAGGGATCTCTGTTTTGCCCCTTTTACGGTCTTCAGGAGATGCCGAACCGTGACCCTTGACGTTCACATTAACAAAACGCAAATGCCATAATTGCGGGGCGGCTGCCGTGCCCTGTTCGGGAAAGGATCCGCTTCAAGATGCCGCGATCGGTCATCCGGTTTGAAGGAGTCAGCAAGGTTTTTCCGGGAGGAACCCGGGCCGTCGACGATGTGAGCTTCGAGGTTTACGAAGGCGAATGCATCACCTTCGTGGGGCCGTCCGGATGCGGAAAAACGACCACGGTGAAGCTGCTCAACCGGCTGGTGGAACCCAGCTCAGGGCGCATCTATCTCAACGGCCGGGACACGGCCCAGACGGACGTCATCTCCCTGCGCCGCAGCATCGGCTATGTGATCCAGGACGTCGGACTTTTTCCCCACATGACGGTTGCCCAGAACATCGCCTTGGTCCCCCGCCTCCAGGGGTGGCCCGAAAGCAAACGGAACCGGAGGACCGACGAGCTTCTCAACCTTGTAGGCCTCGATCCCCCCTCGTTCCGGGACCGGTATCCCCACCAGCTTTCGGGGGGTCAGAAGCAGCGGATCGGCGTGGCCAGGGGGCTGGCCGCCGAACCGCCGGTGATCCTGATGGATGAGCCGTTCGGCGCGCTGGATCCCATCACCCGGGTGCAACTGCAGGACGAGTTTGTGCATCTCCAGACCCGGCTTGGGAAGGAGCTCAAGAAGGTGATCCTCTTCGTGACCCATGACATGGACGAGGCGATCAAACTGGGGGACCGCATCGCCGTGATGCGCAGCGGCAAAATCGTCCAGCTCGACATCCCCCGGAAGATCCTCCAGGAGCCGGCCGAAGCCTTCGTGCGGGAGATGATTGGCCGGGAGGGGGGGATCAAGCTGATGAAACTGCTGTGCGTCGCGGACATCATGGCCCCGGCGGACGGCATCACGATCCCGGCGGACCGGCTTTCCGAGGCCCCACGGCGGATGGCCGGATCCGGGCAGGATATCCTGCTCGTCGTAGACGCGGAGGGACGTTACCAGGGGACGCTTTCCCACGAGCAGGCGATGCGCGGGGACCGCCTCTGCGGGGAAGACCTGCTCGACCGGGACTGCATGCCGGTGGAGACCACGGACGGGGTCGGTGCGACCCTGGAGGTTATGCTGAGGGCCAAAAGGGTATGGCTGCCGGTCGCCGGTGAAGACCGGAAACTCCAGGGGATCGTGACCATGACCCATTTCGCCTGTTTCTTCAACGCCGGACCCTCCCCGTCGGGAGGAACGCCTTGAGTACGATCGAGTATTGCATCAGGAATATCGGTCTCATCACGAAGCTCACCCTCGAGCATATCGAGATCACGCTGATGGCCGTCTCCATTTCGACAGTGATCGGCGTGGCCATAGGCATCTATATTACCCGTCATCAACGGGCGGCCGCCGCTGTCATCGGCGTCGCCGGTGTTCTCTACACGATCCCGAGCCTGGCCCTCTTCGGGATGCTGATCCCCTTCATCGGCATCGGGCTCAAGCCCACGTTGATCGCGCTGATCCTCTACAGCCAGCTGGCCCTGGTCCGGAACACCTTCGTGGGCATCGTCCATATCGATCCGGCCATCCGAGAGGCGGGCAGGGGAATGGGGATGAGCAACTGGCAGTTTCTGAGGATGGTGGAAATCCCGGTGGCGCTCCCCGTGATCATGGCGGGCGTACGGACGGCCGCCGTCATGAATATCGGGACCGCCACCATCGCGGCCTACATCGGCGCCGGCGGCCTGGGCTGGCTCATCTTTCGGGGGATCGCCAGCGTCCACACGGAGCAGATCATCGCCGGGGCGGTCCCGGTCATCCTGCTGGCGGTCGGGGTGGATTATCTGTTCATTCTGCTGGAGCGGGCGCTGACGCCGTCGGGTCTGCGCCGCTGACGGGGATCATGGAATTTTTGCTGTTCTGCCTGGAGAAAAGGGAACTGCTGTTCGTCACGACGCTGCGGCACATCGAGGTGAGCGCCATCGCGGTCCTCATCTCCGTGGTTGCCGCCGTGCCGCTGGGGATCCTCATCACCCGTTGGCGCAAACTGGCGCATCTGGTGGTCAATTCCGCCAATGTCGGCCAGACCGTCCCCAGCCTCGCGATCCTCGGTCTCGTGATCCCCGTGCTCGGGATCGGCCTGAAGCCGGCCGTTTTCGCGATCGTGATCCGGGGGGTGCTGCCGATCCTCAACAACACCTATTCCGGCATCGTCAACGTCGACCGTTCCCTGATCGAGGCCGGACGGGGGATGGGGATGAAAGACCGGGAAATCCTGACGCTGGTCGAGATCCCCCTGTCCCTGCCCGTGATCATGGCGGGCATCCGGACGGCGGCGGTCCTGAGCATCAGCGTGGCCGCGCTCGCGGCGCTGATCGGGGCCGGGGGCCTGGGGGATCTGATATTCCAGGGGATCGTGATGGCGGACCGCAACCTGCTCCTGGCCGGCTCCATCCCGACGGCCCTGCTGGCGATCGGAACGGACCTCGGTCTGGAGTGGGTTGAAAAGTGGCTGAAACGATGGCAGCCGAAACAGGTTTTCTGAAAGGAGGGGGGAATATGAAAGGGAAAAGAGGGCTCGTTATCCTGGTTCTGACGGTGTTTGCGGTCATGGGCGCGCTGCCGCCGGCGGCGACGGCCCAGGACAAGGTCGCGGTGGGGTCCAAGGGCTTCACGGAGCAGGTCATCGTGGGCAACATGCTGGCCCTGCTGCTGGAGAACAACGGATTCAAGGTGGACCGCAAGATCGGCCTCGGCGGAACGGTCATCTGTCACGAGGCCCTGGTGCGGGGGGACATCGGCGTCTATGTGGAATATACGGGCACGGGCCTCGTGACCCTTTTGAAGAAGCCTGTCCTGTATAATCCGGAAGAGGTCTACCAGACCGTCAGAAAGGATTACGGGGACAAGTTCAAGCTGGAGTGGCTCAAGCCCTGGGGATTCAACAACACCTACTGCATCGTGATGCGGAAGGCCGACGCGGAGCGCCTCAAGGTCAAGAAGGTCTCCGACCTGAAACCTCTGGCCGGCAACATGGTTCTCGGCGCCACCATCGAATTCGTGGCGAGACCGGACGGGATTCCCGGACTGGTGAAGCACTACGGGCTCAAGTTCAAGGACCAGAAGGGGATGGATCCGGGCCTGGTCTACAAGGCCATCGCCGAGAACCAGGTGGACGTGATCTCCGGGTTCGCGACGGACGGCCGCATCCCTGCCTTCAACCTGGTGGTGCTCGAGGACGACATGAAATTCTTCCCGCCCTATTTTGCGGCGCCGGTGGTCCGCTCGGAGCTGCTGGCCAAGTCGCCGAAGATCGCAGACGTGCTGAACCAACTGGCCGGAAAGATCGGCGACGAAGCCATGGCGGCCCTCAACTCCGCGGTGGACGTCAAGAAGCAGGATCCCGAGGGGGTGGCGAAGGAGTTCCTGAAGGGAAAGGGGCTCATCAAATAGTCCGGTCCCCTTAATGAGGGTGACCGGGACGAACGAACGGAGCACTGCCGCGGCCGCGGCGCGTGATCCAAGGTTCGAAAGGCGCGACGGGTGCTGGAAGGCCCGTGCCTCGGCAACACGTGCGCATCCCCGTCGGGGATGGTAAACACAAGGGGGGAAAACATGAACAAGAGAACGATCGTATGTCTGATCATGGCGGCATTCCTGCTGGCCTTCTGGTCCGGCGTCGCCGCCGCGCAGAAACCGGCCAAGGAACAGGTCCTGAATATCGCCTTTGACGCCGGGGACACCCAGACGCTGGACCCGCACCGGGCGGCCACGACGGTCGACCGCAACACGGTGGATCCCATCTTCAACGGGCTGGTCCGCTACGCGCCGGGCAACCAGGTGAAGGCCGAGCCGGATCTGGCGAAATCCTGGGAGGTGTCGAAGGACAAACGAATCTGGATCTTCGAGCTTCGCAAAGGGGTGTTCTTCCATCCGTACCCAGGACATCCGGAGGGGTATGAGCTGACTGCCGAGGACGTGGTCTATTCCTTCACGCGGGCGGCCGATGCGAAGACCTCATCCTACGCCGGCGAATACGGGGGGATGGCCTTCGAGGCCATCGATCCCTACAGCTTCCGGATCACGCTGGAGAAGCCCATCTCCGAAACCCTTTTCCTGGCCAAGGTCGCCAACTACGCCGGCGGATTCATCGTCCCGAAGAAGGTCATCGAGGAGAAGGGGAACGACTGGTTCAAATTGAATCCGGTGGGGACGGGACCTTTCATGTTCTCGACCTATGAACCCCGCCAGAAGGTGGTCCTGGTCCCGAACAACAAATACTTCCGGGGCAAGCCCGTCCTCCAGCAGGTGGTCATCCGCTACATGGCCAGCGTCAGCTCCCGCGAGATGGGGCTTCAGTCCGGCGAACTCCAGATCATCGAGGGGCTCAAGGAGGACAAGTGGCTGGAGAAGGTCGCCACCTTCCCCAACGTGAAGGTCCAGTCCTTCGGGCCCTGCGAGGTCCAGACCCTGTTCTTCAACATGAACAACGATGCGTTCAAGGACATCCGGGTCCGCAAGGCCTTCTCCTATGCGATCAACCGCGACGAGGTGGCCGCTTTCATGGGCAAGGGGCTGGCCGTGCCCATCTATTCGCCCACGCTGGCCCCGCCGGCGCCGGGCGCCCTGACCCGGGAGGAGGCGGCCAAGGCGAAGGTGCTCTATGAGAACAACATCGCCGAGGCCAAGAAGCTCCTGGCCGAGGCGGGATTTCCGAACGGTTTAAAGACAGAGGCCGTGGTCAGCGAAATGGAGAGCAGCTACAAGAAACCGATGATCGCCATCCAGGCCCAGTTGAAGAAGGCGGGCATCGACATGGCCCTCAAGGTGGTGGACCATTCCTCCTTCCACAGTCTGATCCGCAAGGACGCAAGCCCCCTGGTCTACTATGCCTGCTGGCGGCCGGATGTGGACGTCTTCCTGACCCGCTTCTACCACTCCAATTCCGCGGTCGTCAACGGCAAGAAGCCTGATACGAACTTCTCCCATTACGGCATGGTCGATTCCTCCGGGGACGGCAAGGTGGACAACATCGACGAGCTGATCGAGAAGGCCCGCTGGGAGCTCAATGCAGACAAGCAGATCGCGTTGTGGAAGGAGGCCCAAGTGAAAATCCTCCAGGATGTCGCGGCCGTGCCGATCATCCGGCTGAAGTACGCCTTCCCCATGAAGTCCTATGTGGATCTGGGATACAAGCTGGAGTTCAGTTGGCAGACCTACGCGCCTCAGATTACGGAAAAAACGAGGCTGCTGGAACACTAACCTTTGTCACTTCTCTCCCCGCCCCGGTCGGGGCGGGGAGAGAACCCGCTCTGCTTCACGTCAGTATTATGCCCCACGGCTTACCGCGGGGAACCCCTTGTCGGGTTTCCAAAGGGGTGCTGTGCACCTCATTGGTCAAGGGTGTGGCTTAATGCCCGGCCAGCGGAGACTAGTGCTGCATGTGGCGCTCGTTGACCCGCGACAGAGATGTTCCCGAGCCGGCATCTTTGCATCTTCGCATTCATGGTACAGACGATTTCTATTCACCGCTTCCCGGACTTGCTCATGGCTGTGATTTTTCAAACCCGCGAGGCTGCAAATACTTATCGTCACAAGGTCTCATCGGACCAGATCAATGAAAATGGGTTGAAAGGCTCACATCGTTCAGAGTGATTTTTCGTGGGAGTGCTGGTATCGTTCACTTCCTGAAATTGAGCATCCTGTAGTTTCCGCGGATAACCATCCTTTCAAACGGTTATCAATGCGATTTGTCTCTTGATTTCTAAAAAATTATGACCTAAAAAAAGATCATACACAAAGGGCATCGTAAAGAGGTTTACAATGCAACTGAACCCTTTTTTAAGGGTGATGCCATGAAGAGATTATTGAAGCCCTGTTTCCGTAAGGAGGCGGGGTTTTGTTTTGTGAACGGCAGAGATGCCTGGTGCCGGAAGGTAGGAGGGTGATGTCTTGCGGGGCAAGGTTTCAAGGGTTGATCTGATGGGGGTGTTGGATAAGCTACATATAGGGGGGGTGTGACATGAGAACGTACCGTGCAAAGGTATTCGGTTCGGGCTGTGATTCACGTCAAGCGGGAGACCGGAGAGAGAGGCTTGTTTGTTATCGCTTTGGTCTGAAGGTCATTGTCACGGTGATTCTCCTGTTGTTCGGTTTCGTCCTTATGGGGGTGCCGGCGATGGCCTATGATGAAGGTGCTTCCAACAACTTCTTCGGCACTGGCGCCGGATCGGTCAACACGGGGGTTGACAATTCCTTTTTTGGCGGATACGCCGGCTACAACAACACGACCGCGTACTACAATTCCTTTTTTGGCGGATACGCCGGCTATGATAACACGACCGGGGGCGGAAACTCCTTTTTCGGTGCATACGCCGGCTATAAAAACACGACCGGGTCCGCCAATTCCTTTTTTGGATTAT
>CAZWTL010000018.1:0-49378 GCA_964637025.1 uncultured Syntrophaceae bacterium | reverse complement strand
GCTCACCACTTATAACCCGCTACGGACTGTCCAAAGAGCCCGGACCACCTCTGAATACCCCAAAATCTGGTGATTTCATGCGCCCCCAAAACGTAACCGCCCAAGAGTCCCAAGGCGATCTATGCATTTTTCGCAAGACCATTTTGACGCTTTGGCATACGTCATGGATGGGGAAGCAGAGATCAGGATATCAGAAGAGGTGTATCATCTTGAAAATGGAGAAATGCTCGTCATGCCTGGAGGAAAGCCCCATTCTGTAAAGGCGATCAAACCCTTCAAGATGATGCTTTTAATGATTCGATCCTGAGGATGCCCGCTGTTACCATCGAAGGTCAGACCTGATGGATAAAAGGATGAATGCCGGATTAAGAAACATTGATGACACCCATATGATAATTCGACAGATACATTCCATCGTCCTCGTTGGTCGGGGCGGCAGGATTTGAACCTGCGACATCTTGCTCCCAAAGCAAGCGCGCTACCGGACTGCGCTACGCCCCGCACCTTCACAAAGTAAACATATGTTCCTTGAGCTTGGCCATAGCTTGCGCCCTGTGACTGATCCTGTTCTTCAAATCAGCAGACATCTGAGCAACGGTTACCCCTTCTTCCGGCACAAAGAAAATCGGATCGTAACCAAAACCGCCCTTCCCTGTTGGTACTTCCGTGATGAATCCTTCCCAAATCCCCTCGAATCGTTCATATGTTCCATCAAGTTCATAGAGTACGAGGACACATCTAAAGGTTGCCTTTCTTCGAGCAGGAGGGACGTACCTCATTTGGTTCAATAGCTTCCTAATATTCTTTTCATCATCCGCGTCTTCTCCTGCATAACGTGCCGAATGAACTCCCGGAGCCCCATGCAGCGCCTCTGTCTCCAAACCGGAATCATCAGCCAGTATCCGTTCACTTGTCAATCTAGAAACGGTTCTGGCCTTCTTCAAGGCATTTTCAAAAAAAGTTTTACCGTCTTCCACGATATCCGGAACACCGGTATAATCCAGCAGGGAACACAGCTGAATGCCGCTGCCTTCAAGCATCATTTTGATTTCCTGTATTTTACCTCTATTCTTCGAGGCCAAAACGATTTTACTCAGATCAACCCTCCCAGGACCTCTCGTTGGGTTCGGGTGAGTGCGGAGATCCCTTTGGCAGCAAGCTCTGTCATGGCATTGAGACTTTCCCGATCAAATGGGGCTTTTTCAGCCGTTCCTTGAACCTCGATAAATTCACCGCTACCGGTCATAACAAAATTCATGTCGACTTCTGCAATCGAATCCTCCTCGTAGGCCAGATCGAGACGCAGTTCCCCGTTAACGATGCCGACGCTGATCGCCGAGACATAATCCCTAATCGGGATGGTCTCTATTGCGTAAAGCTCCCTTTGCTTCCTGAAGAGATCGACAAGGGCTACAAACGATCCCGTAATGGAAGCTGTTCGCGTTCCTCCGTCCGCCTGTATGACATCACAATCAATGGTAATGGTACGTTCACCGAAGCCGCACAAGTTCGTCACGGATCTGAGCGAGCGGCCGATCAGCCGCTGTATCTCATGAGTTCTGCCGCCTAAGCGGCCAACGATCGATTCCCGGTTCGATCGTTTCTGGGTTGATGCGGGAATCATTGCGTACTCAGCGGTTAGCCATCCCTTACCGGTATTCTTGAGAAAAGACGGGACCGTATCTTGAATCGTGGCGGTGCAGATCACCTTGGTGTGTCCCATTTCAACCAAGACTGATCCATCCGCAAAACGAAGGTAAGATCTTGTGATTCTGAAATCGCGCATTTGATTCCAGGCTCTGCCGTCCGGTCTTTCCATATAATCTCCCGCTAGGGCAAAGTTGAAAAATATTCCTGCAAACCGTTGAGGATAGCGTTTACGATGGCTTTCTGAGTTTCTGAATGGTTCATTTTTTTTCGATCGTCCGGGTTAGTTGCAAAACCCATTTCAACAACCAATCCAGGAATGGCCAATTTGTCTAACAATGGACTCGGAGCATCGCGCAATCCCCTCCCCTTCCGTGGAAGCACCTTTTCAAGCCCTGCTTGAATATTTTGCGCCAGCCTTACCGCATCGTTCAGAGACTTGTTACGGGTCATGTCCCGAATGATAGGCGAAGGATCCTGACTGACCGACACCTCCTGCTGGAATCCAGGGAAATAGATTTCGTAGCCTGTCGCTTTATTACCGAAACTGGCATTGGCATGAAGGCTGATAATGCAATCCCCTTTCAGGCTTGAAATCGAATTGACACGTTCTTCGTTCGATATGGTCTTGTCGGATGCACGCACCAACTTCACGTCAAGTTTGGATATCTTTCGCGCTTCCTGCCGAATCATCGTGGCCAACTGTAAGGTTAAATCTTTTTCCTTAAATTTATCCGCTGTCACACCCGAATCGTCTCCGCCATGGGCCGGATCGATGATCACGACATGCGTATAGGGTTCCGCAGCACCTGAGGATCCATTGAAGAGTAACAGCAAAAGCATTGCCAAAGCGTAAATACTGTATCGGCAGAACGGTTTTGTCTTGAACGCCATCTTCATTCGCTCCATATTAATCAATACGCGCGAAACATACAGCACAGGCCTGCCGCTGTCAATTTGAATCCATACCGGCCTGGGTAATAATTCGATTCAACTCTGGCCAAGTCTTTCTACGGACATGACACCAGGTAGCTTTCGAATCACTGACATGACCTGATTGAATTGTTTCAGATCGGTAACATTGATTCCGAATTCACAACGGGCTTGACCATCGAGCGATGTATTGATTTCGGCGTGGTTAATGTTTACGTCTAAGGAGGATATGGCAGCGCTGATATCAGCCAGAGCGCCTTTCTTATCTCGACAGATAATGATCATCTCGACCGGATATTCCCGCTTTTCGCGGAGGTCCCATTGCACATCCACCAGCCTTTCGGGATCCATGTTCCGCACACGCGGGCATCCAGTGGTATGAACAACAATCCCCCTTCCCCTGGAGATATAACCGATGATCTCGTCTCCCGGGATCGGATCGCAGCACTTACCAAAACGGACCATGATGTCATCGATCCCGGTCAGCGACACGCCGATCGCCTGGGATTCGCCACCCTTCCTCTTCGTTCGTTCAGGCGGTTCGCCTTTCTTTCTCTCGTCCTCGGTGAGAAAATGATGCACGACATGCTTCGGAGACACCCTTCCGTATCCGACAAACGCCATCAAATCATCCAGGGTATCAACTCGATATTCCTTAAATATCTCCTGCATTTCCGTCGATTTTGAAAATTGGCCGAACTTCAGATGGTTCTTCCGGAACTCCTTTTCGAGAAGATCTTTGCCCAGAAGCACGCTTTTCTTGCGCTCTTCGGTCTTGACCCAATTGCGTATTTTCGAGATCGCCCGGGAGGTCACCACATACTTCAACCAGTCTTTGCTGGGATGGTGACCAGACTGTGTAATGATCTCGACCCTATCCCCGTTCCTTAACTGATATTTCAGGGGCACTATCGTTCGATTCACCTTAGCACCGATACACTGGTTACCGATGTCCGTGTGAATACTGTAAGCAAAATCTATGGGTGTTGCCCCTCGCGGAAAGGATTTGACATCGCCGTTGGGTGTGAAAACATACACATCCTCTGGGAAAAGGGCCACTTTGAGGTTTGACATGAACTCGCGGGGATTTTTGATCTCCTGCTGGGCTTCCAGGATATCACGCAGTTTCTGGATTTGCTCCACATCGGTGGAAGAGGCACGTCCCTCCTTATAGCGCCAGTGTGCGGCTATTCCCTCTTCGGCCCATTCGTGCATCGGCTTGGTCCGAATTTGTACTTCCACCCTCTCTCCGTATGGTCCAATGACCGTTGTGTGGAGCGATTGATAGTGGTTGGCCTTAGGCATGGCGATGTAGTCTTTGAATCTTCCTGGAACCGGAGTCCAGAGGGCATGCACCATGCTCAGCGCCTCATAGCAGTCCTTGTCCTTGTCCGAATCGAGAACAATTCGGAATGCCGTTAGATCGTACACTTCATCGAAGTCGATGTGTTGCTCCTTCATCTTTCTGAAGATGCTGAAGAAATGTTTCGCTCTGCCCTCGACTTCCCCGCGAAGACCAGACCGTTCCAATTCCCGTCTGATGATTCCCTTGACTTCCTCGGTATAACTTTCTCGCTTTTGTTTCGTTTTAACAATCCGCTTGGCCAATTCATTGTAAGCTTCAAAATTGAGATATCGGAAAGCAAGGTCCTCGAGCTCAATTTTCATCCAGTTGATTCCCAACCGATTTGCTAGAGGGGCATAGAGCTCCAGAGTCTCCTTGGCTATGTATCGCTGCCGATCCGGTGATTGAAACTCAAGCGTCCTCATGTTGTGGATCCGGTCGGCCAGCCTTATGAGAAGGATTCGGATATCCGATGACATGGCAAGAATCATCTTCCGGAAATTCTCCGCTTGTCTCTCCTCCTGATTGCCGAGGGTGATCTTGCTGATTTTCGTCAAGCCTTCAACGAGAAAAGCCACCTCTTTCCCGAATGCCTCTTCGATCTGTTCGAGTGTGGTCAGGGTATCCTCTACGGTATCGTGAAGCAGTCCCGTTGCAAGTGTTGCCGCGTCCAGTTTCATGTCTGCAAGAATGCCGCAGACTTCCATGGGATGGGTCAGATAAGGTTCTCCTGAAAGACGAACTTGTCCCTGATGCACTGATGCTGAAAAGATGTAGGCCTTTTCGATCATCGCGATTTCGGAAGGCGAGAGATAGGTCTGCAACTTGTCGAGGATGTCGTTGATGCGGAGCATAGGAACTAGAATCCTTCCGAACTATATATGCAACGGTGCCGAAAATATGGGCAGGTTGTAGAAAGAGTCCGCATAGCATTCACCCCTGACCTTCGTGAATGCGGGCCTGGAGGAAGGGAACGACATCTGAAATCATGAGGATCGAAACATCACCGGATCGCCTTTCCTTGATTTCCATCTTGCCTTCAGAAAGGGCTTTTGAACCCACTGTCACGCGATAGGGGATACCGATCAGATCTGCATCCTTGAATTTGACACCGGCTCTTTCGTCTCGGTCATCCAGGATCACCTCCATGCCCTTTTCGAACATTATACTGTATATCTGTTCAGCCGCATCGGCCAGCTTTCGATCGTTAACATTTACGGGTGTAACGATCACGGCATAGGGCGCCAGCGGTAAGGGCCATACGATTCCATTCAAATCATGATTTTGTTCGATGGATGCTGCGACCGTTCTGCCGATTCCGATGCCGTAGCACCCCATCACCATATGTTTCTCCTTGCCGTATTGATCGAGAAACGTCGCTTTCATGGCCGCGCTGTACTTGGTACCCAACTTGAAAACATGGCCGACCTCGATGCCGCGTGCGAATCTCATTTCTCCTCCGCAGCGTGGGCACGGATCGTCTTCCCTGATGATCCTTAGATCGGCATAATCGTCAATTTTCAAATCCCGATTCGGCTTCACGTGAACGAGGTGGTAATCCTCCCGATTGGCTCCCATGATGCAGTCTACCATGCTAAGAAGGGCGTAATCGGCGATAATTCTAGCCCGGATCCCAATGGCCCCGACGAATCCCCTCGGAGAGCCGGCCACTTTTCGGATCGTTTCTTCATCGGCCAATGCAAGTTCGTTGCATCCCAAGAAATTCTTTACCTTCACTTCGTTGACCTCATGGTCTCCCCGAATAAGCACGGCCACGTGCGTGGCGTCGGCCGAAAAGATCAAGGTCTTGATGACCCTTTCCGGGTTGACGTGGAGAAAACTGCACACCTCTTCAATGGTCTTGACCGAAGGGGTATTGACGTCCTCCATCTCGGGGACACGTGTCGAAATTTCGATCTGCGTTGGCTTCACAATTTCTGCCTTTTCAAGATTCGCCGCATAGTCGCATGCGCTGCAATGGCATATCGCATCTTCTCCGGAATTAGCCAGGACCATGAATTCATGTGAATATCTTCCACCGATGCTGCCCGAATCCGCCTCAACCGGCCTGAATTTCAGTCCGCAACGATTAAATATCCGCTGATACGCGTCGTACATCTTTCGATAGCTGTTATCCGCGCCGGCCTCGTCCACATCAAAGCTATAGGCGTCTTTCATGCCGAACTCCCGGCAACGCATGACCCCGAATCGGGGCCTGATTTCGTCACGAAACTTCGTCTGAATCTGATAGAGATTTCGTGGTAGCTGACGATAAGTCCTGATCTCGTTGCGGACGAGGTCGGTGATCACCTCCTCATGGGTTGGACCCAGGCAACATTCCCGGTCATGGCGGTCGCGAAAGCGGAGCAGTTCCTTGCCGTAGTGTACCCATCTGCCCGATTCCTGCCAGAGTTCTGCCGGTTGAACCATCGGGAGAAATACTTCTTGTGCGCCTGCACGATCCATCTCCTCCCTGACGATTTGTTCAAATTTTCTAATCACCCTGTATCCCATCGGTAGATAGGAATAAACTCCCGAGGTCAATTTCCTCATCATGCCGGCCCTGATCATAAGTTGATGGCTGATCAGTTCCGCATCAGATGGAACCTCTCTTGCTGTGGGCAGCAACATTTCCGAATAACGCATGGATCCTCCTTTAGACCTCCTTTTAGGTGGAGGTTTGAACAAAGCCCCTGACGAAAATAAAATAGGCCCCGAAATCGAATGTTCATTGGAAATGCCGCCTCAGATACGTTGCTGTTGAGGCGCTTTGTGTGTATCCAACAGTTTACCCGGTTGTGGTGAAACCGGGGCGTTTTGTAATCGAATATTATCGGGTTAACTGGTTCAGGTTTTGCGGAGACCTTTTTCCATTTTTCTTATCTCTTCCAACAGAACGGTGATGAATTCATCTTCACGAAGCTTTCGCACGATTTTTCCTTTCACAAAAAGCATCCCGGCATCTTTGCCTCCCGCAAGGCCGATGTCCGCGTCGGAGGCCTCACCTGGCCCGTTAACCACGCAACCCATAAGGGCGATTTTCAAAGGGGTTTTCATCCCGTGAAGCCCCCGTTCGATCCTGTCCACCAGTCTCGGTAGGTCCACTTCACAGCGGCCGCATGTCGGGCATGATACGATGTCTGGACCAACATTCCTTACATTGATCGCTCTCAGGATTCCGTAGGCTACACTGATTTCAGGAACAGGATCTCCTGTAACGGACACCCTGATGGTATCGCCAATGCCTTCTAATAGCAGGGTCCCGATACCGATTGCGGATTTAATCGCTGACTGGAGGATTGTCCCCGCTTCTGTTACACCCAGGTGCAGGGGATAGGGGATTCGCTCGGATATGATTCTATATGCTTCGATCATGGTCGTTACATCAGAGGATTTCAATGACACTTTGATGGCGTTGAAATCCATCTCTTCCAGAAACTGTATATTCTTCATTGCACTTTCGACCAGGGCCTCCGCGACGGGACCTCCGTGGCGAACGGCAATGTCTTTTTCTAGGGATCCTGCATTGATCCCTATACGGATCACTTTCTTTTGGAGCTTTGCCATTGAAACGATCTGCCGGATGCCTTCTTGAGGAATATTCCCCGGATTGATACGGATACCGTCAGCGCCATGATTCATGGCCATGATGGCCAATGGAAATTTAAAATGGATGTCCGCAATCAGGGGTATGTGGATCTGGGACCGGATTTGATGTATGGCAATTGCCGCTGCCTCATCCGGAACGGCAACGCGGACTACTTCGCATCCCGCATTTTCCAGTCTGTGGATTTGTTCAATCGCGGCACGGGTATTGCGTGTATCGCAAGAGATCATCGACTGAACTACAACGGGGGCGCCATCACCGATCTGAACGCCCCCCAGATTGACGGATTTCGTATTTCTCCTCTTGATGGCCGATTTCAACAACGCACCCCGACGTCTGGAGCTTGGGTAAATCCGTTCATTCTTAAAATGATCTGATGGATGTTTATAACATGAAGGGATCTGTCATTCAAAGGGAATTCGCAGGCCGACTTTCCTGCAACCTCGACTTCACGTTCCGCAAGTGATGAACGGCCGCAAGGGTTTAAGAACGCTTTTCCTTGATTAACGGCCACGCCAGCAGTGAATGCAGAGTTCATCTTCCGGCAGACCTATGGCTTCGATCATATCCTTGATATGGATGTATTTGAGCGATGTCACGTTCAGATCCTGTCGTATCCATTCGATCATTTGACGGTATCGTTTGGAGGAGTGATCCAGATACTCATCAATCTGACTCATTGCTTCCCCTTCCAAGGCGCGAATGGCCCGGTGGGATGCAAGTTCCGCGGTCGTTCGGGTGGATGATGCATATCGGCAGGGGAACATGAGTGGAGGACATGCCGCACGGATATGGATCTCCTTGGCCCCGTTGTCCCAGAGCTTGCGGATTGTGTAATTCTTGAGTTGAGTGCCCCGAACGATGGAATCGTCGCACACGATCATTTTTTTCCCCTGTATCACATCCCGGACAGCGCAGAGCTTCATGGTTGCCACCAGATCTCGGATGTCCTGTGAGGGGGGCGTGTAGCTTCGACCATATCCTGGAGTGTATTTGACAAGAGGCCGTCGGTATGGGAGCCCGGATTGAATAGCATAACCGATGGCATGACCTATGCCAGAATCAGGAACACCGGTAACGAAGTCTGCATCAATACAGTCGTTGCGCGCCAACGCCCTGCCGCAGCGTTCGCGTGCATTTTCTACGTTTATCCCCTCATAGATTGATGATGGATCACCCGTATAGATCCAAAGGAATGCACAGACGTGTTTCACGGCGTATGGCGGTTTTTCTACCCGAATGCCATCGAGATCTATGCGCGCAATTTCACCCGGCCCGAGCGAGCGAATCAATTCATAACCAAGATTGTTGAAGGCGCTGGACTCTGTGGCAACGGCGTAACCCCGGGTTGATTCCGCTTCATGAACTGTTGTGCCGATCGCCAGAGGGAATCGACCGAAACGGTCCCGTGCCGCATAAATGCCGTCACGCGTCATCAACAAAAGACAAATCGATCCCTCGATTGCATCTTGCATTCGAACGATGCCATCGACGATACTCTCGCCACGATTGATCAACTGCGCAACCAACTCGACGTTGTTGACCCCCCCGTCCTCCATTTCGTTGAAGGACGCATCCTCACGCAGAAGGTTCCGTGTAAGTTCATCCTTGTTGGTGATCAGTCCTGTGGCCGCTATCGCATAGGTCCCGAATTTTGAGCGGATAATCAGAGGCTGCGGCGAGTCGTCATCGATCGCACCAATCCCCATCGATCCGTTCATCTCTTTGTAATCACGTGCAAAACGGGATTTGAACTGGGCCTCGCTGATACTGTGAATGGTCTGGCTGAATGCTTGTTCATCCAATATGGCCAGACCCGCATTCTCCGTTCCGAGATGCGAGTGATAATCCGTTCCATAAAACAACATCTTGGAACAGTTTCCCTCCGATACGGCTCCGAAAAGTCCTCCCATGTCTCCCCTACACTTTATTTTATAAATAAAAACCGTTATGCTGTTTATGTTGATGGGACTTTGAACCCGATATTCATTTGCCGCAGTGGTGTGGGTATTTCTGAAGCAGTTTGAGATTCACGATCTCAGGAACCAGACCTTTCACGGAACCTCCGAGACTCGCGGCTTCGTTAATGATTCGAGAACTGGTGTAAAACCACTTGAATCCAGACATGAGAAAGACGGTTTCGACATCGCGATTCAACCGTCGATTGATCAGAGCGAGTTGGAACTCATATTCGAAATCGGAGAGCGCCCGCAATCCTCGCAGAATGACATTTGCACCTTTTCGCTTCATATACTCGACGAGCAATCCGTCACAGCTGTCTACACGAACGTTCTCGCAATCCCGGATCACCTCGCTGATCATCTCAAACCGTTCTTCCACGGTAAAAAGCGACTTTTTGTTCGGATTGAAAGCGATCAAAACGATCAGTTCATCGAACATTCGGATGCCGCGCTTGATGATATCCACATGGCCGTTGGTGATGGGGTCAAAAGAGCCCGGATAAACCGCAATCTTTTTCATGACCATTTCCCCTGTCCTTTATAAAGAAAGACAACATCGTATCGCCATAACGTCTTTGATCCATCCATGTGTATGACCTTAATTCGGGCGTGCCCACTTCTTCCCTGATGGAATGCTGGAACACTGCGATCCCCTTTTCATTTAAAATATCCGCATCGCAAACCCATTGCAGAACCTTCACCGGCAGCCCTTCGCCATAGGGCGGATCCGCAAACACCACGTCGAAGTGCGTTCCCCTATTCATCAGATGCCGCAGACCCCTTTCGACATCGGCGATGACCACCTCCGATATGTGATCGAATCCTAGTTCCTGGAGAACATCTCGGCCCAAGCCGGCCAGCCGATGATCCCTTTCCACGAAGATTGCAACCCGCGCCCCACGGCTCAAAGCTTCCAGTCCGACGCTGCAGCTTCCCGAGAACAAATCAAGAAAAGACTTACCCTCAATCGGGTGTAAAATGTCAAACAGGGATTTTTTTACCCGATCGGTGGTAGGCCTTATCCGGCACCCCTCTGGAACTCGGATTTTTCTGCCTTTGGCCTTTCCCCCGATGATCCTCATAAATACTGTCGAATCAGGATTTCTGCGATCTGAATGGCATTGAGCGCTGCGCCCTTCCGTATGTTGTCCGCCACCACCCACAGATTGATTCCGTTCGGAATGGATTGGTCTTCGCGGATTCTTCCCACCAAAACCTCGTCACGGCCAGCGGCATGAATCGCCAGAGGATATTTCTTTTCTTGCGGGTCGTCGACCACCATAACGCCGGGTGCCCCTGAAAGAATCCTGCGGACTTCATCAGGAGTAATTTTGCGCTCCGTCTCAATGTTTACGGATTCAGAGTGAGCGTGAAAAACAGGAACCCTAACAGTCGTGGCCGTAACTGCAATCGTAGAATCTCCCATGATCTTCTTCGTTTCGTTCACCATCTTCATCTCTTCTCGAGAATATCCGTTATCAAGGAAGATGTCGATATGGGGAAGGCAGTTGAATGCTATCTGGTAGGGATAGACCTTAACCATCGGTTTCTTACCGCTCATGAGGTCCCTCGTCTGGAGATCCAATTCCTCGATGGCTTTCTTCCCTGTTCCGGATACGGCCTGATAGGTTGAAACAACAATCCTCTTGATGCGGACCGCATCATGGATCGGTTTGAGGGCGACGACCATCTGAATCGTGGAACAGTTCGGATTGGATATAATCCCTTGGTTCTTGTAATGCGCAATAGCCTCCGGGTTCACCTCAGGAACGACCAGCGGGATATCTGGTTTCATTCGGAATGCATTGGTGTTGTCTATAACGATGCAGCCAGCTCTTGCGGCCCAGGGAGCGAATTGCTCACTTACACTGCCCCCAGCGGAAAAGAGGCCGATTTCGATTCCGGAAAAGGCATCTTGGGTTAAGAGTTGCACCGGCAGGTCCTTACCGCAAAAGGTCAGCTTTTTACCCACCGACCTCTCCGAGGCCAGGAGCGTCAGTTTTCCTACCGGGAACTTACGCTCCTCCAGTATCTTGATCATCTCATTGCCAACGGCTCCTGTGGCGCCAACGACCGCAACATGATAGCTCTTCATACCTATCTCCCTCCAGCACGCGCGACGTGTTCGATATGTCTTTCCAATATCTGCAGTATCATCTTCGCCTGGTACATATTCGTCCTGAATTCTGTCAGTCCTATCATGACAGCACACAGCAACAGTCTACAAAACATGATCCTGACATTGGGTCTTTTTGCTCCTGCATTCCGTCAATGCCTTTCGTGCTATCTTTAAAAGGGTCCATAGAGGTCCTGAAAGACTGTATCCGAACGCGAATGTGAACAGCATGATCTGTGGTTCCGCCACAACGATCACCAGGATCACAACGATCAGAACGAACGACATGAAAGGTTTGCGCAAGAAATAGTGAAGGTCTTTGAAACTGTAATATTTAATGCTGCTTACCATGAACAGTGCGACGGCTATGATCCCGATCATAATCGAAGGATCCGTGAAGCGCCCCTCTCCGCCGATGTAATAATAGAGAAGCACGGTCGTCGCTGCGACCGCTGCTCCACCCGGTATCGGCAGTCCATTGAAAAAGCGGCTGTCAATGACGCCGATCTGGACATTGAACCGGGCCAGACGAAGTGCCCCGCACACGATGAAAAGAAAAGCCGCCAGCCATCCCCACTTTCCATAGGCAAACAAAGACCAATTGTAGACCATGATGGCCGGTGCGACACCGAAGGTAACCAGATCGCACAGTGAATCGTATTCACCTCCGAACCTGCTGGTTGTATGGGTGATGCGGGCTATGCGCCCATCCAGGCTGTCTAGGACAACCGCAATAAGAACGGTTATGGCCGCGATCTCAAACATGCCTTTCATGGAAGCGATTATGGAGTAGAATCCGCAGAATAGATTGGCCGTGGTAAAGAGATTCGGAAGAACATAAATGCCCTTCTTCATGCGATCTCGCCTGAGTGACGGATTGTTTTTCATGTCATCTCTCCTATGGGCGTCTCGCCCGCCTTCACCTTATCTCCAACCTTGACAAGCAATTTCGAATCCAGCGGCAAAAAAACCTCAACCCTCGATCCGAAACGGATCAAACCGAACCGTTCTCCTCTGCAAACCTGCATTCCCTCATTCAGCCAACAAACGATCCTCCTGGCAATCAGCCCCGCAATCTGGACAGTGACAATTTCCCTTCCGTCATTCGTTTCCATAACGACCGTGTTTCTCTCATTAAGCTCGGAAGCTTTGTCCAGATTAGCTGCGAGGAATTTCCCCTTTCGGTAAGAGATGGATTTGATTCTTCCTGAATAGGGAATCCGGTTAACATGAACGTTAAAAACACTCATGAATATGCTGATCTTTTGGAAGGTGTGACCGGGACTTGCAGCGGTCGCCGTTTCTTCGATGCGGATAACCCTTCCGTCCGCAGGCGACATTACGAGACCTGGAGTGTCCGGAGTCTTCCGCTGCGGGTTGCGAAAGAACCAAACCACAAAAAGCGTGAAAATCGAAAATAAACAGGCAAAACCCTCCATGCCTGCCATGAAGGCCAATCCGGCCGCCACTGCGAGGACGGCGATGAAAGGGAACCCTTCCCCAGCAATAATGAAATTATGCTTCATGGCGACCGAACCTACAGCAATTTGGGTAAGAAGTCAATCTCCTTGAAGTCCAGGATCCATCGGGTCTGACCTTCGATTTGTGACCTATTCCTGTCTCACTTGGATTGCTCAAGTTTGAAGGCACGGCAGTATTTCGGTGACAAGGTCAGGGGTTCGTCGATTATTCCCAAACCATACCTGTATATTGCGATCCGACCGACAGCCTTTGCCTGAACACGGTGTATCGAGTCTTCATCCGAGGTACCCTGCAGATTTCGGTATTCGAGAATACTTCCGCGGTATCGCACCGCTCCATCGCCGATCAAATCAACTTCCTCGGACGGCAAACACTGCAACCATTCACCGATGTCTGCCATGCAATCCGGAATGATGTTTTCAGGCACACAACAAGAACGCATTCTGTAAAGCCCTGCATAGACCTGTTCCCTGCCAGCGTCCAGCAGGGGGGAGATCAGTCCGGTCGCAGAAGACCCGTTGACAGCCAGAGCCTCCAGTGTCGAAACTCCTTCAAGGGGTTTGCCCGTTGCCAACGCCAGCCCTTTCATGGTGCTCACCCCGATTCTTATACCTGTAAAAGACCCAGGTCCTACGGTACAAGCAAAAAGATCCACTTCTTCGATTGGAATCCCGATCCATTTCAGGAGGTTCTCCATGGCGGGCAGAAGGACTGAGGAATGATTTTGTGCCGGACGAAGATAAACATCGGCCAAGCTCTTCTCTTCTTCAAGTATCGATAATCCAATGGTCTGTGTCGAGCAATCCAACGCCAATGTGATCATGGCTATTCCGTAAACATTTTAATGAAATTGTTTATGAACTTCAGATTCAGACGTTCGATATCCATCATAAACACGAATATCATCAACAGGATGAGGAGGAAAAACCCTACCTGCTGGGCCATTTCCCGCCATCGGACGTTGATCTCACGGCCCGTCGCCCACTCAATACCGTAGAATAAAAGATGCCCCCCATCGAGAATCGGAATGGGCAGCAGGTTCAAAATCGCCAAATTGACGCTGATCAAGGCCATGAACAGGAGAAAGTGAACCAGGCCTTCCTTGGCCTGTGCACCGGCCATCTGGGCGATGAGAATCGGGCCGCCAAGTGTCTTTGGCGATACGACTCCCTGAAAAAGCTTGACGATGCTGACGATGGTCAGTTTGGTGATCACCCATGTCTGACGAATGCCTTCGCCAAGGGAAGACAGTGGGTTACGCCGTTCGATTACGGTATGAGGAGAAGGGCTGATGCCTATTTTATAGGCATCGATCTCTTCCCCGAAGAGATTTCGGCTCTTCACCGATCGCGGTGTTACCAGGATGTTCAGACGGTCGGCGTCACGCATCAGCGTAATACGAAGAGGTCTCCCATTGCTTTGTGAAACGACTTCTGAGAGTTCATCCCATTTTGACAGGCTCGTCCCATCGATTTCGATGATGCGGTCACCCGTTTTCATGCCTGCTTCCACTGCCGGAGAATCGGGCTGCAGGGAACCAATCTCTGTCGTCAGAACGGGAATACCGATCATGTTGACAATCCAAAAAGTGACGACGGCAAGGAGGAGATTGAATGCCGGGCCGGCAGCAACAATCATTATTTTGGTCCAGACTTTCTGCTGCAGAAAAGACCGTTTTCGATCCTGTTCCGCCAACTCCTCTTCTGATGATTCCCCGAGAAGTTTTACGTATCCGCCGAGAGGGATGAGCGATAAAATATATTCTGTCTCTCCGATTTTTCTTCCGAGTATTCTGGGTCCGAAGCCAAGAGAAAATTTCAGGACCCCGACCCCCGACCTTTTGGCCATCAAGAAATGACCGAATTCATGGGCGAAGATCAATATCCCAAGTAACACGATCACGGATGCGATGCTGATTCCAATCAATTTTGCATTCCTTCAATGATTATCCCAGCCTCATGACGTGCCCATTGATCCGCTTCCAGGATCGAATCGATTCCGGGATCGGACTGGGTACGATGGCGGGAAGTAACCTCTTCGACCACCTGAACAATTCTGTCGAACCTCAAATTCCGTTCGATAAATGCCTGTACTGCAACTTCGTTCGCCCCATTCAGGACAGCCGGCATCGTCCCACCGGCCTCCATTGCCGCATAGGCAGCCCTGAGCGCAGGAAAGCGAATCGTATCCGCATTGAAAAATGTAAGCGTTCCGATCATGGAAAGATCGAGTCCCGGATCCTTTCGCGTCAACCGTTTGGGATAGGCAAGGGCATAAGCGATGGGGATCCTCATGTCCGGCACTCCCATTTGCGCGATGACACTGCCGTCCCGATATTCCACGAACGAATGGACAATGCTTTGAGGATGGATGAGGACGTCTATTGCACTTGACGGGAGATTGAACAGCCAACTGGCTTCAATCACCTCCAGACCCTTGTTCATCATGGTAGCGGAGTCGATCGTGATTTTTTTCCCCATCGTCCAGTTCGGATGATGAAACGCCTGTTCAGGCGTGACGTTCGACAATTCGCGGGGCGACGCATTGAGGAAGGGTCCACCTGAGGCTGTCAGGACGATACGGCGGATGTCTTCGGCCCTATGGCCCTGCAGACACTGAAATATCGCGCTATGCTCGCTGTCGACGGGAACGAGCTTCACGTCCTTCTCGGCTGCGCGTCTGGTGACGACATGGCCTGCCATGACGAGGGTTTCCTTATTGGCCAGCGCGATATCCTTTCCAGCTTCAATGGCTTCCAATGTGGGAAGCAGTCCCGCTGCGCCTACCATTGCGGAAACGACCATGTCATTTTCCGCCAGGGCTGCTACTTCTCGATATCCCTCGGGACCAAACCGGATTTCTGTCTTGGATCTCTTCCCCAGGAGTCTGCAAAGCTCGCGGGCGTGCGTCTCGTCAATAACGGCAGCCATTCGAGGTTGGAAACATTCAATCTGCTCCTTCATCAGGGCAATGTTGCGTCCAGCTGCCATGGCCTCCACGACGAAATGATCCCGATGTTCACGGACAACATCCAATGTGCTGACCCCGATCGATCCGGTTGACCCGAGAATGGCAATCCGTTTCATTGGATAACAAATGCCTGATAGTAATAGACGAACGGGGTAATGAACATGAGACAATCCAAACGGTCGAGTATGCCACCGTGACCGGGCAGTATCGTTCCGGAATCCTTGACTCCCGCCGCTCTCTTCAGAGCCGATTCAGAGAGATCCCCAAGCTGGCCGGTAACGCTTCCCAACAACCCGAGAACGGCGGCATGGCCAACCGCAAGTGAAGGGAAGAAAAACATTTTGAAGAGGAGGCAACCGGCAATGCTTCCGAGAATGAGACCGACCGTGCCTTCTACTGTCTTTCCCGGGCTTACCTCCGGCAGGAGTTTCCGCTTTCCAAATCGTCTCCCGATATAGTAAGCCACAGTATCCCCCGTAAAGGCCATAACCAGGATGAACCATATCCACAAAACACCGGAGTCTGTCCCTCGGATCAGAATGAAATGGGACATCAGCAGCGGTATGTAAAGAATTCCCAGCAACACCTTGGCGACATGAGACAGATCCGTTCCCTGCTTTTTCATGCGCAGCAGATTCAGCATCAGCACTGCAATGACGGACAAGGTCAGTAAGGCAAAAATGATATGGATGCTGGACTGGAGGACCGTCAGAAAGAGCAGTACAGTAAAACCAAAGGCTTCCGTCTTTTCGAGCAAGAAACCACGTCCAAAAGCCATTTGATTGTATTCCCACATTCCTGCGAGGGTGACTGTGAAGATCAGAACGGCGAAGGCTTTAGGACTGCCGTAGGCGATCACCACATACAGTATGGGAATGGCTACGATTCCCGTGATCCACCTTTTGATATGGGGTGTCAAGCGTCATCTCCTACCGACTTGTTCTCCGGTCATTCCAAACCTGCGCTCGCGCCGCTGATATTCCATAATGGCCGTCAATAGGTCATGCTCCTTGAAATCAGGCCATAGGATATCCGTAAAGTAGAATTCAGTATAGGCCATTTGATACAGGAGAAAATTACTAACCCGGTACTCTCCCCCCGTACGTATCAACAGATCCGGATCAGGCATCCCAGCAGTGTACAGATATCTGGAAAGCATTTCTTTCGTCACATCGGACACTTTGACTTTTCCGACCAAGGCATCTTCCGCAATGCATTTCGCGGCAGCAGCCAGTTCGTCCCTCCCTCCGTAGCTGAGGGCCAAATTCAAAACCATCCCTTGATTGCCGGCCGTCTGACGTATCGAGTCATGAAGTTTGTTGAGAACGTGGTGATCCATTGCATCCATGTTCCCCATTGCTGTCAGACGAATCCCCTGGTCCATCATCTCCCCTGTTTCATGATCCAGGTATTGCATGAGCAGATTCATAAGCGCCTGAATCTCCTCCTTCGGACGAAGCCAGTTCTCCATGGAAAATGCGTAGAGGGTCAAACAACGAATACCGATGCGGCGGCAGGTCTTGGTGACCATGCGGACCGCTTCTGCCCCCTTCCTGTGCCCCATGATTCTACCCATGGCATGACGTTCGGCCCATCGGCCGTTTCCATCCATAATGATGGCGATATGCTGGGGAATTCTCTTCGAATCAATCCCTTCCATGCTTCCCACTTTATAATGACATTCAAGCCGCTCCGTATTGAGTGCGACTAACACATCGGTGCCGTTTTTTCAAGGCGGATTGAAACAAAACGGGGAGCCCACGGGCTCCCCGTAAGAAAAATGATGACTGGCTCTCTCAGATTTCCATGATTTCCTTCTCTTTGGCTGAAAGAACCGCGTCCGTCTTCTCGATGTAGCTGTCCGTCATCTTCTGCACCTCGTCCTGAAGGCTGTAGAGGTCATCCTCGGAAATTTCATTGTCCTTTTTGAGAGACTTGAGCTGTTCATTGGCATCTCTCCGCGCATTTCGTTGCTTAATCTTGCACTCTTCAGACATCTTCCGGACAACTTTCACAAGTTCCCTACGTTTTTCCTCAGTCAGAGCGGGGATGGAGATACGTATTAATTTTCCGTCGTTGGTGGGCATTAGACCCAAGTCTGATTTCTGTATCGCCTTTTCGATCGCTCCGATCACGGAGCTGTCCCAGGGTGATATCACGATCAGCCGGCTTTCAGGAACGGAGAGGGAAGACAACTGGTTTAACGGGGTCTGCGTCCCGTAATATTCCACACGGATACCATCCAGCAGGGCAAGGGAAGCCCTTCCTGTCCTGACCTTGCTGAAAGACTTCTCGAGGGCCTGTATCGCTTTATCCATGCTCTCTTTGAGTTCTTCAAAAATCAATTCCTTCATCGTCTCAGCCTCCGACCATGGTTCCCACATGCTCTCCGCAGATCACCCGAGTAATGTTACCCGCTTTCTGAAGGTTGAAGACAATCAAAGGGAGTCTGTTATCCCTGCAGAGGGATATCGCGGTCGCATCCATTACTTTAAGATTCTTTCTCAACACTTCATCATAACTAATTTTTTCGAACATAAATGCATCGGGATACTGAATAGGATCCCGATCATAAACACCATCCACCTTGGTTGCTTTCAGGATGATGTCCGCCCCGATTTCAATGGCTCGAAGTGTTGCAGCGGTGTCTGTCGTGAAAAATGGGTGGCCCGTACCGGCAGCGAAGATCACCACCCTGCCCTTCTCAAGATGGCGGACGGCTCGTCTCCGTATGAAGGGCTCCGCCACTTCCCTCATCTCAATGGCCGTTTGGACGCGTGTAGAAACTCCTTTTTTTTCCAAGACGCTTTGGAGTGACAAACTATTGATCACAGTGGCGAGCATGCCCATGTAATCGGCGGATATTCGATCCATCCCAACGGTATTGGCGGAGGCACCCCGTATGATGTTACCTCCACCGATGACGACACCCAGTTCAACACCGATGGAAACGACCTCTCTGATTTCCGAGGCGACCGTTGCCACAATCTCTTGATCGATTCCGAAAGCGCCGCTGCCAACAAGGGCCTCACCGCTCAACTTCAGAAGCACTCTCTTGTAGGATGGACGGCTCACGATCGTCTATTTGAACTCCTCGCCCAATTGAAACCTTGCAAACCGTCTGACAACGATGTTTTCACCTGTCTTGGCAATCATTTCATTGACGAGATCTTCAATGGTGATTTCCGTGTTTTTTATGAATTTTTGATTCAATAGGCATACCTCTTCGAAGTACTTCTTGAGTTTTCCCTCGATAATCTTATCCCATATTTTTTCCGGTTTTTTCTCCTCAAGAAGCTGACTTCGATAGATTTCCTTTTCCCTTTCAAGATCCGCTTCCGATATTTCCTCGGATCGCACATAACGGGGATTCGAGGCGGCGACATGCATCGCTATATCCTTGGCCATGGTTTGGAAATCGTCCGTCTTCGCGACAAAATCGGTTTCACAATTGACCTCGACCAAAACACCGATCCTTCCACCCATGTGGATATATGAGGCGATGGTTCCATCCTTGGCTGCCTTGGAGGAGCGTTTCGTTGCGGCCGACATCCCTTTTTTCCGCAGATAATCGATCGCCTTTTCGAAATCGCCATTCTCAGCCTTTAGTGCATCCTTGCAGTCCATCATGCCGGCGCCTGTTTTGGTCCTCAATTCTTTAACCATTGCAGATGTAATTTCCAATTTACTTAACCTCCTCCATTTGGTCCTGTGCCGATCCGGTTTCGACGCTTTCCGGCACGTCGGATTCTCCATCGTCTTTTTTGACCATCGCGTCAACATTTTGAGTCTGCTTGTCACTTTCACCTTGTACCTTTTCCTCAAAACGCTTCTTCCCTTCCATCACCGCCTCGGCCATTTTCGTCGTGAACAACTTGATGGCTCTGATGGCGTCATCATTTCCTGGAATGATGTAATCGATCAGATCCGGGTCACAGTTTGTATCTACCATGGCGACAATGGGAATTTTCAGTTTCCTTGCCTCGGTTATGGCGATGTTTTCTCTTTTGGGATCGACAACGAACAGTCCTTTCGGAAGGCCCTTGATTGTTCGGATCCCACCCAGGACTTTGGACAGTTTTTCGCGATGCTTTTGAAGGCCAAGGATTTCTTTCTTCGGAAAGGCTTTGATGCTGTCATCGTCGAACATGCGGTCAAGTTCGTTCAACCGGTCTATACTCCTTTTAATCGTTGCAAAATTGGTCAACATTCCCCCCAACCACCGCTGATTGACATAAGGCATTCCGCATTTTTCAGATTCCTCGCGGATGGATTCCTGGGACTGTTTTTTGGTACCGACGAACAGAATCTCTCCACCCTCAGCGACCGTTTCCGCTACGAACTGATAGGCCTTCTGAAACAACCCCACGGTTTGCTGGAGATCGATGATGTATATTCCGTTTCTTGCACCAAAAATGTAAGGTTTCATCTTAGGATTCCACTTGTTGGTCTGGTGCCCGAAGTGAACCCCCGCCTCGAGTAGCAACTTCATTGAAATACTGGCCATACTGAACTCCTCTCTTGTTTTTTCCCTCCATCCCTTTCTTCTTGATGGGAACCATTCGCTTTCGAATGGCAACCCCCATCAATCCAAGGATGTGCGAATTTGCGTGGCTGATAGCACAAAGCCTTCAAATAATCAAGTGGAAATCTTTAATTAATCACATCGTCTATCGGCGTTCATGTGTGGTAATGGGCGTTAATCTTGACATAGTCGAAAGAGAGGTCCGATGCGTAAATCTTCCAGGAATGATCCCCCATTCCCAAAGCGAGTTGCAGACGGATTTCCGGCTTTTTCATTATGTCCGCAAGTTCACCCTCCCTTCCGACTATCCCTTTTCCATCCACAAAAAGCGGTACATCCTCGAGCAAAAGGGACACCCGGTCCATTGGAATATCGATGCCGACAGAACCGGCAGCAGAAAGAATGCGCCCCCAGTTCGGATCTCCTCCGAAAAAAGCAGTCTTCACCAGATTGGAATTGGCAATGGCATAGGCGATACGTTGTGCGTCTTTGCGCTTTTCGGCCTGAGTCACGTTGATCTCCATCACCTTGGTCGCTCCCTCACCGTCTCGGACCAGTGAAAGCGAGAGTTCCAATAGTAGGTCCCTCAGCATCGCTGTGAACGGCTTCAGATACCGCGAGCCTTTACGGATCTCCGGGTTTCCAGCCAGACCATTCGCGAGGATGATGGCCGAATCGTTCGTACTCATACAGCCATCCACGCTGATGGCATTGAAGCTTCCGGATATGGCATTACGGAATGTTCCATCCAGCGTATTCCGTTCAATAGCGGCATCGGTCATGACAAAGGCAAGCATGGTGGCCATGTTGGGCTGTATCATGCCCGCTCCTTTGGCTATGCCGCACAAGGTGATTTCTCTTCCCCCGATTTGACCTTTTCGAGAGGCGATTTTCGGAAATCGGTCGGTGGTCATGATACCTGCTTCCGCATCAGGAATTCCACCGGGATGGAGACCAGCAACCAGTCTCTTGACCCCGGACGTGATCTTCTTTACGGGAAGGCGATGGCCAATGATGCCTGTGGAAGCCACCAGCACCGATTCATCTTCGATCCCGAGCTCAGATGAGACGGCGATGGAAACCGCAAGCGCGTCAGCGATCCCATCCGGACCTGTCGCAGCGTTGGCCACCCCGCTGTTGGCAACAATCGCACGCGCCACACCCGAACGAATCCGGTCCTGATCGATGAGTACCGGCGCGGCTTTGAATGCATTGGTGGTAAACATGCCGGCAGCGGTCGCCGGTCTCTCCGAATAGATCAACGCGAGATCCCTTCCGCCGTCGGACTTGATTCCCGTATGGATTCCGTTTGCCAGGAATCCGGGCACCCTGTGGTCATACGGTATATTCATGCAACATCCTTATTGATCATAGAATTGAATTATTGTTATAAATCGGATGCCTACTGTCCGCAGCACTTTTTGAATTTCTTTCCGCTGCCACAGGGGCACGGGTCATTGCGGCCGACCTTCGTCGTCCCCCTTCTCACGGTCGCTGATGCCGGCGTATCCTCACCACGGGACATGATGTAATTCTGGCGCTGTTTCTCCTCGATCCGCTCCACGTCTCCCTCCCGGTGAATCTGCACCAGACAGAGCTTTTGAAGACTGTCCACCTTGATCCGATGGATCATGTCCATGAACATGTCGTATCCCTCTTTCTGATACTCACGGACCGGATCCTTCTGCCCATAACCCCGCAGTCCGATTCCCTCCTTCAGGTGATCCATGGCCAGCAGATTTTCCTTCCATTGCGTATCGATGGACTGGAGCATGATCACCTTCATCAGGTAATCCATCAAGGGCTTCCCATAATCCGTTTCCTTGGTCCGCAGATGCTTGATCACGTCGGAACAGATTCGTTCCTGGATCGCCGTCGGGTCGAGATCGTGTTCCGTTTCGGCCAAGCGAAGCTTTAAAGTGAAAAGACGGAAGACCTCCTCATCTAGCCCCTGAAGGTTCCACTCTTCCGGGTGCCGTTTCGGATCCACGTAATCGGGAAGCATCTCCTCGACGATCTCCTCGAGCATCTCTTCAACATCATCCCAGAGTGCATCACCCTTGAGAACCTTTTTTCTCTGTTCATAGATGACCTGACGCTGGCGGTTCATAACGTCATCGTATTCTAAAAGATGCTTTCGTATGTCGAAATTCTGGCCCTCTACGCGCTTCTGGGCGTTTTCAATGGCTTTGGAAATCAGGCGATGCTCAATAGGCTGTCCCTCTTCCATGCCGATCCTGTCCATGATGTTCGAAATCCTGTCTGCGCCGAAAATCCGTAGCAGGTCATCTTCCAGGGAAAGGTAGAAGCGTGAAGATCCTCTATCGCCTTGCCTCCCCGAACGGCCGCGAAGCTGATTGTCGATCCGGCGGCTTTCGTGACGCTCAGTCCCCAGGATATGGAGTCCGCCGATTTCGGCGACGCCTTCACCGAGTTTGATGTCCGTTCCCCGTCCCGCCATGTTGGTCGAGATGGTGACTTGACCGGGATGACCAGCCTGTGCGACGATCTCGGCCTCCTTCTCGTGATTTTTAGCATTGAGCACATGATGCTTGATTCCCGCCCGCGTCAGGTATCGGCTCAAAAGCTCTGATTTTTCAATGGATATGGTTCCCACAAGAACTGGCCTTTGAGCATCATGCAAGGCTTTGATCTCTTCGATAACCGCCGAAAATTTTTCCTTTTCAGTCTTGTAGATCACGTCTGGATGATCTTCCCGGATCATGGGCATATTGGTCGGGATGACGAGCACCTCAAGATTGTATATCTTGCCGAACTCTTCAGCTTCGGTATCCGCCGTACCGGTCATCCCGGCCAGCTTCTTGTACATCCTGAAATAATTCTGGAACGTGATGGACGCCAGTGTTTGATTTTCCTGTTCAACCTTCACGCGCTCCTTGGCTTCCAGCGCCTGATGCAGACCATCACTGTATCGCCTGCCGGGCATGACTCTTCCGGTGAACTCGTCGACGATGATGACTTTCCCATCCTTGACGAGGTAATCAACATCGCGCTTAAAGAGCGCATGGGCGCGAAGAGCCTGATTTACATGGTGCAGCAGATCGATATTGTGAGGTTCGTAGAGGTTCTGAACCTTGAGATGACCTTCCACACGCGCTACACCTTCTTCGGTCAGAACAACGGTGCGACTCTTTTCGTCTACGTTGTAATCTTTCTCTTTGCGGAGGTTTGGGATAACTTGATTGACCCGGTTGTACTTTTCTGTCGATTCCTCCGAAGGTCCTGAAATGATGAGCGGTGTCCTCGCCTCGTCGATCAGGATGCTGTCCACTTCGTCCACAATGGCGTAATGAAAATCCCGTTGAACATAGTCATCGAGGCTGAATTTCATGTTGTCCCGAAGGTAATCGAATCCGAATTCGTTGTTCGTCCCGTAAGTGATATCAGCATGATAAGCCATCCGCCTTTCATCGTCACTCATTCCGTGAACGATAACACCGATATCCATGCCCAGGAAACGATAGATAGGACCCATCCAGGTAGCGTCTCTTCTCGCAAGATAATCGTTTACCGTGACGAGATGAACCCCTTTTTGGCTGAGAGCGTTCAGGTAAAGGGGCATCGTGGCGGCCAGCGTCTTTCCCTCGCCTGTTTTCATCTCGGCGATTTTTCCCTCGTGCAGAACCAGACCCCCCAGAATCTGGACGTCAAAAGGCCTCATGCCTACCGTTCGCATGGCCACTTCCCGCACAACGGCAAAGGCTTCCGCGAGGATGTCATCCAATTCTGCACCATTCTTCAGTTTTTCCCGGAACAGCACGGTTTTGGCCTGAAGTTCAAGATCGGTTGCCGCAGCCATAGCCGGTTCCAGTTTATTGATTTCATGCAGAATGACTGAAAGACGCTTCATTTCCCTGTCGTTCTTGCTTCCGAAAATCTTCTTCAAAATAGAATTAAACATGTCATGCCCTAAAAAAAAACCGGCGTAATGACCGGTGGGTTATTCCTCAATTTGTCAGGTCTTTCTCCATAGAAGCTATTGCAGGTATTTCCTCGGATTCACCGATACGCCGTTCAGCAGAACCGCATAATGAAGATGCGACCCTGTGCTCCGCCCCGTACTTCCAACGTGTCCAAGGCGGTCTCCCTTGCGGACGCTTGCACCGGTTTTGACCGCTGCTTTCGACAGATGACCATACAGTGTGGAGATACCATGTCCGTGATCGATCCGTATCATCTGACCCATGTCGTGTTGAAAGGAAACCTCTGCCACAATACCGTCCGCCGGTGCCTGGATGGTTTTCCCAAGCCGGGTTGCGATATCGATACCCCGGTGAAACTCAATGTCACCGCCGAAAGGCGACCTCCTTTTTCCAAACTCAGACGTTACCCAACCCGACACAGGCCAACTGGACGGCGTTGCGTCGAGAATGGATTTCCTATCGGTCAGATGTGTTAAAAGATCTGTAAAGCTCTGTTCCCTTGACAGCGCATCCTCCATCATGCGGTCCATATGTTTATGTATGCCGTCAATCAGCATTTTGTCATCCGATTCCAATCTCGATCGCAGACGATTCTCTTCACCCATCGGTCCTCCGATGCCGAGCAGTTGATCCTTGTCACGACCTGTGACATAATTTGCCAATATTCTTATTTTTCTATCAACCTGCCTCAATTCATCCATTTTAATTTCAAACCGGTTTACCTTAGCAACCAGGCCTTCAATCTGCCTTCTTTGCTCCGCGGTTTTCGTTTTGAGTCGCTTCAATTCGGCCTGTTCCCGCCGGATGTGGATATAATCGTAGGAGAAATACATCAAGGACAGGATGATTCCCATCAAGAAAATTGATATGCCTTTAACCAAGGTGCTCGACATGATGATTTTCTTGGCGGAACTGTCTTTCTTTGGAAGAATCAGGAGCGTATAGAAATTCTTCGGCATCGAAACTCCTTTTCCCGTCCTGAATGAAGATAACAAAACCAGAGGGGGATGAAATTAGCACAATCCGACCAAAAGTCAAGCAGCGATTTGACCAACGCTCTCAATACATCTCATACTTGAATGATTTCATTAAACTCCCCCAATCTGGGGATAAATCCATAGGTGCCAGATTTGTCTTGACTTTGAAGGGACGGTTAAGCTAAAGACCTCAACGACATAGAATCTAGATCCCTACCGTTAGAAAGGAGCGTCCATGCCAAAATATGAATCTAAGTCGATAAGAAATCTGGCCATTGTCGGTCATGGGGGAACCGGAAAAACGACTTTCTGCGAATCCCTTCTCTATCTTTCCGGCAAGACGGACCGGCCCGGCCGCGTGGACGAGGGGAGCTCTTCCATGGATTATGAGCCGGAAGAACAGAAGAGGCATATTTCCATCACCGCTGCCACCAACAATATCGACTGGGACAAGCACAAAATCCATTTTATCGACACACCGGGTGACTCGAACTTTGCATACGATACGTTGAACTGCCTCAGGATCGTCGACGGTGTTGTGGTGCTTGTTGATGCTGTTGCCGGCGTTGAATTTCAGACGGAAAAAGTCTGGGAATATGCTTCTGCATTCCATCTTCCGCGTTTGGTCTTTGTCAGCAGAATGGATCGCGAAAGGGCCAATTTTGATAAAACCGTTCAAAGCGTGCAGGAACGTCTAGGCCAGAAAGTTACGATTTTCTTCCTGCCCATAGGCGCCGAAAATGATTTCATGGGTGTAGTCGATCTCACTGCCATGAAGGCCTTCGGTTTCGATGATCAGAAGAAAATGTCGATACCCATGGAGATCCCAGAAGATATGACCGATACGGTTAAAAAGTATCGCGATATTCTGATCGAAGACATCGCAGAAACGAACGATGAATTGATGAATAAGTACCTGGAGACCGGCGAACTGAGCCGGGAGGACCTTCAGGCCGGCCTCCGCGAAGCCGTCATCTCCGGTTCTCTGGTCCCCGTTGTATGCGGATCGGCACTGAAAAACATCGGGATCATCCCGATTCTGGACATCTGGGTTCGCTATTTCCCCTCTCCGATCGACCGTGGGGATGTGATCGGTAAAAAGCCCGGATCCGGCGAAGATGAAGTCAGAAAGCCCGATGAGTCTTCCCCTTTTTCAGCCTTTGTCTTCAAGACGATCGCTGATCCGTATGCTGGACGGCTCACCCTCTTCCGTGTCTATTCCGGCACCCTCAGTTCGGACCAAAGCCTTGTAAATGCGCCGCGCAAGCTCACGGAGCGGATCGGGAACATCTTCTTCCTCGAGGGGAAAACCCAGAAGCCTGTGGATGAATTGGTACCGGGAGATATTGCGGCCGTTGCCAAATTGAAAGAGACCGCGACCGGCGACACCCTTTGTGCGGACAAACATCCCATCATCTATCCCAAGGTCGATCCCCCCCATGCGATCATTTCCTTTGCTGTTGAGGCAAAAACAAGAGGTGACGAGGACAAACTGGTTTCCTCTATTCACCGTTTGGTCGATGAGGATCCCACCCTTGTTTTTCACCGGGACGACCAGACCCGCGAGATGATCCTCTCGGGCCTGGGACAGGTGCATATCGAGGTGTCTGTTGAAAAGATGAGGCGTAAGTTCGGACTCGAGGTGAATCTTAAAACACCAAAGGTCCCATACAAGGAGACGATCAAGGGAAAGACCACCGTCCAGGGGCGATACAAGAAGCAGTCGGGAGGTCGCGGTCAATTCGGGGATACTTGGCTTGAGATCGAGCCTCTTCCGCGGGGAGGCGGCTTTGAATTCATCGACAAGATCGTCGGCGGGGTTATCCCGGGGCAGTATCGACCCGCGGTGGAAAAAGGGATCGTCGAGGCCATGGCCGAAGGGGTTGTTGCCGGCTATCCCGTTGTGGACCTTCGCGTTTCACTTGTGGATGGCTCCTACCATACCGTCGATTCATCCGAAATGGCTTTCAAGATCGCGGGCTCACTGGGTTTTAAAAAAGGGGTCCTCGACTGCCAGCCCACTCTCCTTGAACCGATAGTCAATATCTCCATCGAAATACCCGATGAATACATGGGGGACGTCATAGGGGATCTCAATAGCCGTCGGGGAAAAGTCCTGGGAATGGATTCCAAGGGTCATCATCAGATCATCAAAGGCCAGGTTCCGCTTGCGGAGATTCTCAAATACGCCCCTGATCTGCGCTCGATGACCAGCGGCCGCGGAACCTTTACGTATGAACACTCCCATTACGAAGAGGTGCCGTCTTATATCGCGGAGAAGATCATTGCCGAATCCAAAAAGAACGAAGAGTGAAAAGAGAATTGGCGCGGTTGTCATTACCGTTAGTGATCGGGGATCGCGCGGCGACCGGGTGGATCAAAGCGGTCCTGCCGTCTCGGAAATGCTTGAGACGGCGGGTGTTGAAATTGTAGACAGGCGGATCGTTCCTGACGATAAGCAGGTGATCCGAAAGATCCTCATGGAATACTGCGATCGGGGGGATGTAGACCTCGTTGTGACAACGGGAGGAACGGGTGTCAGTCCCCGTGACGTGACCCCGGACGCCACATCGGAGGTGATCGATCGGGAGATCCCGGGGATGGCAGAAGCCATGCGCCGTCACAGTGCCGCCATCACTCCTCACGCCATGCTTTCTCGTGAACTGGCGGGTACCAGAGGCAATACCCTGATCGTTAATTTGCCGGGCAGCCCGAAAGCGGCGTGTGAAAATCTCCGCGTCCTCCTCCCGGCCCTGCATCACGCCATTGAAAAGATCACGGGTGATGAGTCGGAATGCAGTTCCTGAGAAACTCATGCACATGGTTTACGTGCGTTCCAGGCCAGTATATCCGGCCGCAGAACGGGCATTTCCTGAATCTCTCGTAATGGCGATATACGTACGCGGGGACGGCGCATTCAGCCTCCTCCCTTTCGATGGGATGGAGCGTCGTATTGCAGCGCAGACAGATGGTCATCCGGTCTTGGCGATTAGGATGCAAATCAAGGATCTCCAATATCTGACGGAGTTGTTTTTCGACACTGCCCGGTTTCACTACGATCCACCTTCCCCGCGTTCCGTCCGGATGGACACGGCACGTCAAGACAATCCTTTCCTCTAAATCCGACACGGCAGAAAATTGCAGGTCTTCCTTCTCGGGCCTTGCCAGGGTATCATATCCGAGAATACGTAGCCATTTGATCAGTTTGCCGAGATTACGATCACAGAGAAAACGGGCCGTCACGCGCACAATTCTCCGGTCGAGAAAGACCTCATGGCAAATGATCCGTTTTCAAAAACAAGATAGGTATGATGTTCGATCCAGTCGCCGAGAAGTGCAAATGTTCTCTGTTTGCCTCCCAGCCATTCTTCCCTGAGCATGGCTTCGTGACTGTGTCCGAGCACCACGGCATCGATGCCACGGTCATACCGTTCGACCGCAAAGCGGTACATCACTTCTACGAGCTTTTCCTGAGCACCCCTGGACATGGCCTGACTCATGCCGGAGCTGAACTGAGCGACTCTCCAAAGCCATTGTAGAGGAAGCGCCCGCTGCAACCGGTAGGAAATATCGCTTCTCAGAAAACCGCGCAACGCCAAATAGCGCCGGTTGGCCCTGTCCACGGTGTCCCCATGTGAGACATGTATCCGCAATCCGCCCATGTCCAGTAAAATCTCCTGCGTACAGACTTCCATTCCGAGCTTCTTGGCAAAATAATCTCCGAGGAAAAAGTCATGGTTGCCTTCACATAGGATGATGCGCACGCCGGCATTTCGCAATCGAATGAGCTGATCGACCGCCTGATGGTATTCGGGATAAATGATGCCTTTTTTTTCGAACCAAAAATCGAAGAAGTCGCCGGCAATGACAAGAATATCGGTGGTCAGGATCCGCTTCTCGTGGAACCCCTTTTCTGCGTCGGATCGCCCTCCAAGGCTATCGAGAAAAGACATGCACTTTTGAAATCCGGGATCGGCGCATTTCTTTAAATGAACATCTGAAACAAATACCGCTTTCATGAAAGCCCCACCTTTCAAATCTCAACAATCCGGGGTCGTCCGTCTTCCGTCCGACTCTTTTGTCCATCTTAAATTTCTATCAGATTTGAACATATCGTTCAATACAAAGCAAAGCGTGACGGAAGGGTATGCTCACGTCGATGGGTCTGGCATTGGAACTACCGGAATCATTCATCTTCAGACGTCGGAACTTTATCCGGCGCGACGGATCCCGGACTGGGTCGTGGATGATCGCGCATGCAGCCTCATTTGCTAAGGCGACGCTGCCCCAGACGCAAGGGCATTATGACGCTCAGAATGCAGAGGACCGCGATGAGTGAAAACGAGATAAGAATCCATGACCATTGTAAAACGGTTAGAGGTTTCCCATGGAGTTCAGCCCTGAAGATCTGGTAGACCGGACCCGCCTCGAGCACGACGACCGATGCGATAAATCCCGCTGCCAGAAGCATGTACAGCAGTCCTCCAAAACTGGTTACCGTCTGGGATGGGTTTTCGGACTTGAAATCGGGGTAGGCCGCTCCGAGACCCACACCCAATGCAACGAGCCCCGGCGTTATCAAGAGGATGGTTACGACCGAGAGGATCATCATAAAAGGGGTCACCTGCAACAGGATATTTGAACACACGATCAGTATCTCGGCCAGAACCAAAAGCGGCAGTCCATATACGGCCAGTTTGACGCAGAGAAATGTCGGGATTGAAATGGGTGCTGCCCGAACGATCCAGAATGCATCACCCTCGATGCTGACTGCCGGATAAACGAAACGGGCCGCAATGGCTGTCATGACAAAGGCGGCCAGTCCCATGTTGAGAAATGATAAGATATTCTGTAGGTAGATCGTTTTGATTCGGGATTGATCCAACGGCAGAACCGAAAAATTATACAGGTATATTGCGATCAAGGCCGCGATGAGGAATAGCTGCGGCCATTGCGTTTGATCCCGGAAAAAAGTTCTGAACTCTTTCACGGCAAACGCCCATGCGGGTCCGGAGATCCTGCTTGCAAATCCATATCGCCTCCGGATGGCTCGACGGCTGTGGGGAAAAAGTCTCTCGGATGTCGTCTGAGCCTTCGCGTAGCCACGAAAATAAAGGGATTCCGCCGTCCATGTTGTGATGAAGCCCAGCGATATCGCACAGCTCCATGCGAGACTGGTATGGAATAGCGCCTTTCCCATCAGGCCTGAAAGGGCAGCAGAAAGGCTGTCGAAGGCCCACGTTGTGGGAAGAAACGGTGAACCGGGTGTACTCATCTCCCGGAAATAAAGAAGCAGGGTGGAGAAGGTTTCCGGATTGACCAGCCTCTCGGGTCGCATAAGTCGAAATGTGAAAATCAAAGCCAAAATCAAGATCAGGCCAAACAAGACGGAAACGGTCCTGATCCGGCCCGCAGGAAGGAGAACCGCGGAGATGACTACGGCGAGCGCACTGACAGCGGATGCGGTCACGCACAAAGGAATGAAGGAAAGAGCCGCCGTCAAGTAAAATAACAATCCTGCATGATAGACCATGCCATATGAGAGAAACACCGGCAGACTGAAGAGAACCACCATCCATGAACTGTCGACCGTGCTTTCGAGCCAACGGGCAAAAAAAACATTTCCCCTAGAGACGGGAAGCGAGTGGACCAGAAGAAGATCCCTGCTGAGATAGAGCTTGGACAGAGAAACGATGACGCTGCTGAAAACCAGCAGCGAAAAAAAGGTTAAAAGGACCATTGAGAGCAGTTTCATCGCCAGGATATCGCCAAATTCCTCTATGCTCTGAAAATAGGTAAGCACCCTGAAGAATGCCAGGAAAGTGCCCGACCAGAATGCCAGGCCGATTCCCGCAAAAAGAATGTATCGAACCCGCCGGTTCCCTGCGTCTTGGACAACCACCGCATTCTTGAATGAAAGATATCTCGGCTTGAGCAAAACGATGAGCTCGTTCACGGCACCTCCTGCCCCGTCAGACGGAGGAACACGTCTTCCAGATCACCTTCCTGGATGAGGGCGGTTCCTCGCAAATCCCCCGTGGTTCCCATCGCCACCAACCGGCCATGGTGGATGACGCCGATACGGTCGCAAAGGTCTTCCGCGATCTCCAGGGTGTGTGTGGACATGAAGATGGTTGTGCCGGCAGCGGCCTGTTTGCGGAAAAGATCTTTAACCATCCGGATACCTGCAGGATCGAGACCGACCATCGGTTCATCCACGATAATCACACTGGGCTCGTGGAGAAGTGCCGATGCAATCACCAAACGCTGTTTCATTCCGTGCGAATAGGCTTCGATGAGGTGGTCGGCCCAATCGTAAAGAGCAAACTGCATTAATAGTCCTTTGGCCATTTGATCGAATCGTCCGTTCCCCATTCCATAGAGGTCGGATATGAACCGCATGAATTCCATGCCCGTCAGCTTCTCGTAAAGAAAAGGGCGGTCTGGAATGAATCCGACAATCCGTTTAACCGCCTCGGGGTTCTCGGCCATCGGAATCCCGTCGATTTTGACTTCGCCCGACGAAGGCTCTAAAATTCCCGCCATCATTCGAATCGTGGTGGTCTTTCCCGCACCGTTTGGCCCTATAAATCCGAATATCTCTCCTTTTTCAATGGTGAGGTTGAGGTGATTCACCGCCACCGTTTTGCCATAACTTTTAGTCAGGTCTTTTAATTCAATCATCATGTTCGCTCCTGCAACTGTGGTTCATCTGATCTTGGGCACGACGAGCCATCACGTCCATCCAAAAATCCGCATCGGCATGTTGGATCATCCAGCGTTTTCGGAATGGGCAGAGGCGCTCAAGAACCGGCCTCCAGGACTTCGATATCTATATTTCCTATCAAGCCGATTAGATCCAGTTGACGATCGATAGCGCCTCGTACAAAACGGATATGCGTCACATCCGCAGGCATTTGTCCGAAGACAGCGTCGGCGGTTACCCATCCCCCCCATTGACGGAGGTACAACACATTCCAGGCGTGATAGAAGAAACGACCGTCGAGATAGACGAGGCCTACCTCAACATCGGCCGGGATCCCCGCTGCGCGCGCCAATGCGGCGAGCAAAACAGCGTGTTCATTGCAGTCGCCTGTCCGTTTTTCCAATGTCTCCAGGGCGTTCGGAATCGAAAGTACCGGACGTTTTTCCAGATTCTTGTGGACCCACGAGACCAGTCGTTTAGCCTTTTCATTCTCGGGAGCGTCGGGCGCGACGATTTGGGCCAACTGGGTTCTGATCTTCGGATGATCCGACTGTATGAATGGCGTCGGTTTGAGCAAAATCTCTGGAGCGTCGACAGGACTTCTGCCCGTAACCGGTGATTTGAGAGCCGATTCCAGGCGAATCGTGATCACGCCATCGCGATATGTCTGACGGCCTCCATCGAGAAATAAAGAGGTCTCTCGTGCCCCGTGATTTTCTGCCAGGAACGCCTCACCATCCGCCTTTTCAGAGAATGCCGAAATTCCTGAAAGACGCAGTGTTATTACGTTCAGTTCCGACGGATTTTGAATCGGCCGCGTTGAGGGAATCGAGGCCAGTTCCGTCAGATCGGTTCCGAATCCTTCTCCCATTTCGGCCAGAGCCGATTGCTTCGATACCCGTTCTAAAACGATCCCCAATATCCCTTCTTCACGCAGCACCGCACCTTGTGCATCGATCCAGGCGATCTGTTTCATCCCCATGAAATCCAGTGATATTTTTCGAGCTGAATAGGATCTGTCCATCACGGAAATCTTCTCTTCCCCAAGCATCGTGATGCGCAAAGGTCTTTGCCCCATTGACGCGGGATCAAAAACCGTGACTGTTTTTTCCTCTCCCGTGGCAAGTTCCAGAACCCCAGCGGACTCAAGGATTCCTCCCCCGAGATATGGCGGGGCCTCTAACCGGACCGTCGTTCTTCTTTCGTCTCCGGACGCTTCTATCCATAAGGTCAGCTTATCTCCCGATACAACCCCTCGTGCCTTGAAGTGAAACAGGTTTGATCGAAGGGCGAATCGAAAACGGTCTATTGAACGATCCGCTTTGAGGTCCGCTTCGGTGGTTACGGTCAATGGCTGAACAACTCCCATCGTACGAATCATCATGAACAGATACTCGGAGAAACGGAACCCATTATCGGTTGTCTCATATTTCCTCTGTGCGTAACCGATCTTGCGGCCCTGCTGTAAAATGGTCATCCAGGTTTCCCCGGATGGGACAACTGATTGAATCTGAAGGGAAAGATCGCTCGTTTTCGATGCTAGCTTTTCGTGGACGCCGAGACGGAATAACAAGAGAATGGCAAAAATAGCGATGAACGCCACTCCCCCAAACCAGTGCCGTTGTATTGTCATGTTTTCATATCCTGCCGTCTATACCGATAATCACTTATTTCATTATAGGTATGGCACCCGGGGGTGTCAATGCCGTTACATGGCCATTACGTGGTCGCGAATTGCGCCAAATGATATATTACCGAAGGAGGTCATTACCGTCCTTACGGGAAATAAATCCGTCTTGCCACGTCCGGTGTTTTTTGATAGCGTTCCGTTCGTCATAACAAGGGCGATCGATTCTCAGAATGACCGATTTGATCGTCAGAAAGGGATCGTCATGGATGAAAAGGAATCCATCCTCCAGGCCAGAGAAGTCCTTCAACTGGAAGCGGACAGCATCCTACAGCTCATCGATCGCGTGGGAGAAGAATTCTCCCGGGCAGTCGATCTCATCTGCAGATGCAAGGGGCGTGTGATCGTGGCTGGCATTGGAAAATCCGGTCTTATCGGCAGAAAAATCGTCGCGACACTGACCAGCACGGGCACCCAGGCCCTCTTCCTCCATCCTGTCGAAGGCCTTCACGGCGACCTCGGCATCGTGACCAAGGACGACGTCCTGCTTGCCATTTCCCATAGCGGTGAAACGAGCGAGTTGAACAAGATCATCGAAAGCATCCGAGCCATCGGTGTTCCCCGAATCGCTTTCACGGGCAATCTCGGCTCATCGCTGGCGAAGGCCTGTGACATCGTGATCGATGTTGGAGTGGCCCGAGAGGCGTGTCCATTCGGACTGGCGCCGACATCGAGCTCCACGGCAGCTTTGGCGATGGGCGACGCACTTGCCGTAGCGCTGATCCATCGCAAGAAGTTTCAAGAGAAAGACTTCTTGAAATTCCATCCCGGCGGAAGCCTTGGCGCTCGCCTCAGATCAAAGGTCCGCGATGTGATGATCAGCGGAACACAGGTGCCGTGTGTCCTTGAAAGCACGGACGTTTCCATTGCAATCGATGCAATGGACATGGCCAACAGGGGCTTCGTCCTGGTTGCGGATCAACAGGGAATCCTGCAAGGTATTCTGACCGATGGTGACGTGCGCCGACTTGTGCGTCGCAAAAAGGATTTTTTGAATTCTACCATCGACACCTTCATGACCCGCTGTCCAAAGACCATCCACGAAGATGCGTCCATTGCACAGGCCATCGAATACATGCAGCGGGAAGAAATTACCACCCTTGTCGTGACCGACGAAGCATCCCGATTGAAAGGCTACATTCATTTGCACGACATTCTCGGAAGGGGAGGCACCCTGAAGATCAGTCTTTCCGAATAGACCGGTCGGCATTACCGGCTGGTTGGCCGCACATCGTAAAAAAGGGGCGCGGTGTCATCCGCAACCCCTTTATGATCATGGTAGGCGGTACTGGGATTGAACCAGTGACTTCTACCGTGTGAAGGTAGCACTCTCCCGCTGAGTTAACCGCCCGTTTTGGGTGCTCTATATCTTAACGGCATTTCCTTTTCAAGTGAAAAATTACATTCGTTTTCTAGAACGAATGGTGGAAAGGTTGAGATGGCTTTCCCTTTGCCTCGCTTCGGATTAAAGATCTTTACGGTTTCGCTTCTTTCCGCAGGCTTTTATCTGGTCATCGTTTCCTCATTCAGCAACTCCATCGCAGATTATGATTTGTGGGGATATCTTGCTTTCGGGCGCATTTTTTGGGAGGAGGGCTATTTCCCCTTCCGTGACGCCTTTGCCTATACGCCGACGAACGCGCCATGGATATACCACGAATGGTTGGCCGGCGTATTTTTCTACCCCATATATAAATTCACGGGCGATGCAGGTCTGCAGCTCCTTCGATACGTCGTTATCTTGTTGACGCTTTTCCTGATGTATGCAACCTCGCTCACGAGATGCGACCACAAGGTCTGGGGACTGGTTTCACTCCTTCCTGCTATGGTCCTCATCTCGTTCGGATATTTCCCCGTGCGGGCTCAAATCTTTACATACTTTTTCTTCGTACTGACCCTTTTGATTCTGGAAACCGTAAAGAAAGAGGGGCGGCTGTCTTTGCTGTGGTGGCTGCTGCCGGTTCAGATCCTGTGGTGCAACCTTCATGGAGGTTTCGTTTCTGGCCTGGGGCTAATTTTCATCTATGCCCTGGGACAGATTCTGTCGAAGAGAACCGCTTTGCCTTTGTTCCTGGCGGGATGTGCAGCGGCACTGGGAACGCTGATCAATCCCTATGGCGTCCGTTACTGGTCATTCATGATTCAAGCGGTCTCGATGCCGCGCCCGGAGATCAGCGAATGGATTTCGGTACTCGAAGCGCTTCAAACACGGATTTACGAGCTTCCGGCCTCTATATTCCTGTCCATGGTTTTGCTATTGCTCATTCTGTACCTGTTTCGTCGTCAGCAGGACAAAACAGATCTTCTGGTCTTGATCGCAACGGTCTATGTGGGACTGACCCACATTCGGCACAGCGTTTTTTTCGGATTGATCTTCGGGGCCTATCTTTCAATCGTTTTGGATGAACACTGGAGGGCGTTCAAAGAGGCTGGATTCCATCTCGCACGACGTCCGTGGATTCCGGGATCGATTCTGATGGTACTGCTGGTCCTCACCATTACGGCTTATCAATTATCCGGGGTTGTGAAGGCGGCCCCAAGTTTCCAGCTTTTGACCCCTTCCCCTTACTATCCCACAGGGGCTTGTCGCTGGATCGTCCAGAACGCTTTCCAAGGGAATATTCTACCCCACTTTGAATGGGGTGAGTTTCTGAGCTGGCATCTGCATCCATTTTGTCGGGTTGCCATGGACGGGCGATATGAAACCGTTTACGAAAGACAATATTCAGAGGAATACTTCTTGTTTTTAAGGGGTAAAAATGGCGGTCAGAAATTTTTGGAAAGATATCCACACGACATGGTCATGATCAGGCCCAATACACCGGCCGAAAAATGGCTGATCGAAGATCCGTCATGGGGCAAGATTCATGCGGACTCCACGTGTGTCGTATATCTCCGAAAGGAACGGCCTCATTTCGCCCTCTCGTCTTCTCGGATCAAGGCACCGTAATATTCCGTTTTTCGGTCCTTCAGCAGATTGTTGTACAGATTGATCGATTTGTTGCGTGACATTCGGATGTCCATGTCCATTGTACCGATCTCTTCCGAGTTCGGGTCTGCGCGGTAAAGAACGCTTCCATCCGGACCCGTGATCTGGCTCGCCCCTGTAAATCTAAGCGTTCTGCCCATCCGCGTTTCGAATCCGGTTCTGTTTGCCGTAATGGCGAACAATCGGTTTTCAAGACAACGGGTGATCATCGCCTCCTGGCAGTAGGGAAGGACAAGATTCGCGCAGTGACATATCACATCTGCGCCTTTCATCGCCATGATTCTGGCCATTTCGGGGAACATCCAGTCGAAGCATATCATCATTCCGACGCGGCAATCGATCAAATCGTAGACCTCCGGCTCATGATCCCCCGGATCGAACCACAGGGTTTCTTCAAAAAAAAGATGGAGTTTTCTATACGTGGCCACGTATCCGGAAGGGCCCACCAGAACCGATGCGTTGAAACAGCGATTCCCCGATTTTTCGATCAAGCCGGCCACGATATGAATATTCCTTGATTTCGCGAGCTCGCACAGTGCGACGGTTGTTATCCCTTCCGGGACCTCTTCGGCGAATGATTCCACCTCATGCCGCGAGATGAAATGATACCCTGTGTTGCACAATTCAGGCAGAACCACCAAGGCAGCGTCGGTTTTCTCGACAAGTCTTCGGATGATCGCAATGTTGTGATCGATTTCGCCGAGTATCGGCTCAAACTGTATGAAACCCGCCTTCATCTCCTTCCCCTTCCCTCCCCATTAATCAGCAAATGACATGCCTTTAGTGATGTCAAGAAATACCGGCCTGAGGACGGCAGACGAGAAAGCCACGATCCTGCGATCATGGCTTTCTCGTCTGCTCCGGTCCCGGGTTTCCCTGCGAGGATTGTCCCCCGTCACGAGAAATTCAGGCCACGGCCTTATTGGGGAATCGTCCGGCAGAGCGACAAACTAAAGCATCTCGTAAATCCCGGCTGCGCCCATGCCGCCCCCGATACACATGGAAACAATGCCTCTTTTGGCTTTACGCCGTTTCATCTCGTGGAGGAGTTGGGCAGTTAACTTGGCGCCGGTGCAGCCCAGAGGATGACCGAGCGCAATCGCTCCACCGTTGGGATTGATATCGCCCGCCTTCAAACGGTCTTCGATACCGATCGCCCGGATCGAGTATAGGGCCTGTGAGGCGAAGGCCTCGTTGATCTCATACACATCGATGTCTTTTGTGGAAAGTCCGGCCATCTTGAGCACCTTGGGTATGGCATAGGCGGGACCGACGCCCATCTCCTCGGCACGGCAACCGGCGACTGCGTAATATGCCAGTCTGGCGATCGGCCTAAGGCCGAGCGATTTCGCCTTTTCCGGCGTCATCAAGAGACAAAAAGCGGATCCATCGGTCATCTGTGAAGAATTGGCTGCAGTCACACTCCCCCCCTGCTTGAAGGGGGATTTCAGCTTGGCCATCTCTTCCAGTTTTACCGGCCACCTTACGCCATCATCCGTATCGAATAAGACTTTTTCTCGGACCCTCTTGCCATTGGGCAGCACCTTGTATCTGAACGCGGATATTGAAATGATTTCTTCCTTGAACTTACCTGACTTGATCGCCTCGTAGGCCCTGCGGTTGCTTTCAAGGCCGAACCGGTCCATGTCCTCCCGGGAGATGTTGTAATCTGCGGCCACATTTTCAGCTGTCACACCCATCGATACGTAGACGTTGGGCATCGATCCATCAAAAGCCCATTCCGGATTTGGACGGAAGATGCTCCCTCCCATCGGTATATGAGACATTGTCTCACACCCACCGGCAATGATCACCTCGGACCACCCTGCGCGGATTTTTGCGGTAGCGTCTGCAATCGACTGGATGCCGGACGAACAGAAACGGTTCACCGTCATCCCCGATGTCGTGATCGGGAGACCGGCGCCCATAGCAAGGACCCGTCCAAGATTCATCCCTTGTTCCGCCTCGGGGAACGAGCATCCGACGATGACATCATCAACATCCTCGGGCTTAAGTGCAGGAACCCGGTCAAGAAGGCCTTTAAGGACCTGGATTCCGATCTCGTCTCCCCGTGTGGACGCTAGACCGCCGCGTCTATAGCGTCCGCCCGGACTCCTGACCGCCTCGACAATAACAGCATCGCTCATCGTCTTCCTCCTTTTCAATAGCCATCGGCTTGATGATAGGTTGCGCAGATTCGGGTTGTCGTATGCAGACCGACATCAGGCCTCAGCCCCATTTCAGTTGCGCAATGGTTTCCCGGTGTTGAGCATGTGCATGATCCTGTCCTGCGTCTTCTTTTCCCCGCAAAGGCTCAGGAAAGCCTCCCTTTCCAATGCAAGAATTTCCTCTTCCGTGACCAGGGTTCCCTCGGCACAATCTCCCCCCGAGAGAATCTGGGCCAATTTTCGTGACACATGGACGTCGTAGTCCGATGCGAAGTTTCCGTGACGCATGTTGAAGAGTATGGCCTCGGCCATGCCCCGGAAATTCTCTCCCATAACCGGAATGAGCACCGGCTGAGGTTTCTTGTAGTACTGGGCAAGCCCCAATACGACCTGTTTGGCATCCCAAATCTGAAGATCCCGGTTCATGCTGATGTTTTCGGTCTTGCGGATGTAGCCGAGTTCCATGGCCTCAACGGCGCTGGTCGCGACCTTTGCCATTGCAATGTTTTCGAAGGCTTTGGCGTAGACATGCTGAAGGTTCATGCCGGCCTCGATCGTCCCGTCCGGAATCCCTTCAGTCAAGCGGACCATGATCTCCTTGCATCCGCCCCCTGCCGGGATCACACCGACACCCACTTCAACAAGGCCAATATAGGTCTCTCCGCAGGGCTGACATTTGGCCGCATGCATGGCCATCTCGCAACCTCCACCCAAGGCAAGACCCGCCGGCGCGGAAACCACAGGTCGGGAACAATACTTCATCCGCATATTCGCATTCTGGAAGTCCTCGATCATTTTTTCCAGCAGGTCCCAGTCGCCCTTCAGAATGGCCAGCAGGACCTGAAAAATATTGGCACCGGCCGAGAAGTTCGCGGCATGGTTTCCGAGCACCATCCCATTGAAATCCTTTTCCACGATGTCACAGGCCGTGTGAATCATTTCGATCATACCGACGTCGACGGCGTTCATCTTGGTATGAAATTCCAAGCATGCCACACCATCCCCGATATCGACCAGTGTGGCGCTCCCATTTCTTTGTATCGTCTTATTGGCTGCCTTCAGATCCGTCAAAAGGATGATCCGGGGATTCGCCTCCAGTTTCACATAGCCTTTTTTCTCGAAGTCATAGAAATAGACTCCGTCTTCACGTGTTTCATAAAATCGTTCGCATCCTTTTTTAAGCATCTCTTCGATCTTCTTCGGGACCTTCTTCTTTAGCTTCTTCATGACCTCGACCGCATCGCGGACACCGATCGCATCCCAGGTCTCGAAAGGACCGAGTTGGTGGTTGTATCCCCATTTCATGGCATCATCGATTGCAACGATGGTGTCGCATATCTCCGGAATGCGGTTCGCGGCATAGATGAAGTTGTTGCAAAGGTACTCCCGCGTTACTTCGCCCGCAATGTCCGTCCCGTTGAACATCACCCGGATCGTTGTCGCAGCCCCTTCATCGCTCTTCTTCTTGGCGTCCGAAACGGAGGCAAACTTGGGTTTGTTGGCCGGCACATACTCCATAGTATGATAATCGAGCATCAACTTCGATTTTTTACCCTTTGCGTCTTTGGTCTTCTTGTAGAACCCCTGCTTCGTTTTGTTGCCGAGCCACTTGAGTTCCATCATTTTGTTCATGAAATCACTCGGCACAAACATTTCCCTCATTTCATCGTCCGGCACCGCCGCATAGAGATTGGACATCACATGATGTCCGGTATCGAGCCCCACCAAATCGAGCGTCCCAAAAATGGCCGTACCGGGCCTTCCCAATGCCTTCCCAATGATGGCGTCGGCTTCGTCAATCCTGAGGTTCTTCTCGATGGTGATCCTCACAGCGTTGGATATGTCGAACACCCCGATCCTGTTTCCGATGAAATTGGGAACGTCCTTGCATAGCACGACACCCTTTCCAAGCACCTGTTCACAGAAACGGGTCATATAAGCCACGACTTCAGGTTTGGTCTCCGCGCCGGGGATGATCTCGAGAAGTTTCATGTATCGAGGCGGGTTGAAGAAGTGGGTCCCCATGAAACGTTCTTTGAACTTCGGGCCGCAGTTCGCGCTGATATCCTTGATGGGTATCCCCGATGTGTTGGTGGTGACGATGCAGTCAGGACGGACGACCTTTTCAACCTTGGCGAAGAGGTCCTGCTTGATCTTCAAATTCTCTACAACGACCTCGATGACCCAGTCCACATCCGCGAGCCATTCGAGATGGTCCTCAAGGTTACCGGTTCTGATCCGAGATGCATTTTTTTTCGTGTAAAATCCGGCTGGTTTGGATTTCAGTACACCGTTCAGCCCGTTCAATGCAAATCGGTTTCTCCAAGCCGGGCTTTTCTCGGTCAAACCCTGTACCTTATCCGCCTCGGTCAATTCGAACGGGATGATGTCCAACAGGACGCATTCGATCCCCGCATTGGTCAGATGCGCGGCTATGGTCGATCCCATGACTCCCGCACCGAGAACAGCTGCCTTTTTGATATCGTACGCCATATCATCCTCCTCTGGGTAATCTTCTTCACGGGCCGATGCTGGATGTCCTCTGATCCCATTCCCACCCGCCACGTCCACGTGTCATCGCAACTTAAGAACGGACTAACAGGTGAAGGATTCATCAGCCAGTTCGATCGGGATCTTCTCCTCCGATTTGATCGCTTCGCACCTTGCCTTAACGGTACAAAGAACCTCCACTGCAAAGAACTTCGCCGTGGCAATCTTGCCGGTGTAATAGGCGACATCGGCATCCTCATGGACGAGTGCCCGTCTCTTCCCTTTGGATTCCATGGCGGCCCTTTGCGTATATATCGTACCGAGTTTGTTATGAGACAGGGTCGCCGCCTGAATGAGAAAATGGCCGATCAGAACATCCCCGAAAATATCCAAATATGGAGACGCATTCAGGATAGGCACGATGAAGCTCGAACTCTTCCCGAATTGCGCCAGCGTCAGGGTAACATCGACCAGAGCGTTATAGGCCTCTTCCAGACGGACGGCGTATGGCTTCAGTTCCTCAATCCCCTTGGCTTTGGCAACGGTCTCGCCGATTTCCCCGAACATGGCCATCACGTTCATCCCTTTGCGTTGAGCGAGTTTTCTTCCGACCAAGTCGAGCGCCTGAATCCCGTTTGTCCCCTCATAAAGGCAGGCGATCTTGCAATCCCGCATGTATTGCTCGATCGGATATTCCTGGCAATATCCATATCCGCCGTAGATGTCGATCGCCTTGGAACAGACTTCCATTGCCTTGTCCGAGGAATAGGCCTTGCACATCGGCGTCAGCAGATCAACGAATCCCTGCCATTTCTCGCGCTCGGCAGGATGGGCCTTGGCCTTATCAATGCAGTACGAGGCGAAATAATTGAGTGCGCGGATTCCTTCCACATGGGCCTTCATCCAGAGCAGATCTCTGCGGACATCCGGATGCTGGATAATTGGCACCGCCTTGGCTTCGGGATTCTTCATTTCCCACACTGGTGCACTCTGGATTCTCTCCTTCGCGTATTGGATCGCGTGCTCAAGCGCGGCAGAGGCGTGACCGAGCCCCTGCATTCCCACTTCCAGACGGGCCTCGTTCATCATATGGAACATGATTCTCATTCCTTCCCTCTCCCTGCCGAGGAGTTCTCCGATGCATTTTCCTTCATCGCCGAAATTCAAAGTGCAGGTAGCCGAACCCTTGATCCCCATCTTGTGCTCGATATTACCGGTATGCACATCGTTCAACGCTCCCACCGTTCCGTCTGGGTTCACCCGGTACTTTGGAACAATGAATATGGAGATTCCTCCCGTACCCGGGGGATCACCTTCAATTCTGGCCAGGACTGGGTGGATGATATTCTCGGCCAAATCGTGATCCCCGCAGGATATAAAGCACTTCGTTCCCGTGATGCTGTAGGTTCCGTCCGGAAGCCTTTTTGCCGTCGTCTTCAGCGCCCCGACGTCGCTTCCGGCGCCCGGTTCCGTGAGGCACATCGTTCCCGTCCATTGACCGGCGAACATCTTGTACATGTATTTTTCCTTCTGCTCATCCGTGCCGAAATTGAGAATCAACGCAGCTGCACCGTGCGTCAGTCCAGGGTACATCAAGAAAGCAAAATTGGCGGCGTAGCAATTTTCCAAGGCGGCATTGGCGATGATGAGCGGCATTCCCTGACCGCCGACGTCCGGCGGTTCCGTGGCGCAAAGCCAACCGGCCTCGCAATACTTCTTGAAGGGCTGATGAAAGCACTTCGGTACAGCCACTTTTCCATCCTTCAAGGTACAACCCTCCCTGTCACCCGCGGCATAGGTCGGCAGGATTTCGTTCAAGGCCATTTTTTCCGACTCCTTGACCATCATCAGGGCGTCCTCTTTGGAAAAATCCTTGAATGTCTCCGTCTGAAACAATTGTTCGATCCCCAATTGTTCAAAAAGAACAAATGCCTGATCCCTCTGATTCACCAACAAATTGCTCATGCCTAAGTCCCCCTTTCCTGAATGCTAAAAAAAGTCACAAGAGGCAGAAACGTTTCAACCGCTCCCGGCTTTCGAAAGCGTTCCGTTCAAATTCCATGACCCCGAAACCTCATCGGCAATGCGGTATGTTTCTGTCAGACTCCAGCAATGATGTTCTCAATCCCTTCGGAGGACCATCACTGAGCCGGTGTACGGGTCATGATACCGCGGATATATGTTTCAAGGCCTGCATTCACGGTGCTTATGATCACCTCGGCCCGTTTGGTCTCAACACCGACAAACAAGTGAAGTGAAATGACACCGTTGAGCATTCCCCATATGGCATTGCGAATCTGTCTGAGATTGATTTCTCGGGGAAACTCGCCCTTTTCGATACCGAACGTCAGGACATGTTCAATGATATTGATCGTTTTATTGGTGGCTTTGATGATATGCGTGTTGATCTCCTCCGGGAGATTCATGTCCGAGGTGTGCAGCATGAATGTCATCAAGATTCGGAACAATTCACGTTCACTCAGGAAAAAATCCACGTAGATGTTGGCAAGACGGACGAGCATTTCAGACGCGCTTGCAGGGCGTTGAAGAAGATTGGAGATGTGTTCGTGAAATTTGTCGATATCGCTCAGCAGAATCTGGGCGTAGATTTCTTCTTTACTGTTGAAATAAAGATATATGGACCCTTTGCTCAGTTCCGCCTTTTTGGCAATGCTCTCGACCGTAACCGCCTTGAAGCCCTTCTCAAAGAAAAGCCTCCGAGCGGCCCTCAGAATGGCCGTCTTCCGATTCTTTCTTTCTCGTTTTCTTCTTTCTTCCAGTCCCAAAATGCGAGCCCTTCTGAATCAATGGGGTGCGTCGCCCGTCCTGCCCCTTCGGTCCTGTTCACATGCATATCCATTGTGAAGCGAAGGGGTGGCTTTACAGGACAGCGTTTATGGGGTTCAAAAGAACGAGGTAACGTCGCTGAAGACCTTCGGCCGTTGCCAGCGAGTCCAAAAGCGCAATGAGGTCATGAATTACGGTCAATATGTGACCGCCAGTCATTTGTCAGTGCTGTAACTGATTTCATTTCCGCTGTCAAGGGAAATTACGGAATGTTTCGTATCCGTTGATCTCCCCCGAGCCGATGCCGGTTCATCATGAGGCCCCATCATTGGAATGTTCAACTTGGATGCGTCTTCACAACGTCAAAAATGAGACGTAGGCGCTGACCGCCCAGCATGCAAAGAATCCGGAAAAAACCGCTTTGCCGACTGGATGTACGGTGAGTCGTGCAATACCTGAGGTCGCGACCAACGCCAGACAGGGGATCAATCCCAAGGCATAGGACGCCTTGGCGGAACTGAGGATCGGAACGGTCAGGAAGACCGCAAACACCGCTCCCAGATAGAGTATGATGCAGGATACGGAAAATCTTAACATCCTCCCAAGCGGTCCCTTTTCTTCAAAAAAAGCTGAAATCATGCCGAACAGGATCAGTGCCGTGGGCAGCAGAGAAAACCAGATGCAACTCAGCATGAAGTCATAGCTCCAGGGGGGACGATTGTAAGCGCTCAAGTAACCGTCCGCCCAGAGCGAGGAATAGATTGCATCCCAGAATCCGTAAATTGACGCAAAAAAAGGCTTCCAGAGCGAAGTCCCGAATTGAAAGCACTGACGCAGGGTTCGGTAACCTGGGTCCTGCCACCAGACGATGTCGCGAAAAACGTCCCAACCTCCTACAAAAAAACGCCCCATTTCCATCCGGTTTCTCAAATAGTACCATCCCGAGACGATCAGTGCGACAACGATGACGACAACAGCATGACGCAGGAATTTCCTCAGGCTTTTCCAGAAAGCATCCCCATGTCCAGCCGCCTCCCGGGCGAGAAAGACAAGAAGCGGCGGGATCACGAGAATGGCTGTCACCTTGGTCAAAAGGGCCAGGCCTAGAATGAATCCGATCAGTGCGGTTGTTTCACGGCTCGTCTCCATGGAACCTGCAAAGATCCGGCATGCAATCATGATGATCAGTGCGGTCATGACCCCTGCCAAAGGTTCGTTGCCCAGAGATTGCGACATGTACAGGTTCATGGGAAGCAATCCTCCGAAAAGGGTTCCGGCAATCTGCAGGGCAGGCCGCTTGGGGAATGCGCATCGGATCGTCCTGTAGACGATCTCGACTTGCGCCATGCCGCATAGCAGCGAGGCGAGCTTAACGATTCTGACGACCGTCTCTGCATCGCACATGCCGAGAAAGAGTCGATACATGGAACCGGCTATCAGATAGTACAGTGGAGGCTGGAACATTTGCCATCCTTCGTTGGCCAGAGGTATCCTCCAAGACTCGGCTACGGATTGAATATACTGAAGATGACCCTCAACATCCATGCCCATGTGCGGCGGGATGTTCCAGAAATTGACCATACCCATGATCAGCCATCCCGCCATCACCGACCACCTGACCGCGCCGACATAACGATCCGGGACAGGTTTTCCGGCCCTGTAAAGAAGCAGGTTCAAATACATCGTGGCCAAGAAAACCACCGTAAAGATGCAAAGAAAGAAAGGAAGCAGTTTCAGCAATGCCCGGTCGGATGTGAGGAAAGTGTGGGATATGGACAAGGGTGGCACGTGGTCGACTGAAATGGCCGGAAACCACGTTCGGCCGTCCTCGCTTGCCTCCCAATCCGTTCCGCTGTTTATCCCCAGGGCTTCACAGCGGGCCAAAAGCGCCGGATGGCCATTGACGTTGTAAACATCGATCCGAAGTTCGTGGCGTCCCGGGGACAACCACGGTTCCAAATCGATCCCATGGGATTCACGCCATCGGATCGGGTCCTTCGTTGTACGGTAGATGTTCCGTCCGTCGACAAAGACCTCCGCACGCCGCATGGAGCGAAAGTTCAGCAGGGCGGCTGAAGGGATCTGATCCGTTTTGAAAAGGCAGCGAAAACGTGTTAACCGTGTCTCCGCCCAATGGATTTTAAGTTGAAAAGGTTGAGGAAATCGGATCCAGACCGCTCCCCTCTCATGCAGCAAAAGGGGGATACCGGGATGGGACAGAAGGATCTTCAACCCGATACAGAAGACGGCGAGGGTCAGCGCGATTCCTACAAGCGCCCATGCAACCTTACCGCGGCTGACCTTCCCCGCCAATGCCGGTAACATTCCCGGTCTCCATTTCGGATCAAGGTCCATGGCCATACGTTTTCCGCCGTCCGGAACCGCATTCGCGTGTCCCGGCACCCTGTTTCAGAGGTTCCGGGTCGCCCGAACGAGCAGCACCGAGGAGAGCTTCCTCGGCGCAATACAGGCATCCAGCCAAACCGGGAGACAGTAAAGCAGGTTGATCCCTCGAAACAGAGTGACCAGGATACGAGATCTCTGTTTCCCCTTCCCTTCCGATCGCACGACCCGTCGCAATGGGTCGAGAAGAGGCATTGCGGAGATCGTTAGCCACATGGTCGCCTTTTCGAGAGGTCCCAGGACCTTTCGAACCTCCGCCGGGTGCAATCCGGATTGAATCAAATGAGCCACCATCTCGTCCAATTCGTATCGCCGGAAGTGATTTACAAACCGGTCGTCGGACGCAAAATAACAACGTCGGTGCGGGAAGGTCAGTATCAGCGCTCCCCCCCCCTTCAAGACGCAGGCCATTTCGCGCAATGCCGATCGGTCGTCCGGCAGATGTTCGAGAACTTCCGAGCAGATGATCTCCTGGAACGTTCCCGCTTTGAACGGAAGCGACGCGGCATCGGCAACCACATAGGAACCTTCGGGTTGTCGCCTCTTCAACGCCATGATGGCCGCGAAGGAGAGCTCTGAATAGACAACCCTTCCGGAAGCCTCGGTCATCGGCGACATGCCGCTTCCAACCTCTAGGATGGGTCCCTGCACCCTTTTTCTCTGGCATCTGCGCACGGCGCGGCGCCGCAGAAGGTAGTTGTAAAGATGGTTTTTCAGAAGAAGATAGTCGTCATCCGCGAAGAATGCTTCGAATCGGTTGTCTTCCGATGGATTCACTGATTCACCGCAAACAGTCGGGTGCGGACGAGACCCATTTTCGCCAGACGGAAGCAGGCCGCCGTCCAGAGACAGCCCAGCCCGTAACGGATGCTGCGTCTGAGGTTGATGGAAGAGGCCTCCGCAAAGTATTTGGTGGGGCAGCTCACCTCGGCAATCGTGTAACCCTTCCAGATGATCTGCGCAAGCATCTGGTTATCGAAAAGATAATCGTCGGAATTCCCGGACAACGAAAGGCTCTGCAACAGTTCTCTCGAAAAGGCACGGTACCCGGTATGGTATTCTGACAGTTTTGCGCCCAGAAAGAGATTTTCGGTTAAAGTCAGCAGGCGGTTGGCGACGTATTTCCATACCGGCATGCCCCCTTTCAGTGCGTAGCCTCCCAAGATGCGTGAACCAAGAACGCAGTGATAGAGGTCATTGCCGATCATGGCCGCCATCGAAGGGATCAGCTTGGGGGTGTATTGATAGTCGGGATGGACCATGATCACGATGTCCCCGCCCGCATCAAGGGCCATTTTGTAGCATGTTTTCTGATTGCCCCCGTAGCCTTTGTTCTTTTCATGAACGAATACGATTGTCTGGGGCAATGTCGCGGCAATGGCCGAAGTTTCGTCACGGCTCGCGTCATCGACGAGAATGACGAGATCGACAATCCCCTGCTCCATGACCTCATCATATGTCTTCCGGAGCGTTTTGGCGGCATTGTAAGCCGGCATGACAACGATGACTTTTTTATTTCTGAACATGAGAGCTAGATATCCTCAATCCCCTTCGTGATCAAGAGCTTTTTTCAATGGGATTTTCCTCTGCATTCCGACCCCGAAGCGCATTCAAACCTCTTTTGTTCCGATAAAAGCCTTTCCAGGTTGCTCTTCGCCCCGGAATAATCCGGTCTCAATCTCAATGCGGATCTGAAACTGCGCTCCGCTTCGCTCCAAAGACGTTGACCGGCAAAAACCGCACCGAGATTGTTGTGGGCCTCCGCGTAGTCCGGATTGTCCTTCAGGGCCTCCTTGAACTGCTCAACAGCGTCGTCAAGCTTGCCCATTCGCATGAACGCGATGGCAAGATTGTTGTGAGCCTCTGCGTAATCGGATCTGATCCTCAGAGACTCCTGATAATGGGGAATGGCCCGGAGCATGTCGCCTCTTTTGAGGAATACGTTTCCCATGCCCATCTCGGCAATAGGGTTTTCCCGCGTGACATTCAGGGCGTGACTAAAAACCAGTTCGCTGTTCTTCCAGTTCGGCAGATTTGCCATAGTGCAGATCATCAGGGCGAGGACGGCTGCCGCAGCCAGGGTAGGAAGGCGTTTCCGGATGGGATAACGATTTACGAGATCAGGCACTCCCCATGCCATCATAATCCAGATCCCAATGAGAGGGAGGTAAGCATAGCGGTTCGCCATCGATTGGAAACCCACCTGAACGATTCCGATCACCGGCAGCAGGAAGGCCAGGTACCACAACCAACCTGTAACGAGATACCGGCATGAACGACCTTTCGTGCATACCAGGACCGATACTGAAGCCAGGAAAACAACCGAAAGTCCCAAGTGCCAGATTGGGATTTCCGCGGGGTATGGATAGAAAATGGCCAGATCCACGGGCCATACCATCTTGTGGATATAGTTACTGTACGCAACGATCGCATTCTCGATGCGTGCGGCCAAAGGAAAAGCGGCCAAAGGTTTCACGGCGCCCCCGCTCCGGGCCGCAAGAAATGTGACCACGCATGAAAGAAAAGACAGCACGAAAAGCGGTATTTTCTCAATGAGCAGGCTGCGCGGATTCCCTCTGTGAGAGATTCGTGTCCCGATGTTTTCCGAAAGGAGTCCGCTGTTCGCGGGGAAACGCTTTAG
>CAZWTL010000017.1:0-49748 GCA_964637025.1 uncultured Syntrophaceae bacterium | reverse complement strand
CCCGCGGCAAACAGAAATCCCGCCATGGGGTCACGGAGCCAGATAAGGGGGCCCTGCCTCCTAAGCGCCCCTCTTTGGCTCCTCCTTCGGTCACATTTTATGTGACGCAATACCCCCGCCTCATGGCTTCACAGCGCATGGTTTTTCTGTTATGATGGGTCATTTCGTGATGCCCCCATGAATCGGATGAGAAACGGTTCGGATCGCGTTTTCGAGGAGCCGCACGTGCGCGGTTCATGCGTGTGATGTATTTCAACCATCTGAAAGCGTTCTATCACGTAAGCGACTGCCGGAGCTTCACCCTGGCAGCGAAAAGACTCAATGTCTCGCAGCCTACATTGAGCCTGCAGGTCCAGTCGCTGGAAAAACAGTGCGGGCTCCCTCTCATCAATCGACACAAGAAAGCCTTTGAACTGACGGAAGAGGGGGAGCTGATTTTTTCTTACGCCCAGTCCATCTTCTCGCTTCTGCACGACCTGGAGAACACGATCGAAGACCTCAACACGCGCAGCCTCAAAATCGGCTCCACACCGACACTGGCCCATTACATCCTTCCGGGGATCATCCAATCGCTCAAGGAATCCAACCCCAAATTGAGGGTTCAGCTCTACACGGGACTGTCCAGAGAGGTTCTGCAGATGATCGTGAATTTCGAATACCACGTGGGTTTGATCGGCCACCTGAACTACCCGGACAATATCGTCAAGCGGACCATCGCGGAGCCCAAGCTTTACTTCATCGCCAACGATCCCGCACTGCCCGATCGGCTCCATCTGGAACAGCTGGCCTCCTATCCCATCATCCTGCCTGAAACGGGTTCCGCAACCCGCGATTATCTGGTCGCGGAATTTAAACGTCGCGGGATCCCGATGAACATCTACATCGATTGCGAGAACGCACAGGCGATCAAGCACATGGTTCACCTCGGCATGGGCGGCGCCTTCTTCCCGCCCTATGCGATCCAAGAGGACATCGAGGAAAACAAATACCGCAAAATCGCGATCATCGACGACCTCCACCTCACGGTCGACCTGGTCTATCTGAAAGACAGGAAGAACATCAAAATGGTCAGGCACTTCCTTTCCGCCGTGCAGTCCCATTCCATCCCCAACTAGAGGGTCCGTCCCCGCGAGCCGGAACACGAGAGGTCCCGCTTCCCTGAAAGGGCCGTTCGGACCGATCAATGGCATTATTGAAATTATATATTGGACGGCGGCTGTCCGTTGCCCCATCCTGTCCGATAGAGACTGCAGCAACGGGCTCATGGCGGCTGTTCGGAGGGTTTGCATGCGCAATGCGGGGTCGCTGGTTCTCACGGTTATTGACGGGAGGCGTCCGGACCCTTTCGGAAAGGACCGCGTTTCCGGAATCGACGGCTTCAGACCGACCGGTGCGTCGATCATGACGGCGCAAACGGTGATGCCGTCCACGACGCTTCCCGGTCATGACGCCCCTGTTCCTCCCCGGTTGACGCAAGATCACCCCTTGCCGGATCCGAAACGGAATCCTCTGAAGGCGCTTGAGAAAGACCTCTGCGGACTTCCGAACGGGCAGAGTATTTCCTCTGCCTTTCTCGCTTCTCGTGGGCCCATGCGCCGGATGTCACCGCAGGACTTGCTTACCGTTTCTCTCTTCCGGAAGGTCCGCAAGGGGCATGACGCATCGACCGCCACCCCCCTTCCCTTGCCGAGCATGGGCCCGAAAACCCTCCTTTGCAGTTCGCCTGCATGGAACTCCCCAGCGCCTCCCGAACCGGTCACAATACGGGATGGGTGCCGGACCCACTCCTCCGGACCCGCGCCATCCTCCTGGAACTTGAGACTGCGGCCTACCGCGCCGGCGAGAGAATCGCCGTTTCACCGTCGCCAGATCCATCGTACGTCGCTCTCGCAAGCTTTCGGGTTTTCACCTGCGAGAATATTGATGCAGGACGTTATCTTCGTAAGGAGGGATGCATGCCGACCCTAGGGATGTCCACGTATTCGTTGTTTCTGAAGATGTCGCCTCTTGACGCCATCACGTTCGCAGCCGAGCAGGGATTCCAGGGGGTGGAAATCTACACCTCACCCTATGTCTTTGCACCCGACAGCGCCACCGATCAGGACAAAAAATCGATACGATCCATCGGAGAGAAGCGCGGTCTTTCCTATGCTGTCCATTTTGCCGGCGGAAACGACCTGGCGGACGTGGACAAGTTCCATCTGGCCGAGAGCCGCAGAAAACTGCGAAAGACGATCGAATTCTGTCGCGAAATCGGAGGAAATGTCGTCGTCATCCACCCTGCGCAGGAGCCGCGCATGAGCGTCCACAAGCAACATGCTCTGTCGCAGTATCCGAGATACCAACTGGCAACCCTGCGCGACGAAGCCCTGGCGAGATTCAAGGAATCGCTCAACGACGGGGCCCTGTGCGCGCAGAGGGCCGGTGTGCTTCTTGGACTGGAAAATTACAGCCACGTTCCGAATTGCCTCCAAACGCGGTTCGAGGAGCTCGTATCATGGGTATCGGAGATCGGCAATCCCGCCTTGCAGATCACTCTGGATACGGGGCATGCGAACCTCGAAGGCGGCGTGCGGGAGGCCATCGACATCTTCGGTTCCCATATCGTTCATGTTCATCTGAACGACAACGACGGGAAATCGAGCGGGCACGGGGAACTCGGCACGGGTACGATTCATTGGGACGCACTCCGCCGCTTCTTCCGCTCTTTCAACGGCATGCTCTGCATGGAAATTCTCGGTTTCGACGACCTTGAAGGTTCCGTTCTGCGGAGCAAGGCCTTCATGGAAAGGCTCTTGCAGGAAGATCCTCGCGGGTCTAATGATGCATAGGCCCTGTCCATCGGGATGAGCGGACCGGGGCTGGGAGGAGGAATGACGGACAACGTGCTCGGCAGACTGTTCCGAATCGGAACGGTCGCAGCGATGCTGATCATGGCGGCGACATCCATGGCGTGGACGGCTGGCCCCGCCGACTGGCCTCCCTATGCGATCGTGCGGGACGAAAGCTCGATCTTCATCCGGTGGAGGACGTCGGAGCCGTCGCAGGATCGGCTCACCCTTGATGAGGAAGGTGGAAAAGGCGAATCCCGTTCGTTTGCGGAAAGCTCTCCCCTGCTGGCGCACAGCGCGCTGCTCGACAATATGCGGCCGGGCGCACTCTATCGGTTCCGTATCGAAGGAACGAACAACGCGGGGATGGAGGGCCAACTGCGCGTGCCGCGCCGGGGTTGCGATTCGGCTTTTTTCGTGGTCGGCGACACACAGGCCTCGACGATCCCGGGCACCCTGGATATGGAGTTGACCCGACAACGGATCGTGATCGAGGCGATGGCCAAGGATCCCACTCCGGCCGATTTCCTCGTCCACACGGGCGATCTGGTCGAAACCGGTGCCATGCCGGAATGGACAGGTTTCTTCCGGATGGCGAGCCCTTTGACGGCCAGGATGCCGCTTTTCGCCGTTCAGGGGAACCACGATGCCCGAACGGGCCGTTTTGTCGACGCCTTTGCGTTTCCCATGATGGGAAAGCGCTTCGGAACGGACTGGCATCAATTTACCACGGAGAATGCCCTCTTCATTTTTCTCAACCTCAATTTTCAGAGCATTCCGCAGGTATCCGAGACAACCCGGTGGCTGAATCTTACCCTGGAACAATTCAAAAGCAAGAAGTGGAAATTCATTTTTACCCATCAGCCGATTTTCAGCAACGTGGAACGCGACAGCCATACGCCTTTCCAGTCGCTCTTCGAGCCCCTCTTCCTCAAATACGGCGTCGATGTCGTATTCTCCGGCCACCATCACGCCTATCAGCGGATTCAGCGGAAGGGCATCACCTACATCATCTCCGGAGGAGGAGGGGCCCCGACCTATTCCCCTCTGATGGACCCTAAGAGGGAAGAAACGGTCAGGACCGAGGAGAAGACCATGCATTATCTGCGCGGACGCATTGCAGGCAACGCTTTCATCCTCGAAGTTCGGTTGGCTGGACGCGAAACCGGCGCTGAAACCATCGAACGACTGGAAGGCGAAATGGACCGCTTCGAACGGAGCAAGCCATGAAGAGCCTGTATTGGCGGACATTGAAGGAGACGCTTGCTGCGGGTTACGAACACATCGGGGCGCTGATGGCGGCCAACATCCTGTTCGTTCTGGCCTCGCTGCCGCTCGTCACGCTGCCTGCGACGATCCCGATGCTTGGCGCCGCCGTAGCTTCGATCTCCAAGGGGGAAAAGCCCTCCTGGAAGGCATTGTGGCATTGTGCGGGGCGATACTACATCAACGGCGGGCTGCTGTTCCTGAGCGCCGCGGGGACCGCCGCCATCCTGATCGCGGACCTGTACATCCTGGGAAGGATGGTCCCCTCGCACCCCGGGGTCGCCTGTCTTGCCCTGGGGTTCGTCATCTGTTTCTCGTTGACGTGGATTCTCATGCAGATCTATTTGCTCCCCCTTTTTCTCTCGGATCCTTCAGCGGCATGCAAGGCCCTCAGAAACTCCTTCCTGCTCGTCCTGGACAATTTCGGCCTGTCGGTGGCCATCGCGTCAACCATGCTGATGGTCGCCCTGGTCATGGTGTTGTCGGGTGTCGGGCCCTTCGTTCTGATGGTCAGTTTCCTGTTGCTGCTTCAGCAGCGGTTATTCGCCAATCTGATGGAGAGGTATCATGAACAGCGCTGATTTGCGGAAATTCTCGGGAAGCGTCGCCGGACTGGATGCGGACGCCATCGACGCGTTGAACCGCAGGCTGATGCGGCGAAAGGCGTTCCGCGAGGCCCTCAGCGGATACCTCTTCATCGCGCCGGCGCTGATCGTACTGATCGGATTCTGGTTCATTCCCACTTTTTACGCGTTTGTCGTGAGCTTTTACCGCTGGGACTTCATGAATCCGGTAAAGACGTTCGTGGGACTCGGCAATTACCGGGAACTGCTCACCTCGCCCGAGTTCTGGAAGGTGATGTGGAACACCGTCTACTATATGCTGGGGGCCATACCCCTGGCGATGTTCTTCGCCCTGATTCTCGCCCTGTGTCTTAACGAAAAACTAAAATTTCTGGCCTACTTCCGCACGGCGACCTTCGCGCCGGTCGTGGCGTCGATCGTCGCGATGGCGGCGGTCTGGATGTGGATGTACGACCCCATCAACGGCCTGCTCAACTACTTCCTTCAGCTCTGCGGCATGAAGCCGCTGAAATGGCTCACCGATACGCAGCTGGCCATGCCTGCACTGATCCTGGTCGATATCTGGAAACACACCGGCTACGACATGATCATCTACCTGGCAGGCATCCAGAGCATTCCTGATTCATACTACGAGGCGGCCAAGATCGACGGAGCGAACGCCTGGCAGCGATTCTGGAGAATCACCTGGCCCCTCCTCGGACCGACCACCCTTTTTATCCTGATTATTTCAGTAATCCAACGTTTCCAGGTATTTTCGATGGTCCACACCATGACGAAAGGGGGTCCGGTCAAGGCCACGGACGTTATCGTCTATTACCTTTACGAGAAGGCTTTCGTCAATTTCGAGATGGGCTACGCCTTTGCCGTCGCCTACGTTCTCTTTCTGATCATCTTTGCGGTCACCGTCATCCAATGGAAAGTCGGCGCGAAAAAGGTGCATTACGGACGGTGATCACCGACATCGGATTTCTGCGAGGGCATGATGGAACCCATGGAAGCACAGGCCAGAAATCATAAAATCAAGAAAGGCGCGCTGCGGGCGGTCATTTACGGCTTCCTGCTTCTGGCGGCCGTCATTTCCCTTTTCCCGCTTTACTGGATGCTCCTGACCTCTCTAAAGCCGGCGGAGGAGATCTTCGTCTTTCCTCCCTCCTTCTGGCCGAGCCGCCTCGCCTGGGAAAACTACATCGCGGCCTGGAATGCCTCTCCCTTCGGACGCTATTATGTCAACAGCGTCATCGTCACGTTCTTCACGACCGGGGCACACGTCCTGTTTGCCTGCGTGACGGCCTACGCCTTCGTCTGCATTCGCTTTCCGGGTCGCGAGATTGTTTTCATGGCGTTTCTGGGAACGATGATGATCCCCCACGTGGTGAACCTGATCCCCTCCTTCGTGCTGCTGAAGAAACTGAACTGGATCAATACCTACCAGGGGCTCATTGTGCCTCACGTAATCAGCGTGTTCGGGATTTTCCTGCTGCGTCAGTTCTTCATGGGCGTGCCGAAGGATTACGAAGACGCGGCCAAGATCGACGGCTGTGGCAGGCTCGGCATCCTCTGGCGGATGTACATTCCCCTGGCCAAGCCGGCGATCTCGGCACTGACGATTTTTTCCTTCTACCACGTGTGGAACGATTTCTTCTGGCCGCTCATCATCACCAGTACGGATGACATGCGCACCCTTCAAATCGGGCTGCGATACTATATCGACGCGGAAGGCGGATCGGGATGGGAGCTGGTTATGGCGGCGGGCACGATGGTCGTTGCCCCGGTGTTGCTGGCGTTTTTCGTCCTCCAGCGGCAATTCGTCCGGGGCATCACGATGACGGGGCTTAAAGGTTAGCATTTTTTCCCAGGCGAAAGGGTTGTTCGACCCTTTCGAAACGGACAAGTCCACTTCACGGGAGGAGATCGGCATGATGCAAAAGACGAGAATGAGGGTGTATTGCGGGTGTCTGGCAACGATACTGGGGCTGGTTCTCTTTATCCTGCTTCCGGCATCGGTACTGGCCGCGGAAAAACAGGAATTGGTGGTTTGGCATTCCAAGGCAACGGATCGTGGCAAGGTGTGGGCCAAAATGGTCGAGGATTTCAACAACAGCCATCCGGACATCAAGGTGACCGCCACCTACCAGGGCGGTTACGAAGCGACCATCCAGAAGGTGACGACCGCGATCGCCGCAAACGCCACCCCCGATGTGGCGGAACTTCCCCAGAGCTACGGCATTCCGCAGTTTGCGGAAAGCGGCAGGCTCCTGGCCCTGGATTCGTTTATGACCAAGGAGGACAAGGCCGACTTCTATGAGCCCGCGATCGCACGCTACACATACAACGGGAAGATCTATGCCGTGCCCAACGCCGTCAGCACATCTCTTCTGTACTACAACGCGGACATGTTCAAGGAGGTCGGCCTCGATCCGAACAAGCCGCCGCAGACTTGGGATGAACTGGTTGCGGCCGGAAAGAAGCTGACGCGCGACCTCAACGGAGACGGCAAGATCGACAAATGGGGCCTCGTGTCACACACCACGGTCAATTATTTCCTTTATGCCTTCATCGCCGAGAATGGCGGCGAACTGTTCGACGGTCAGGGCAATCCGATCTTCAATTCGAAGGAATGCGTGGAGTCCTTCCAGTATTGGTCCGACCTGGTACACAAACACAAAATCATGCCGCCCCTGACCCACACGGCGGCCAACAAGCTCTTTATCGCGGGGACGGCCGGCATGATGTACCAGTCGACCGGATTCATGGAAACGCTGGACCGGTCCGTGGGGGGAAGATTCCAGTACAAGGTGGCCTTTATGCCCAAGCAGAAAAAATACGGCACGGACATCGGCGGCACCGGGATCGGTATTTTCAAGTCCAATCCGAAGCGGGAAGCGGCCGCCTGGACATTCGTGCGATGGATGACCGACACCGAACGCTCCGCATTTTGGAGCGAGAAGACGGGTTACATTGCCGCACGCAAGTCTTCACACACATTTCCGAGCCACGTGAAGTTTCTTCAGGAAAACCCCAACAACCGCGTGGCGGCGGAGCAGCTCCCCCATGCGGCGGTATCGTACGCGGCCAAGGCCGACGGGATCATCTACCTGCCCATCGCCGATCTCTCGGAGAAGATCGAATCCTCGCCCGGGGTCGATATCAAGAAGGAGTTGGATGAACTCGTGAATGTGACCAAGGTAAAAATGAAACAGTAGAAAATCCGATCGACGGCGGTTGGAGGGGCGCCGTCCCTCCAACCGCAACCACCGTTCAAGCTGAAGGAGATACGGGGAAGATGGCTCAAATCAGGTTTGAGGGGGTGACCAAGCGGTTCGGCACCGTTACGGCAGTCGACCGGATGAGTATGACCTTCCAGGACAAGGAATTCGTCGTCCTGCTGGGTCCGAGCGGATGCGGCAAATCGACGGCCCTCCGCATGATCGCCGGTCTCGAAGAGGTGACCGAAGGGCAGATTTACATCGACGACAAACTCGTGACCCATGTCGAGCCGAAAGATCGCAACATCGCCATGGTTTTCCAGAATTACGCCCTCTATCCCCACATGGATGTCTATACCAACATGGCCTTTGCGCTGAAGCTGAGGCATCTGTCCAACGAAGAGATCGACTCACGTGTGCAGGAGGCGGCGACGATCCTGGGATTGCAGGACCTGCTGCACCGGAAGCCCCGTCAGTTGTCGGGCGGCCAGAGCCAGCGTGTCGCAATGGGACGGGCCATCGTCCGAAAACCGAAGGCCTTCCTCTTCGACGAACCGCTTTCCAATCTCGACGCGAAGCTCCGCGCCAGCATGCGAGGCGAGATCCGGAACCTGCACAACCGACTGCAGACCACAACCATCTACGTAACGCACGACCAGGTGGAAGCCATGACTCTGGCGGATCGGGTGGTCGTGATGAAGGACGGCACCATGCAACAGGTCGGCATGCCGCTCCATATCTACGAGCGGCCGGCCAACGCCTTCGTGGCGGGATTCATCGGCAATCCCCCGATGAATCTCATACCGTGCCGGATCGAAGAGCGGACGGAAGGCGTTTTTCTCAGCAGCAGCGCCTTCTCGCTCCCTCTGAACGCCATCGCGAACGGCACCGGTCTGCTCGACGGTTATCAGGGCCGGGAAGTGATCCTGGGCATCCGCCCGGAGCATATGGAGGACAGTGCTTTCGCGGGGGGCTGCGATCCGTCCCGCGTCTTGCGCGCCGAGGTCAGCCTCGTCGAGCCGATGGGATCGAATACGCACCTGCGGATGAAAATCGACGGCACGGAAACGATCGCCTGCGTCGATTCCCGCACCGTCGCGAAAGCCGGTGAGATCATCTCTCTGGCCTGCGATCTTTCCCGGATTTGCCTCTTCGACAAGGATTCCGGCAGCTTGATCGGCGACGCGGAATGATACGCCCCCAACGGCCGATCGTCTATTTTGCAACGGCGATGTCCCTGGTGAATTTGGGGGATACGCTTTTTTACGCCATCTTGCCGACCTACTACAACCACCTGGGATTGATCCCCTTCCAGGTGGGCATTCTGCTTTCAATCAACCGCTGGATCCGTCTGGCAACGAATCACCTCGTGGAATTCGGATATCGTCGCTATCCCAGCGATGGATGGCTTCTGGCCGCATTCTTTCTGGGTTCCGCCACCTGTACGATTTACGGCTTTGCAACAGCCTTCTGGCTCTTGCTTCTGGCCCGCATCGGCTGGGGCATAGCCTATTCGCTGCTCCGGCAGGCAGGGATCATGCAGGTGGTTTCCTGCAGTTCGGAGAAGACCCTGGCCGAACAAATGGGGTTTTTCACGGGGATTAACGCGCTGTGGAGGACCTCCGGCCTGTTTTTCGGTACCCTGTGCCACGACGTATTCGGCTTTACAATAACGTTCGCGGGCGTCGGCTTGTTGTCCCTTCTGTCCCTTCCGCTCGGTCGGCTTTCGCAGGGACAGAAGACAATCCCGCCGAGAACCGGGAGTGACTGCACCAAGGGACAGGGAAGCTGGCCCTTCATCTGTTTTGGCACCATCATGGGTCTGGTCGGTGGCGGCATGATCATCTCGACCCTCGGGCTTGTCCTAAAGGCGAGGTTCGGTGCATCCCTCTCCTTGGCCGGCCTCACCGTCGGGGCGGCGACGCTGACGGGCACCGTTCTGGCGATACGCCATCTGATCGATGGCCTGGGTGGGCCTGTTTTAGGGGCTGTCGTAGACCGGGTCGGCCGCGATCGCGCCATTGGAGTGCTTTTTCTGCTGGGCTCCTCTTTGCTCTTTCTGGCCGGCATTCTCGGAAGCATTCAATGGCTGGTCTTGGTGATCACGGTCTATTTCGTCTGTGCGACGGCTCTGTATACGGCCCTCTATGCACAATCAGGGAAAAAGGGTCCGCGCGCCGTCGCCTCCTTTGCCACCGCCATGGATCTGGGCATGTCGATCGGTCCGCTGATCGGCTGGAGCATCGCCCAGTTTCGACTTCCCCTCTCCTCGATCTTCATGACCTGTGCCTTTTTTTATGCCCTCGGCGCCGCTCTGGCTTTCCCGGCCTTGAAAAGTCGTCCGACAGGGTGTAGTAAGGGCTCCGCACCCTGACGGATCCGGTTCCTGGATTTCCGGCATCGCCGCGACGGTCGGGATCTCGACCGGCCGCTTGCGCGACGCGATCCGGAAAGGGTACAGCTCCTGAAGACACCGAAGCATCCGGAGCGCTTCACCGAATGCGGCGGAGATTCCGGAAGGTCTGAAAGCGGCATATAGGGGAGATACATTTCGATGACTGGCATCGCGCTCGGCATTGTTTTGGTTTCGGCTTTTCTGCACGCGGGTTGGAACTATCTGCTCAAGAAGAGCGATCGGAAAATCGTCTTCATCTGGTGGTTCGAACTGGTGGGCGCTGTCATCTTCCTCCCCATGCTCCTCTACTTTCTCCCGGATGCATCCATCCCGGCGAAAGGGTGGTTTTGCATCATCGCCAGCGCTGTCATCCATGCGGCCTATTTCACCTGCATGGGGTGCGCCTACCAGCGGGGCGACCTCTCACTGGTCTATCCACTGGCCCGGGGATCAGGCCCCCTGTTCGTCCCGCTTCTGGCCGTGCTCCTCCTGGGGGAAGAGATCGCCCTGCTTGGCGGGATCGGGATATTCTTCATCGTCTGCGGCATCCACTGTATCCATCTGCGCTCCTTTTCCGGCGCCGCCTTTTGGGAGCCTTTTGCCGCTCTGAAGGGCGGCGCTTCCCTGTGGGCTCTCTTGACGGGACTTTCCATAGCCTTCTACACGCTGGTGGACAAGGTCGGCGTGGGGCAGGTCTATCCGCCCGTCTACATCTACCTCATGATGCTGATCACCTGGGTGCTGCTCACGCCATGGGTGTTGATCCGCGAGAGGGATGGGCTGGTGTCGGAATGGAGGCGCCACAAGGGCTCCATCATGGCCGTCGGGTTCCTCAGTGGATTCACCTATATGATGATCCTCTTCGCCCTGACGATGAGCAAGGTCAGTTACGTGGCGGCGGTTCGGGAGGTGAGCATCGTGCTGTCGGCCTATATTGGCGTGTTATATCTGGGAGAAAAACAGGGGCGGCAGAAACTGCTGGGTGCCGTGCTGATCTGCCTGGGGGTGATCGCCATCGGCCTGAGCCGGTAGCGGACGCATCCGCTACTTCAGGATCCTGTTCTGCATGCCCTTCATGGTGGTCGTGAAAATCTTCACCATCCGGGAACTCCTGCGGTCTTTCAGGAACACCAGATCATAATCCAAATGCAGGTCCTCCTCGATGTCCGCCATGTGATATCTTCCCTCTTCGACTTCCCGCCGGATGCTGAAGATGTGGAAAAATGCGCCGCCCATCCCCAACTCGACCATATGCTGAATGGCCGGCGGATTTTCGCAGTCGATGATGTCGGTAATGGTCAAATTGCGTTCATGGAACGATTTGATCAGATAATCTCTCGTTGCCGACCCCGGCTCGGGCAGGATCAGCGGATAATGGACCAGGTCCTTGAGGCTGACCCGCGACCCCATATCCTCCTTCGATATGAACATCAGCTTCTTCTTCAGAATGGGGATGGAAACGATATTGTCCGGATAGGGCAATCTGCCGATGACGGCCAGATGATATTCGTAATCGACAACCTTCTCGAGCACCTCCTGGGACAGGCCCGTAAAGATCTGGACTTTCATGTCGCAATGTTTGTCCCGGATGGCCAGCAGCACATCCGGCAGGACGTGCATCGATATGTACGGCGTCGAGCCGACGATCAGGTTGCGGGTTTCGAAATTTTCCAGCTCCCTCTTCAATTCGTGAATCAGGGAAAATATCTTTTCGGCATGGCCGAAAACGATGTTGCCCTCTTCGGTCAGTTCGAAGGTCTTCTTGTTCCGTTTGATGAGGGGAACCGCAAAGCGCTTTTCAAGCGATTTGACCTGCATGCTCAGGGTCGGCTGGGAAACGTTCAGTTGCTTTGCCCCGAGGGTGAAGCTCTTGGCCTTGGCGACCTCGAAAAAGGCTTTGAGATGGTTTACATTCATGGGACATCAACCGACGATGTTTTCGCGCATTCCATTCCGGAAGCCGTCCCCGTCGTGCCTGCCGGACCGGCCAGGTTGAGGGGACTGGGGTCAAGGCACGATCCTGGACGACCGTTCAGGCCGTCCGTCCGGAATCATTATCCTATATTTACTTGTGCGGGATCGGGTTGTCAACCCATTTCATGAAAAACGGCGAACGATGACAAAAGGTAAGGTGATCTTGGACCGGATGCTTTTTCTGGATGAGCAAAAGCCTCTTGATCGTCTTGGATGCAATCGAGAGGCTTTCGGCAAATCCAGCGGTATCGATTCCCGGAGGGGACGGGTGGGCCCTGATCAGGGCTTCACGGCCACGCGAATCGTCTTCCCCGATTCGGCGATCCTCAAGCCGGTGTTGATTTCATCGAGGGACACCCTTTCGCCCACAATCCGCTCGAACGGAAAACGACTTCGGGTCATGCGGAGGAAATCCACCGCCTTCTGCAGATGCACCGTGTCATAGTTGTGGACGCCGCGGATCGTAAGGCATTTGAAAACGATATCCGAAGCGTCGCAGTTGAAATTGGCGCCGGCATAAGCATTGCCGATCTCGACCAGACGGCCGCCCGTGCGAAGGCACTTGAGTCCGAGCGGAAGCAAGGGGGGGAATCCCGCCGATTCCATGACGGCGTCCACCCCGAATCCGTCCGTGAGTTCCTTCACGGTAGCGACCACCTCGTCCTCCGTGAGCTCCTTCGAATCGATCGTATCGGTGGCGCCGAACGGCTTCACGAAATCGAGCCTGTGCTCCATCACGTCGGCCACGATGATCCGGCGGCATCCGTAGTGCGCCGCCAGGGCCGCCGCATAGACCCCGAGCGCCCCGGCGCCCTGGATCAGCACGTTCTCGAAAGGCCGGACCTCAATGGCATCCCAGCCGGCCACCACCGTCGCCAACGCGCAGTTCGCCGGAGCGACCTCCTCATCGGTCAACTCGTCGGGAATGCGGATCACGCACGTCCCCGGCGTGATATAGCAGTATTCCGCGAATCCGCCCACGAAGTGGGGGGCCTCGGCACAGCTGTCATGGCCGTACTTCTTCAGGTGGCTGCATTTCATCATCAGCCCCTTTTCGCGGCAGTAATAACATTTGCCGCAGTTGTCCATAACCGTCCACGTGATGCGGTCGCCCACCCGCAGGGGATTGTTCCCCGAATCCATGGTGACGCCGGCGCCCAATTCGACAATGCGGCCCACGATTTCATGGCCCATGATGATCGGCAGCGGCGATTTTCTTCTCCCCGTCCACGTATGGAGGTCGGAGCCGCAGATTGTACAGCAGGTGATGCGGACCAGTATGCAGCCGGGCTCAACCTCGGGCAGGGGGTATTCCAGGATCTCCAGATCCTTTTTGGCCGCCGTCATGACGGCGGCCCTTCCTTTCACGACCATTTTGCCACCTCTATCCGTCGAATGGACGACCGGGGGTCGTTTTGATGGGATCATCCCCGATCATTCCTATGAACCATCCGGGTCCTCCGATCAGGCGACGGAGGACCCGGACATGATGACCAAACCGCTTTCGCATTATCCGAACAGGACCTTGGGAAGCCACGTGATGATCTTCGGGAACAGGAAGATCAGCAGCACCGCAATCGCCTGGAGGCCCATGAAAGGCATCATCCCCTTGTAGATGTCGATCAGCTCCCACTCCGGCATGATCGCCTTGAGGTAGTAGGCCGACAGCGCCACCGGCGGCGAGAGCCAGCAGGTCTGCAACGTGACGGCCAGGATGACGGCGAACCAGATCATGTCCACGTGGAGCCCGTTGAGGATCGGCAGGAAGATCGGGACGATGACGACCACGATCGGGACCCATTCGAGGGGCCACCCCAGGATAAAGCAGACGATCAGGATGCCGATGACGAAGACATAGGACGGCAGCTCCCAGGCGAGCAGCGTCTCGGCGATGAACTTGGGAGTCCCCATCGAGGAAAAGACCGCCCCCATGAACGTGGAAGCCGCCAGGAGAATCATGACCATGCTCGTGGTCTCGGCGGTCCTGAAGGCCGATTCCTTCACGAGTTTGAAGGTGAGCCGCTTGTTGGCCGCGGTCACCACCACTGCGCCCAGGCATCCGAGGGCCGCCCCTTCCGTGGGCGTGGCGACACCGGTGAGGATGGTTCCCAGCGTGGCCAGGATCAAGACGGCAGGGGGAACAAGGCCGAAGACAAACTCGCGGATGACGAAGCTCCGGGGAACATCGAGGTCCTCATCGGAGAGGGGCGGACCAAGCTCAGGACGAAGCATCACCCTTACCATCGTGTAGAAAATATACAATCCGGCCAGCAACAGCCCCGGTATGATGGCGGCTGCGTAGAGCCGGGCGACGGACACCTGGAAGACCGGTCCCATGACCACGAGCATGACGCTGGGCGGGATGAGGATTCCCAGGGTGCCGCCCGCGCAGATCGTGCCTGCGGCCATGCCCGTCTGGTAGCCCGACTTTTTCATGACCGGAGCGGCCATCAGGCCGATGATCGTCACCGACGCGCCGACGATCCCCGTGGCCGCTGCAAAGAGCGTCGCCGAGAAGATGGTCCCCAGGTAGAGGGAGCCCCTGAGCCGTCCGGAGATGAGCTGCACCGCCCGGAAAAGGCGTTCCATAAGCCCCGCGCTCTCCAGAATACATCCCATGAACGTGAAAAGAGCGACCGCGGCGAGAACCGTGTCCATCATGGTGCCGAAAAAGGAGAAGGTCATCAGATGAAAGACCTTTGCTCCGAGGCCGATATACCCGAATATGGCGCCGAGGGTGATCAGCGTGAAGGATATCGGGAAACCCACACATATAAAGAAGAAGAGGCCGATCAGCAGAATCAGGCCGTATATTTCCAAGCTCATTGATGCCTCCTGCACATAACCGTACGTTCTATTTCCGTAACCTCCCCGCCGGGAGGGCGAGCCGCATCAGGGGGCTCCGGTTCAGGTGATTTCGCGGGGAGCGTCCTCCTTGCGGCGGTGATCCTCTCCCGTCACGATCGTTTGTATGCATTTGATCAGCTCCGAGATCCCCTGGAGCAGGATCAAGGCGCCGCTCACCGGGATGACCAGTTTGTACGGATAGGCGGGAGGTCTCCAGGTCGTCATCAGTTCTTCCTTCAGCGCCCAGGATTCGGAGAAGAAATCCCAGCTCATCCAGACGAAAAGCACCATACCGGGGAGGAAAAGGAAGAGATAGCAGATCGTATCCACCCAGCATTGGGTCTTCATGGACCAGTTTCCGTAGAAGAAGTCGGTCCGGATGTGCTTTCCCAGATAGAGGGTCATGGCCCCGGCAATAAAAAAGTGGGTGCCGTAGAGCATGGTGGCCATGTCGACCGCCCAGAGCGTGGGTTTGTAGGCGTAGCGGATGAACACCTCCCATACCAGCACGGCGGCCATCGGGATGATCAGCCAGGATATCGCCTTACCCGACCAGTTGCTGATCTGGTCGATGACTTTTGTTATCCGATCGATGTTGTTCATGCTAAAACGCTCCAATCTTCGGGGCGGTTGATCCGGAACCGTCCCTTGGGGGTTGCCGCTCGCACGCTCATTGCCCGCGGCTGGCCTTGGGGTTGAGCGAGCGGGGAACTTGCCAGCTCCTCTGTCGCGGATCGAAGCTTCAACGCGGCCGGCTCAAGAAAGGTTTCCAGCGGCCGCTTTCCGAACTTGCGGACGGTGTTGCTCAAACTGCCCGGCCGGCCGACCCTTGGGGCTGGAGGATCGGATCGGCCGGCCAAGGCCGATCATGGTTCATGCAGGTTCGCCATCGGCAGCGCATGGCCATCCTGAGCTGTTTTATTTTACTTCCGCAGCCCCGGAGATCAACTGCATCAGTTTGTTGGTCTCTTTGGTGAAGGGAACCACCAGCTGGGCGTATTTACGCTGAGAATCGAGGACCTTCTTGAAGAACGGATCCTTCTCCTCGAACTTGGCCAGCACCTTCTTCGACGATTTGATGAAGGCATCCGAGTAACCGGGAGGCGCGTCGAACAGCTTGACGCCCTTTTCCTTGGTCAGGATATTGAGGGCCTTGGCGTTTTCCTCGACAAAGTACATCATGCCCTCGAGGATCGACTGCGTACAGGCGGTTTCAACAATCGCCTGGAGGTCCGGAGAAAGTTCGCGCCAGGCCTTGCCGTTGATCATGATGTCCATGATGCCGATGGCCTGGTGAAGCCCCTGGATGGAGTAGTTTTTCGCCACGTCGTAGAGGCCGATCTTCAGGTCGCTGGCCGTGTTGATCCACTCGCCGCCGTCGATGACGCCCCTCTCCAATGCGGGGATGAGCTCCTGGCCCGCCACGTTAACCGGGATGCCGCCCATGTCCTTCAAAACGTCCGAAGAAAGGCCCGAAGACATGCGGTATCTCATTTTCAGGTAATCCTGGAGTGTCTTGGGCGCCTTCTTGGCCCAGCCGAAGGCTTCCGGCCCGTCCGGTGCGATCAGGAAGGGCATAACGTCCGCCTTGAGGATCTTCTGGTAATACTCAACATAGAGTTCACGCCCCCCCCCGTTCATGTACCAGGAGAGATGGTTCATCAGGTCCAGGCCGCTTCCCGCGCCGCCAAGCGGAGAGCTGAAAAGGCTGCCGCTCGGGTTTTTCCCCATGGAATAATGGGTCCACCACTGGCCGCACTCGATGATCCCCTTGTTGACACCGTCCAGGATTTCAAAGGGATTCACGATGGCGCCGCTCGCGAGGACTTCAATCTTCAGTCTTCCTCCCGACATCTTGTCGACGTTGGCAGCCATCTTGTTGAGCAATTCGATTTGGGGGGCGCCGGCGGGATTGGCGCTCTGCAGTTTCCATTTGATGGGTCCCGCGGCAGCCTGCGACTGATCCGCCAGACCGAACACGCCCAACATTGCCGCGATTGCCAAAAATCCGATCACTTTCTTCATGTGTTTCTCCTCTTCGACTTGAGGTTTCAGAAATATCTTCTGTTCCCTTGAACCGACCCGGATGGTTTTGCCTTCCGGCCATGAGAAACATGGCCACCACCGGGTCATGACCGTTGCGCGCATGCCGCTTGAAGTTCCGGTATGCCGCCGTTGATGTCTTGCCCATCACCTCCCTTCCCCTTGGAGATCGATGCGAAGAACGCCGCACTCACCAACATGCGTAGAGTAAACGATGTTACCATTGCCCGATCCGTAAGGGGAGTCAAGTAAAAAAAATTGATACCGCTATTGCTATATGCAATAGCCATGCTTGATCCGCGGCCGGGCCGGCCGCCCCGCGGGATGGATGGACATTCCTATCCCGACAATATTGCCGCTCTTTTCCGGAGCGCGGCGATTCCCTGATAGGCATCACGCGTCCCGGGCCGGCCGCTTGTTTTGCGGACGGCGTCTCCGGAATGGCCCTTTTCGGGTTGCTGAGGGGGCATCGCGGTTCGGAAGGTCCGGAGGGCGGCGCGGCCGTGACTCCCTTGATCCGGTTCGCACGCCTTGGAGGGAAGGCGCGATCCATCGGGCGGCGCCGCCGGACGGTCCCCTCGGACCTCCGGCCCCGTTCCCGCGATATAGCAATTAATTATAGAATTATAATTATTATGCGTTTGCTTTCTCACCAACATCTTTCTTATAATGTATCCGGAGCGGCGAGTTCGGTTCTTTGGCCTTGAAAGGCGAACGAGAAAGACGGAAAACACTATTGGTTATTAAAAACATGATTATTATTAGTTTGACTAATAGTTGGTTTTTTTCTAGGCTGCCGCTCCACATTCGCTCATATCGGCAGCTGCCGGTCGGACATGGGATTCATTCAGCCACGAGGCCAGGCAAACCGGCAGCGGCGGGATCGGTGGAACAGGTTCAAATGCGGTAAGCGGTAAGGCGAAAGCCATAGTCAAAACGAATTGGAGGAAGGTTCATATGGACAGACAACCGTTGTTCAAAAGGAAGACGGCCATTTCTTACAAGACAGAAGAAAAGACCGTCCTCAGGGGCTACAATGTCAGCGATCTGGCTGAGGCGGGATACACGTTTTACGACGCGCTCTTCATCCTCTTCCAGAACCGCATCCCCGCGGAGAACGAGGCGGATATGCTGCGGTACGAGACGGGCGAGTTTCTGGAGCATTCGATGTCGCCCTCCGCGGCATCGGCCATCGCCGTGATCGGCGGCCGCCCCAATCTCCCCGCGGCCATCTCGGCGGCCGTGATGACCTTCGGGTCGGCTCACGGTCCGGGAGCGGCGCACGGCTACATGATGCACAAGTACATCGAGCGGGCCCGCGTCGAGGGCAAAACCCTTGAGGAGATGGGCAAGATCCTGGTGGATGAGTACGTGGATGCGGGGCTGGCCGTCATGGGGATGGGGCAGCCGCAGCACCTCGACGGGGATCCGCGGGCCGAACCGACCCACATCAAGCACGAGCAGCTCTGCAGCGGGGTCTATCTGGCCCTGCAGCGTTCGATTGAAAAGCATTTCAACGAGCGCAGACAGAGAGAAGGCAAGGCCTTTGTGGCGGTAAACATGATCGGCGCCGGCAACACGGCACTGGCGGAGCTGGGGTTCTCCCCCAACGCGGCCTGGTGCATCGGGTGCGTCTGCCGCGGGTTCAGCTGCGCGGCCCACGCCACCTACACGATGAAGAAGGGGCGCGCCTGGGCGGCCTCCAAACGCGAACCGATGGTCCAGATGCTGGATCTGTCCATGATCAAATACAAGGGCCCCGCTGACCGTCCCGTCCCGAGCCAGGCCGAACGGCAGGAATACGCCCGCAAGCAGAAAGAGGAAGGAGAATACAAGAAATGGGTAATCTAGACGATCCGAGACTCCGTTTTAACTACAGGACAAGAGAGCACGGCACGGTTCCGATGGATAACGAACGGGACCGTTTCCAATGGGTTTCCGAGGTTGCTTACAAGAATGTGCACCGTATCGTGGCCCGGGGCTATGACACGACAGAGCTCGTCGAGGAGGGATACGGCCTGACGGATATCCTGTTCGTCGATTTCCAGGCGCGGATCCCCACGATCGAAGAAGACAAGATGCTCAACTACGTTATGGTCTGCATGCTGGAGGACGGGCTTTCCTCCCCGGCCAACATCTCGCGCATCGTCGCAAGCGGAAAGACCCTGCTCACCCAGGCCGCCGGCTCCTCCATCCTCGCCTTCGGCCATGCCTACGGCGCCTACCAGGAAATAGGAAAGCTGCTGGACGGCATTCTGGCCCGCCAGGCGAAAGAGGGGAAATCCCTTGCCGAAGTGGTCGAAGCGGTGGTCAAAACGAAACTGGACGACCCCGCGCTGGGCGTCTCCGGACTGATGCTCAAGGATCCGATGGCGAAGCGGATGATCGCCCGGGCCGAGAAACTCGGCGTTGCGGGAAAGTACGTCTCTTTGATGAAGGAGATCGTGAAGGCCGCTCAGAAACTCAGCCCCTCGCCGGTCGACATCGATCTTCTGGGAGCCACGGCGGCGGTTATGTTCGACCTCGGCTTCACCCCCGAGGCGACCTGGGGAATCCTGGCGGTGACCCGCGCCTTTGCATCCGGCGCCCATTACTGCGAGGAGATCGAGCGGGAGGAGCACGTCCGCCTCGGTCAGGCCCTGACGCCCAAGGAATGGTATGACGGTCCGGACGACAGGCCGGTCCCGACCCTGGAGGAACGGAAGACGGTGGCCAAGGCGATGGAGGCCCAGACGCCCGAGGAATGGAAGCGGATCTTCCTGGAGCGACAGAAGATCAAGGGCTCCGGATGGGCCATTGTCGAGGAGATCGACGACCCCCGGCGGAAGATCTGATCCAGGTTGGCTCCTGGAATTCGGTCGCCTCCTGCGGGATGTCCTGCACGGGCGGTCATCTCCGGCGCGGGATCGGGATTTGGGCCGGCGTTTTACGGGCAAGGCCGAACATCAGCACACGATTTGAAGGAGAGAGGTTGAACATGGAAGACAATATTCAGGAAATGTACCAGAAGGCGCGCGTGGCGTTCAAGACCGTCGAATTCTGGCCTCAGGAAAAGGTCGACGAGATGGTTCTGGCCGTGGGATGGGAACTGCAGAAAAAGGAGACCGCCGAGGAGCTGGCGCGGCTCGCCGTGCAGTCCGGCATCGGCGTCTTCGAAGACAAGGTCCATAAGATCGGAACGAAGGTCCGGGGCACGCTCTACGATCAGATCGGCGTCAAGACCTGCGGCCTGGTGGAGGAAGACAAGGCGAAAGGCATCCGGAAGTACGCGAAGCCGATCGGCGTCATCGCCAACGTGGTCCCCTGCACGAATCCCGAGTCGACGGTATGCTGCATCGCGCTGTCCACGCTGAAGACGCGCAACGCGATCATCTGTTCGCCCCATCCCCGCACCGAGGCGGCCACCTATGCCACGGTCGAACACGTCCGGAAGGCCCTGGTGAAGGTCGGCGCGCCGGTGGATCTGGTCCAGTGCATCCGGCACACGAGCAACGAAAAGACGCAGGAATTGATGGCGAATTGCGATTACGCGGTGGCCACGGGCGGTGCGGCGCTGGTCAAGGTCGTCTATGCCGCCGGGGTCCCCGCCCAGACCGTGGGCGCCGGAAACGTGATTTCCATCGTCGATGCGACGGTCGAGGACGATATTCCCGGAATCGCCTTCCGGCTGCGGAAATCCAAAACGGCCAACAACGCGGCCTCCTGTTCCTCGGAGAACGCCGTGGCCATCGAGGAATGCATTTTCGACAAGATGATCGGGGCCCTCAAGGCCGAAGGGGGCTATCTGTGCAGCACCGAGGAGCGCGAGATCCTCCGGAAGACGATGTGGCCCGACGGCCACACCCTGAACCGGGAGATCGTGGCGAAACCGGCCACGTTCATTGCGGAACTGGCCGGATTGAAGGTGCCCAAGAATACGACGATGCTCATGGTCATGGGAGAGAAGATCGGGAAGGAGGACCGCTTCTCCGGCGAAAAGCTCTCCCCGGTTCTGACCGTCTGGAAGTGGACGGATTTTGACGAAATGCTGGACCGCATGGAAAAGATCCTGAAGTTCTCCGGCGAGGGCCACTCCGTAAATATCCAGACGAGGATCGACGAACGGATGCACAAGATCGGCCTGCGCGCGAACGTCAGCCGCGTCGTCTGCAACATGGGACACACGGCGGCCAACAGCGGCGGCTGGACCAGCCACCTGGGCTTCACGGACACGCTGGGCTGCGGCACCTGGGCCGGAAACATCAGTTGCGAAAACATCAACTGGAAGCAGTTTCTCATGTACACCCGGGTGGCCGTTCCCGTTACGAATTACGAGCCCTCGGACGAGGAACTCTTCGGAGCTTATCTGAAGAAGTACGGCAGGGATTGACCGGAAGACCCTTAGGGAACCGAACCGCCCGCTTGCCGCACGCATCGGGCGAAGGGATGTGAACGGGACGGCCGCCTGCGACAGGGCGGCCGTTCCCCGTTTTCAGGGATGGGGGTCATATGATTCGTGCCGTATTCTGGGACAACGACGGCGTCCTGGTGGACACCGAGGGTCTCTATTTTCAGGCGACCGCCGAACTGCTTCTCCAGGCCGGCGTGGCGCTGACGGAGTCTTTGTTCCGCGAGATCTCCCTCCGGCAGGGCAAGAGCGCCTTCGATCTGGCCGAGGCCAGAGGCATCCCTCCGGACGAGATCGAACGTCTCCGAACGGCAAGGAACCGCCGCTACGATGAGCTTCTGCGTCAGGGCGTCCGCATCATGGAAGGGGTCAGGGAAACCTTGCCGCTGCTCCACAACCGGGCGGTCATGGCGATTGTGACGAGTTCGCACCGCTCGCATTTCCAAACGATGCATGAGAAGACCGGCCTCATGCCCTTCTTCGATTTCATCCTCACCCGAGAAGACTACAACGCGTCAAAACCCGATCCCGAACCCTACCGGCTGGCCGTCGAGCGAAGCGGCTGCCGCCCGGACGAGTGCCTCGTGGTGGAGGATTCGGAGCGGGGGCTCCAGGCGGCGCTCGCGGCCGGCCTCCGCTGCATCGTCATCCCGAACGGCCTGACCCGCGGCTGCGCATTTGAAAAGGCGTGGCGCGTCCTGGCCTCCTGCCGGGAAGTGCCTGAAGCGATCGAACGGCTCGGGGGGATGAACAGGATGGATAAGCCATGATCCGTGCCATCGTTTTTGACTTCGGCCAGACCCTGGTCGACTCCGCGGACGGTTTCCGGTCTGCGGAAAAGGAGGCGCAGCAAAAAGCCTTCGAGGCCCTCTCTCCGGCGGACCGGGAGGCGTTTCTGGCCCTGTACCGGGAGATCCGCTCCCGCTTTCACGGCCGCTCCGATTTCTCCCGAAAGAGGATCCTTCAGGCCCTGTTTGACCATTACGGCAGAAATCCCGACGCGGCGCCCATCGATCAATGGGAAACCGAATACTGGGAGAGGGTCAAGGAGATGACCCGTTTCTTCCCCGAGTCCGTTCCGGTCCTGACGGCCCTGAGGGAGCGCTACCGTCTGGCCCTGATCACCAATGCGCAGGGACAGACCCAGACAGGCATGCACCGCATGGGGAATTATCCGGAGCTGATACGCTTCTTCGAGGCGGTCGTCGTGGCCGGGGAAGGGGATGTCCCCGCAAAGCCCGATCCCGCGCCTTTTCGCCTCTGTCTCGGACAACTGGGCGTCGTTCCGGACGAAGCGGTCTACGTGGGGGACGACTGGAGGATCGACATCCTCGGCTCGGAGTCGGTAGGGATGCATCCCGTCTGGATCCAGCACCGCTCGTTGCGGCGGAACTGGCCGGCACCGGAGAAGCTCGTACCCGTGATCGACTCCCTGGAAGGTCTGCTGGACATCGACCGATTGCTGAATGGAGCCCCACCATGAAGACAAAAATCATCATCTGCCTCGACGGCTGTTCCCCGGACTATCTGGTTCATGGCGAGACGCCGAACCTCGATGCGATCGCCCGCGAAGGATTCCACACGATCGGTGAAGCGGTGGTGCCCACCGTGACCAACGTCAACAACACCTCGATCATCACGGCGAGCTTTCCCGAGATGCACGGGATCACGACCAATTATCTGCTGGATCCCGTCAGCGGCCGGGAGTGCTATATGGAATCGGCGGAATATCTGTTGACGCGGACCGTCTTTCGCCGTCTGGCCGACCGCGGCCTGAACACCTGTCTGCTGACCGCCAAGGACAAGCTCAAGAGCCTGATCCGGGACGGGGCGGCCGTGGCGGAGTCAGCGGAGAGGCCGTCGTCATGGCTGACCGGAAGGATCGGATGCGCGCCGGGGATCTACACGATCGAGGTGAACCACTGGCTCCTCCGGGCGGCATGCGACATCCTGCGCAGGGACCGTCCCGATTTTCTGTACGTATCGACCACCGATTACGTGAACCACACCTTCCCGCCCGAATCGGAAGAGGCCGGCATGAATGTCCGGGAGACCGACCGCCTGATCGGGGAGATCGTCGATACCGTGCCGGACTGCGACATCGTCATCACCGCCGACCACGGGATGAATGACAAATCCAGGGCGATCAACCCGGCGGCCCTGCTGAAGGGGGCGGGAATCGCGGCGCGGTCGATCCCGATCATCAAGGACCGCCACGTGGTCCATCACCGCAACCTCGGGGGCGCCGCCTACATTTACCTGGATGATCCCCAAACTGAGGGGGAGGCGGCGGCCGTTCTGCGGGAAGAAAAGGGGATCGAGGCCGTGCTCTCCCGTGAAGCGGCCTCCCGGCTCTACCGTCTCCATCCGGAACGGATCGGCCATCTGTTTCTGCTCGCCGACGGGGAGACGGTCTTCGGGGATATGCCGCAACCGCGCGAGGAGATTTGCGTGCGCTCCCACGGATCGATTCATGAACGTCCGATCCCCATTTATGCCCTGGGCGCGGGCCCGCTGGCCCGGCCGCCCCGGAACAACGCCGACGTCGCATCCTGGGTCACGGCATAGCGGAGGCATCCGGCGTTTCGAAGGGGTCGGGGGCGTCAGCAGGCGTCCTGCTCGATCTCCCCGATGCACCTGTCGATGATGTCCAGCGCCCGGTCCAGTTCTTCCCGGGTTATCGTCAGGGCCGGTGTCAGCGTCAGGATGTTGCCCATCGTCAGCTTGAAGCTCAGGCCGCGGGAGAGGGCGGCGTACATGACCGCCTCCGCTTCGTCCGCTGCCCGCTCACCGGTTCTGCGGTCCTTCACCAGTTCAATCCCCAGAAAGAGGCCGAGCCCGCGGACATCTCCGATCAGCGGATGCGCCTCCATCATCCGCCGCATCCTTTCCATGGCGTGCCGGCCGAGATCACGGGCGCGGTCGGCCAGCCGGTTTTCCTCGATGTAACGGATGGTTGCCAGGGCCGCGGCGCAGGCGACCGGGCTCTTTTCATGCGTATAGTGGCCCAGCGCGCGGTTTTGTGCCACATCGAGATCTTCTCGGGCGATCAGGGCCGCCAGCGGCAGGATGCCGCCTCCCAGCCCCTTCCCGATGACCAGCATGTCCGGCACGACGTCGAAGTTCTCGCAGGTGAACATCCGGCCCGTCCGGCCGAGGGCGTGAGGGATCTCATCGAAAATCAGAAGCGCCCCGTGGCGGTCGCAGGCCTTGCGGATGATCTGCCAGTATTCGGGTTTCGGGATATAGGGGGTGCTCCGGATCGGTTCGGCCACCACCGCAGCGATGTCCCCCTCCTTTTCCAGCACATACTCCACGTATCGGGCGCACGTCATGTCGCAGCCGCCGCGGCTTCGACAGTTGAAGATGCAGTGGTATTCATCGGGAGGCGGCACATGCTCCGTGCCGGACATCAGCGGCCCCATGTCCTGGCGAAAGATCGCCTCGCCCCCAACGGAGATCGCGTCCAGCGACGCCCCGTGGAAGGCGTCCCACATCGAGATCGTCTTGTGTCGGCCCGTGGCAATCCGGGCAAGCTTCAGGGCCATGCCGATCGCTTCGGCTCCCCCGGGACACAACAGGACCTTGTTCAGATCTCCCGGAGCGATCTCGGCAAGCTTCCTGGCAAGATCGACGGCGATCCGGTTGGTGTATCGCCGGGTGCAGAAGGAAAGGGAGTCGAGCTGCGCCTTGACGGCCGCCACCACATCCGGATTGGCGAAACCCACTTGATGGACATTGTTCCCGTGGAAATCCATGTAGCGGCGTCCCTGAACATCTTCGATCCAGATTCCACCGCAGCCCCTCAGTCCGTTGAGACAGGGGGTCGAGAGGGACTGCCTCAGAAAGTATCTCTCGTCTTCCGCCAGCAGCGCCCGGGTCTGCGCGTCCAGATTCTCCTCCTGCCATTGTCGGCGCCGGTCAGAGATATTGACGTCGCCTTCCGAACGGTGAAGCTTTTCCATCGCGGTTCACCTCCATGTCGGATAGCATATGATAATTTCAGGACTTTTTAGCATCTCCTCTTCCCCAAGTCAAATCCCCGTTTGTTATGGGTTGGATCACTTTTTTTCCCTTGATCCCGTCCGGCGTCCGGTGAATAATGCCCCGTCGCATGTTCAAGCGGAACGGGGAGGCCCCGGCAGGTGATGCATGCAGACCCAGGCCCTTTCCTGTTCGGGAGGATCCCATGGGAAAACCGCGGCGGAAAGACGCAGCCCTGCGACCTGAGGCGGAGCAGGGGGACGTGAACACCACGCCGGCCCGGCGTGCGTACTGGAAGAGGAATCTCGCCGGGGAGTCGAAACGGTGGTTCGAGGAAGATCAACGGTACTTCCTGCACCAGAGCCTTTCCACGCCGGTCCTCAACGTGATCGCCCGCGCCCAGGGGGCTTGGATCGAAGACCTCCAGGGACGCCGATACCTCGACATGCACGGAAACGGGGTGCACAACGCGGGCTTCAACCACCCGGACGTCGTCCGCGCCGTCCAAAAACAGCTCGAGGCGTCGCTCACCTTCTGCCCCCGCCGTTTCACCAACATCCCGGCCGTCCGTCTGGCAAAGAAACTTGCGGAGATCGCCCCCGGTGACCTCTGCCGTTCCCTCTTCTGCCCGGGCGGCACGGACGCGATCGAGATGGCCCTGAAGCTCGCCCGCCTTGTAACGGGGCGCTTCAAGACGATCTCCTTCTGGGACTCCTTCCACGGGGCGAGCTTCGGGGCGTCGAGTGTGGGGGGAGAGGAGCATTTCCGGGGCCGTCTGGGGCCCCTCATCCCCGGCGCCTTCCATGTGGAATTTCCAAACTATTACCGAAATCCCTGGGGTTTCAAGAAGGAGAGGGACGTCGACGGCGAATGTCTCCGTCAGATCGAACAGATCCTGCGGCGGGAGCCGGACATGGCGGCCCTGATCGGAGAGCCGGTTTCCGCCAATCCCGCGGTCCCCAGCCGAAACTACTGGGAAGGGGTCAGGGATCTCTGCGACCGCTACGGCGCCCTGCTGATCTTCGACGAGGTCATCGAGGGATTCGGGCGAACGGGCCGGATGTTCGCGAGCGACCATTACCTGACACCGGATGTTTTGGTCCTCGGCAAATCCCTCGGCGGCGGCATCCTCCCCCTGGCCGGAATCGTGACGCGGGATCGTTACAACGATGCCTGCGCCGACCGTTCCATCGGCCACTACACCCATGAAAAGAACGCCCTGGCGGCCGCTGCGGCCCTGGCGGAGATCGAGGCGATCGAAAAGAACGGCCTCTGCGGACACGCCGCACGCCTGGGAGCCTATGCGGTCGACCGGCTCCGGGCCATGGCCGACCGGCACCCTCTGATCGGCTGCGTGACGGGGATCGGGCTCCACATCGGCATCGATCTCGTCCGTAGCCGGAGGACGAAGGAGCGCGCGACCCGGGAGGCGGAGCGGATCCTCTTCAAGTGCCTGGAGAGAGGACTTGCCTTCAAGACGATCGACGGCAATCAGATCACGCTCCGGCCGGCCCTGGTGATCACGCAAGAGGAGATGGACTGGGCCCTCGACGTTCTTGACGAGGCGATCGGAGATGTGGAACGGCATCCGGAATGAGGGGCCGCGATGAAAGAGCCGCGGACGGCGGATTCACGGCTGCCCGCATCGGTGAAAGCGGAGGTTGAACCATGAAGGTGCTTTGCCTGGGCGGGGCGGGAAGGATCTGCCGCGAGTCCGCGCTGGATCTCGTGCAGTTTTCCGATTTCGACCGGATCACGATCGGGGATTGCGACGATCATGCCGGGCGGGAGGTCGTCTCCTGGCTCAACGATCCCCGCGTCGATTTCCAAAAGGTGAACGTCCGGGACCAAGCCGGGACCGTTGCGATCATGAAGGGCTACGATATCGTGATGGACGGGACGACGATCACCCTCAACGGGCTCTCCACGGCCTGCATCGCCGAGGCCGGCTGCCACGGGATCAACCTCAACGGTTTCGGCGAGGAGTACCCTTGCGATCCCGTCTTCAAGGCGCACGGCAGGACACACGTTCCCGGTTTCGGGATGACGCCGGGGACAACCGATATGATGGCGAAATACGCGATCGACCGTCTCGACACGGTCGACACGGTCCGGATCAGCCACGGCGCTTTCCGGCCCATTGCCTTTTCGGCATCGATCGCCGAAACAACCAGCTACGAGTACGATCCGAAGCTGCCGGGACGCGTGGTCTGTGAAAACGGGGAGTTCGTCCAGGTGCCGCCGTTCGCCAGGCCTCTGGACGTTTCTCTGCCGGAGCCTTATGGAACGCATCCCCAGTACATCATTCCCCACTCGGAAACCAGAACGGTGGCCGCCTATCTGGCAGAACAGGGGAAGCAGGCCAGGCTGATCGAGGTCAGGGGAACCTGGCCGCCGAAGAACATGCAACTCATCCGGGCACTCTACGACTGGGGGTTCCTCCGGAACGACCCGATCCACATTGCAGGAATCGAAGTGGGAATCATGGATGCGGTATCGGCCTACCTGACGCAGTATCCGGTGGGGCGGGAAACCGAGCTCTATGGATACGCCCTTTACATCGATGTGACCGGAACGAAGGACGGAAAGAAAATCCGCTACATCCTGACCCACACCCATCCGCCTTCGGACGGAACGTTCCCCGGATGGGAAAGGCTGCGGGCATACACCCGTTGCGTGGGGATCCCGATGGCAATCGCGACCGCCATTGTGGCCAAAGGGCGGGTGCCGAGAACGGGGGTGGTGATGCCGGAGTTCGCCTTCGAACCGGAGGAGATCTTCCGCGAACTGGACAAGAGACAGATCCGGATCCATATCCGGACCGAACCATGCTGATGCCCGGATCGGCGGTCTGTTTTTGCAATGCTTCCCTTTGGGCCTTGCGGGCGGGGATGAGGCGTTGCCGCTCCGAAGAATCGTGGTCCGCCAATCCGGCCCCGGTGGAGAACGGCAGCGTCCGTTTTCCATAACCGCCGATTATTGATGATATGATTATTATTAGGTTGACGGGTTTACCGCAACCATAGAAAAGTAGCCGCCGGTTGGATACCGGCTCTTTGGGCCTGCGTACGGCGTCCTCTCCCGCCTGGAATCCTTTGACAGAACAGCTTAATTTTGTTATGGACCGGTCGTCGATCCCTACGCGAAAAAGGATGTATTGGTTTGAATCGTTCGGATGTGAAAGGGGGTGACTGGCAGAGGAGCGGCTCGTTTCTGAAAATGATTTTTTGATTCGATCCATCAGCCCATTGGAGGAAAATCATGAAAAGAAAGTGCATCGCGATCGTCGTCGTAGCCATCTGCGCGGTCTTTTTCGCCGGCAATGCCATGGCCCAAACCCTCAACGCGTACATGGGCACCTCTCCGGAGAACAATGCCAAGATCGTCCAGTTCATCAAAAGCAAGACGGGGGTCACCGTCAACCAGACCTTCCAGTCCTTCGGTGAAATCGAGGCGCGGGTAAAGGCGGAAACCCCAAATTATAACGCGGACATCGTCATCGGATGCGGCTCGCCCCTGGCCTTCATGGCCAAGAAGAATGGATGGTCCGTACCTTATGTATCCTCGGCCTGGAAGGGGGTACCGGAGGTCTTCATGGACTCCAATGGCTACTGGTACAACATCGCCAATTTTTCCTTTGTGCTCGTCGGCAACAAGGACCGCCTGGCCAAGGCCGGTTACGCCATGCCCAAAAGCTGGAAAGATATCCTGGATCCGAAGTGGAAAAATGAGATCGTCATGCCCTCGCCGCTCAGCTCCGGAACCGCGAACATGATGCGGTTCGCCTTCCTGGGCCTCTACGGGGACGATGCGGGTTGGAAGTACCTGGAGGCACTGGACAAGAATATCCACCACTACACCCGGAGCGGCAACGCCCCCACCGACCTCGTCGGCCGCGGGGAATTCATGCTGGGCCTGACCTCCGACGAAAACGTCAAGAAGAGAATCGACGACGGGTATCCGATTTTCTGGACCATCCCCGAAGAGGGAACCGGCTACGATGGGACCTTCGCCTTCATCCTCAAGGGCACCAAGAACTTCGACGTCTGCAAGAAGGTCATCGATGTCCTGGGCACCCCGGAATTCAGCGAGATCATGGCCGGAATCGGCTACGTGACCCCGCGTCCGGCGGAAAACAAGCTCTACGGGAAGTCGGTGCCCAAGTACATCAAGCTGGATCTGGGCCAGGCGGCGGAGGACCGTCCCAAGAACAACGACATCTGGAAACAGAAATTCAGGACCGATTTCAAATAGAATCATCGAAACGGGCTCACGGAGGGGAAAGATGGCGACAGCGGAACTGTCGGTCAAGCTTCAATCCAGCAGCGGCAGCAGGGTGAAGGACTTTCTGAACGCGAATCTGGTCAACATCCTGGCCGCCTTACTGTTCCTGCTGCTTGCCTTCTTTCTCCTCTACCCCATCCTCGCCGTGTTCCTCAAGAGTGTTCGGGGACCGGACGGCTTCACGCTGAAGTTCTACCAGGAATTCTTCAGCAAGCAATACTATTACCAGTCGCTGTACAATACCCTGCTCCTGGGGGTCATCAACACCGCGGTCTGCCTCGTGATCGGGTTCTGCCTGGCCTACATGACCACGCGCGGTCCGTGGCTGCTGAGGAAACCGCTGAAAATCATCTCGCTGGTGCCGCTCATCGCCCCCCCGTACCTGTTCGCCCTGTCGCTGATCATCCTCTTCGGCCGCAACGGCCTCGTGACCCGGGCCTTGGATCTCCACTGGGAGCTGTACGGGTTCAGCGGCGTCGTCATCTCCCAATGCCTGGCCTTCATCCCGCTGGCCTACATGATGATCGAAAGCACGCTGATGTCGCTCAACCCCAACCTCGAAGAGAGCGCCTACGATATGGGCGCGTCCGAGGCGACGATTCTCCGAACGATCACGATCCCCCTGCTGGCCCCGGGACTGCTCAAGGCGGCGCTTCTGATCTTCGTGATGACGATCGCCGAATTCGGAAACGCCGCCATCCTCGGCGGCCGGACCCCCTTTCTGGCCCCGGACACCTACACGATGATCACCGGCGAGTCCGACTTCAACATGGGGAGCGTGCTCTCCGTGGTCCTGATCGCCCCCTGCGTCCTCATCTTCTTCATCCACAATTATCTGCTGGAGGGCAAGAAGTTCACCACCATCGGCGGCAAGCCGGTCGCCTCGGAGCCACGGAAGATCACCCCGCTGATCAAAGTGCCCTTCATCATCGTCACCACGGTCGCTGCAGGGGCGATTTTCATCTGTTTCGCAGTGGTATTTGCGGCATCCTTCTATAAAATTCTCGGGGTCACGCACAATCTGGTCCTGTCCAATTATCTGGATTTCACTTCGAACCAGGCGATCTACAACAGCATCCGCGTCAGCCTGATTGCCGCGGTCATCGGCGCGATCATCGGGGTCCTGCTGGCCTATGTGATCGTCCGCGGCAAATTTTTCGGCCGGACCTTCATTGAAATGGTTTCTCTCTCGGGCTTCGCCCTTCCGGGGACCGTGCTCGGCATCGGTTATCTGCTGGCCTTCAGCGCGCCGCCGATGAAGCTGACCGGCGGCATCATGATCCTTGCCCTCAACTGCGTCTTCCGTTTCCTGGCGGTCGGCGTGGAGGCGGGAATCAGCAAGCTTCACCAGATCCACATCGAGATCGAGGAGGCCTCCGCGGACCTTGGCGCCAGTTTCCTGACCACCTTTTACCGGATCGTCCTCCCGATCATGTTCCCCGCCTTCATCGCGGGATTCATCTACACCTTCATGACGGCGATCGTCTCTTTAAGCGCCGTCGTCTTCCTGGTCAGCCCGGGATTCGACCTGGCCGCGGTGAAGATCTTCGACGCGGCCGTATATGGGGAAATCGGCATCGCCTCCGCAACGACCATGAAGCTCATTTTGATCGTTGTGATCTGCATGGTGATCCTCAACTACATCACCAAGAAAACCAAAATCGGCAGCAGTGTGGAACAGAAGGGGGTCGTTTGATCTATGGATGTTGACAGCCATGAAAAACCGATGTTGATCCTCAGGGACATTCACAAATTCTACGGAACGAACGAGGTCCTCAAGGGGGTTTCGCTGGAGGTTCAACGGGGAGAGCTGGTCACCTTCGTCGGGCCGAGCGGGTGCGGAAAAACGACGCTTCTGCGTCTGATCGGAGGATTCACCGACATCAGCTCGGGAGAGATCATCCTCGACGGCCAGAGGATCAACGACCTTCCCCCCAATCTGAGGGACACCCGGATCTGCTTCCAGAACTACGCCCTGTTCCCCCACATGACCGTTGCGGAGAACGTCGGTTACGGTCTCAAGATCAACAAATGGCCCAAGGAAAAGATTGCAGCGCGGGTTGCGGAACTTCTCGACATGGTCGAGCTCTCGGCTTACGGGAACCGGATGATCGACAAGCTCAGCGGCGGCCAGCAGCAGCGGGTGGCGTTTGCGAGGGCGCTCAGCCTCGAACCCAAGGTGCTGCTGCTCGACGAGCCCCTCTCCAATCTCGACGCGAACCTGCGGCTGGTCATGCGGGAGGAGATCCGCAAGCTCCAGGAGCGCCTCCACATCACCACCGTTTTCGTCACCCACGACCAGTTCGAGGCGATGGCGATTTCCGACCGGCTGGTCGTCATGAAGGACGGCCTGATCGAGCAGGTCGGCACCCCGATCGAGATCTACGAGAGACCGGCCAATGAATTCATCGCGTCCTTCGTGGGATATGTCAATTTCATGGAGGGCCGTCTGGTATCGGTCGACGCGGCGACGCGCAATGCCGTGGTGGCCACGGAGTACGGCGACATCGAGGTTCGGCTGGAGCAGGGCGAGATGACCAGCGGCGACGAGGTGCTCATGGTGATCCGCCCTGAAAGCCTCTCTCTGTCCCTGGACTGCGGGCGAAAGAAGCCGAACGTGATCTGCGGCACCCTCACATCCTACATGTACGCGGGTTCGATCGCGAAATGCACGGTCGCCATCGGCGACCGCCAGAAGATGATCATCGACCAGTACAATCCGAGGGACGCCCAGCGGTTTCTGCATGCCGCGAAGGTCGATGTCGAGATCCCCCGCAGCGTCCATCTTCTGAGAAAAAAGAAATGAATCTTCCCGCGGCGGGCCGCGGGGAGATTCATGATGCCTTCATGGTGCCGGTCCGCTTGAAACGCAGGTGGAACGAGGCGGCTTCCTCCATGGCGAACGGGATGTGCGCCGGCGCCGCTTCAGCCCGATCGAGGTAATCCGACAGCAGTCCCCGGTAATCGGGATGGGCGCATTGCGCGATGATTTCGCGGGCGCGCTCGTGAGGGTCTTTCCCCCGCAAGTCGGCGAGTCCCTGATCGGTCACCAGGACATCCACATCGTGCATGGTATGGTCCACGTGGGAAACCATCGGGACGATGGAAGAGATGTTCCCGCCTTTGGTGGTCGATCGCGCGATGAAGATCGAGCAGGGACTGTTCCGGGAATAATCGTATGTGCCGCCGATGCCGCCCATGATCTTGGCGCCGAGCAGATGGCTTGAGTTCACCTGCCCCTTGAGATCCATCTCCAGGCAGCCGTTGATCGAGATCACCCCCGTCCTCTGGATGAGCTCTGCGGAGTTGACGACCGTGACGGGGCGCAGGACGATGACCTTCTTGTAACGGTCCGGCTCCTCCTCGAAGCGTCTCCAGAACGGGTCCGAGAGGCGGAGCGCGATTCCCATCACCCACTCGACCTTCCCCTCCTCGACCAGCGCAAAGACCGGATCGGTGACCATGGGCAGGTGAAAACGGAAGCTCCCGAATTCGCTCTCCCCGATCGTTCGCATCATGCCCGCGAACAATTCCCCGAACCCCAGTTCGAAGGGCGGCAGGGCTTCCCTGAGCCTCCCGGCGCCGACCTCCTTGCGGAAGAACTCCAGAAGATGCCCGCCGATCATGGCACCCATCTCATCCGGCTTGGATTCCCTGGAGGGTCTTTCGGGGATGTCGGAGAGGACGATCGCCTTGATCTTGGCGGGATCGACCGGAAAATAAGGCATGCCGATCCTTTTCAGGGGATTGCCGACCATGGGGATCGGATCGGAGCTCCGGAGATAAACATCGTGCAATCCTTCCAAGGCCAAAGGCCGATTGAGGTTGATTTCCACGATGACCTGGGAGGCGGATTCGATCCATTCCGGCGCATCATAGACCGCCGTCGAAGGGATGATCTGGCCCTCCCCGGTCAGGCCCACCGCCTCGATCACCGCCATGTCCAGGGCGCCGAACCATCCCCTTTTGACCTGCAGCGGAAGCGACGACCCCTTGCCCTCGAAAAAGCTCACCTCGCCGCGGTTGATGCCCCCCCGGAGCTGCTCGCCGCCGACGGCGCCGATCCGCCTCCGGATCCCCCCGGCCTCGAAGAGCACATCTTCGAACTGGGAACTCAGGGGGCCGGCGCAGAGGAGGTCGATCTGGATCCCGCCCTCTGCCCTGATCCGCTCCGCGAGGGCGCCGAACGTGGCCTTGGGGAAACCCATGGTGCTCCCCGACGTGGCCACCCTCATCCCGTCCCGGAAAAGTCCGGCCGCCTCTGCGGCAGTCACGACCTTGGCCCGGGATTCCGGATGCCGTATGCGCGCGTCGATGGCCGCCATATCACGCCCCCGTCCGCTTGATGTTGTCCCTGATGAATGCGGAGATGTCTTCCAGCTTGGCATGCGAAGGGAATACCCCATGGACCCCGGTCTCCTTCAGAACCGCGATATCGTCCTTCGGGATGGTCCCGCCGAACAGGACGAGGACGTCGTTGAGTTCCCGCTCGCGCATCCGGTTCATCAGTTTTCTGGCGATGGAGACGTGCGAACCGGAGAGGATGCTCACGCCGATCACGTCCACCGCCTCCTGAAGCGCCACCTCGACCACCTGTTCCACGCTCTGGCGCAAACCCGTGTAAATCACCTCCATCCCCTGATCCCGAAGCCAGAAGATCAGCACCTTGGCGCCGACGTCGTGCCCATCCAGGCCTATCTTGGCGATCAGCACGCGAATGGTCTTTTTCGTTTCCATGCACTCCTCCCGAATGGTCTCAAATCGTTGTCGGCTCCTTGAAGGTCCCGTAGACCCTCTTGAGCGTGTCGATGATCTCGCCTACGGTCGCCTTTTCCCTGAGCGGCTCGAACAGATGCGGGATGACGTTTTCTCCCCGGGCCGCGGCTGCTTCGAGCCGGCCCAGGGCCGCCTCGACCTTTCCCTTGTCGCGGCCCGCCTTCGCGGCCTTGAGCCGCTCGATCTGGCGATGGATCGTCTCGGGATCGGTCTTGTAGACCTCCAGATCCCGCTCCTCCTCATTGATCTTGAATTGGTTCACGCCCACGAGGATCTTTTCACCGGAGCTGATCTTCGTCTGGAGCGCATAACTCTGCCGGGCCAGCTCCCGCTGGATCGATCCGCTTTCGATCAGCTTCACGATCCCGCCGTCGCTTTCGATCTTGGCGATGGTCTCGCCGATCTTGGCTTCCATGTCATCGGTCAGTTTCTCCACGTAATAGGAGCCCCCGAGGGGATCCACCACGTCGGCCACCCCCGTCTCATGGGCCAGGATCTGCTGGACCCTCAGCGAGGTCCGGATCGCCAGATCCGAAGGAATCGCATAGACCTCGTCGAAGCATGCCAGATTCAGAGAACGCGTCCCGGAAAAGATGGCGGCCATCGCGTAGATCGTCGCCCGGGCGATGTTGTTGAGGGGTTGCTCCGCGGTCAGTCCTCCGCCCATGCCGCCGGTGGAAAAACGGAACTGGAGGGATCGATGGTCCTGGGCGCCGTACTGCTCCTTCATCAGCCTGGCCCAGTATCGTCTGGCCGCCCGCAGCCGGCAAATGTCCTCGAAAAAGTTGAAGTTGCGGCCGCCGATCGGCAGGTGGAAGGAAAAGAGCGGCGCGATCTGATCGATGTTGGAGCCTCGCCTGAGGACCTCGCGGATATAGACCTCCGCGATCGAGATGGCCAGGGCGACCGCCTGCACCGTGTCGGCGCCGTATTCCATGATGTGGGTTCCCGAGACGCTGATCGCGTTGAAACGCGGAATTTCCCGGTTGCAGTACTCCACCAGGTCCCCCACCAGCTTGATCGACGGGTCCGGCGGGAAAATCCAGGTCCCGCGGGCGATATACTCCTTGAGGATATCGTTCTGGACCGTCCCCCGCAGACGCTTGGGATCCACCCCCTGCTTCTGGGCCACCAGAACGTACATCGCCAGGATGATCGGCGCCGTGGCGTTGATCGTGAACGACGTCGATATCTGGTCCAGGGCAATCCCGTCGAAGATCCGTTCGAAGTCTTCCAGCGTATCCACGGCCACCCCGAGTTTGCCCACGTCGTCTTCGGCCAACGGCATGTCCGAGTCCAGGCCGATCTGCGTCGGCAGGTCGAAGGCCAGGCTTAAGCCCGTCTGGCCGTTCTTCAGGAGGTACTTGAACCGCTCGTTGGTGCTCTCCGAGGTCGCCTGACCCGAATACTGGCGCATCGTCCAGAGGGAGCTGCGGTACATCGTTGAATAGACCCCTCGCGTGAAGGGGTATTCGCCGGGATCGTTGAGTTTCTCCCTGTAATCAAAGTCCGGCAGATCCTCCGGCCCGTAAAAGACCTTCACCGGCGTCCCCAGAATCGATACGACGGGGCGCACCTCCGATTCACCCGCTTTCTTGGCCATAGCTACTTCCCTCCCTCGTGATGGTCTCCCATCTCCTCCAATTCGATCAGAACGCCGTGCGTGCTCTTGGGATGCAGGAAGGCGATGAGACGCCCGTCCTGCGTCCTTCGCGGCTTCTTGTTGAGCAGTTCGATCCCCTGGGACTCGTAATGGCGCAGCGCCGCTTCGATGTCGTCCACTCCCAGGCATATGTGGTGGATCCCCTCCCCCCGCTTCTCGATGAATTTCGCCGCCGGGCTCTCCGGATCCATCGGTTCGACCAGTTCGATCGTGCAGCCGGCGATCGGGAAAAAGGCGATCTTGGTCTTGATCGCATCCGAGGCGTAAACCTTCTCCATGGGAAGCCCCAAGATGTCGCGGAAAACGCGAATCGACGCATCCACACTCTTCACCGCCACGCCGATATGTTCGACTTTCTTGATCATGTTCCACTCCTTGCGTTGTCGGGCGCCCCGAAGACCTACAGCGGGATCGTCCCGTGTTTTTTCCCCGGCCGAAGCTCGGTCTTCCCCTGCAGCTGAGCAAACAGGCCGATCAGGCAGGATCGCATCCGGCTCGGCTCGATGATCGCGTCGATCCATCCCTCCTCAGCGGCCACATAGGGATTGGCAAACTTCCGCCGGTATTCGTTCACCTTCTGGATCCGCATCGCTTGGGGGTCTTCCGCCTTGGCGATCTCATCCTTAAAAATGATGTTCGCCGCCCCCTCGGGCCCCATGATTGCGATTTCCGCGGTCGTCAGCGCAACGGTGAAGTCCGTTCCCACCAGTTTCGACACGGCCATGCCTGACATTGCGCCGCCGTAGATCTTCCGGACGATCACCGAAACCCGGGGCACGGTCGCCTCGCAGTAGGCGTAGAGGGTCTTCGCCCCGTGGCGGATGATCCCGCCGTATTCCTGCTGTTTCCCGGGCAGGTACCCCGGGCAGTCCACCAGATTCAGGATCGGGATGTTGAAGGCGTCGCAGAAACGGATAAACCGGGCCGATTTGTCCGAGGCGTCGATGTCCAGGCTCCCGGCGCTCACCAGCGGCTGGTTGGCGATGACGCCGACGCTGACGCCGTTAAGGCGGATGAAGCCGATGATGATGTTCCTGGCGAAATCCGGCTGGATCTCGAAGAAGTCGTTCCGGTCCGCAACGGCGCGGATGATCTTCTTCATGTCATACGCCCGCTGCGGATTATCGGGGATGATCTTCTCGATCTCCTCGGTCCGGCGCTGCGGATCGTCGGGATCGGACGCCTCCGGAGGCGTCCCGCGAAAGTTCGAGGGGAGGAAGCTCAGGAGTTTTTTCAGCTGCTCGAAGCACTCCTGTTCGGTCTTGGCCACCAGGTGGGCGACGCCGCTGGTCTGGCTGTGGACCTTGGCGCCCCCGAGCGCCTCCGCGGTGATTTCTTCGCCGGTTACGGCCTTGATCACGTTGGGCCCTGTGATGTGCATCTTGCTGATCCCTTCCACCATGAAGACGAAGTCGCACAGGGCCGGCGAATAGACGGCGCCGCCGGCGCAGGGACCCAGGATCAGCGCAAACTGCGGAACGATCCCGGAGGCCAGCGTGTTCCGGAAAAAGATCGATCCGTACTGTCCCAGCCCCTCCTGGATGCGTGCGCCGCCCGAATCGATGATCCCGATGATCGGGGCGCCGACCTTGACGGCGAGATCCATCACATGGCAGATCTTGCTGGCATGCGCTTTGCCGAGGGATCCTCCCATGATGGTGAAATCCTGGGAATAGACGTACACCTGGCGGCCGGAGATGGTTCCTGAACCGACCACCACGCCGTCTCCGTAATACTTCTCGCGGTCCATCCCGAATTTCGTGGATTGGTGGGTGACGAACATCTCCAGTTCCGTGAAACTGCCCGGGTCCAGCATCAGGTCGATCCGCTCCCGGGCGCTGAGCTTGCCGCGCTCGTGCTGCTTGTCGATCTGTCTCTGCCCGCCTCCCAGGCGCGCGAGATCCTCCTTCGCCCTCAATTCCTCATTCTTCTCTTCCAATTCCCATCTCCTTTTCCCCGCTGAACTGCCTCGCTTTGGTCTCCGCAAACCCGCTTGAAGGGACCTCCTCCGACCCGGTCCTTCATCGGCCGCATGCTCACTTTGGCCGCGGGAGTCCGGTGACGATCTGGGAGCGGATCATCCTGGGGAGCATCATGTGGTGTTGGGGGCAGATCGACCTGGGGTTCTGGTAGACGCCGTTGGCGAAGGCCACCATGTACTTCCGGATCTGTCCGAACCGGATCACCTCGTCCACGAATCCCTTCTTGGCGCAGTAAATCGGCTTCGACGTCTCCTCGTAATGCCTCACCATCTCGTTCATCTTGCCGATCACCGGATCCAGTGGCCGCCCCCCGTCCTTCTCCTTCACCAGACGACGCGCGTAACTCGCCGCCGCCGCCGTCTCCCCGTGCATCACGTTGATCTCCGTCGCCGGCGTCCCCAGCGTGAAGGCGTTGTTGTTGTTCGCCGTCGGACCCCCCATCACATAATGCGCCGCCGCCGTCCCCTTCCGCAAAACCACCAGCATCATCGGCAGTTCCGTCTGCTCGATCGAATAGATCAGAGACTGCCCCAATCCCAAAAGCTCCGCCTTCTCCGCCGTGTCTCCCACGTCGATCCCCGACGTGTCCTGAAACCATATGACCGGAACACGGTCCCGACCGCACTGCGTCACAAACTCGTTCATCTTGATCAGTCCCTGTCGGTACAGCTTCCCTCCTACCCCTATGTACTCGTTCGTGTACTCCGGATAGTCCTGCAACAGCCCGTGCCGGTTCCCGATCACTCCCATCAAATACCCGTCCACCTTCACCAGACCCGTGTAAACCTCCGGACCGTAACCCGGACGAAACTCCATGTGCTCCGATTGGTCCACCAAACGCGCCAGAACGTTCTCAAAATCGTAACCCGCCTTCGGATTCAACGGAACGATCGACGATATCTCCTCCGGCGAATACCTCGGCTCCGAAGGCTCTGCCACCCGAAAAAAACGGGGCGCATACGCCGGCATCTCCGCCATGTATCCCTTCAACGCATCCAGAACCTCCGTCTCCGTCTCGAATACCGCCCGGAAAAATCCCGTCTCCCCGTAATGGATCCGCGCGCTCCCGGGAGGGACCATCTTGAAATGCCGCGTCGCCTCAATGAGCTCCTCCGCCCCCGACTCGTCAAAATAACCCTTCGGACTCATCCCGCTGACGATCCCGCCCCCGCCTACCGCAATGTTCGCATCCTTGTGCGCCAGCAATATCGTCGGACTGATCCCCTGGTAGCCCCCTCCCGCCGGATTCGTCCCGTAGATCCCCGCCATCACAGGTATCCCCAACTGCTCCAACTCCGCATGCCGAAAAAAACACGTCCCCTGGCCACGACGGTTCGCGTAAACCTTCTCCTGCTCCGGAAGCTTCACCCCGGAACAGTTCACCAACCACACCAACGGCAGGTTCATGATCTTCGCAATGTCCGTCACCCGCAAATTGTTGTCCGCCTGACCCGCAATCCACGCCCCAGCCATCCACTTGTTGTTGAAGCCAACCAAAACGCACCACTTCCCGGAGATCCGGGCCAAACCGTCCACAACCCCCGTGCTCCCGGACTCCTCGTTCTCCGGATCAAAAATCGTGTGCAACGGACAAAAAGTCCCCGCATCCACCAGGTACGATATCCGCTCCCATACCGTCATCTCCCCACGCTTGTGAACCACCTCCACGGGGATCCCAACGTTCCGTATCCGCTCTTCCTCCGCGTCAATCTCCCGCATCACTGCCTCGGCCTGAGCCACGTTCGCCTTCATCCGCTCTAGCTGCGCCGGACGCAACGCCTTCCCAATGCCGTCCATCTTCTCAAAATAAGGTCTCATAATACCGCTTCTCCTTGATTCTTCACTTCCCCTTGCTCGGCGGGGAGAATAGGGTTCCCGATAGTGCGATTTGAGATTTTTTCGGGGCACCCTGCCTCCTACGCGTAGCGCCAGCAAAGGCCTCTGTCTTAAGCGCTTCAGCGTGAGTATTGCCTTTGCAGCGAAGCGAGCAGAAACGGGGTCGAAAAAATGTCCTGAGCGCGGAGGGAACCGATTTCCACGCCCTGCTTCCTCCTACCGGTTCGCCTTCCGTATGCCCAACTGGTCCTGGGCAATGATGAACTTGCAGACGTTCGCCGAACCCTCCACCATCGCGTACGTCGGCGCATCCCGAAAGTACCGCGCCACAGGGTACTCGGTCGAATAGCCGTAAGCACCCAGGATCCGCATCGCGTACTGCGAACATTTATAGGCGAGTTCCCCGGCCATGTATTTCGCCTGGGCCACCTCGAGGTTGTTGTTCAGGTTTCCCTGGTCCTTCTGCCAGGCCGCCTTGTACACCATCAGCCGTGCCGCTTCCACATCGGTCACCATCTGTGCGATGAGATCCTGGTTCATCTGGAACATCCCGATCGCCTGGCCGAACTGCTCCCGCTCCATGGCGTACTTCGTCACCGCGTCCAGACAGGCCTGCGCCAATCCGACACCGCCGGCCGCCGCCGACAAGCGGGTCTGGGCCAGCGATCCGAAGACGATCTTGGTGCCGTCGCCCGGATTTCCCAGGAGGTTTCCCTTGGGCACCCTCGTGTTTTCGAGAATGATTTCGCCCGTCGGCGAGGATCGCGACCCCAATTTGTCCAGGTCCGTCACGGTGATCCCGTTGGATTTGTCGTCCAATTCCAGAACAAATGCCGACAGCCCCTTCGCGCCCTTGCTGCGATCGGTGTAGGCATAGTAGATGTTGATGCCGCCGACCGTGGCATTCGAGATCCAGGTCTTGGTCCCGTTGAGCAGCCAGTGATCCCCCTTGTCTTCCGCCGTCGACTTGATCGCCATCACATCCGATCCCGCCTGCGGTTCGGTGATGGCAAAAGCCCCCAGCATCTCGGCGCTGACGAGCTTGGGGATGTATTTCTTCTTCAGCTCCTCCGAACCATACCGGAGGATCGTGTAGGCGCATCCCAGTTCCTGCATATTGATCTGTACGCGCAGCGAGCTCGACGCACGCGCGATCTCCTCCGTGATGATCATCGCCGCCAGCCAGCCCATGCCGTTCCCGCCGTATTCCTCCGGGATGACCGTCCCGAACAGACCCAGCTCCGCCATCGGCTTGACCGCCTCCTCATAGGGGAAATAATGCTTCGCATCCCACTCGTCCGCGTACGGGGCAATCTTGCCCGAGGCAAAACCCCTCACCATGTCCCGCAACATCGACAACTCTTCCGATAACCCGAACTCCATGACAAGCCTCCTTCAATCATCAAACCGTGAATGACCGGTGACCGGCCTCAACATGTCTTTTTTCGACTCCCCTGTCCCCATGGCCGGCGAGCTCAGTCCGCCAGCGGCGCCACCCCGTAACGCGCGGCCACTCCATTCAACGAGGAGATGACCTCGTCCTCGAGGGGAATGCCCTCTTCCATCCGCTTCCGGCTCAGGTTGAATTCGATTTCACCGGGCATGAAAATCTGTCCGCTGTCCACGGCCGGAAGCTGCTTGATATCCGTGATCACCTGATCGATATCGGACTTGAAGCGTTTCGTGTCCATGAATCGGGAAATATCCAGCGCCGCGAAGAAATGGCCCGTTTGGGAGGGGCCGCTCACATCCGTGATGTTCTTGACGCCCCCCGTCAGGACGGTGTGGGTGAGGATCCCGCAAACGATATCGATGATCAGCGAGAGGGCCGAACCCTTCACGCCGCCAACGGGCTCCAGGCTGCCTTTCAGGGCCACCTTGGCGTCCTGGGTGGGCTTTCCGTCCACATCGCGGGCCCAGCCCGGGGGGATGGGATGACCCGTCAGGGCGGCGTAACGGATTTTGCCTCGGGCGACCACGGAGGTCGACATATCCAGCACGATGGGGAGATGGTCGCCTGCCGGGATCGCGATGGCAACCGGATTGGTGCCGATCAGCGGCGTTTTCGTGCCGTAAACGGCCATGGCCGGCGACGAATTGGTGCAAACGCAGCCCACCATGTCTGCCTTCAGGGCCATCATGGCGTAGTAGGCCGCAACGCCGAAATGGTTGGAATTTCTGACCGCCACCACCCCGGCCCCGTATTGCCCGGCCTTGTCGATGGCCAGCGACATGGCCTGATGGCCGGCCACCTGGCCAAAGGTGTTGTGCGCGTCCAGCAGCGCCACCGCACGGTCGTCCATGGCCGCGGTAACGGCCGACTGCACCGTCATCACTCCGGCTTCGACCCTCTGGATGTAAGTTTCCAGCCTGACGACACCGTGCGACTGAATGCCGCGTGTCTCCGCGCACAACAGGGATTCCGTCACGATGGACGCTCCCTCCGGGGAGAGCCCCGCCTTTTTCAGCACCTCCGTGCAAAACGCCTCCAGCCTCTGCACGGAAAAGATCTTTTCTGTAGTTGTCATCTTTTGACGATCCCCTCCTTCCGGGAAAGCCATCGCACCCCATGCCGCGATGGCGCGCCGCAGATCCTTGTTCAAGGGGTAACGGCCGGTTGATGTTCCGGTTTGTGGGTCCGGTAATATTCATAACCGGCTTCCAGGGCCTGGATGTTGAGTGCCTCGAACTTCTTGGGCACGCTGTCCGAAACCACTTTTTTCAGGACCTCCAGGCTTCCCGGATTGACGAGCTCGATCGTTGCCCCCAGCATGTATATATTGGCCACCATCCGGTTCTTGAAAACCTTCTCGGCCTCTCCCGTGGCCGGCACCGCGAAGGTCTTGACGTAAGGGGCCGGAATCGACCGGATCAGGGTATTGTCATACACCACAAGGGTCCTGGCCGGATCGGCCTCGGCGAGGAGCCGTTTCACCGCCTCTTCGGACATGAAGACCATCAGGTCCGGTCGCGAACTCTTGGGATAATTGATCTGCCGGTCCGATATCACCACGTCCGTCCGGCAAGCGCCTCCGCGCGATGCCGGCCCGTAGGACTGCGCCTGGGTCACATGCAGATCGGGAAAGTGCTCCATCATCCGGGCGATGATCACGCCCATCAGGATGATGCCCTGCCCGCCGAATCCCGTGAAGATGATCTCCTTCCTCATGTTTTTCCCTTCCCTTTCTCCTGAGCGACCACGGTCAGGGCCATGTCCGGGCAGTGCTGCATGCACAGCCCGCAGGCCTTGCAATGTTCAAGCCTCGCCACCCGGGGCATGAGGTAGTCCAGGTCGCTTCTCTCCTGCCCCAGTTCATACACGTCGCACGGGCAGATATGCTTGCAGAGCAGACATCCCTTGCAGTATCTGCGGTCGATCTCGATTCTTTCTGCGCCTTTCAACGATCGCCTCCTTTGGCTTGCGCCTCTTTGACCCTCTGGTTCATCCGCCGGACCTCTTCCATGAACTCGGGCCGCTCAATCTGCAGGAAATCCCCCACGGGGATCTTTCCCTGCGCCTCGACCTCCGCCCACTTGGAAGGATCCTCTTCCCTCACGCAGTGCTCCTTGACCCACTGAAGGTTGAACTGGGGGGAACCGGACCCCAACAGGTACCGGCCGGTCTGGACCGGACACTGGGATACGATTTCGATGAAGGAGAAACCCTTGTGGTTCAGTGCCTTCTTGAAGGCCCGGATGAGCGGTTTGAGGTGGGCCGTCGACCAGCGGCTGACCTGGGTGGCCCCCGCGGCGATGGCGATCCTGCAGCCGTCGAGACGCCTCTCCAAATTCCCGTAGGGGGTGGTCTGGGTTCTGGAACCGAAAGTCGTGCTGGGCGCTACCTGCCCGCCGGTCATCGCGTAGATCTGGTTGTTGATCATCACGACGGTCATGTCGATATTGCGCCGGGCAGCGTGGAGCAGATGGTTACCGCCGATGGCCAGACAGTCCCCGTCCCCGGAGAAGGTCACGACCTTTCGGTCCGGATTGGTGGCCTTGAGGCCGATGGCGGCCGGAATGGCGCGTCCGTGGAGCACTTTCAGGATGTCCACGTGCATGTACACCCCGATCCAGGCACTGCAACCGATACCCGCCGTCAGGGCCAGGCGGTCTGCGCATCCGAGATCATCCACCGCCTGCAGAAAGGCCTGCACGATCATCCCGTCTCCGCAGCCGGGACAGAACAGGAATGGGAGAAACTCCTTCCTGAGATATTTTTCACCGAGTGGATTCATCGTTTTTCCTCCAGAAACCGCAGAAATTCCTGAGGCTGCGGGTAAATGCCCCCGATCTTCGAGAACAGTTCGATCTTGAGTTCCGGCTGCCGGACCACCCTTTCGACTTCCCGCTGCATCATGCCGAGATTCATCTCCGCCACGACGATGCGCCTGGCGCCGGCCAGCGCCTTCCGGACGAGTTTGTCGGGGAAGGGCCATACTGTTTTCACCTCCACGGAGCGGAGGGCGATCCCCTGTTCTCGGCCTATGTCGACGGCGCTCCGCGCGGCACGGCAAACGGATCCGAAGGTCACGAATGCGGTGTCGGCCCTTTCATCCCCATAGACCTGAACTTCGGCAAATTCATCCATGTGGTCCTCGATCTTGGAGACGATCCGCTTGATGTTCTCGATCGCCTCCTTGGCGTTGCCGCGGTTTCCATTCAAACTTTTGGCCTGCGAGATCACGGGAGCCTTGTAACCGGTGTTGAAGGTGGGCATGAGGGGAATGCCGTTCTCCTCCGGGTTGAAGATGACGAAATCCTTCATGGGAACGGTGGGCTGCTTCCGCTGGACGAAGGTCAGCTGGTCCGCATCGGGAATGAAGACCTTCTCCCGGATGTGTCCGACCACCTCATCGGAAAGGATGATCACAGGAACCCTGAATCGCTCCGACAGGTTGAATGCCTTGATCGTGTGATCGAACATCTCCTGGGCGGTGGAGGGACACAGGCAGATCAATGCATAGTCGCCATTGGAACCGTAACGCGCCTGGTAGAAATCGCCCTGGGCCGTCGAAGTGGACTGGCCCGACGCAGGCCCCCCGCGTTGCACATTGACGATGACGCAGGGGGCTTCCACCGCTACCGCAAGGCCGATCGCCTCCTGCATGAGGCAGAAACCCGGACCGCTCGTCGCGGTCATTGCCTTGGCTCCTCCCCAGGAGGCGCCGACGACGGCAACCAGCGCTGCGATTTCATCTTCAAACTGCAGGCAGAGCCCATCGACCAACGGCAGTTTCCTGGCAAGGTTTTCCAGGATCTCCGTGGCAGGAGTGATCGGATAGCCGCCGTAAAAACGACATCCCGCCAGGATGGCCGCTTCCGCGCATGCCTCATTCCCCAGCATGACCTTGATATGACCTTTTTTCATGGCTTCCTTTCTTTTCCAAGTCAAATCTGATCGTTCCGTTCAATGCCCTGGGACCGGACTCCTTCCATCCGGACGCTGCTCACCCAAAACCGGACGGACGGTCCCGCCATCCCGCTTCACGCCGTTCCGTTATTCCAGGCGCCTCCGTCGTACCTTTCCGCGATCATTTTTGCGGCGTCGCGCACCTCGACGGAAAGCCATTCGATCTCTCTGGATTTCAATCTTTCCGCCGCGCCAGCCACGGACACCGCCGCGATGGTGGCCCCCTTGGCATTGATCACCGGTGCGCCGACCGCGACAATGCCCAGCATCCGCTCACCCAGTGAAACGGCGTACCCCTGATTTCGAACCTGCTTGAGTTCGGCGATTACGGACTCCCGCGACATCGGCTGCCCGTTTGCCAGCCGGATCTCGCCGAGTTCGTCCAGCATCATGTGGATATCTTCCTGCGACATCGCTGCCGCCAGCACCTTTCCCGCCCCCACGTGGATGGGCAATTGCTCCCCGAGGGGCAAAACGAATCTCATGGGATTGAGACCCTCTACCCGCTGAACCAGAACCCGTTTGAAGCCCTGCCGGACAAACATCGACGTCGTCTCTCCCGTTCGCTGGGCCAATTCCTGGAGAACCGGCAACGCCACCCGCGTCAGTTCATTGCCGAGAATGTAAGCATGGGCCAGAGGAAGCGTGGCGACACCGAGGCGGTAACGGCCCTGCCGCTTTTCGACAAAACCGTATTTCTCCAGGACCGACAACATCCGCAGAACCGTCGGCTTGGAAAGCTGGCTGGCTCGTCCCAGCTCCGTCAATCCCAGAGAGGAGCGGGCCTGCTGCAGAACGGCCAGCAGGTGCAGGGAGCGCTCCAGCGACCGCATCGGGCTTCTTTCTCTGTCTGTGATACTGGACATCGATTCCATTGAGTGAAACTATATTTTATATGATAGAATATCCTTGCCCGCAACGATTTGTCAAGACAAAAAAATACGATTGACGAAAAAATCCTCAAGAATGTCGGCAGCAATGCGCCTTTGAAGGGCGCATTGCCCCTGGGACATCCGGTGCCGTCTGTCCTTATCCGGACAGACCCTCCCGCAGCCAAGCCGCATCCGTGCGGATGCGATCGCTGGTCCTCGCGTTGCAAGCAATCCGCCGAGGAGGATTCAACCGATAACGGCCATTCAAGCCGCACCGGGCATCGGCGGAAGCCGGTCTGTGCCGCGAGACCCGGCCCCTTTCCGGAGTGGAAAGGGGCTGCCGGAAGCCTCCAGATCCCCCTCGTCCATCATACGACCCGCTCGCCCAGGCAACGGTTTTTCGATCCCGGCGGTTTGCCGCGAACGGGGTGAAGGATCCTCGCCGCTGGGGCGGATCAGATCTTCTTCAGGTGGTCTGGCAGAGGAGGCGCATAAGCCCATACCACCTTCAGAGGGGTGTCGCCGATGTTTTCCAAGGTGTGCGAGACGCCCACGGGGTTCCAGAAGGCGGTCCCCGGAACGATGTCGTACACCTCACCGGTCTCCATGGTCAGGCGCCCATGGCCCTCGACGCAGTAAAGGGCTTCCTCGGCATGGTCATGCTTGTGGCTGGGGATGCCGCTGCCGGGCTGGGAGATGTTGACGCCCATGGAGATCTGTTTCGCCCCGACCGTGTGGTCGGAGATGAGAATTTTGGAAAGACGCACCCAAGGCTCGGTCTTGAGGGTGCCCTCAACGTCTTTTTCGTAAACAACGGTGCCCATGATCATGTCTCCTTGATCAGAATGAATGGATATCCAACCGATATGCCACCGAACCGCTCGACGCCATTACCGGCGGTTTCAACCGGATCGCCGCTTGCGGCCTTCTCACCCCCCGGAGAGGATCGGGAAAAGCTCAACGACATCGTCTGGGTCGATCAGGCAGTCGATGTCGTCCATTTTTCTGTTCCGCACGACGATACCCACCTCGTCGTAGGGTACGCCCAACCGATCCAAGAGGGTTGTCAGCCGGACCGACTTTCCGTCCTCAACCAAGATATTCTGCCGACCCTCAGCCATTTCGATCAGGGTCAAATGCAATCGTACGATGGCCATAGGCTAAACGACCGCCTTCATCATCTCGTGGTCGGCAACGTCGAACATCTCGTTGGTAGGCGGCAGAGGCTCCACATACACATACTCCGGCAGTCTGTCGTTTGCCGGAGAAAGCCCGGCCCGGATGTTGAAATCCCTTTCGGTTCTGACGCTGTTGGTGCCGAGCGTCTCCCACAGCTGATCGACGCTGATCTCGGTCCCCAGCAGCGCATTGACCCAGTTGGTCATCAGGGTGGGATCCTTAAACAGGGGCGGACGCGCGAAAATGCAGAAACCCAGGCTGTCCAGCGTACACATCTTGTATTGGAGGGATTTGGACAGATCGCCCTGCTGATCCCTCCCCCGCGGATTCACCTCGTTCCGGGAACCGAAGCAGTTGCCGGCTGTGTGGTCGGCCCCCATCGGCGACATCGCATAGGTGACGCCGTTGCCCTTGAGGGCGCGGGGATCGTAACCGGGAAACGCCTGTCCCTTGGCTGCCGGGATCCTTTTCGATCCCAGGACTTCGCCGGCCACCTGGACGCCATGCCCCAGGACCCTGCCGAGAATCGTGTTGTCGCGAATCTCTTGCAGCAGCGCCATGCAGCTCTCGAGATCGCCCCAGTTGCCAAGGCCCATCTCGATGGCCACGCCGAGCACCGCGCCGGCCTCGATGGCGTCGAGGCCGATATCGTCACACTCGTGGTTGAGTCTCGCCACCGGATCGAGGTCCGTGAAGCCGAGATTGGAACCCAGCAGGGCGATATTCTCGTACTGAAGCGTGGAGCAGATTTTTTTCCCGGCCGCGTCGGGATAGATATTGCTGCACTTGATCAGGCATCCACTCATGCAGGCCAGACCTGTTTTGCCCTCGCCCCCGCGGTTCACGATGGTTTCGTACATCTTCTCGCCGCTGAGCCCCTCGACGCCGTCGATGGATCCCTGGCTGAAATTGCGGGTCGGCAAAGCCCCCATGGCGTTCACGGCCTTGACGATGCCTGCTGTGCCGGTTTTTTGGTTGCTCTGCTTGATCTTGGGGTCATGGATGAACACGGCATGAAGTGCGCGGACCGTGTCCATGAACCTTGTTCGGTCATGGTAGACCGGCTGCCGGAGGGTCTTGTCCACAACCACCGCCTTGATCCCTTTGCTGCCCATAACGGCTCCCAGTCCTCCCCTGGCAGCGAATTTCAGCTCGCCGTTCGGATCCGAGGAGGCGATACAGGCCATCTTCATCCGGTTTTCACCGGCAGGGCCGATACAAAGCACCCCCACGTCCTTTCCGAACCGGCCGCGAAGCTTCTGGTCTGTCTCGTAAGTGCCCAGCCCCTTGAGTTCGTTCATGGGATGAAGGCGGGCACCCTCTTCGCCGATTCGGAGGAGATAGGTTTGGTCCTCGGCCGGAAGTCCCTCGATAACCACCGCCTTGATCCCGAGCCTGCCGAGAAACAGACCCGCATTGCCGCCGCAATTGGCCTCTTTGATGCCGTTGGTCAGCGGGCTCTTGGCCCCGCATGAAATCCGGCTCGCACTGCTGACAGGGGTTCCCGCCAGCAGACCCGGTGCGATCACCAGCTTGTTTTTCGCGCCCAGCGGCTCGCATTGGGCCGGCACCTCTTCGCACAGGACCCTCGCCGCGAGCGCACGACCGCCCAGCAGCCGGTAATCCGGGTTCTCGGACGTCGTGATCTCGCCTGTCCCCACATTCACCCTGACAATGATCGACATACCATACTCCCCTTGTGGAAATCGAACCTCTCCCCCTTCCGGCCGTCCTTTCCGGGCCGAAGGGGCTCCGAACCCGCCCTCTCGTACCCGTTCGCTCAGGGGGGATAAGCGATGGTGTAGATGGATTTCCCGCCGTTTAGGGGCCCCTTCAGGAGGGCCTCCACCTCCTTCGGGTCGCGTTCGGTGACCTTTTCCGCCGGGGGCAGCACGCCGGCCGGGAACCGGGTCAAGATGTCATCGATCAACTGGCACAGGTAATCCATCATGGCTTCAAGCCCCGCCCTGGCCTTGTCGGCCGAGGCCTTGGTCGGATGGCCGATGACCCCTTCGGGGTAGACCTTGAGCTCGATGCCGCCCAAGCCGATGTGCTCGTGCCCCCGGATCGGGGCATGATAGACCTCGCCCCCCTTGTCCACATGTCCGGGGGGTAAAAACCCCTCCGGCTTGTTGTCCACGGCCTGCTTCATGTCGCAGAATTCCGGAAACAGCGCCAGCGAGTAGGAGCATTCCGCCTCGTCGGCGTGGGAGAAGGGGGTGTCGAAGG
>CAZWTL010000016.1:0-52205 GCA_964637025.1 uncultured Syntrophaceae bacterium | reverse complement strand
GCATCCATCTATCTAAAATAGCGTAACTATTTTTTAACAACTGTAGAAGATGAGTGAGGCCTTGAACCGGCAACGCTTGGCAATGAACATCTATGATTAAACGTTTGACAATCCGTGCCGATCCGTGAAATAAGGTCGACATTCTGAAACTTCATTCGATGACAGGGCGACACTGATGCAGGACAAAGTCATCCGCATAGCCGTTCTTTTCATTCTTCCAGCTCTTTTGTATATTATGCCTCTGCCTTTCATACCCCTGATGGAACCGGACGAGGGAAGGTATAGCGCTATTCCCAGCGCAATGAACGCAACCGGAGACTACGTAACACCGCGACTCAAAGCTACTGTTTATTTTGAGAAACCGCCTTTGGCCTACTGGGTCACCTCGTTTTTTTACCGCCTTTTTGGAGAGAACGAATTCTCCTCCCGTCTTTTCGCAGCCCTTTGTGCGTGGGGATGCATACTGCTTGTATACCGGATGGGCCTCTTTTTTCATGACGAGCGGACAGGTTTGTATGCTGCAGCTGTCTTGACCACCTTCCTATACCATGTCGTCATTGGCCGGATCAATATCCTGGACATGCCCCTTGCTCTGCTATCCTGTTCCGCAATCTGGTCAGGTTTTATTTTTATGGTCTCTGCGGACAGGCGGAGAACTCGGCTTTTTCTCCTCTATGGTTTCAGCGCACTTGCTTTTCTTGCCAAAGGGATGATCGGCGTCGTTTTCCCCTTCGGCATCGTCAGTATTTGGCTGATCGCATCGGGACGTTGGCGAGAACTGCCATCTCTTTTTTCACCTATCGGCATCTGCATCTTCAGTGCGGTGTCTCTCCCGTGGCTCATTATGGTTCAAAGGGCCAATCCTGATTTCTTCCATTTCTTTTTTGTCCAGGAGCATTTTCTACGCTATGCGACCCAAATCCACGGCCATGATGAGCCCTTATATTTCTATCTTCCGGTGCTTCTGACAGGGACACTCCCTTGGTGCACTTTTCTTCCGGAGGCATTACGGAAATCCAAAGACCTGGGACCATGGTTCGACCGTGACGCACACAAACTGCTGCTGACATGGATTCTATTTATATTCTTCTTTTTTTCCATCTCCTCGTCGAAGCTTGTTCCGTACATTGCACCCATTTTCATCCCCGTCGCATTGTATTTCGGCCACATATTCCGCCGTTATGAGGGCCGAAAGATCGGCGGCAATACAGAGGTATTCGTTCCGTTGAAATACCGAATAACCAGCATTGTTCAGGCTATTTTGTTCATGTCTACACTGTTTATTCCCCTTTTCGTTCGAAAATACCGTGTAAACTGGGATGACTGGTGGCCGTGGATTGCAGCCCCGTTTCTCTTTCAGCTCCTCATGACCTTTCTGCCGGAATCGGTGCGAAAGAGAGCCGGAAAGGGTTGGTTCGCAACGATTTATCTACTTTTCATCCTGTTCCTCCTGTCCGGGACTTTACCGGCCGTAAAATTTCTGTCCCCGTATAAGTCGGCCTACCCACTTTCACAGGCCATCATCAAACATGTCCCCTCAGATGAGATGATCTACCAATATGGGATGTCACTCTACGGGGTGGATTTTTACACCGGCAGAAGAACCCCAGTGGTTGAAGACATCGGAGAGGTTCGATTCGGTAGCGAGCGCCTTCCCACTGCGGAGAGGGAAAAATATTTCCTTACGAATGAAAGCTTCTTCCGTTTGGTTGATGCACAAGACGGTATCTATTGTGCCACAAAAAACGGCGATAAGCTGGAAAGGTTGAAAAAAGAGGTACCCGGCCTGTGCGTATTGTGGCATAACGATGCCTATACGTTGGTTCAATTAAAGAGATCTGGAGCGACAGGCTCACCATGAAAATTAGAAAAACTTTTTTGCCATTGAATAAGCCCTCCATCTGCAGGACCGATATCGCAGCTGTTACCGCGTGCCTTCGCTCGAAATGGATAACAACCGGTCCCTTGTGTAGGAATTTTGAGGAATGTTTTGAGAAGCTCACGGGGGCACGCTACGCCGTTTCTCTATCCTCTGCAACAGCGGGAATGCATCTGATTTTCAACGCTCTCGGTATCGGATTAGGGGACGAGATCATCACCCCTTCTCTGACATTCGCCTCCACGGTAAATATGATCGCATTACACGGAGCAAGACCCATCTTTGCGGATGTGCTTCCCACCACCCTCAACGTCAACGCCGATGATATCGAGGCCCGAATAACCCCAAGGACCCGAGCCATCATTCCGGTTCACTTTGCGGGTGCACCGGCAGATATGGACCGGATTCTGGACATCGCTGACCGTCACCGACTTACCGTGATCGAGGATGCGGCCCACGCCATTGGGACCCGTTTCCGGGGTATTCATGCCGGAGGATTCGGAAGAATATCGATCTTCTCTTTTCACCCGATCAAAAATATCACAACCGGAGAAGGCGGACTCATCACGCACAACGACGAGGCACTGGAAACCAAACTGAGGCATCTTCGGTTTCACGGCATAGAACGGGAGGCGTGGAAACGTTACGGGAAGGGGGGTAACCCTGAGTACGACATCGAATCGCCGGGATGGAAATACAATATGACCGACATCCAGGCGGCCCTGGGTCTTGCACAGTTCTCCCGCCTCGGCGAATTCAACCGTAGGCGATCGCATCTTGTGCAGATCTACCGGGAAGGACTCGCAGGTATCGAAGGGATCGATACCTTGGCTGAGCCTCCGTATCCGCATGAACACTCCCATCACCTTTTAGTAGTCATGATTCTTGGCATGGAGAGAGAAAGGTTTATGCAGAAACTCTCGGATTACAATATCGGGTATGGTATCCATTTTCCGGCTTGTCATCTTCTGAAATATGTCCGCGAGCGTTTCGGAGTCGTAAATCTTCCGGAGACTGAACGTGCTGCCGCGCGAATCCTTTCGCTTCCCCTCTTTCCGGACATGACGGAAGGGGATGTCGCTTATGTTTGCACTGCGATTCGGGAGATACTTGCTGATCCCCAGGGAGGTCGAAGGTGATCGCATCGAAGGAATCACAAAATTTGAACGATCTGGTTTCTCTCGTCATTCCCGTCTACAATGAAGAGGGCAACTTGATGCAATTGATGAATCGGATTCTGTCGGTCATGTCCGCACTTGGCAGGCCCTGGGAGATCATCTTCGTCGATGACGGAAGCCGTGACCGTTCACTTGAGATCCTTAAGGGATTTATGGTTCATCCAGAGGTCCGAATCGTTGAACTGACGCGAAATTATGGACAACATGCGGCCATCTTGGCCGGTTTTTCCATCACTCGGGGTGATATCGTGGTGACCATGGACGCCGATCTCCAGAACCCTCCGGAGGAGATCCCACGTTTTATCGAAGTCATGGGGAAAGGGGGTTACGACGTGGTCGGCTCAATCCGCAGAGGCAGAAAGGATCCTCTGTACCGTATCATACCTTCCAGGATCATCAATATTGTTGCACGCCGAATTACGGGCGTCCGTATGACAGACTGGGGGTGCATGTTGCGGGCGTACAGCCGGGCGGTTGTGAAGCGGATGATCCAATGCCACGAACATGCAACCTTTATTCCGGCTCTAGCGACTCACTTCGGGAAACGGGTGACGGAGATAGAGGTTGCGCACGAGGAGCGGCATGACGGAAAATCAAACTATCCCTTGCGTAAACTGGTCAATCTCCAGTTCGATTTGGTGGCATCCTTCTCGGAGCTCCCGATAAAACTCATCATGTATGGGGGTATCCTTCTGGCACTGCTCGGGGTCTGTTTCGGGGCATTCCTTGTCTTCGCACGGCTTCTTTACGGGGCAGTATGGGCGGCACAGGGGGTATTCACGCTTTTCGCTGTCCTATTCATTTTTGTGGGTCTCCAGTTCTTTGCACTCGGCCTCATCGGAGAATACATTGGCAGGATATACCACGAAGTCCGAAAACGACCTGTGTATGTCATCGAATGTGTTCATGGAGGCGATTCTCCATCGGCCGGAGAAAACCAATGAAGGCCGTTGTCTTTGCGTACCATAACATGGGAATCGCCGGTCTAAATGCACTGGAACGAGCGGATTATAGGATTCTCGCCATTTTTTCCCACGAGGATGCTCCGAATGAAAATTGTTGGTTCGGTTCCGTAAGGGAATGGGGAATGGAGAGGCGGATCCCCGTGGAGTGTCCGAGTGACATCGAGACCATGGACTGGAAGGAGCGGATCGCCTTTCTTGAACCGGATATGATCTTCTCCTTCTATTACCGCCTCATGATCCCGGAGTCTATTCTCCGTATCCCCAAACGAGGAGCATTCAACCTCCACGGATCGCTGCTTCCAGCCTATCGCGGACGCTGTCCCGTGAATTGGGTTCTTATCAACGGGGAAACGCAGACTGGCGTCACCCTGCATTACATGGTACGAAGGGCCGATGCGGGGGACATCGTGGGGCAGAAGATCGTCCCCATTATGCCAGACGATACGGCATTGATCCTTTACGGGAAATTATGCGACGCGGCAAGCCTTCTGCTTGACGAACTCTTGCCGCTTCTGAAAAACGGTCAGGCGCCGCGTATTCCCCAACTCCTTTCCCATGGGAGCTATTACGGAGGACGGCGACCCGAGGACGGACGCATCGAATGGAGTTGGACCGCTGTAAGGATATTCAACCTCATCCGCGCCGTAACGGATCCTTATCCAGGAGCCTTTTGCAAAATGCCGACAGGATCGCGGTTATGGATCTGGTGGGGTATGCCGGTAGCATCCGATGATGCAGAGACAGGTGACCCGGTTGGATTCGTAAAAGTCCACAAGGACAGGATCCTCGTTCGGACGGGCCAGGGATGGCTAAGGCTTTTTGATGTACAGATCCACGATGAAAGGATGAGCGGGGACCGGCTTCTCCGTTTATTTAAGAGTCAAGAAGGGATGATTCTGTCATGAATATTCTAATACTGGGTGTTAACGGATTTATCGGACATCACCTCACGCAGCGAATACTGGACGACACGGATTGGACTGTTTTCGGCATGGACCTGTCGGACGACCGTTTGGGAAGTAACCTTCAGAATCCTCGCTTCCATTTTATTGAGGGTGATATAACCATTAACCGTGAATGGATCGAGTACCACATTAAAAAATGCGATGCTGTCCTCCCCTTGGTGGCAATCGCGACACCCAAACTCTATGTGGAGGACCCTCTGGCCGTTTATCACCTCGATTTCGAAATGAACCTCAATATCATCAAACAGTGTGTCAAATATCACAAACGGGTTGTTTTCCCTTCCACGTCAGAAGTATACGGGGCATGCCCCGATCCGGAATTCAAGGAAGATGAGAGCTATCTGGTCGTTGGACCTATCCACAAAGAACGCTGGATCTACTCTTGCTGCAAGCAACTCCTGGATCGGGTGATCTATGCTTACGGAATACGCGGATATCTTGAATTCACTCTTTTCAGACCCTTTAACTGGGTCGGACCGCGTCTGGATTCACTGTATGCGGCCAAGGAGGGAAGCTCAAGGGTTGTGACCCAGTTCATTGCCGAACTGCTGATGAAGAGGCCGATCAGTTTGGTGGACGGAGGAAGTCAACGGCGATGTTTCACGTACGTTGATGACGGAATAACGGCGTTGCTGCGCATCCTGGAAAATCGCGATGATATTTGCAAGAATCAGATCATCAACATCGGCAACCCCGATAATGAATGTTCTATCAGTGAGTTAGCCATCCTTCTCAAAAGGCTGTTCATGGAACACCCGGATCATATCCATGACGGATCCTATTCAGAGATTATCGAAGTGCCAGCTCAGAACTATTACGGCAAGGGGTATCAGGACATTTACACTCGGAAACCCAGCATCGAGAAGGCTCTAAAACTGCTGGACTGGTCACCGGTCGTCGGTTTGGAGGAGTCCATGCGCATGACCCTTCACTCATTCCTGGAGGAAAACCGGATCGAAGCGGTAGGTCAACAATAATCTCAAAACTCAATCATCTTGAGGGATCAGGGCGTTCAAAGTTTCGTGCCCTGTCTGGCGCCCTAACATGGGGCATCATGTCGGATTGTCAATTTGGCTCTGTGCAGTTCTCGTACGGTGCGTTGGAATTCGTCTTAGCCCTGGGACGGCAATAACATATCAAGTTCAGGATCGGGTTTCATGGATCAGTTCCTGATGAGGAACCGTTTTGCAAAGGCTTCTTGGTCTGAAAATTGATGTGGATACCTATCAGGGGATGAAACATGGGGTCCCGCGTCTTCTCACCCTGTTGAAACGGCAGGGCCTGCGCGCCACATTCTTCCTGAGCATCGGACCGGATGCATCAGGAAGAGCTGCGCTTCAACTATTTAAAAATCCACTTTTTTTTAATAAAATGGTTCGGACGAGGGCCGCGACTCTCTACGGGCTTCGAACGGCCCTCTACGGAACGCTGCTTCCATCGCCCATGATCGCGCTTTCTTTTCCAGAACTCGTCCATCGAATCATCAATGAAGGACATGAGGTTCAATTTCACGCATGGGACCACCGGAGATGGCAGGATGAACTTGCGTTACGATCAGAGGCCTGGATCCACGACTGGTTCACTCGAGGTATTGAAGGCTTCGAACGTTTGACCGGCAGACACCCCTCCTCTTTCGGAGCTCCGGCATGGCTGATTGACGATCGTGTGCTTTTAATCATCAGGACTCTTGGCTTCGTTTATCTAAGCTGTACGCGGGCTCACGAACCCTTCATCCATTCAGAAGCGAATCTTGTTGAAATCCCGTCAGATCTTCCATGTTTTGAGGAAACAAGCCTGCATGAGGGTGAAGGTAAGATACTCTCCACCCTTAAAAAAGGGGGGATCCATGTTCTTCCACTTCATGCCGAAGTCGAAGGAGGGTCTTTGAGCGAACATTTTCTTCGACTGATTCAAAAGGTTCAGAAACTGGATTATCAGATCATGCCCTTACGCGATATCCATGCTGTCTTGGATCTTGGAAATCTTACCGTCAGACGGTTCAGACTACAACTGCTGCCGGGCCGTTCCGTTCCGTGCGCTGTCTGACCCCAATGATTTATTTTGAAAAAAATATTGACCGAAGCATCGACTCATAGTAGTAAAGATGATCAATTCTGCATCTCCGAAATGGTTTTTGCGATGACCCGTAGTCTCCTGTACAGACTCACATGTAATCGCCTTGAAGGGCGTTGCGTGGATACCATCCATCGTCGATTTCATCATTATAGCCATTCATGTTGATGTGCCGTCTCTTCACTGGCGCATGTATGGGATCTTTTGGGATTCGCGGTTTTTAAAGACGGGAAAATGGGGTCAACGTATTCAAATCAAGGAGGTGCCACGCATGAAACGTACAGTCATATGGTTTGCAGCGTTTGTCTTGGTTTTTTGTCTTGCAGCGAATGCAGGGGCTGCTGAAAAGCTGACGGTCTATACCTCTCTGGAAACGGATGAGACGGTAAAGTATCTCGAGGTAGCCAGAAGGGATTTGCCGGATCTGGACATCAACGTGATCCGTCTTTCCACCGGTGAACTGGGCGCCCGCATGTTGGCGGAAAAGGACAATCCCCAGGCAGATTTGGTATGGGGTTGGGCCGTCACCGAACAGGAGACCTTTATTCCTCGGGGCCTTCTGGTGCCCTACAAGCCCAAGGGTGTGGAGAGACTCGAAAAACGCTTTGTGCATCCGGAATATTTATACGCCGGAATTGACATGTACATCGCATGTTTCTGCATTAATACCAAGGTGATGCAGGAAAAGAACCTGCCCATGCCCAAGGGATGGAACGATCTCCTCGATCCAAGATTCAAAGGTCTTGTGACCATGCCTAATCCGGTGGCTTCCGGAACTGGATTTCTCCAGATCGCAAGCATCCTTCAGATGTACGGAGCAAAGGAAGGCAAAGAGGATGGCTGGGAGTTTCTTAAGAAATTGGACAAGAATATCGGACAGTACATCAAAAGCGGTTCCCGTCCGGCCAAGATGACCGCAGCCGGTGAATTTGCCGTGGGTGCCTCCTTCGATTTTCCTGTGGCCGAAATGATCAAACAGGGTTATCCCGTCAAATACGTTTTCCCGATCGAAGGCGCGGGATATGAGGTCGAGGCCAACGCCCTGCTCAAGGGGGCAAAAAACGTGAATGCTGCCAAACGATTTCTGGATTGGGCCATTTCAGACAATGCCATGAGGGAGTATGCTAAATTCAAACATGGCGTGACCCTGCCGGGGATGCGTTCGGGTTTGGATATGCCGCAACTGTCAGAATTAAAGCTCTATCCGATGGATTTCGCATGGCAGGGGAGAAACGCTGCCGACATCAAGAAGAAGTGGGAAAGCCTCTTTACTCGATAAGTCCACGGCATTCCGGTCATCCCGTCCTGGTGAGGGATGACCGGAAACGCTCTTTTTTTCATATCCATTCTGTATAGATATCTCAACATCTCGGTGAGGGAAAAGATGGGCAGAGACCTCAAACTGGTAAATCTCACAAAGCGTTACGGGAATCTGACGGCGGTGGACCGTGTCAATCTGGAGATCCAGGAAGGGGAATTCATCTGTTTTCTGGGACCCAGTGGCTGTGGCAAAACGACGATTCTGCGCATGATTACAGGATTTGAAACCGTTACGGATGGCAGCATAATTTTCAACAGCAAGGTCATCAATGACCTTATTCCCAAGAAGCGAGAATTCGGCATTGTTTTCCAATCATACGCCCTGTTCCCGAATATGACCGTCGAGGAGAACATCGCCTTCGGTCTCAAGATGAAGAAGATGCCCCATAAGGCGATCAAGGAACGGGTCGATAAGATGCTGGATCTGATAGGTCTGTCCGACTGGCGAAGGCTCTATCCAGCCCAACTGAGCGGGGGACAACAGCAAAGGGTCGCCCTTGTGCGCGCCCTGGCGCCGGATCCCCAGGTTCTGCTCCTGGATGAACCCCTGAGTGCTCTCGATGCCAAAATCAGATTGCGCTTGAGGGCTGAAATCAAACGTCTCCAGCAGGAACTCAGGAAGACAATGATTCACGTGACCCACGATCAAGAAGAGGCCCTTTCAATCGCCGATCGCGTGGTCGTTATGGAAAAGGGGCAATTTCGCCAAGTAGGGCGGCCGGTCGACATCTACAAGAACCCAACCTGCAATTTCGTCGCCGATTTTGTCGGAACCTCCAATTTTTTTCAGGGGAAACGGAGAGGAGACACCGTCGATATTGGCAGACGGAAAATCAGAGTCGTCTGCAACGGCAATGGCGCCGAGGAGGCGGTGTCACTTGCCATACGCCCAGAAAACGTGGAGGTGTTCAAGTCCGACAGGCCACCGCAAGTACAGGAGCCTTTAAATCTCTTGTCCGGACAGATCGCTGTGGTGGTTTTTCAAGGAGCGGCAGTCCGACTACTCATTCAGATGGGCGACGAGGAGATTATTTCTGACATCGTCGAAAAAGAGTTCGAGCAGCGTTGTCTGAAACAGGGCGATCAGGTTTATATCTACTGTTCTCCTGCATCCTACCTGGTGTTTCCCGCGGGAGGAATAAATTGATGAAGCCTATCGCACCTTCGGGAAGAGGAATATCCGCATGGTTCACTGCAGACAACGTTTTCACTTGGGTGATCATGGTTTCGCTGATGGTCATCCTGACTGTTTTTCTCCTCTATCCTGTTGTGGACATCTGCCGGTTGAGTTTTTTCAAGGATGGGTTGTTCACGCTACAAAACTATTACGATTATTTCACGGAACCGAGGATCTTTCGCTCCTTCTACAACAGCATGTTCGTCTCCATCGTGACGATGATTGTCACAACGGTGCTGGCCTTTCTATTCGCTTATGGATTGACCCGAACCACTATGCCAGGGAAGGGTTTTTTTTATCTGATATCCACACTTCCCCTGATTGCGCCGACGATTATTCAGGCCCTGGCACTCATCCTGCTCTTCGGCAGGAATGGAGTGATCACGCGCTACCTCCTCGATACAAGTTGGAACATCTACGGGGCGACAGGCATCATTGTTGGAGAGGTCCTCTATTGTTTCCCCAACGCGCTCTTTATTCTTTATACGACACTATCTGCCGTTGATACGCGGCTGGATGAGGCGGCTCAGAGCCTTGGGGCTTCGGCATTAAAAACTTTTTTCAAGGTGACTCTCCCATCGGCCAAATACGGCATCGCGAGTGCTGCGGCACTCTGTTTCAACTTGACCATAACGGACTTCGGCATCCCTGTCGTCATCGGAGGTGACTATTCCGTTCTGGCCACTGAAATTGTCAACAAAGTATTCGGTATGCAGAGATTCGACCTTGGAGCGACCATCAGCGTGATCCTGCTTGTTCCCTCTATTTCAGCATTTGCAATCAATTACTACCTGACGCGAAAGAGTTATGCCATGATCAGCGGGCAGGCCCGTCCCTTCATTCAGCCTTCGCGTCCTTTGAAGAAATGGGGCTTCACCATATATTCCATTGTGATATGCGCATGCATCCTGCTGGTGTTCGTAACCGTCTTTCTCGGATCCTTTGTCAAGACTTGGCCGTACGATTTTTCGCTTACCCTCAAGCATTTTGATTTCCCGTCTCTTGGGGCAAGTGTTCCGCTCTGGACCCCGTTCTGGAACAGCATCCTTGATCCAGGCCCACTGCGTGACATGATCGCCATCAAATATGCCCCAATTTGGACAAGTCTCCTGGTTTCGCTTGTCGTTGCCGTGTTGGGAGCCTCCATCACATTGGTGGCAGCTTATGTCATCGAAAAGAAAAAACCTCGCGGCGAACAACTGCTGTATGCTTTATCCGTGCTTCCCGCGGCTATTCCCGGTGTCGTGCTGGGTTTGGGATACGTACTAGCCTTCAACAAGCCCTATTTCCCGATCTATGGAACGATCTGGATTATCATCATCAATGTCGTGATCGCCAATTTCACTTTGGGCGTACTCTCCGGCACAGCCAATCTGAAGCAGATCGACAAATCCGTTGAGGAGGCAGCCGTCAGCCTGGGTGCCGGACCGATTACTACCTTTACACGGATTGTTTTTCCTCTTTCGAAGGTCGCATTTTTTTCAACGACCACTTTCTTTTTTATGCGGGCCATGACCACTATCAGCGCCGTCTTGTTCCTTGTGTCTGCGCAGATCAAATTGGCCGCTATCGAGATCATATTTCTCGATGTAGACGGCCGCACGGCCAGCGCCAATGCCATGTGTACGGTGGTCGTGCTGATCGTAGCCCTTTTCCTCGTCATCATGCGAATTACCACGGGCAGTACGGGACTTACGGGAATGACATCACCCAGACAATGAGAGGATTAAGGAATGAACATCATTGATCCTGACAATCCCATTCCCAAGTATCTCCAAATCAGTGCATGGCTAAAGGATCTCATCCAATCCGGAAGATATGAAAGGGGCTCAACCCTGCCATCCGAAGTAGAATTGGCAAGAATCTGTCAAGTGAATCGAAATACACTCAGGCAGGCCATTTCGGAACTGACGATGGCCGGTATGCTTCGGAAGGACAAGGGGCGCGGCACTTTTGTCTGTGCGGAAACGCCTCTGGCTGTCACGCACAAACTCAAGAGCATTTCGAGTTTCAGCTCAGATCTTCTTGCTCTCGGCATCAGGGGAAAGACCAAAATAATCAAGAAGGGGGTGGAGGAGGCCAACGAGCATCTATCCCGAAGACTCATCTTAAGTTTGAACAGCCAAGTGGTTGTTATCCGACGTCTTCGAACTGGTAATGAAGTTCCCTTCATTTACGAGGAAAGCTATCTTCCCCATTCCATATTTAAGGATATTCTGCAGATGGATTTAACCCACTCTATGTACCAAATCATCAGCGATCGCTTCAACGTCACCCTGGCCCGATCGGACCAGATGATCCGTGCCGTCAATCTGAAAGGAAAAATTGCTTCTTATTTGAATGTGCCTGAAAACACGGCCGCATTTTTCATGGAAAGTTTAACATACGATGAAAACAGCATGCCTGTTGAGCTTCTCTATTCATATTATCGGGGAGATAAATACGTATTCGAGGTAGAAGTAGGACGCTATCACATACAGGAAACTGTAGCGGAAGAGGATGGATGATCCGGGACTGCAGCAATCTGTCAAACAATGGGTACGCTGGGTTACGGCTTTACAGGAAGGAGATATCGTTCTTGATTTCTGAGAAGGTAGATTGTATATACATCTAAACAAGATAAGCCATTCACAGCAATGAGGGGGAAACATGATTGAGAATAATTTGTTCGAAAAATTGGTTGCGGTCAGCCCGGGGATGGAAATCTGGTGGGATTCTTCACCCGTCATCTTCGAAAATTGGTGCCGCAAGATGCTGGCAAAATCCAAAGACAATGAGTCTGAGACGCTTAAACGCCAATTCAGTAGGATGTACAACCCTGAAAAACCAGAAGTTTCGCTTTTCCGCGGGGTGACGACCAATCCTCTGCTTTCGCTTCAGGCCATTCAAGACGATGAGCCGTTTTGGAGGGACGTAACCCGCGGCATCATTGAACGCAATGCCGGTATAGATAAGGAGTCCCTGTTCTGGCTGCTTTACAAGGAGATCATCAAAAGGGGTTCCGATATGTTCCTTCCTCTTTTTGAGAGAACAAACCACAGGGAAGGGTATCTCTCCGGCCAGGTAGATCCCCGTAAATCATTTGATAAAACGGCCATGTTGAAGCAAGCCGACGAACTGGCGGCTATCAATCCGAATGTGATGATCAAGGTACCCGGAACCAAAGAGGGTTATGAGGTCATTGAACAACTTACAGCGCGTGGAATCGCTACAAATAACACTTTGACCTTCGTACTGCCACAACTGATGGATTGCGCAAAGTCGGTTCGAAGGGGTCTGGAAAAGGCCAAGGCAGACAGAGCAGACCTTTCAAAGTGGCGTTCCGTGATTACCCATATGGAGGCCAGATATGGCGATCTGGGCGGGCTGCGTGATTTTGCCAGAGAGAAAGGGATCGAATTGTCCGAAGGGGATGTGCGTATGGCTGAGTTGGCTATTTTCAAGAAGGCCTACCGTCTTGTCAAAAAAGGCGGTTATCCAAGCAAGATGCTCTCCTGCTCCCTCAGGATCGGACCGACCGTGAACGGTATCCAAAGAATCTGGCATCTCGAGGAGAAGGCTGGCGCCGATATCGTCGTCACCTGTCCTCCCCCGTTTATGGACCAGGTGATCAATTTCAAAGGCCAGGAAGACATCCACCTATTTTCAAATCGGATCGACGAAGAAATTCCAAAGGATATCCTGGACAAGTTGTTGCGCATCCCCTATTTCGAAAGGGCCTATGCGGAAGATGGCTATACGCGTGAAGAGTACAACAGCCACCCTGCTTTGGTAAAAACCGCGCAGCAGTTTTCGAAGGCAACCGACGACATGGTGGAATTTGTCGGACAATGTATTGCCGCATACACGAAAAAGTGATGAAAGGAGATCAATATGAAAGAGTTGAAAGATTGGTTTGTCCCCTGGTTGCTGACATCGCGAGAATACAACACCGCCATTCTGGATAAGGCATGGGCAAAGCCGGATTACGGCCGAATGATGCTCAACGAAAATCCCATTTCACCCTCCGAAAAAGTCATCCGGGCGGTCACGGAGATTCTTGCTAAGGGAAACCGCTATCCCGACAGCATGCTTCGGTTGCGAACCAGATTGGCTAGACTCCACAACGTGGGGCCGGAAAACATCGGTCTATGCAACGGATCATCGGAGATCATCGATTCGATGATGAGAATTTTCCTTCAGCCAGGCGATGAATTCATCTGTTCCACACCCACGTTCGAACTATTCCCCCCGCGCGCCGAACTGGTGGGCGGTAAAGTGATTTCGATACCCCTTCGGAAGGAGGATTTGCAGTACGATGTCGATGCCATGCTCAAGGCAATAACCCCCAGAACGAAACTGATCCTGGTGATCAATCCCAACAATCCAACAGGCATCTTTATTGATGACAGGGACCTGATCCGTTTTTGCGAGACGGGTGTTCCCCTTTGCATTGACGAGGCTTATCTGGACTACCATCCGGAAATACCTTCCAAGGATTTTCTGATCAAGAAATACCCCCAGGTTTTCCTTTCCCATACTTTCTCGAAGGCTTACGGCTTTGCCGGGATCCGCTTCGGTTACATGGTTGGCACCGAGGAAATGGTAAAGGCATTCAAAACCATGTTCCTTCCCTGGAACGTCAGCTTGATGTCTATGGCTGCTGCAGAGGCGATCCTCGACAATCCAGAAGAGGTGAAAGCGAAGGTCATACACAACAACAAATGGATGGATATTTTTAGCAAGGAGCTGCTTCAGGTTGGCCTCAAGCCTTTTCCCGCACATGGAAATTACATGCTGATTGACGCCACGATGACGGGAAAGACCACAGCCGAAATCCTGACGGCGGCGCTAGAAATGGAGAAGATTTTTCTGAAGAGCATTAAACCCATTCATGGGATAGACGGTTATTTCCGCGTAACACCAGGAATTGACGATGAAAACGAGAGATTCGTAAAGTTCATCCGGAATTATTTCGGCAAGAAGTAACCACGAGGACAGCTTTTGTTCCGAAAGTCTGAAGTCGGGGATTTCTGAATCGTAACCACGAAGAGGTTCTCCGTCAGGGGCGTTGTGTGTTTGTCCTTACAGAATGCTGCTCCTGGAAAAAGGCTTTTTAGAGTCCAATAAGACGGGGTATACCCATCAGGGGGGATGTGTACCCGGACGAGATAGCGTCATGCGGATTTATGTATGCATCAAGCATGTGCCTGACACGGCTGCCCATCTCAGGCTGTTCAAAGGACCGGACTTTGACAGAAAAGTCAAGTTCATCATGAATCCCTATGACGAATGCGCACTCGAACAGGCCCTTCAGATCCGAAATCAGAGAGGTGCATCCGAGGTAATTGCGGTTACGGTCGCACAGGAAACAGCTATGGGAACAATCCATTTTGCTCTGGCCATGGGTGCGGACAGGGCCATACTGGTGAAGACGGATGGCTATTTCAAAGACAGTATCGAAACCAGTATTCTGATTCATCATGCCATAGAATCCGACGGACCGCCTGACCTTATTTTGACAGGCAAGCAATCGATCGATACGGAAGGGATGCAGATTCCCTTTCGACTGGCAGCTCTCTTTGATCTGCCGGTTGTGGTAGACGCCGTATCGTTTAAGATGTCCGGCCTGAACGTTGCCTTGGAACGTGATGTGGGAAGTGGCGTACACGAATTGGCAGAGATGTCCATTCCCTGCATTGTGGGAGTGACCCGGGGAATCAACCGACCAAGATGTCCAACCCTGTCCGACATGATGAAGGCAAAAAAGAAAGAGGTCAAGACCATCAGCCCTCAGGATGTTTCGATTCCAAAATGTGCTCCGGCTCTTGAACTTCTCGATCTCGTTGCAGTGCCAGACCGCGGACGAGGGAGAATGCTGAAGGGCAGTCCTGAAAACATGACGATCGAACTGTTAAGGATATTGAAAGAAGAGGCGAAGATTCTTTCCTGAAGCGCATGTGGCTGTAAAGGGCGGATTCTTTTCCATGTCACGCCCACATTGTAAAATACAGGGATCAATCGTTCCGGGATTTCTGATGCGGTCGGCCAGGACACTGAACATGGGGCTGTGATGAAAATCGGTGTGCTCATTGAAAGCAATTCCGGGAAGGTTGAGAAAACCCTTTGGGGAGTCCTGAGTGCGGCCAGACATTGTGCGAACAATGAGGTTTACGCACTGGTGTTGGGAGAGTCCGACGACGAGTGCAGAGAGATATTGGAGCTTTATGGCGTCGATAAAATTGTAGAGATACACACCCCTGATCAACATCTCAACCGTTTCCCAGAGCTTCAGGCCGACGCGCTTGCTCATGCAATGAATGTATTTTGCCTGGACGCGCTCCTCGGGGTCACTGACCCGTTCGGAAAAGACATGCTGGCCCGGACGGCTTCTTTCAAAGCGGCCCCTCTTGTTCTGGATTGCCTGGATATCGATCTCGCCTTGGGCCTTGCTGTAAAATCTCACTTCTCAGGAAAAACCACAGCCACCATTCGTTTGAACGCCCGACCCTGGTTCCTCGGGCTCAGGCCAAATGTCTTCCCGGCGAGACCAGATCCCCGAAAGGCAGAAATCTTAATATTCAATGCATTGGTCCGATCCGCAAAGCGTCTTGTCATCCACGCGGTCCCGCCAAACGCCAAAAATGAACCGGACATTTCCGCGGCGGAGATCATCATTTCGGGCGGTCACCCCATTGGATCGGTGGACAACTTCAGGATCCTGAGAGAATGCGCCGCTGTCCTAGGGGCTGCGGTCGGTGCTTCACGAGCCGCGGTGGATGCGGGATTCGCTCCCACCGCAATGCAGGTGGGCCAGACGGGAAGAACAGTCAGCCCCAGACTCTATATCGCCTGCGGCATTTCCGGATCCGTACAGCACTTCGCAGGAATGAAAACGTCCAAAATCATCGTTGCCATCAACAATGACGAAGAGGCGCCCATCTTCGGGAAATGCGATTATGGTCTTGTGGGTGATCTTTTCGAAGTTGTGCCTGCATTGACACGGGCAATCGGGCAGACACGCTCAAAATAGTCAGAATGGTTTTCTGCTTTCTTGCCTGCACGCTTTGATCGTGACGGGCGACGTTTCGCGGGACACTCAACCGATTGGAAGACATTAAATCCTGATGCTGTTTTCCCATTTGTTATCCACGGAGTGAATTATGCGTGACGGGGCACAGGTTGTCATCATCGGCGGCGGTATCGTGGGTTGCAGTATCGCATACCACCTGACCCAACTTGGATGGAAAGATGTTCTTGTGTTGGAGAAGAGTGAACTCACCAGCGGTTCCACCTGGCATGCGGCGGGACTGGTGGGACAACTGCGCTCGAACCGCAATGTGACGAGGATGCTGCAGTACAGCGTCAGTCTTTACGAAACACTTGAAGCGGAAACTGGCCTGGCAACGGGGTGGAAGCGTTGTGGATGTCTCCATCTGGCGAGTAGTGAGGAAAGGCTATTTGAACTGAAGAAAGGGGCCACTACGGCTCGAAGCTTCGGCCTGGAGATGCATATGATATCGCCGCAGGAGGCTCTTCGGCTTTTTCCGATTCTCGATATCGAAGGGGTCATTGGAGCGGCATTCATGCCGTCTGACGGCCAAGCCAATCCCAGCGGCCTGACCATGGCCATGTCCAAGGGGGCGGCCAATCGAGGCGCCACATTCGCACAGAAGACACTGGTCACGGGCTTTCATATCAAGAACAATCGCGTTCTTTCCGTAGTAACGGATCGTGGTGCGATCCGTTGCGAAACGGTCGTCATCGCAGCAGGGATGTGGGGGAGGGAAATTGGGCGCATGATGGGTCTGAACATACCGTTGGTTCCCTTCCAACATCAGTATCTGATCACCGAAGCCATTGAGGGACTACCACCCAATCTCCCCACTCTCCGGGATAAAGATAGCCTTCTCTATTACAAAGAGGAAGTTGGCGGGCTTGTGATGGGCGGATACGAACGCTGTGGTATCCCTTGGTCCATACAGGGTATCCAAAAAGATTTCACGCAAGAATTGCTCGAACCCGATTTCGACCATTTCGAACCGATTTCCAGTGCTGCTATGAAGCGCACCCCATGCCTTAATAATGCCGGCATCGCCCGTCTGGTCAACGGACCGGAGGCCTTTACGCCGGATGGAAATTGCATGCTAGGTCCGGCACCGGAGATTGAAAACTGTTTCGTCGCCGTCGGATTCAACGCCTTTGGAATTGCCGCTGGCGGCGGTGCAGGTCGGATCATCGCCGAATGGATCGTTGGCGGTGAACCGAGTTTCAATGTTTGGCCCCTGGACATCCGCCGCTTCGGTCCACACCACAGGAGTTTGGCATTCAATGTTGGACGAACCAAAGAGCTTTACGGCAAACATTACGCAATCTCTTGGCCTCACGAAGAACATGAATCGGTTCGGGGGGTCAAACGATCTCCCTTGTACGGGCTTCTCAAAGGGAAAGGGGCTGTCTATGGATCAAAGTTCGGTTGGGAGAGGGCCAATTGGTTTGCCCCTCGCAGTGTCTTGCCTGAAGACACCCTAACTTTCGGGCTTCCAAACTGGTTTGAACACGTAGCCGCCGAGCATCTCGCAGCGCGAGAAGCGGTTGTGCTGATCGACCAGTCCTCTTTCAGCAAATTCGAAGTAACGGGTCTTGGAGCGCCAAAATTCCTGAATGGAATAGCCGCAAACGATATCGACCGACCCAACGGAACGACGGTTTACACGCAGTTCTGCAACAACAGGGGCGGTATCGAGGCCGATGTCACAGTGTCGAGGTTATCGGAGAATCTCTTCTTCATCGTCACGGGGACAGCCTTTGGTGTCCACGATTTCCTGTGGCTCAGGAAGCATCTTCCGCGGGACAGCTCCGTTGTTATCCGTGACGTAACATCGTCATTTGCGATGATCAACGTCTGTGGACCGATGTCTCGTACCCTCCTGATGCGTGTCTCGGAGAACGACTTCAGTAACGATGGATTCGGATTCGGACAATGCCGTGAGGTTATTGTAGGATATGCACCAGTACTGGCAATCCGGGTCACGTATATCGGAGAACTGGGATACGAGCTCTACATGGCTCCGGAATACGCCGCCGGCGTCTATGAAACGTTATGGGATAAGGGTGAGGATTTGGGCATTCGCAATGCGGGATATCGTGCCATCGATTCGCTTAGGTTGGAAAAGGGGTACTGTTGTTGGGGAGCAGAGATTTCGCCCGAATACAGTCCTTACGACGCTGGAATCGGTTTCGCTGTCAATCTCAAAAAAGGACCATTTATAGGGCGGGATGCTCTCGTGAAGATCCGAAAGGAAGGCTCTGCCTGGAAACTCTGTACTTTCACCCTGGATATCGACCGGCCGATGCTGCTTTACGGCGGTGAAACCATTACCTGCCGGGGAAAGGTTGTCGGCGTGGTGTCGAGCGGAGGCTTTGGCCACACCGTGCGAAAAACAATTGCTATGGGTTATCTTTCCTCAGAAGACGCGAAGGGATCTGATGGTTTTGCCATTGAAGTGTTTGGCGAATCCTTCTCCTCGACCCGCAAGATAAAGGCATGTTATGATCCTGATAGAAGAAAAATATTCTCTTAGACACGGTCATGCTATGAGAACGCATCAGGGCCATTAAAGATGGTTACAAACCGAAACAGTTGTCTTTTGGCCGATATGGAAGAAAAATCATATTTTCGGCTGATTCAGGAGATCGGAAACGAAATAGGAGAATCGCGCAGGATTGATCCATAAAGGCAACTGTTCCATTGAGAGCCGAATCTGTGCAAATGGGCATTCGGGTGGAGTTGTGGCTGAGATCCGAGTGAACAATCGGAAGATGACTCGGTTGACTATCGAATACTTGAGGCACAGGCATGCTCGCAGGAATGCGGTCAACATCGCTGATGGGTTCTTCCGGAAGATCGAGGCTGGTATTGGCCCTTATCCCACTGCCCATGAGCACGCTTTCAGTATAAAGCCCACGAGGCCTGATCCTTGAAAATTGAACACCGGGGCAAATTCCGATTTCTGATCATCGCAACGTTCGTCAGTCTTGCGTCAATGTCTGTTCCGCTCAATGCCCATGAGACTCATGTCGAGGAAATCATCCGGGATCCCACAATAACCTACCGGAACTCGATTTCCATTGAAACGCCCCTCGAGATTTGGGAGATGGGCCTGGACAACATCTACCTCGTAGGGCGTCTTTGGGGCATCTACGGTTTCAAACCGGCCTATCATGTAACCCGAATTGACTCGGGAATACATGTGGTAGATCCGACCGGTATTACCGGCGATGTATGGCCGGCAGGTCGATCAAGCCGATCACGTTTATTTTACGGCCGTGGACGAGTCAATCACATCGCACTGCCGGGATTTTTCAATGCCGACGGCGTGATAATCTTCGAATGGAGACCAACCCCAACCATGCTTTTAATAGACGTGAAGATCTTCTTGCTAGGGAATAACTGGATTTCAAGGGCTGTCATGAGACTTATCTCCGGGCCTCTGATTCGTCTGATCGAACACCGTTTTGATTCCAATCTGAAGGATCTAAGAACCATCATCCGTGATATCGTTCATGAAACCGCCATGGTACGAAACAGGCTGGACGATGCATTGAACATTGAATTCGAGAAGGCGTTTCCTTTAAAGAAATAGAAGGCGCCAAGCAATACATAACAAGAATTGAAGGAGATATGCGTAGCCACTGTATTCATTGACCGGGGACAGGATCGCCAACCCTGTGCGCATCCTTCTGAGATGCACGTGAATCATAGGAAGACATTTACGGACCATCGGACCCAAAGGCCTTATATGATCAGACGTCAATGTCTGCAGGTGTGATGTGAACGCGAAAATGAGATATTAAACGCTTTTATATGCCAGGGAGGGTAATATGATTCCGAAAATTCAAAACGTCTTGTATGCAACAGACCTTAGCACAAATTCAGCCTATGCGTTCCGTTACGCAGTCAATACTGCCCGCAAACACGACGCGAAAATTCATATTCTTCATGTCATCGAGTCCATATCGCGTCAGGTGGAAATGATCATGGTCATGAACATTGGCAAGGAAAAATTCGATCAAATGAGCCAGGATACCCAGGGGAACCTACGCCGAAGAATCGAGGAACGTCTAAGAATATTTGCCGCAAAGGAACTCAAGGATGACCCTGAAACTCTTAACCGGGTCATAGGCATCCACATTGTCTTCGGCGATCCAGTGGTTGAAATCCTCAGTACAATGGAAGAACTCGGTTGCGATACCCTTATCATGGGAACGCATGGGAAAGGGATAATCGGTCAAGCTTTCCTGGGCAGTGTTTCCGAAAAGGTCCTTCGTCGGATCCGAAAACCTGTTTACATCATCCCACTGCCGAAAGGGGAGACTGATATCTCCTTGAGAGAGATCTAACTGTTGACTTAGCCACTTGCCATTCCGTTGAGGGAAAAGTCGACACCTGCATGCATTGATCTTCTCAGATCGGCTTTGACCATCGACGTTGGTGCACATCGCGCGACCGTTCGACGGTAAATCGGGCATGCGCTCAGACTAATCTTTGAGATCACTTTCTCACATCAGCTGGCAGCGATTTCGTCATGGACTGACAGTTGGTTCAGGTCCGTCTGCAAGCATGAGATGAAGTGTAGCTGGGTCCGAGAGGATTAAATCTGCACCCGCTTGGAGCAGCTTTCTACGCAAGTTCCCAGGATCGGAGGATGAAAAGACCACCCCTACGCCGAGGTATCCGGTCTTCGAAGACCGGGCTGCTTGCATGTCGTCCGGCATGTCGCCCAGATAATAACATTCGCTAAAACCATCCCCGATACGGTGAGGAATTTGGTCCAGCATGTAAGGATGTGGCTTCTTCAGGGAAACGTGTTGACCCCGCTCGGCGATCAGCTTCTCCTCCTCATGTACACAATCATCCAATGTCATAACAGTCTGAAAATAAGGACGGATTTTGAAGCGATCTAGCGGAATATCCGCCTCCTCGCGCGGGCGTCCCGTAGCGATGGCCAGTGTGTGTAAGCGGGATAGGGCAGAAAGAAGCGCAGGATCGATCAGAAGCCTCTCACGTTGGATCAATCCTTCTCCCAAGTTAAAGCGTGGCCCTTCTCCGTATTGAGCTGTAAATAGCGACCGGCCAAGGTAGATTTCCTGGAAGATCCTTTTGATGATGTTGCCTGTCTTCACATCACCTTTGAAACAAGCAGACACGAAGGGATTCGTGAGGTGGCTGAAGCTTTTAAAGAGATCCGTCAATGGTGCAGGATTGTTTTGCAGGAAACCGGATAGATCCGTCACGTCTACATCCCGGATCGCCTCTTCCCAGGCAGATGGATTAAACGACAACCGAGGGGGGGCGGGTATCGTGATCTTCGCGGAGAGCAGGTGGAGGATCCGGTTGGTTAAATCCCAGTCGTTGTTCAGGCCTCCCGTTTGTTTGAGGACCGCAAGATCGGAAAGCGAGAAAAGGGGATCAGGAAGTTTTTCAAAACCTTTTGCCCCTTTGAAAAATAAGCGTGCGGTTTGACGAACCGCTTCCCGGTAGGATTCGGAGACATCTATTAGGACTCCGTCCATGTCGAATACAATCAATTTGGTCTGTTTCCCGACCATGCAACGGCTCCCTGCACGAACATGCCTCGCAGGAGAATATATCCTGGCATGAGGTGCAACGGTGCTTTAATTATGCCATCCCCATCGAACTGTCAAACGGAAATCTCGGAAGACGACACTGTGACACTTTTTATTTGCTTATTGAGAGACCAGGATGTATCTATATCGACTCGTTTTATGGCATATGAAGCAATCGTTCTTCTCATGATTTAAAAACGTATGGTTGGAAGGGACAATCGTGTAAACCCGTTCACGAAAATCCATGATTTAGGGATGAAGATTTTGACCTTCTATTCATGCAATCGAGAGGATTTGGAAATCTCTGGAAAAGCGGGGGAATTATATTGAACATTGCCCAAACCAGAATTCGACAGAACCCGTGGAAATTCCCCCTCAGGATCTGTCTCCTCACCTATAGAGGCAATCCCACATGCGGGGGGCAGGGGGTCTACATCAAATACCTGAGCAGGGCCTTGAAGGAACTCGGGCATGAGGTCCATGTCCTCTCGGGTCCTCCCTATCCTCAGCTTGATGAAGGCATCACCCTCCATCGAATCCCAAGCCTGGACCTCTACAATCCCAACCACCTTTTCAAAATCTCCAACTTCCGGGATCTTCTCTCACCATTGAACCTGTTCGAATATCTCAGCATGTGTCTTGGCGGATTCCCCGAACCCTTCACCTTTGGTTTCCGCGCCCGAAACTACCTTCGCCACGGCAGGGACGGATACGACATTGTCCATGACAATCAGAGTCTATCTTACGGGCTTCTCGGTATTGCAACAGCCTATCCGATCGTGGCCACGATCCACCATCCAATCACTGTGGACCGGGACAAAGAGTTGGAGACAGCGGGGACGTTGCTGCGGCGACTGATGGTAAGGCGCTGGTACTCATTCATCCACATGCAGATTCGGGTTTCTGCGAAAATATCGAGGATCATCACCGTCTCAGAATGTTCGAAACGGGATATCAGCAAATCATTCATGGTGCCGACGGAACGGTTCCGCGTAGTTCCAAACGGGATCAATACGGATTTCTTTCATCCTCTGGAAGGGGTGCGAAGGGCGGAGGACCTCATACTGGTGACGAATAGCGCGGACACGCCCCTCAAAGGGCTTCGTTATCTCCTTGAAGCGGTCTCGCGGATTCGGCGCCAAAGACCGGTCCGGCTTGTCGTAATCGGTGAACCAAAAAGGAATGGGGCAATCGAACGCCTGGTCGGAGAACTATCGCTGTCAGATGTGGTCCGCTTTACGGGCCGGATCGCTGATCATGAATTTGCCAGACATTATGCAGAAGCAACGATGGCCGTCATTCCTTCACTCTATGAGGGCTTTGGAATGCCAGCTGGCGAGGCCATGGCCTGTGGCGTTCCTGTAGTCAGCACGACAGGCGGAGCCCTTCCCGAAGTGGTGGGAGACGCCGGGATCTTGGTGCCGCCTGCTGACACATCTGCCTTGCAAAGCGCCATCACCGCTCTCCTCAATGATCCGGACAAGCGCGCAAGGCTCGGCCATGCCGGATTGAAGCGGGTCAGTCATTCGCTGACCTGGCGCCATGCCGCCGAAAAAACAGTCGATGTTTACCGTGAGGCCATCGATGCTTACGGTTGACTTCGCAAAGATTCCGTTCAAGGCGGGTATGCGCGTTCTCGATGCTGGATGCGGCAGCGGACGACATGTCTGCGAGTCGTACCGAATCCAAGGTATCGATGTCGCTGGCGTAGACCTGAACCTGAACGACCTATTCAAAGCCAAAGGATATCTGGCCCTGATGGCCCAAGAGCAGGAAGGTCTCTGGCTTCTGGCCCAAGCCGACTTGACAAGGCTTCCCTTTGCGGAGAGCAGCTTCGATGTGGTTATCTGTTCCGAGGTTCTGGAGCATATCGAGGACAGCCGGAGTGCTGTATCGGAACTGGTGCGAGTTCTCAAACCCGGGGGAGGTCTGATCGTGACAGTCCCGCGTTTCTGGCCGGAACGCATCTGTTGGGCAATTTCAAGTTCCTATCATCAGGAACCCGGGGGTCATATCAGGATATTCAAGAAACACGAATTGTTGGAACTTCTCGAAGCGGCCGGAGTGCAATGTCGGCAGATCGTCTACCGGCACGGTCTTCACACGCCCTACTGGTGGCTAAAGTGCATGGTAGGGCACAAAAACGAGACTTTTCCTCTGGTCAGGGCTTACCGAAAGTTTCTCGAATGGGACATCGTCAGACATCCGCCCCTGACGGCCTGGATGGATCGAATTTTGAGTCCATTGATCGGAAAGAGCATTGTTTTCTATTTAATAAAAAGGTGCCAATGATGGAATTTCCCGTATCGCAGGACGTCGGAACAGATGGATTCGACATCGATATCGTCGCGGATTTCATTTCATGTCTGCAGAAACCAAACGGTGAAATTCCTTGGTCCGCTGGAGGCAAGACTGATCCCTGGGACCACGTGGAAAGCGCCATGGGACTCAGCGTTGCGGGCCGCATAATTCAGTCGGAATTGGCCTACCAATGGCTTGCCCAGACTCAGTTGGCGGATGGGAGTTGGTGGTCGGCCACGCGTGACGGCATTCCGGAAGACCGGACTCGCGACAGCAATCTCGCCTCATACATCGCTGTTGGCGTTTACCAGCATTTTTTGATCACCGGTGATCAAACGTTTCTGCGCCGCTTTTGGAAAACGATCGAAGCGGGAATTGACTATGCGGTCGGCATGCAGGCCCATACCGGTGAGATCCACTGGGCCAAAAACAGCGAGGGGGTCGTTGACCGTATGGCGCTGCTTACGGGTTCAAGTTCGATCTTTATGAGCCTAAAATGTGCGTTGGCCATCGCCCGTCTCCTCGGTAAATCCCGTTCTGACTGGGAATCGGCCCTGTTCAAACTCGGAGAAGCGATACGGTACCGACCCAACCTCTTCAACATGATGAAGGCGCGCTATGCAATGGACTGGTACTACCCGGTTCTCTGCGGAGCGGTTACCGGGGCAGATGCCCACAACCGGATAGACCGTTTGTGGGACAAATTTGTGATACCTAAGTGGGGGGTTAAATGCGTATGCGATCAGCCTTGGGTCACGATCGCGGAGGCTGCCGAACTCATCCTGACACTTTCGGCCGTTGGCGAATACGAGCGGGCCGCGATCCTCTTCGACTGGATCAGGGACAAGAAATACAATGACGGCTCCTACTGGACGGGGGTAACATTTCCGGACGGCGTGATCTGGCCGGAGGAGCGAACATCATGGACCGCGGCTTCTGTTTTGCTGGCCTATGACGCACTGCATGAACTCACGCCTGCCTCCTGCCTCTTCAGACACGATTTCTGGAATGGGGATGGCGGTTAATTAAGAGGAACCGAAGGTGATCGTTACCCATTCATCCGACCGCCGACTGCGGTCTTGTATCAGTGAACATCAAGGTTGACGGACATGCGGAGAGACCATCGCCCTTACATCCTGAAGCGTTTTGATAGACATTTCCAGCACTGGTACGTGGAACGATTCCTCAGACCCCATTTCGATCATCTTGGACAGGGGTGCACCTTTATGAAACCCTGGCATGTTGAGATCTTTGGAGGCCCTGTGGCTATAGGGGACTACGCCACCATCATCGCCACGCCGGATCACAGGATTCGATTGACTGTGTGGCCCGCCCTCGGGAAAGAGGGGAGAATCGAAATCGGAAGCTGCTGTCTGATCTGTCCCGGAGTCAGGATAAGCGCGGCGACAGAAATCCTAATCGGGGAAAGCTGCATGTTCGCACATGGATCGTTCGTGACCGATTCGGATTGGCACGGCATTTATGACCGTGCGCTTCCAATTGGTCAGTCGATTCCCGTACACATCGGGAACAATGTCTGGATCGGAGACAGCGTGATCATTTGCAAGGGGGTCAACATCGGTGAAAACAGCATTATAGGCGCCGGGTCGGTCGTGGTGGATGATATTCCGCCTAACGCCGTGGCTGCGGGCAATCCGGCAGCTGTCCTGAAGTTCTTGGATGTGGATCGACCGATCAGGACAAGAGCCGATTGGATGGCCAATCCCGTTTCACTCGCCGCACAATTCGAAGAGATTGACCTCCATTTCATGCAAGGCAACACATGGATGGGATGGATACGCTCGTTGATCTTTCCCAAAAAAGGGGACTGATCTCACTTCCGTTCTGAAACGAACCGTCGGAGAACCGAATGTCGATTCATGTTTTAAAGGATAGCTAAGATGAGGGTCGCCATTGTCGCTCCGCCTTACCCACTGGAAGAGGCCCCTGCTCCTCCGCTCGGTGTCACGTATGTAGCGGCCGCATTCGAAGCGGCCGGAGCCGAGGTAAGGATCTTCGACCATATCGTCCGCCGCTATACCTCGGATAAAATGGGGATGCAGATCGATACCTTTCAACCCGACATCCTCGGAGCGACCTCGGTCACGCTCAATTTCCCGATTGCAGCTCGGATCCTGAGTGATGCTAAACGGCACCGTCCGTCACTGATAACGATAATGGGAGGCCCCCACGTATCTTTCTCGGCCGAACGTACGCTCAGGGATTATCCGGAAATAGATCTGATCGTGGTCGGGGAAGGAGAGGAGACAATCGCTGAGTTGATGGCCGTTGGATTTGATCCACAGCGATGGACGGAGATTCCAGGATTGGTGTTCCGACGCAACGGCTCGATCATCGATACCGGACCTCGCCATTTCATTCAGGACCTCGATGCGTTGCCCTTTCCTGCTCGGCATCTCTTGCCGTTGTCACGATATCAAGCCCTGGGTTACCCGATCAGTATCATCACCTCCCGTGGCTGCCCCTATTCCTGCATCTTCTGCCTGGGACGCAGGATGGTTGGGAACCGGGTCCGGCTTAGGAAGGCCTCCCTGGTTGTGGACGAAATCGAACAAATTCTATCTTACGGAATAGATCGGATCAACGTGGCGGACGACCTTTTCGTCTCCAGCAGTGGGAAAGTGAAGGAAGTCTGCGACGAGATCCTGTTCAGAGGGCTTCGGTTTACCTGGAGCGCTTTTGCCCGTGTCAATACGGTCGATCTGAAAACCCTTAACTTGATGCGAAAAGCGGGGTGTGACAGCATCAGTTTCGGAGTTGAAACGGGGAATCCCGAGATGCTAAAATTGATACGCAAGGGTATTACTCTCGATCAAGTCCGGCGCGCCGTGTCTCTCTGTCGTGAGGCGGGAATTATCGCCCACACTTCATTTATCGTCGGGCTCCCTGGTGAAACGCCCGATACATTGCGTCAAACCAGCATGTTCGCCGCCAGTCTCGGATCGCTGTATGGCTATCACTTCCTTACACCGTTTCCAGGGACCACGGTGCGTGAAGAGGTCGAACGGTACGATCTTGAAATTCTGACCGACGATTGGGAACGATACGACGCCAACAGTGCCATTGTTCGAACATCTTGCCTGTCCCCGGATCAGATGGATCACTTCGTCGCAGATTATGAAGGAGTTATCGACGAGGCCTGGAAGGAGGTGGTTCAGGGATACCGGAACGGTTCAAATTCCCCTGAGATCGACATGCAAGTCGAGGGTCATTTCAGGATGAGGCTGGTCTTCAGCATGCTGTCCGAAGATCTGATCGAACAACATGGAAGTTGGCCTGTATCGTTTCCGGAGACAGACACCAATCAGCAACAGCTAGAGGAGGAACTTTGCATCAGAATGGGGGGTGCTACTGGCATTGATCTGGACCTCATCCGCCGTACAATCCGGTCATGCGCTGAGAAAGGGTATATCCGTGCCAGGATTGCGGACGGTCAATGCCGCTGGTATTGGACTCATAACAACCGTACGGATGGTTTAGATCGCGAAATTCCACTCATGCCATCTATCGATCAACCTTGACCGAACATATCCCCTGATGCCCTCCGCCGCAGCACACCCAGCGTCCCGGTCATTGGTAACTCCCAAAAAAGACCGGAAGATATGGCCATCTGATAGATGCAACGGGGTGCCTGTCCTCCTTTTGAAGCATCAAAAAAGACATCGTGTATGACCAGATAGCCCTGAGGTTGAAGGTGTGATACCCATGAATTGTAGTCCGTGAACACGGATTCAAGGGTATGGCCTCCATCGATGAAGATCAGGCTGAGCGGTGTAGTCCAGAATCGAGCGACAACCTCTGAATGACAGACGATCGGCACCACGGTCCCCTCAAGATCCAGTTCTCGCAACGTTTTTCGAAACATCGGGAATGTGTTGATCAGACCGCTTGGAATGTCAAGGAGTTCAGGATCGAAATATTGCTGGCCCGGCTGCTGTTCTTCCGATCCACTATGATGATCGATTGAAAACAGAACCCCCCCTGACTCCCGGCATCCCAGCCCCAAATATGCGGCGGAATAGCCGCAGTAGCTTCCAATCTCCAGGCAAGGACCGCGACCGGCCGCTTCTCGGGCAAGTTCATAAAGGCGAATAGCTTCCTCCTCTGCCATGAAACCTTTCAGACGCATCCGCTTTATCCAATCGAGATCCATCGCTGCAAGGCCTTTTCAAAGGATTTTAAATACGTTCGATTGGAATATACAATCGCCGCTGTTGAATAACAAGGGCTGTTTTCGTATCGTTAATAGTTAAGCCATGTGAAATTCTGTGCCACACGACATAAAATCTGCTTGACCCAATCAATATGTGGTAGTATGTATAATTAAATACCACAATATATTGTGACCGTCATCTAATAAAAATCATTTGAAAAAGATAGGTAAGGGATTCTGTCATGCACGGCAAAATCAGGAAGAGAGATGGCCGTCTGCTGAAGTTCAACGCAGAAAAGATCACCAACGCCATTGCCAAAGCTGGATCGGCTACCGGTGAGTTCAATAATTCAATCGCTAAAACGCTTACGATTCGAGTGCTCAATCTTGCTGAGAAACTCTTCGATAACCGTGTCATGACGGTTGAAGAAATTCAGGATATCGTGGAAGAGGTTTTGCTTTCATCTCCCTATCGCAGAACGGCTAAGGCGTATATCATTTATCGTGATCAGCATGCGCGTCTCCGTGAAATCACCAACAAGATGGAGGTTGATCTGGTCGATCAGTATCTCAAGAAGAATGACTGGAAGATTCATGAAAACAGCAACATGGATTATTCTCTCCAGGGACTGAACAACTATATCTCTTCTGAAGTCAGCAAGGTTTATTGGCTCAATGAGATATACTCGCCTGAGATACGGGCCGCTCATACAGAAGGGGACTTCCATATCCATGATCTCAGTCTGCTGTCGGTCTACTGTGTTGGATGGGATCTCTATGATCTGCTCACGGAAGGATTCCGGGGCGTTTCTGGAAAAGTGGAAAGCAAACCGGCGAAACATCTCCGCAGCGCATTGGGGCAGGTGGTCAATTTTTTCTATACACTTCAGGGTGAAGCCGCCGGAGCGCAAGCCTTCTCGAATTTCGATACGCTTCTGGCTCCTTTCATACGCTATGACAAACTGCATTATGTCGAGATCCGTCAAGCCCTTCAAGAATTCATCTTCAATATCAATGTACCCACGCGTGTGGGTTTCCAGACACCTTTCACCAACGTCACACTTGATATCTCGGTACCTCGTTATTACGCTAAAAGGAATGTCATGATCGGCGGGAATCCTCAAATGGAAACCTATTCCGAGTTCCAAGAAGAGATGAACCTCTTCAACATGGCCTTTCTCGATGTCATGTCGGAGGGCGATGCCAAGGGGAGGGTTTTCACATTTCCGATCCCCACTTACAATGTTACAAAGGACTTCAATTGGGATGATCCAAAACTGGAGGGGCTCTGGGAGATGACGGCGAAATACGGCGTTCCCTATTTTTCCAATTTCATCAACTCGGACATGAACCCTGAGGATGCCAGAAGCATGTGTTGCAGGCTTCGAATTGACAACCGGGAACTGCAAAAACGGGGAGGTGGCCTGTTCGGATCGAATCCTCTGACCGGATCCATCGGGGTGATAACGATTAATATGCCCAGAATCGGTTATATGGCGAAAAGCGAAACCGATTTCATCAAAAGACTTGATAAGATGATGGTCACGGCTAAAGAGAGCCTTGAATCCAAGAGAAAGGTTTTGGAGAAGTTTACCGAGGGGAATCTTTACCCCTACACCAAGCACTACCTCCGGAATGTCAAAGAGAGGTTCGGAGAATATTGGAAAAATCACTTTTCCACGATTGGTCTCGTAGGTATGAATGAAGCCTGCCTGAACCTCCTCGGCCACGACATAACAACACCTGACGGTCAGCACTTTACGAAGAAGGTGCTGGATTTCATGCGCACCCGTCTGGTGATGTACCAGAAAGAGACGGGAAACAATTACAACTTGGAATCGACGCCTGCCGAGGGCACATCATATCGTTTGGCCAGAATCGACAAGGGGAAATATCCCGGCATCATCTGCGCGAACGAGGAAAAATATATTTCAGACAAAGCGGAGCCATTTTACACAAACTCCACGCAACTGCCCGTGAACCATACTGACGATGTTTTTGAAGCGCTCGATCTGCAGGATGAGATTCAGTCAAAATACACCGGTGGAACGGTTTTTCATATGTATGCAGGAGAACGCATTACGGAACCTACCGCCGTTAAAATGCTTATACGAAGGATATGCAACAGTTATCATCTCCCTTACCTGACCTTTACGCCAACTTTCAGCATCTGTCCATCGCATGGATACGTAAATGGAGAAGTCTCGACCTGTCCCACTTGCGGGGAAGATTGCGAGATATACTCCCGTGTGGTCGGATATCTCAGGCCGGTCAAGCAATGGAACAAGGGTAAGAAGGCGGAGTTCAGCCTCAGAAAAGAATATCGATTTTGAGTCATGAAGATCGGTGGGTTTCAAAAAATCTCCCTGATAGACTATCCGAAACGCATCAGCGCCGTCGTATTCACCCAAGGATGCAATTTCCGTTGTCCTTATTGCCATAATCCTGAACTCGTTGATCCTGCGCGATACGGCCCGGTTATACCCGAGCGAGACGTTATTTCTTTTTTGAAAAGAAGACGGGGGAGGCTCGACGCCGTTACCGTAACCGGCGGTGAGCCGACCCTCCAGCCGACTCTCGATCATTTTTTGCAAACGGTTAAAACCATGGGATATCTAACCAAAATCGATACCAATGGATCTAATCCTGATATTCTGCAAACGCTACTTCGCAGAAAACTAATCGACTGCATCGCGATGGACGTCAAGGGACCGCTACATAAATATGGTAGCATCGCGGGTGCCGAGGTTCAGGTGGAAAAGATCCGCAAAAGCATTGATCTGATCACAACATCGGACATCGAACACGAATTCCGAACAACCGTTGTCCGATCACAGCTCGGCCGGGATGATCTTATCGCCATTGTCGGGATGCTCCAAACGGCGCGAATCTTTGTTCTTCAAACCTTTGTCCCGGGGAACACTTTGTGTCGTGATTTCATTCCCAAGGGATCTTATTCGGCTGAGGATGCCTGCGCTGTTCAAGCCTGCCTGCAGGGAAAGCGTTTGTCACTTCTCTTTCGTTGACTCAATCAATGGATGCAATTATAATCGTAATGAAAAAGCGGCATTTGATAGGATTCGGATGAAAGAAAGGCAAAAAATGGTTGGACGCAATAATGAGCACTTTGAAAATCCGGCCACCGATATACACCCTGAGCCTTCAGACCGCGGCAACATTGAAAATAAACATGCATTCAGTGAAATTTTGATCAGACAGATCCGAAGGCTCACCCGGATCGGCACAGCACTCTCCGCTGAACGGAATATTGAACGTCTCTTCGAAATGATCGTCGAGGAGGCAAGGGCACTGACCGGGGCAGACGGCGGTACGCTATACATCATGTCCGACGATGAAACCGAACTGCGATTCACCATCGTTCGCACGGGGACGCTTCAAATCCGAATGGGAGGGGAAGGTGGGAAAATTACCTGGAAGCCGGTCCTTCTGAGAAATCCTGATGGATATCCAAACCATGAAAATGTCTCTGCCCATGCTGCGCTTACAGGGAGGACCATTAACATCCACGATGTATATGATGCAGAAGGTTTCGACTTTCAAGGAACAAGAAAATTCGACGCCCAGACGGGATACCGTTCAAAATCCATGCTCGTCGTGCCCATGAAGAATCATGAAAACGATATCATCGGCGTGCTGCAGCTTCTCAATGCCCAAGACGACGAAAGTGGGAAGATCATCCCCTTCTCGCTCGAATGCCAGGAGATGACAGAATCTCTCGCATCCCAAGCAGCCGTCGCATTATCCAACAACCGCCTTATTCACGATCTCGAAGAACTAATGGAATCCATCATCCGTGCGATCGCGACAGCTATAGATGAAAAATCTCCCTATACCGGCGGTCATGTACGCCGTGTAGCGGATCTTGCCATGGAGATCGCATATAAAATAAACGAGACCAGCAAGGGTTCCTTCGCGGATGTTCGGTTTTCTGATGATCAGATGAAAGAGCTTCGGATTGCAGCATGGCTTCATGATCTGGGAAAGATCACAACACCAGAGTTCGTCGTCGACAAAGCGACCAAACTGGAAACCATATTCGACCGCATTGAACTGCTGAGGCTCCGTTTCGAATTATGCCAGCTACAGGCCAAGATGAATATGCCGACTCGAATAGCCCTAGAATCGGATTACGTTAAACCGTCTGACCATATGGACAAAGTACTTCGGGAAGAATTTCAATTTCTATCGGAAGTCAATGCCGCCAGCGAATGGATGTCTGATGAGATGGCGGAACGGGTCCTGAAAATTGGAGAAAGGAAATACATGGTCAACGGCAAGAGTGAACCCCTGCTTTCATACGAAGAGATTGAAAATCTGATCGTCCGCCACGGCACCCTCACCTCTAATGAAAGGGAAATCATCCGAAATCATGTCACGATGACCTATCGCATACTTTCGGAGTTGCCGTTTCCAAAAAAGCTTAGAAATGTTGCTGAGTTCGCTTCTTCACACCACGAAACTCTCGATGGCAAGGGATATCCACGGGGTCTCGTTGCTGCGCAACTTCCGTTGCAATCTCGAATTTTGGCGTTGGCGGACGTATTCGAGGCTTTAACAGCGGAGGACAGGCCTTACGGCAAACCGAAGACTTTTTCTGACATCATGAGTACCATGGAGACAATGGTACAACAAGGTCATATCGATCCCAACCTGTACGCCCTCTTCAAAGAAGAGGGAATGCACCTGAAGTACGCCCGCCGGGAAATGAGTCCGGATCGGATGGATTTTATAAAGCCGGATTAATATCTGGCGGACACGACCGTTCTGACTTAAAGAACATCGTGCATCGGTCCATCGGGTGAGTGATGAGCCGCCCCTTTGGGTGCGCGTGGGAGGTGTAATTTATGGCAGCGTCCTTGAGGGTGAAGCCGCCGCAGGCGTCGGGAGCTCGAAAATGACCTCTTTTCTTTGCGTTTCAGTAAAGAACCGCCTGCGCCTCGGTTCAGGCTCCGGCTTGGTGTCAGATTTCCCTTTTTGCAACGAATCCAATTGTTTCTTAATCTCGTTGTATTTTGGATCGTCCTTAGGTAAATTATCTTGTGCTGCCCTTAGATGGAATAATGCGCTCTCCGCTTTGCCCTTGTTCATGAAATACCTTCCGAAGTAATAATGAGATTGCCCTTTCAGTCCAGACTTTCCATAGGACATGCCAAGGCTGTAGAAAATTTCTGGATCAGAGGGATACTCCTTCTCCAGTTGCTGATAAAGATGTAGTGCACCTGTAACATCTCCAAGGGCCTCAATGGTTTTTCCCAAATAAAGGTTGGCTGGTATGTCATTTTTCATGATCTTTACAGCTTGTCGGAGGTGCTTTTCCGCCTCTTCCAACCGTCCGATCTTGAAGGAAGTGATACCTAGGTCTCGGAGAATTTCCGGATCTTCTGGCGAGTTACGTAACGCCCTTTTGAAATGTTCAAGTGCCTCTTCTGTCATCCCCAACCTGTCCTCCGTCATCGCCAACCCGTAAAGCAAATCTGGATCGTCCGGACGATCTTCCAGTTCCTTCTGGAAATAGCTGAGATTGGCATTCGGAACTTTGGCATCCAGAAGCAGAAGGATCTGCGTCCTTTTCAGACCTCCGAAGATCTGGGCTGCGCCTACGCTACCGTATGTCGTTTGAAGTAGCGCGTCAATGTAACGATATCGTTCATCGGTTCCGGGATGCGTTAAAAAATAGGAGGGAACGGTATTTGAGTAATATTCGTAGCGCCCCATGGTCTTAAGAAAATCCAACATGGCTTTTCCATTGTAGCCGGCAGCAACCAGGTAAGACATGCCTGAACGGTCCGCCGCTTCCTCCTGTTGTCGGCTGTATTTCAAAGAAAGCGCGGTCGCCGTGGCCATCGAAAAGCTGGCCACGGCGGCGGTGAGATCGCCTCCACCGCCCAGAAAGGCCCCGGCAATGATGGCCGCTAATGTTGAAATACTGAGTTTTCTTGAACGATCGATGATTTCGGCAATATGTCGGCCGTTAACATGCGCGATTTCATGGGCGAGAACGCCTGCCAGTTCAGATTCATTATCGACCAAATTGATCAGCCCTTGATTGAGATAGACGTATCCTCCAGGGGTGGCAAATGCATTGACCGCTGTACTCTTGATGACGGAAAATTTGAAATCAAACGGCGCTCTGTCGCTGAACGCCAGAATCCGTTCGCCGATCCGTGTGATATACCCGCTGATCCGTTCGTTTTGTACGAGGAAATTGCCGTCCTTCAGTTTATCATAGAATTCCTTTCCAAGTTTCTTTTCGTCCTCGACCGTAAAGGACGCACCAGCCGCCCCCGGCAACAAGAACACCGCGAAAAACGTGTAAGAAAGTAACCATATCAAAACGCTACGCCTCAAGATGCTGAATTTCACATGTCTGTTGAACCTCTTTTTCATTGGCAGAAAATGTCATCCTTCATCGATAATTTTTTTAATCGTACCTTTTTTTAATGATTCTATCAATTCCAGAACGGCTTCGGCTATGCTATTCGGCAGATGCTTGTCCTACACGGATCCTTGTGCTATAAAAACAAGCAAGGGGAAATACGGAAGTGTCGTGGAAGGTGAGATCGTCAAAGAAATGCGACATCCATCCGAAACGACATGAAGAGAAACGAACCATTTATGAGTGAATCTTTGCTGAGAGATTCGTGCCGTGCGACAACAACTCCATCCTCTTTCCGTACCTTATCGAATAGCGGTCCGGTACTGGTCTATGCCGCTTTTATTTTTTTCCTTTCTTCTTTGTCACGTTTTCCCGATTTCGTTCCCTCTTTTTCGGGCTTTGATATGATCGGCCATTTCATCGAATATTATTTTTTGGGATGCCTGCTCTATCGTTGGCTTTCTTATAAGGATGGACCTTTGAGGAGAGAATACGCCCTCTTCACTGCTATGCTTATTGGAACGATCTATGGACTGACTGACGAGTGGCACCAGTCGTTCGTTCCAGGACGTGAAGCAACGTTCCGGGACGTATTGTGCGACGTCGCAGGAACTGCAGCAGGCGCTTCCACCTACGATATCATCCTGAAACGTATCATTCCTGAATTAAAAAGGATTTACATGAATGCGGGGGTTGGATGAGAAAAGCGATCATTACCATTGATGGACCCGTAGGTGCCGGGAAGAGCACAATCAGCAAACTTCTGGCGTCTCGTCTCTCCTTCACATGTTTGGATACGGGCGCTCTGTATCGGGCTGTTGCATACCGCTTAAAAAGTCATGGTTGGAACGGCATCATCGGAGACATCGACGATTCTTTTTTTTTCACGAAAATCTTGCTTAGGCAGGAGGCGGAGGGCGTCAGGGTTGTCGTGGACGGAGACGACGTTTCAGACAAGATTCGTACAGAGGAGATCGGCCTTATCGCTTCGAGAATTTCATCACTTCCCCGTATTCGGGATATGCTCCTCCCCTTGCAGCGACAATGCGCAGCTGAAGGGGGAATCGTTGCTGAAGGGCGCGATATGGGAACTGTCGTTTTTCCTGACGCCGACGTAAAATTCTTTCTCGACGCATCGGTTAAGGAAAGGGCCACAAGGCGTTTTCTCGAGATGGTTGGTAAGGGTGAAAATGTCAATATCATTGATATAACAGACGATCTCCTCCGTCGTGACCTCCAGGATCGGGGCCGAGCCATCGCTCCACTCGCCGTGCCGCAAGGAGCTGTCGTCGTGGATTCGACGAACCGTTCCATTCAAGAAGTGGTCGATTTCATGGTATTGGTCGTAGAGCGTACCTGTCGGTCGGAGAAGTGTTTTTTGACCTGAATTCACTTGATATTTGAAAATCAGTGTGTTAGTTAAAAAAAATATATAGAATGACTTTAAAAATTTAGGGGGTGCGGGTTGAATGGGTAACGATGACAACTTAATCTCAAATCAAGATGCATGTAGTAAACACGAAACGGAAAAGCAATCGGAAAGCCCCGATGATGCCCTGCAAGAAAAGGAAGAAAGTATCGGCTTCAAGGAGCTCTACGAGCAGAGTCTGCAGTCCGTTCAAATGGGCGGTGTCTTAACCGGCAAGGTGGTTCAGATCAACGCAGACAACGTCATGGTTGATGTCGGTTGGAAAACAGAAGGCTATATCCCGGCAAAAGAACTGCGCGATGATCAGGGGAATATCACTGTAAATGTCGGAGACGAGATCGAAGTTCTTGTGGATCGCCGTGATCAAGACGGGAATCTCGTGCTTTCCAGGGACAAGGCCGCTAAAATCAAGATTTGGGATGATGTTAAACATGCCTGCGAGCAAAACGCCCCTGTCAAAGGTACAGTCATTGAAAGGGTCAAGGGCGGACTTTCCGTGGACATCGGTATTCCTGCCTTTCTGCCCGGTTCACAGGTGGACATCCGTCCGGTCAGAGACCTGGACAGGTACGTCGGGCAAACCTTCCAGTTCAATGTCTTGAAATATGACCGAAAGAGAAACAACGTTGTGCTATCCCGCAGAACAATCCTTGAAAAGGAGAGAGAAGCTGAGAAACAGGATACGCTCCAGAACATTGAGGAGGGGAAAATTGTCGAGGGCGTAATCAAGAATATTACGGATTACGGCCTTTTCATTGATCTGGGAGGAATCGATGGACTGCTTCACGTCACCGATATATCTTGGGGAAGAATCACGCGACCTTCCGACCATTTTTCAAAAGGGGAGAAGATCCGTGTGAAGGTACTTTCGTTTGACCGAGAGAAGGAGCGTGTCGCTTTAGGCCTCAAGCAATTGGTGCCCAATCCATGGGAAACGATCAAAGATCGTTACCCGGTTCATTCCGTCGTTGAAGGGCGCGTTGTCAACCTTACTGACTATGGCGTCTTTGTGGAACTGGAGACCGGTGTCGAAGGTCTGATCCATGTCTCAGAAATGTTCTGGACGCGGGAAATCAAGCACCCATCAAAGGTATTGTCTATCGGCCAAATCATCAAGGTAATGGTTCTGGATATCAATGTTGAAACAAAACGCATTTCGTTGGGTCTGAAGCAGACCACGGCCAATCCCTGGGAAACCCTGAAGGCAAAATATCCAGAAGGCAGCATTATCAAGGGACTCATTCGCAACATCACCAATTTCGGAATTTTCGTTGGTGTAGAAGAGGGGATTGACGGACTCATCCACATGTCCGACATCTCATGGAAGCAACGGGTAAAGCATCCGTCCGAAATGTTCAAGAAAGGACAGGAAATCGAGGTCATGGTTCTTAACATCGACGTCGAGCATGAAAAGTTCTCCCTGGGTCTCAAGCAGATCGAAAAGAATCCATGGGAGGAACTGAGCTTAAGATATCCTGCTGGCTCGGTTGTCTCTGGAAAGGTCACCAACATTACCGATTTCGGTATTTTTGTTGAAATCGAAGAGGGCATCGAAGGGCTGGTCCACATTTCCGAACTGAGTCCGCGCAGGGTCAAGTCCTCTTCAGAATTGTTTGCCGTAGGCGATTCAGTTTCCGCCGTCGTAAAGAATATCGACCCGAAAGGTCGAAAGATACGGCTGAGTATAAAGGATTTTGAGGCAGGCACGGACGGAGGCCATTCCGTCAATCAATATATTAACAACCGGGAGAATATCGGATCAAGCCTGAGCAAAGCCTTGGCCGACGTGAAAATAGTGGAATCTGAAAAATGAAGGTGCGTTTATAAGGAGCTACGCAGGTAAAGTTTAAATTGCGACGGATTGACGGAATAACCAGAAATGGGCACGAATCGCGGGAGACTAATTTTTAACTCAGCCCTTACCACCGTGATACGTCAAGACCAATTGCGACGAAACTTTCGTTTTACGGGAACGATTCCGGAAATTCGTGACCGCCAAGAGACAGGAACATGAGGCGACATCCGGTCATTCTCGGTATTGGCCTTCTCTCCCTCATGGGATTCTTTTTCTTTGCGATGATGTATGGGTTATTTTCGTTTCGCGGCAACAGCCTTTGGGAATCAGATGACAAGATCGGAGTAATTCCGATCGAGGGTATCATTGTTGATGCTGAGGGTATCATCAATGATATGCAGTATTTCATGGATCACAGCGGGATCCGGGCTGTTGTACTGAGAATTGATACCCCCGGCGGAAGTGTGGCACCCTCCCAGGAAATCTATCAGGCCGTCTTGGAACTTCGCAAAAAGAAAAAGGTTGTGGCTTCCATGGGGTCAGTCGCGGCATCCGGAGGATATCTCATAGCCGTAGCCGCCGACCGTATTGTGGCCAACCCCGGGACCATTACAGGCAGCATTTCGGCCATAATGCACCACGCCAACGCTGAAGCATTACTGAAGAAAATCGGTATACGTCCATACGTTGTAAAAAGCGGAAAATTTAAGGATATCGGATCTCCTGTTCGTGATATGACAGTAGAAGAGAGATCCCTGATTCAGGGGATCGTCGATGATATCTATGATCAATTTATCCAGATCGTATCTGAACATCGTAAAATTCCGCTGGCTCGGATGGCCGAATTGGCAGATGGAAGGATTTTTACAGGTAGACAGGCAAAGGCATTAGGATTGATTGATGAACTCGGAGGGCTTCGGGACGCGGTCATGTTAGCGGGTCGCCTATCGGGCATGAAAGATCATCCTGAATCTGTATATCCTGCAAAGAGAAAGCCTAGCCTTCTGATGTGTTTCTTGGAGCGCGTGACGTCTGTTGTATCTGACAATATCACAAAGAAACTAACGGTATCAGGAGGTGCGCAATACATTTTTGAATAGGCGATGTAAACGTTACGGGCTATTCCTGTAAACTTGGATGACATACAGCCATCTTTATCGGGGCAACCATGGAATATCGAACATTGATATCGGAAAAGAAAGAAGGCTATGCCGTTGTGACATTGAACCGACCCAACGAGATGAATGCCCTTTCTGCAAAAATGCGACTGGAACTGGAGGATTGTTTCGACCGCATGGAGGATGATCTCGACATTCGTGTCGTTATACTGACCGGAGGCAACTATGTATTTTCGGCAGGCATGGACCTAAAGGAAATGTCTGTCATTCCTGATTCAGAAATACGAAGTTACTTCAATTCCATCACTCGCTATCTGAAGAAAATATATTGTTGCCGAAAACCTGTCATCGCCGCTGTCGGTGGGATTGCCCTGGGTGGGGGCTTCAACCTTGCGACTGTCTGTGATCTGATCATTGCGTCCGAAAGCGCTATCTTCGGTCATCCTGAATTGAAGTTCGGCATCAATCCTCTCTTCAACCCTCTCCGGCAGCGAATCGGAACGTCTAAAACTAAGGAAATCACAATGTTGGGAGAGCCGATCGGAGCCCACGAAGCCTTCCGAATCGGCTTGGTTAACAAAGTGGCCAGGCCCGACAGGCTGATGACAGAGGCAGAGTCGTTGGCAAGGGAACTGTGCAAACGATCTCCCGAGGCCATACAAGCCGTCAAGAGAATTTCCGACATTGCCCCCCGATTAGACAAGGAGTCGGCCCTTGATCTCGAGATGGACGTTGAAACACTCCTCTTTTCGCGGCCAGACAGAAAGGAGTTTATGACTGAATTTATGGACGCACTGAAAAAACGCAAACAATGATTGTTGGAATCACTTGTGCAACACCTGTTCTTGCACACGACCTTTAATCCCGTCAAACCACATCCCACTCATTGTCGGGCGATGCGAAATCGCGGAGTTGATCCCTTCTTTTTTTATGCTGCAATTTTTTCAGCGCTTTGGCCTCAATCTGTCGGATTCGCTCCCGAGTCACCCCCATCATTTCACCAACCTCTTCCAGAGTAAACGGTCCGAAATTACAGGCAACCCAGGTGCAATTGAAAAAAGCCTCATTCTTGAGGCGCCATTCGCAGGTTTCATCCTGACAAACCTCCGCAATAGGAGAGCCCTTTTTCCTGCATTTATAAATGTTATTCAATTTGGTTATCTCCTTTAATAGATTGTAAGATTTTAAAAATAATGATCATCTGACAATTTGTCAATCATAATCCTCATACATTTCGATCTGGGTTTGATCCTGTTGCCAGCCGACTGCACAAGGATCAATATCCGACCGCTTGCCCATCCTTCCTCGGATCCGAAGCTGCACAATATCCATCGGGCATACGGTAGATGATTTGTGTTCCCCCGAACAGGGAAACGGGCATTCCTTCAGTCAGGACATGCCCACGACGAACGAGTTCCCCTCGAACGTCCGGTCCGATACCCGGTTCCAAGGAGACTCGGAGATGCTCATCGATGTACCAGCGGGGACCGTCCGCAGCGGCCTGAGGATTCTGATGCCCCAAGAAAACCCTCACCATTATCTGAAGGTGTCCTTGAGCCTGCATGTGGGCACCCATCACTCCAAAACTCATCAGCGGCAGCCCGTTTTTCATCACAAAACCCGGCATGATCGTGTGGAAAGGTCGTTTTCCTCCATCCACTCGATTCGGAAGACCAGCTTTTAGGTCAAAAGCGGAACCACGGTTCTGCAGACTGATTCCGGTGCCCGGCACAACGATCCCCGATCCGAACCCTTTGTAATTGGACTGGATCAAAGAGACCATCCATCCCTGCTCATCAGCTGCCGTCAGGTAGACTGTTCCTCCATCACTGGGTATTTCTTTCTCGGGTAAAGAGACCCTGTCGATCCGAATTGCATCGGCAAGCTCTTTGGCGACATTGTCTTGAAGAAAAAAAGATGGTGGAACCGACATCCACGCAGGGTCGGTAATCTGTTTCTGGACCGCGGCAAAAGCCTGTTTCATAGCTTCGATCTGGAGATGAATGCTGTCGGCAGAATCGATGGGATACTGCTCTATGGACAAAGAATTCAGGATCCCCAAAGCAAGAAGAACGGTTAGCCCCTGACTATTCGGAGGAAGCTCATACAAAGTGACTCCTCTCCATTTTTGGGAAAGAGGAGTCACCCATTCGGTATGGTGATTGGCAAGATCCGCATAATCCAAGCAACCGCCTGCATCACGGGAACAGGAAATGATCCGCGAAGCCAATTCACCGCGGTAAAATGATTCCCCGTCGGTGTTTGCAATCTCTATCAAAGTTTCGGCAAGACCTTGCGATCGGAAAAGTTCGCCGGTACCTGGAGCGCATCCTCCGGGGAGAAAAAACGACGAAAAATCAGGAAATGCATGGTACAAGGTTTCAGCTTCGGCCCATTTTAATGCCGTTAAAGGTGCAACGTTAAAACCTTGAGATGCATATCGAATGGCGAATTCGAAAAGGTCGGGGAAGGGGAGTCTTCCCAATTTTCTAGAGAGCGTGGACCACAAATCCACGGCACCGGGAACAGTCACGGTGTTCCATCCAAACTCGGGCATTCGCTGGTGCCCGGAAAAACGATCTGGCGACCAAGCATGTGGTGAACGACCCGAACCATTGAGTCCATGAAGTTCGTAACCGTCCCATACGATCGCGAATGCGTCGCTGCCGATACCGTTGCCCGTCGGTTCCACAACGGTCAGTGTGATTGCCGCAGCGAGGGCTGCATCGACCGCGTTTCCTCCACGCACAAGTGCATGAAGGCCGGCATGGGCCGCCAGTGGTTGCGATGTAGCCACCACATTACGAGCGAATACGGGCATTCTTCTGGAAGGATAGGGGAAATCCCAGTTCATGCGCATTTCCTATTGATGAATACCCATTTTATCAGGAGGCCTCCGCTCCGGCACGTATTCATGATCCGTCGCACCCTCGTTCCACGAGGGTGAAACATAAAGGCCTCAGTAACAACTTCCGTATTCCCGTATATCGTCTTCCCGATAGTTACAGGGGCAAATAATGTCCCGATCCGATTCACGATCCCCAGAAGCCAATCGGCAGGGACAACACATATAGCCGTAGCGCTCCCGGTTGATCAGGAGTCCCTGCAGAAGATCATAGACCTTTTCCCGATCCGGATTGAAAAAAAAACCTAGGGGCACCTGAATCCTTATTAGCTTGTCGTATAGTTGTATCACTGTCATAGGTCAAGGGCCTTCCGGAGTGCCATCTCATTGAATCCGATGATCACCTTGCTCCCGACCAGAATGGTGGGGAAAGTACAACCAGGGTTGTGTTTGCGCATTTCGTCGAGAATCGTTTTCCTTGCGTCTCCCGTTAAAAGGTCAACATCGTTGAATTCGTGTAAAATTCCATGATCCCCCATAAATTTTTTCGCCGCCTTGCAGTGGCCGCACGTACTCAACGTATACATTTTTACCATCGTCTGGGCTTTCTCCTTTCGGTTGGAATGATCGATATTCGGGTTTGCTTGGTTTCGTTCCGCCATCACCGACCTTCGGCCTGTCCGTTAAGGGAATGCTGCTTTTCAATCGCCTATGTACCAATGTTCTTTCAATATCCTCTATCGCTAAGATCACTATTTGTAAAATCATCTTTTGTCAAGAGCCGCGTGCGGAGGACCGTAAGCCAGTCAAAGGAGAAGTGCATGAAAATGTTAATACCCATGAGAAGATCAGTAACGAAAGTTGTCACCATGGAGTCACTGAACATTAAAAGGTGGGGACCAGCACCAGAAATCATTCACCTTGACATTTCCAGAATTCTTTTGTATTTCGAGCACGCTGCATGGGGTAATATTAATTCGGCTCCTTCTATAAATCCCATAGGAACCTCTTAACAGACAGTGCCCCAGCATCGAAATCTTGATATGATGGAGGATCATTATGACTTGTGTAAATTACGACCTCAATCTGCCTCACCGTTTGCTTCTCGGTCCTGGTCCAAGTGCCGTCCATCCACGGGTTCTTCGTGCCATGAGTTCTGAACCGATCGGATACCTCGATCCCGCGTGGCTCTCCATGCTGGACGAAGAACAGTCTCTTCTCCGATCCGTTTTCCAGACCCAGAACATCATGACCTTTCCCATATCCGGAACCGGAAGTGCCGGAATGGAAGCAGCTTTCTGCAATTTTATTGAACCCGGAGATACAGTTGTCGTCGGATGCAACGGGTATTTCAGCGAGCGGATGTGCGAGATGGCGAGAATCTACGGAGCCAATGTGAAGCGTATCGAAAAAAGCTGGGGGGACGTCTTTATCCCGTCCGAAGTCGCGGCAGTTCTCGATGCCAACAAGCCGGTCAAGATCCTGGCCCTGGTTCACGCTGAAACCTCTACTGGCGCTCTGCAGCCCCTGCAGGGCATGGCTGATGTCGCTCACCAACACGGCGCTCTCTTTCTGATCGACTGTGTGACTTCCCTAGGAGGTGTCCCTCTCAAAATCGATGACTGGGGAATCGACATCGCTTACAGCGGCACTCAAAAATGTCTTGGCTGCCCTCCGGGCCTCGCCCCCATGACCATCAGCGATCAGGCCAGAGAGGCCCTCTGCCGTCGGAAGACACGTGTTCCCAACTGGTACCTCGATCTGACCATGATCGAGAAGTACTGGACTCCGGAACGGGTTTATCATCACACTCCGTCGATGACCCTCCATTACGGTTTCAGGGAGGCATTGCGCATGGTCCTTGAGGAGGGTCTCGATAATCGTTGGGCACGTCACCAGTCCCATGCCGAATATCTGTGGGAAAAAATGGAATCACTTGGTTTGAAGCTTTTCGTAACCCGTAAACACCGCCTCCCGTCCCTGAATACGATTACCATACCGGACGACGTAGACGATGCAGCGGTTCGTACGTGTCTTAGAGAGAAATACCATATCGAGATTGCGGGAGGATTTGGACCACTTAAGGGGAAAATATGGCGTGTCGGTTTGATGGGTTTCTCATCCCAGAGAGAAAATGTGACCCTCTTCGCGGAAGCTATGAGAGAAATATTTAGCATGTCGAGATGAGCATGCGGCAATGGCTGATTTGGGGGCTCGCTTCATAACAGGTGAAATATATCTTGACAATCCATACATAATCATATATATTAATTTTTTCTATTTAAGAAGTCGTCATCCACAGTGGATCCCCCATCTGGTGTGACATATACCCATGGGGGATTTTATTATTTGGTCGTGTTGAACGACCCTCGGGTCGATTCAAGTAGAAGGATAAGTTATGAACAGCGCAATCGAAAGAGTTCGTAATATTGGGATCAGTGCCCATATTGATTCCGGAAAAACCACCCTCACCGAACGAATCCTGTTTTACACAAAGCGAATACACGCCATTCATGACGTCAAGGGGAAGGACGGTGTGGGCGCCACCATGGATTCCATGGAACTGGAAAAGGAACGAGGCATCACCATAGCCTCTGCAGCGACATTCTGCGAATGGATGGGGCATGAAATCAACATCATCGACACCCCCGGCCACGTGGATTTCACGATTGAGGTGGAACGCTCCCTTCGCGTTCTCGACGGTGCCGTTTTGGTGCTGTGCTCGGTGGGCGGTGTCCAGTCGCAGTCCATCACGGTAGATCAGCAGATGAAACGCTACAAAGTGCCTTGCATCGCCTTCATCAACAAGTGCGATCGGAGCGGAGCAGATCCCTCGAGGGTCATCTCGCAACTCCAGACGAAGCTAGGGCATAACGCTGTAGCCATGCAGTTGCCCATAGGGCTGGAAACAGATTTCAGGGGCATCATCGATCTAATTACTATGAAAGCATTTTATTTCGAGGGATCGAACGGAGAGCAGGTTCGCATCGACGACATTCCTGGGGAGCTTATACAGTCATCCCAGCAAAGGCGTGAGGCGATGATCGATTCGGTTTCGCTTTTTTCTGATGCCCTGACCGAGGCGATCATTGAAGAAAAACCGATTTCGAACGATCTGATCATCGATGCCATCCGCAAAGGCACACTGGCACGGAAGCTCACACCCGTCTTCATGGGGTCTGCATATAAGAACAAGGGAGTTCAGCCACTTCTCGACGCAGTGACCCGTTATCTGCCCTGTCCGTCTGAAGTGGAGAACATCGCGCTGGACCGCGATCATGACGAGGTCCCGGTCGTACTCAAGTCTGATCCTTCTCTCCCGATCGTGGCGTTAGCATTCAAGCTTGAGGATGGTCCTTATGGACAGCTGACCTATGTGCGCGTTTATCAGGGGATGCTTTCCAAAGGGGATGTCATCGTCAATACGAGAACCGGTAAAAAGACCAAGGTGGGACGGGTGGTGCGCATGCATGCAGAGCAAATGGAGGACATCGACGCGATACCAGCCGGATACATCGGTGCGCTTTTCGGCATCGAGTGCGCCTCCGGCGATACTTTTGTTTCCCCGGGTATCAACCTTTCGATGACATCGATGTTCGTTCCCAAGCCGGTCATCTCTCTCGCCATATTCCCTGGGGACAACAAATCCCAGATCAATATGTCCAAGGCACTCAACCGGTTTACCAAGGAAGACCCGACTTTTCGCACCCATGTGGATGAAGAAACCTACGAGACGATCATCGAAGGTATGGGGGAGCTTCATCTTGAAATATATATGGAGCGCATGAGACGGGAATACCATGTCGATGTTGAGACGGGTAAACCGCGGGTGGCCTACCGAGAAACAATCACTCAGCGCGGTGATTTCAATTACACTCATAAGAAACAGACAGGTGGTTCCGGGCAGTACGGCCGTGTGGCGGGTTACATGGAGCCGATCACGGAAGGTGAAGAAGAATTCATTTTCGACAATCAAATCAAAGGCGGGGCAATACCAACGCAATTCATACCCGCATGCGAAAAGGGTTTTCAGCAGTCCATGGTCAAGGGTCCGAAGATGGAATTTCCGGTTACAGGTGTTAAAATCGTTATCAACGACGGCGCATCTCACGCGGTCGATTCCTCTGACATGGCATTTCAGGCTGCGGCGCGAGGAGCTTTTCGCGAAGGATATATGAAGGCCAAGCCCGTAATTCACGAACCAATCATGAAAGTGGTTGTTGAGACTCCGACCGAGTTTCAAGGTGCGGTCATGGGTTTGCTCAACCAGAGACGCGGTATGATTGTAGGAGCACAGGATGAAGGGGTCATTACCGTTGTGGAAGCCCAAGCTCCTTTAGCAGAAATGTTTGGATTTTCGACGGTATTGAGATCGGCAACACAGGGGAAGGCTCAGTTTACCATGGAATTCGCACTCTACAGGCAGGTGCCGCAATCGGTCGGTGAGAAGATCGCTGAAGAGGTCGCTCTCAGGAAGAAGAGTGCAGTGTAACGGGGTTTTTCATCGCCTGAAAACGGCGAATACGGAATCACTGTTTTGGAAATATGATTCTCCAACCATACAATTGACAGGAAATAACACCATGATCAAACAAGAACTCATTCTTCGCAATCCATTGCTTCAACTCGGTTTTAATTCAGATGATATACTTGCGGCCGGAGGCTTTGGCGCAGTTCTCGCGCATGCCGGAGTCGGGAAAACCGCCCTCCTGGTCCAACTGGCCATAAACGGCATGCTGAGGAGGCGGAATGTAATCCACATCAGCTTGCACGATCCCGTCAATAAGGTCAATCTCTGGTACCATGAGCTGTTCCATCATCTTTCAGAAGGCTATGAAGGGAAGCAGGTTAGCCGTCTTTGGGAATCCATACTTTCCAACCGGTTTATAATGACCTTTCGGATCGATGGCTTCACGGTACCGAAGTTGAAGGAACGTTTGAGCGACCTCTCCGAACAGGGAATCTTTTCACCGGACATGATCATCATCGACGGTCTCCATTTCGGTGAAGCTCTGCGTCCGGATCTCAACGAACTTAAAGAGTTGATAACTGAAACCGGGGTTCATGTCTGGTTCACGGTCCATACCCATCGGCACGAATCGCCGGGGTCTGACGGCCTGCCGGTATCGTTTGCCCCAGTGGCTGACCTTTTCGATCTTGTCTTGGAGCTGCGCCCCGAGCGTGCTGATGTTCATATTAAACTTCTCAAGGGGAAAAACGTTACCACAGACAACGCTGTTGTATTGCTCCTCGACCCATCTACGATGCTGATCAAGAATCCGGCGTAATCGTGTTTTGATCCCGCAGGTCACGTTGCGCTAACCGAGTGTATCAGCCATATTGGTCCAGACCTGAGAATCTGTCCGATCTGTTTCCCCTTTGCCATTTCATGCGACACGGTGGTACTGGCGACAGATATCGCGCCTGAGAATAAATGGAAAACTTGAATGGTATAGGGTTGTGACACCACGATAACCATGCTGGTGAAATCTTGGTCATCGCACACGCCGTAATGAGCGACTTTGGCGTCATACCCCGGAGCGCCTAAAGGCATTGCGGACTGCAACTGTGATCACATAGGACAAAACCTCGACAGATGTGCGAACCTACAAGTCGCAAAGAGAGCATTGCCTGGATAACGGTTCAATCTAGGGACTGAACAAAATGAATTTTGCGGGGACATATTTGACCAATAACCTGATGGCCCGATTCGCCTTGACAATTGAAGCCCGATCCAGTAATTATTTTAGAATATATCAACATGGGGGCGAACCATCATGATCGGCGTGCTCATTACCACCCACGGAAATCTTGGAAGTGAAATGATCAAAGCGGCTGAGATGATAAGAGGGAAGATCAAAGGAATCATTCCTATCTCGGTCGACCAGACGAAGGGTGTGGAAGAACTCCGTAGAGAGATTGGCACGGCGATCAAGAAACTGGATCAAGGGCATGGGGTGTTAATATTGACCGATCTCTTTGGGGGAACGCCTTCCAACATCTCTCTGTCATTCATGAAGGATGGGAAAGTTGAGGTGATCACAGGGCTGAATCTCCCGATGCTGTTAAAGATGCCTGATATTCGTGAGGGCGTTTCGCTGAAAGACTTTGCACAAAATGTTAAAGCATACGGCATGAAGAACATCTCACTAGCCAGCGAGATACTGAACACAAAGGTCGCCAGATAAGCCAGTGCAAGACTCATTGGACATAACCCTTGTACGGGTAGACAACCGACTGGTTCACGGACAGATATTGGAGGCCTGGGTTCCATTTCTGAAGATCGCCTGCATTCTGGTTGCGGATGATCAGGTCGCATCCGATTTCTTTCGAGAAACCGTTATCCGCATGGCGGTTCCCGGGGATGTCAAGGTCATCGTCTGCAGTGTCGCGGCATTGTCACACGAACACAGATTTGTCAGAGGTCGTGGTCCCAAGACGATCGTCCTTTTCAACACCATCTCCGATGCATGCACCGCCCGACGGCTCGGCTTCAGTTTCGATACGTTGAACATCGGCAATATTTACAACGAGGAGTGCAGGCTATGTTGCACCCCAGCAGTCCTTTTGAGCGACGAGGACGTGCAAGCAATAATCGGTCTGAGGGATGCCGGCGTGAAGGTCGAACTGCAGCAGGTGCCTAGGGAAAAACCCATAGATCTCTTGGAAATTGTTTCTAAAATGTAATTCAGAAGGTTCTGCACAACGTATCACGTTCGATAGAACTGGATCGCTGGTGCCATGGTTAAAGATGTCCTGATCGTATCCATCATCGGCGGCGTTCTATGCCTGGATCGTTTTTTTATCCAGGCATTGATTTCACGGCCTATTGTGGCGGCCCCCCTCACCGGCCTGATAATGGGCGATCCTTACACAGGATTGATCTCCGGCGCATTCATTGAACTCTTCTGGATCGACCGTCTTCCGATCGGTGTCTGCATGATTCCAAACGACACCATCGCAGCTGTTTTGATTGCCGCCTGCAGCATAGAAAGCGGGCAAATCCTGGGACACCTTTCCCATGGATTGATCGCATGTGCAGTGCTTGTTTTCACTCCACTTGCGTTGTTTGCCCAAAGAATGGAGCTGTGGATGATTCGATGCAACGAGAGACATGCCCACCTTGTTGTAGGCAAGATTGCCAAGGGTGATATCCAGTCCATCTCCCCAAATCATCTCCTCGCAACCTTTCGTGCATGGCTAATCCCGACGTGTATCATCATGATTGCATTTCCGATCGGATTAGGTCTGATGACTTGGAGTTATGTCCGTCTGGCACCATGGGCCACGAGAGGGCTCGAACTTCTCTATGGATTGATCCCCATGATCGGTGTGGCGGTTGCTCTGAACACAGTGCACGTGCGCGGAAAAATTCCGATCATCTGTGGTGTTTTTCTTGTCGTATCAATAGTTCTGTATTATGTGCATCCTGCTTGAATCATGAACTACGATAACCTGACCATCGTTGATTATGAGGAGGCGGATCTGCTCGAAATCCTGTCGATCGAGAATGAATCGTTTCCGTCTCCGTGGACTGCCGGTCTCTTCCAAGGCGAAACTAAAAATCCAATTTCACGGATACTGGTCGGACGTACCACCGGGGAACGCGGGAAATCCGTGGCGGGCTACGTTGTTTTCTGGAATGTCGCTGATGAAACGCATCTGCATCACATTGCAGTGCGGAAAGACTTGAGAAAACGAGGGATTGCCTCCAGGATGGTTTCGAGCATGATACATGATTGCATCAATCAAGGCTCTCGTTTTATCACCCTGGAGGTTCGCCGCTCCAACCTTTCAGCACAAAAACTGTATGAAAATTTTGGATTTTCCGTCAGGGGCGTTCGTCCCGGTTACTACAACGATACCGGGGACGACGCCCTCATCATGTCGTTGGAACTGGATCGCAATATCCGGAACGACGACCCTCCAGCAGTAGCACTTGGAGAAGAGCATGAAGAACGCTCATGAATCCCTATCGATGGAGACTGGAAGGTTAACTGAAAGCAAATGCATTGCCCCGGAACATTATATGTTCACTGTCAGCCTGCCTTCTAGCTTTGCTACGCCGTTTCCGGGTCAGTTCGTCATGATCCGTGATCCGCAGCGGGAGGAACCGCTGCTTCCAAGGCCTCTAAGTGTTTTCGGATTCCGGAGAGCCAAGGACCGTGCATTCCTAGAACTGCTTTACCGAGTTACCGGTCGCGGGACATCCATCTTCTCCCGGATGAAGCCGGGTGATCTTCTAACGGTTACGGGTCCCCTAGGCCATGGATTCACGCCAGGGCAGGACGCGAAGCTCGTGATCCTTCTGGCTGGGGGGGTCGGCGTGGCACCACTCGCCTTTCTGCTTCATGAGGTCTATTTTCTCGCCGCCGCTCAACATAGAATCAAAATCATTGTTTATGTCGGAGCCAGGACAGCGGCGCTCCTCGCCGGCATCGACCGTTTCAAGGGTGTTTGCGATCTTAGGATAGCAACCGAAGACGGCAGTGCTGGATACCGAGGACTTGTGACGGATCTGCTTCGCGGTGATCTGTGCCGTTATCTTCCGGATGAAACCCTGATTCATGCTTGCGGACCTACCGCAATGGTCCGTTCGCTCGGATTGCTTTTGGAACAGTCCAATATCCGCTGTGAGGTTTCCATGGAGGAAAGAATGGCATGCGGCATGGGAGCCTGTCTCGGATGCGCTGTGGCTATGAGAGGTGGAAAAGAGAAAAATCAATATCAGAGAGTTTGCCATGATGGACCAGTATTCAACCTGAAAGATCTTGATCTCAAGTCATGACCGGAGGAACAGGCAAATTTTATGGAGTCGGATGTCAACCGCATCGTCGATCTTGCGCTTGGAGTGAGTATTGGAAGCCTATCTCTGAAGAATCCTGTTATGACAGCCTCGGGAACCTTCGGTTACGGCGAGGAGTTTTCACCTTTCTGCGATCTGAACCGTCTGGGAGCTGTTGTAGTCAAGGGGCTTTCCCTCGAACCGCGTGCCGGGAATCCAGCGCCACGGATCATGGAAACGCCCTGCGGGATGCTCAATGCCATCGGTCTTCAAAATATAGGTGTCCGTGCGTTTGTTGACGATAAATTGCCATATCTTAGAGATTTCAATGTAGCCGTAGTCGCCAACATATTCGGTGAGACGATCGACGATTACAGCCGTATCGCCTCCATCCTCAGCGGCACTACAGGCGTGCATGCGATCGAAGTCAACATCTCCTGTCCAAATGTGAAAAAAGGGGGTATGGCCTTCGGCGCCAGACCTGACTCAGCGGCCGAAGTAACTCACAAAGTCAAATACGAGACCGATCTCCCTGTAATCGTGAAGCTGACGCCCAATGTAGCCGACATTCCTGAAATCGCGCTGGCTGTTGAAGCTGCTGGCGCTGATGCGGTATCACTCATCAACACACTCACGGGAATGTCAATTGACATACAACGCAGGCGACCACATCTGGCAAATGTAACCGGCGGGCTTTCAGGACCTGCTGTCAAACCGATAGCGCTTCGGATGGTCTGGCAGGCGGTCCATTGTCTCAAGATTCCGGTCATTGGGATCGGAGGGATCTGTTCAGCCGCAGACGCCCTGGAGTTTCTGATTGTAGGTGCGAAGGCTGTGCAGGTTGGTACTGCCAACTTCATCGATCCCGCCGTGACGATGAAAATCGTCGAAGGAATTAAGGGATACATGATCCGCAACGGGATCAAACACATCAATGAGCTCATCGGATCACTTGAGATCGATTGAAGGCTGGTGCGAACAAAGCAGGCGTCGCACCCACACCGTTTATGTGAGGGCAAATATGATCATCTTTTCCCTGGTTCTGACCGCTTTATGCATCATGATCAGTTTAATCAAGAACGGCCGGGAGCTTTCACAGTTAAAGATTGTGGATACGTTTCTTCTCTACATTCTCGTGATTATTACTCCGGCAACTGAACATGACCATTTTACGCGGCATAGGCGACCGTGGGAT